>JAXLVT010000023.1:0-55330 GCA_046328925.1 Anaerolineales bacterium
AAAAAGATTTTGAAACTGCGTTGAAACATCATAAACATTTTCATTCTCTAAAAGAATCTGTGTTCAATGAAAGTATGTCGAAACGCCTCATGGGGCTTCAAGTCAGCCATCAGGTTGAGACGGCAAAGAAGGATGCGAACATCCAGTATTTAAAGAATATTGAATTGAAACGCGAGATCGAAGAAAGAAAGTTTGCACAGGAAGCCTTGGCGAAACTGGCAGGAATTGATTCCCTAACGGGAGTGCTAAATCGACGTGAGTTTTTCAACCTCGGTGAAAAAGAAGTGCTTCGTACAACTCAGACGGGTCATTCGCTTTCTGCCATCTTGCTTGATCTCGACCACTTTAAACAGGTGAACGATACGTACGGCCACGCCATCGGAGACCAAGCTTTGATTGAAATGACCCGAGTGTTACAAGAAAGTCTGCGGCAGGGTGAAATGATTGGAAGATATGGAGGCGATGAGTTTGCAATCATCCTGCCAGGAAGCACACGTGAACATGCGAGGCTGATCGCTGAACGAATTCTCGAAAAACTAAAAATCCAAACGGTCTCAACAAAAAAAGGTCACATCCACATCACGGCAAGTATGGGAATTGCAGAGCTAGCTCAAAGCGCTGAAAAAAATTTAGATGCATTGCTCGAACTGGCAGATCAAGCACTTTACCAAGCCAAAAATGCTGGGCGACATCAATTTTTCATTTATGATGGAAAGTAATTACTTCAGTTTACAAAAATCCAACCTAAACAAAAGAGAGTCTCCAATAGGAGACTCTCTTTTTGATGCGCTATTCGTCTTTCTCTTTTTTCTTCTTTTCTTTTTTCTCATCGGGGTGCGCCATCATATCAATGGCGATGGCGACCGCCAGAATCAGTATGTCGTTTTGACCTGGGTCAATTTCAACGCCGTAGGTATCTGTAAAGCTGAACCACTTCTTGGAGACTTCAGCGACCTTCTTCCGCCCGGCCTTGACCGTATACTCGTGATCAAGAATACTGCCCTGCACATCCAAATCTTCCCCGTTCTTGACCTTGACCGTCCAGCGATCGCGCAGGGGGGAGATGAGCGCCTTTTTGATGACGGCCATCTCTTTGCCGTCTGCATCATCAATCACCATCGTATCGCGGATGGTGAGCAGGCGCTCTTGAATCTGTGCCAGTTTTGTGCCTTTGGCATCTTCAAAGACCAAGGTCTTGCGGATGCGCAATACTTTGCCATCCACCTTGAAGACTTTCTTGCCCTCGGCATTTTCAATCCAAAAATCATCTCCGATGGAGATCAGGTTTTGACGAATTTTATAACGGGTCGACATGGGATTTCCTCTTTCTTATTTATAGAAATCAATCTTTAAAGAGAGTATAACTGAGAGAAATTATATGCAAGAGAAGGAATACGATTCTGCTATAATTGGAACAATCAACGAATTAAAGGACTCATTTCATGGCTGACCATATCAGCGTTTCAAAAATATCAAACTACGTAGGGCAAGATGTCATTCTCAAGGGTTGGGTGTACAACCGTACCGATAAGGGCAAGCTGGCCTTTTTGCTGGTTCGCGACGGGTCGGGATTCATCCAGTGCGTGGCCTTTAAAGGCGATGTCACTCCCGAGCTATTCGAGGTCATCACCCACCTGCCACAGGAATCCTCAGTCATCATCACAGGCTCTGTGCGTGAAGACAAACGTGCCCCTGGCATCCCCGGCGGATTCGAAGTCGGCATCAAAGATTTGCAGGTCGTCCAAGCTGCAGACCTCGATTACCCGATGGGACTCAAAGACCACGGCGTCGATTTTGCGCTCGACAATCGTCACCTGTGGATTCGTATGCAAAGCCAATGGGCAATTTTGCGCGTGCGCGTGCGGGTCATGTCGGCAGTGCGCGAGTATTTGGATGGTCAGGGCTTCTTCAACCTCGACACCCCTATCCTCACCCCCGCCGCCGCCGAAGGCACCACCACGCTCTTTGAGACTCCCTACTTCGACGAAGGCTTTGCCTATTTGGCGCAAACAGGTCAACTGTATAACGAAGCGAATATTTTCGCGTTTGGAAAAGTCTACTGTTACGGTCCCACCTTCCGCGCAGAGAAGTCAAAGACGCGTCGTCACTTAACCGAATTCTGGATGCTCGAACCCGAAATTGCTTTCTGCGATTTGGATGGGCTGATGGAAGTGGAAGAAGGCCTCATCACTCACATCGTTCAATCTGTGCTCAGAGATTGCCCCGCCGAGTTGAAATTCCTTGGCCGCGACATTTCCAAATTACAAAACGTGGTGGGTCCCTTCCCACGCATGTCGTATGATGATGCGGCAAAATATTTGATCGACCTGTACGAAAAAGAAACCGACCCCGAAAGAAAAGAACTGCTCAAGTTTGAATGGGGCATGGATTTCGGTGCACCGCACGAAACTGAGATCACCAAATTATATGCTAAGCCTGTCTTTGTATATGGCTACCCAAGCGCGGTCAAAGCATTTTATATGGAACCCTGGCCAGGCCGTCCTGAAGTCTGCAAGTCTGTGGATTTGCTCGCGCCAGAAGGCTACGGCGAAATTTGCGGCGGCTCCGAACGCATGAGCGACCCCGACAAATTGCTGGACCGCATCCGCAAAGAAGAACTTCCCGAAGATGCCTTCAAATGGTATCTGGAACTCCGCAAATACGGTTCCGTTCCACACTCTGGCTTCGGCATGGGCACCGAACGCGTCACCTCCTGGATTTGTGGCATCGAACATATTCGCGAAGCGATCCCCTTCCCACGTACGATTAAAAGAATTTACCCGTAAAAATAAAAAAGACCTGACAGGTTTAGAAAACCTGTCAGGTCTTTTTGTTTTCAACAATTACGGGATGGCCAACACCTGTCCCACTTTGATGCTATTGATATTGGTGATATTGTTGGCTGAAGCAATCGCAGCAACTGTCGTGCTATGTTTGACAGCGATGAGAGAAAGCGTATCTCCTGCCTTGACTGTATACGTGCGTGTCGGAGCAGAAGATGTCCCAGAACCGCCTGAGCTAGTTGTCGTCACGGTAGAAGCGCGCTCTTGAGGAATGGCGATTGCAACAGGGATGGTCAATTTGTCTCCTGTCACAAGCAGTTGCAAATTAGCCGCTGCCAACTCACGCACTGTCACACCGTAATCGTTGGCAATTGATTCAAAGGTATCACCCTTCTTGATGGTATAGGTCTTTGGGGTTTGATCAGGAATCTTCGCACCAGCAAATTTATACAAATCTTCCAACGTGCCATTGAAAAGATTCATATCCACCTTTGCATTGATTCCGTTGACCACGCCTTTATCGGTATACTGCCAAATCGTCCACGCAAACCAACCACGCGGAAGGGTTGGCTGCATGCCCTCTTGATAAGCGGTAGGATATTGAGCCAACCACAATGGATAATCCTTTGCCCAAGTGGGAGGTCCACCACCTGCAACTGAAAAATAATCCTGAAGAAAATATTGTCCTGAATAAATGATGGGCTTCTTTCCAAAAGCCGCCTCCACACGATCCAGCCACACTTTGACCGCAGGAACGATTTTATCCTTGGTCATCCCATCATTGGTTTCAAGGTCTAACACGGGCGGCAGTTCGCCATCGTCTTTTGTAGCACGAACATAATCAATAAAATAATCAGCTTGTTTCTTCGCATCCACATTACAGCGGAAGAAATGATAGGCCCCACGCAAAAGTCCAGCAGGCTTTGCCCCAGACCAATTTCCTGGGAAGGTTTGGTCTTTATAGGTAATTCCTTCTGTCGCTTTGGCAATCATAAAGCGCTGACCTGTGGCGCGCACTTTGGGCCAATCTATGCCTGCATCCCAATAAGAAACATCAATTCCTGGAACAGTTGCCATGTTTTCCTCCGTAATAAGGGTAAGGTTTAAATCCATTTTAGCGTAGCACAAAACTTTTAGAAAATCAATCGGATATTTCCCAATCGCACAACCCTGTATTTAATCTATCTCTACCCTTGCCCATTGGATTATGGTATAAAACTCACAGCCCTGCTGTGTTCGTGATATTGCCTCCACGTTTTGAGCCAATACCTATTAAAAGGGTCCTTAACTTGATAGAAATAACGCGATAGGCCTGAGCCAAGGCGGCGTTTCTGAGTAGGGACCCACCTGCTTATGCAGGTTCAAAACCTGGTGATACACGGCATAAGCGGGGTGTTTTATTTAATACCCTCGTAGATTGAGCAAGAATCGGGTCGTCTGAAACCCTACTGCCAAATACAATCTTCATCATCAAAAGGAGATTGATATGGAACCCTCTACCGAAATTTCCCAACATTACAAATTGATCGAACAAGCCATTCAATATATTGAGACTAACGTTCAACGCCAACCTGAGCTGGAAGAGATTGCAGCCGCGGTCGGCCTGAGCGAATATCATTTTCAGCGCCTCTTCACCAGTTGGACAGGTATCAGCCCAAAACGTTTTATGCAATTCCTTACCAAGGAACACGCCAAAGAGTTACTCAACAAGTCTGAAAATTTATTGGATACCACGCATCAAATCGGACTTTCAAGCTTGGGACGCTTACATGATCTTTTCGTCACCACTGAAGCAGTAACCCCTGGAGAATACAAATCCAATGGTGCAGGCTTGACCATTCATTATGGAATTCATCCCACCCCCTTTGGCAAATGTTTAATCGCCACCACCGAACGCGGCATTTGCAATCTCAGCTTTGTGGATGGCCGTGAAGGTCAAGCCATTGACCATTTGGTCGCAGATTGGAATCAAGCCAGGATGACCGAAGATTATCAATCGACAGCACCTTTGGTCACTCGCATCTTTTCCAATCTGAAAACTGATTCGCCTCTCAAGATTCATCTGCGCGGGACAAATTTCCAAATTAAAGTTTGGGAAGCCCTGCTCAGCATTCCTACAGGGGCACTCACCACCTATGAACATATCGCCGCACAAATTGGCAAGCCCACCGCCTTACGAGCGGTCGGCACTGCCGTTGGACATAATCCCATCGCTTACTTGATTCCATGTCACCGCGTGATTCGAAAAAGTGGCGAGTTCGGAAATTATTTATACGGATCGGCTCGCAAGAAAGCAATTCTCGCAAGGGAAATTCTTCAACACGATGATTTTTTCCAAGTGATGAAATAGATACAAAATAAACTGTTTGATAAGGAAAATATGAAAACAAAAATTTGGTTGGCATTAATTGCGCTTTACATTGTCTGGGGCTCTACCTATTTGGGAATCAAGGTCGCTATTGAAACCATCCCGCCCTTCTTTCATGCGGGAGTTCGTTTTCTCATCTCAGGCTTGATTCTCGTCATTTGGCAACGAGCCGCTGGCGCCGAGATGCCCACCCGCAAACAATGGATTTCTACAGCTATTATCGGTACTTTGCTTTTGCTTGGCGGCAACGGACTGGTGGCATGGGCAGAGCAAACTATTCCATCAGGCATTGCTGCGTTAATCATTGGGTCCATGCCGATGTTCATGGTCATTGCAGAAGCCATTCGCCCCAATGGAATCAAACCCACCTGGCAAACGATTCTTGGGTTAATCATCGGATTCACAGGGATTTTCATTTTGGTTGGGCCAAGCGAACTTTCAGGCAGCGGGCTGACATTAAATCCATTTGGGGTGATTGCCCTGCTTTGCGCTTGTGTCCTCTGGGCATCAGGCTCGGTCTACAGCAAATTAGCAGATTTGCCCAAGGCTTCGTTAATGTCAACGGGGGCGCAGATGCTCTGTGGAAGCATGAGCCTATTTATCGTCTCCCTGCTTACAGGTGAACTACATGGCTGGAATCCCGCCGCAGTTTCAATGCGTTCTCTTTATGGATTAACGTATCTCATCACTATTGGCTCAATTATTGGCTTTGGTTCCTTCACATGGTTGTTACAAAATGCTCCCATATCATTAGTGGCTACGTATGCATATGTCAACCCCATTGTGGCCGTCTTGCTTGGATTCTGGCTGGCCAGTGAGCCCTTGGAACCACGCATTTGGGTAGCAACTGCCATCATCATCGGGTCGGTGATATTTATTAATAGCAGGAGCAAGCCCAAGGTCAAAGAAGAAGCGCAAACTGCAAGGCCTACAGAAAGTTAAACATCAATCACTGTAAATTCCAAGGGAGCCTTCAAAGATACTATCTCTTTGAGGGCTTTCTCTTTGGGGTGAGATATAATTACCAAGGAATACCGCTAAAGGTTTTATTCATGGCTTTATCCCTGATCAACACACTCAAAAGCTACATTCCTGATGTATTACAAAGCCGTATCGTAAACGACCCAACGCCACCTAATAAGCCTTTTGTAGAAAATTATTTGGCGGCTGTGTTGTTTGTGGATATTTCTGGATTCACTGCGCTTACTGAGAAATTTGCCGCCCTCGGTCCTTCTGGTGCAGAGGATATTTCTGCCATTCTCAATAACTTCTACGGGAAGTGGATTGACATCATCAAAAGCTATGGCGGGGACATCATTAAATTTGCTGGTGATGGTCTGCTCGTCATCTGGCAATATGAAAACCTTGAAAAAGCCAGCCTGCTCGCTGCCCAAACTGCGGTGGAAGCCAGTAAAGAACTTGAAAATTTCCAAGTTGGAGATCGCACCCTTTCAACACGCATCGCGCTGGGAGCAGGTCAAATTGCATTGACTGGGTTGGGCGGTGTGTTCAACCGTTGGGAAATGGTTATCACAGGAGACGCGCTTGACCAAATTGGGAAAGCGCAAAAAAATCTGCGTCCTGGGCAAATTATGGTATCAGGTGCAGCATGGCAATATCTTAAGTCACATGCAACTGGTGTATCCACTCAAGATGAGAACATGCTCTTGACTAGAATCAACTCACAAGTTCCAAAAGAGGCGGTTCGTTCTTTTCATCTTAAAGAAAACAGTATCCCAGCTTTGCGGTCTTATATCCCAGGAGCAATTGCCAGAAGAATTGATGCAGGGCAATCTGATTGGCTGGCGGAATTACGTCGCATCACAAGCTTATTTATTAATATTCCAGAAATGACACGTGGGACCGACCCTGAAATCGCACAAAAACTGGCACAGATTTTACAAAGCTCAATTTATCGTTATGAGGGCAGTGTCAATAAAATTGCAGTAGATGAAAAAGGGGTTTCATTACTTGCGGCTTTTGGGCTGCCACCATTTTCACATGAAGATGATCCACTGCGCGGTGTTTTAGCAGCACAAGATATTAAGAAGAGTATTTCAGAACTTGGGTACACCAGTTTTATTGGCATTGCTACCGGGCGCATCTTTTGCGGCGTGATTGGCAATGACAACCGCAGAGAATACACCATCAACGGAGATGCCGTAAACCTGGCGGCACGCTTGATGTATGCCGCGGGCAACGGATTGGTAGTCGCTGATGGAGAAGGCGCTTCAATTTTATGCGACCAAGTGACTTACGAAGCCGCCAAAAGCCGCGTAGATTTCACTGCCATTGACCCAATTTCTATTCGTGGAAAATCACAACCTGTGCCTGCCTTTGTACCCAAGACACGCCACACCAAGGGCACGGGGCAAGTGTCACTGACAGATATGATCGGACGAGAGACCGAAAGATTTGCTCTGGCTGAGGCGTTACGTGCCTTAATTACAAAAGAAAGTAGAGTGGTTGTAATTGAGGGAGAAGCAGGGCTTGGAAAATCTCGTTTGGTCGATGAGATTTTTCGTCAAGCCGATGCCATGCACATCAACATTTTGCTTGGCCTGAGCGAAGCCATTGAACAAAACACACCCTATCATGTATGGAAAGATATCTCGACCCGTATTTTTAATTTAAAGGACCTTGATAGTATTTCTGAACAAAAACATTCCTTCGAAAAGATGCTCGAAGAAAATGCTGAATTAAAAGAATATGCCCCACTCCTTAGCGCTGTTCTTCCTTTTGTAATCCCAGACAATGAAAGCACCAAGGACATTAGCGGTGATGCTCGCGCTGGCGTGATGCAGCAATTAATCATTAATCGATTAAATCAAATTGCTGAAGAAACTCCCACCGTCTTAATCGTGGAAGATGTACATTGGCTGGATGCAAGTTCCTGGTCGTTATTAAATCTTGTATCGCAAAAAGTTTCCCCTTTGTTGATTGTGCTCACCAACCGTCCAATGGGAAACAATCCACCCTTTGAATACACTCAATTAAGAAGCAAGCCCAACACACGTTTTCTGGATTTAATTCCATTAGGCGATGTTGATATTGAAACTTTGTTATGTCAGCGACTGAATGTCGAGAAACTTCCCAACGAATTAATTCGCTTCATCAAAAACAAAGCGGAAGGCCATCCATTCTATAGCGAAGAGCTTGCCTACGCCTTGCGAGATGGTGGCTTTATTGAAATCAAAAACAATGAATGTCGCATCACATCCAACGCAGGCAATTTGGATGATCTCAACCTGCCAGGCTCTCTCGAAGGGGTCATCACCAGCCGCATTGACAAGATGCAGCCAGAACATCAACTGACTCTAAAAGTCGCCTCGGTCATCGGTAGAGTCTTTGCGGTTCAAGAATTATCTGCAATCTATCCCATCAAAACCGAGCTGGCAGCTTTGCCAGAATATTTATCCAATCTGGAAAAGCAGGAATTGACTATTCTTGATACTCCAGACCCAGAAGCATCTTATTTATTTAAACATATCATTACCCAGGAAGTAGCCTACAACCTTTTACTCTTCTCACAAAGACGTTCGCTTCACCGCGCCATAGCCGAATGGTATGAAGGCTCGTTCATGCGAGACCTAGTCACTTACTATCCTGTTCTAGCTCACCATTGGAAACAAGCCGATGTTCCCCAGAAAGCCATTGAATATTTGGAGAAGGCTGGAGAAATGGCCTATCGCAATGGAGCTTATAAAGAAGCGATTCAATTCTTTACACAAACCATCGAAAAAGCGGAAGCTCTCAAAGGTGAGACGCTTCCCATCGTAAAACGCGCAAGCTGGTATCGGTTCATGGGTGAAGCGCAGATGGGGTTGGGGCAAATGGAAGAAGCGCGCATCAGCTTCCGTAAAGCCGCCAGCATCCTCAAACGACCTGACGCCGTCACTCCCCTCACTATGATCACCGGGGCGTTGCGCCAATACTTTATTCAAAGTTTGCATCGCCGTTTTCCAAATTATTTCATCGGTCGATTAAGTAATAAAGATGAGGAATTACAAGAAGCGGCTCAAAACTTTACACATCTTGCTTATATTGATTATATAAAACTCGACACTTTGGCCATGGTCTATCATGTGCTACGTGGATTGAATTTATCAGAGCGAGGCGGCAGCATGTCACCTGCTCGGGTGTGGGCGCTGGGGTCGAATAGTGCCATTCTTGGGTTCATCCCCAATCACACATTGGCTCAGCATTATGCAGAAAAAGCCTTGAAAGCCTCTGCTCAAGTGGACGATTTACGCTCGCAATTATGGAGCTATTTAGCCGTTGGAAGTTATCAACTGGGGGTTGCTCAATGGGATGAAGCACGTTCAGCTTTGCTCAAAGCCAATGAAAACGCCTCGCGTGCATATGACAACGGCCTTGAAGGCAATACAGAAATCTTGCTGGGTGGTTTGGAATACTATCGAGGTGGTGATTTTGAAGCGTCTCAAAAGCACTACAACAATCTACTTAAGCAATCCAACCGAACAGGAAATCATCTGCAATTAACTTGGGCAACGTACGGCATTGCATTCCTTCATTTGCTCCACAGAGAATTTGAGCAAGCTCGAGAACTTGTCAAAGAGGGTGAATCCTTAGATAACACACCGATTAATGTAGCGCACTTAAAAGGTATTCGAGCCAAATCAAACTGGAAGTTGGGAAATGAAAGCGAAGCCATTCGAAACAGTGCCGCTGCGCTGAAAATTCTAATCTCGCTGCCACCACAAGTGTATTCTCTCCTCATGGGATATCGCATGGTTGCAGATGTTACTTTTGAAGCCTGGGAACAAGGAAAAACCTTTAGCGTTCCTGGCTGGAACACCACAAAGGAAATAAAAAATACCGCTTCAACCTTGCTCAAGTTATTTAAAAAATACAACCGCACATTCCTCATCGGCGAACCTTCCCTTTTGTATTATCAAGCTTGGAAAAATTGGATTGAAGGAAATAAAACAGCGGCTCTCAAAAACTGGGAAGCCAGCGCCTATGCAGCGCAAAAACTTGCCATGCCTTGGGATGAAGCAATTGCCTTACGTGAGATTGGCAAACGTTCAGCAAACGAACAGCGCCATACCAGTTTACAGAAAGCTTTGGAATTATTCCAAAAAAGTCACGCATATAATGACGCAGAAGAAATTCAAAAAATATTGAATCAATAGAATAAAATTTGCAGCCTTATTTTATTGTCGGTGATTTGATAATTTCGTCATTACAAAAACAATGTATACTTTCAAACTATGAAAAAGTATTTCTATATCCTTTTTATATTGCTGATTACCTTGCAAACTACGGGTTGCCAATCAACCATCCACTCTAATGAAACTTTGGAACTTGCAAAATCCACTGAGAACAGCGTCGAAGTAACCATTTCCATGAAAAGAGATGCAAGTGACCAACTGTACTTAATGGCAACTTTCACTCCCACAGAACCAAGCCTCCATTTGTACAGCAAGGATCTCCCCAAGAACGGATTCGATGGCCTTGGCAGACCCGCTTTGTTGGAAATTCCAAATTCCTCATCGATTCAAGCAACTGGCGAATTAACCGAAAGTGCATCTTCACAGCCTCTTGCCTATGGTCCTCAAGGACTTCTGGTTTATCCAGAGGGACCCATCACGCTGAGTCTACCAATCTCGTTCCCAGCAGAAAAAAGCGGAACACTTGAAACGATTTCCATTACTTATATGGCTTGTAATCAACAAGGCTGTCGTGCTCCCGTGCAAGACAAAGCCATCACAATCAAATTACCAAAACTATAAGTCGAGGGGCTATGCATAAAAAACAATGGTTGATATTAATCCTTCCCGCAATTTTCGCCTGCAATTTTTTGTTTCCACAAACTGGACAAAGTACAACACCTCCCACACCGCCGACAGTTGCCGCTACTCAAGGAACAGAATCTCAACTGACAAATACGCCAAACCCAGAAACCCCATTTGCCATCGTTAGAATTAACATAGCAAATGGCGACCTTGCCTCCCAATTATCATTTGAAACACAAAAGGCAAAAGAATTGAGTCTCTCTCCATTCATCGAATTTGATGCAACATGGTGTCCACCATGTCAGGCTATCAACGCCAGCCTTGAAGCAAAAGACCCTCTCACCATCAAAGCCTTTACTGGAATTTACTTAATCCGTGCAGATGTAGATGAATGGGGTTGGGGAGATGGCAACGTGTTCAACTTCCAAGCGATTCCAATTTATTACAGGTTGGATGAAAGCGGCAACCCCACAGGTGACCATGTGGATGGCGGAGCATGGAATGCAGATATCCCTGAAAATTTCGATCCCGTTTTAGACGCCTTTTTCCATAAAAATTAAAAACAAAACTGCCAGCCTAGTGCTGGCAGTTTTGTTTTATTGAAGTTTATATTAATGAGTTGTGCGCGACAAATCTAAAATTTCGTTTTTATCTTCGTACACACGCACCAACTTACCATCTTGCATTTGTAAAACACGGTCAACATATTGGCACATACGCAAATCATGGGTAACGATAATTCCAGCACGTTCATTTTCATGAATCAAATGAGCAAATGTTTCCACCACTTGAAAGGCGCGTTCTGTATCCAAGGAAGCAGTGGGCTCATCAGCCAACACGACAGCAGGGTTATGAATCAAGGCCCGAGCAATCGCCACGCGCTGTTGCTGTCCGCCAGACATTTGTGCGGGAAGGTTGTGCAACCTCTCGGCGAGTCCGAGGCGTGCCAGCAATTCATCAGAACGGATACGGCTGGCATGATCCAACTTTCCATTCAAACGCAACATAAATTCCACGTTTTCACGGGCAGACAGAAATGGGATTAAGTTGTTGGATTGAAAGGTAAAACCAATTTTTTCGCGGCGAAGTTTCACCCGCTGTCGTTCATTCATTTTGGCTAAATCCTGACCATCGATTAAAACTTGTCCGCTAGTGGGAGTTAACAACGCCGCCAAAATGGATAGCATGGTTGTTTTACCAGAGCCACTCGGGCCAACCAATGCCACAAACTCGCCAGATTTGACCTGAAAAGAAACATGGTCAACGGCATTGATGGAGACACCATCAAGAGTAAAGGTCTTTACCAAATCACGAACTTCAAGAGCCACAGATGACATATGCGCAACTATCCTAACCTGAGCGCTTTGAGCGGCTCAATACGAACTGCATAAATAATAGAAACCATTCCACCCAACGGGCCAATCAACAAAAGCAAAGCGATAGCTATTAGCGAACGGGTGCCGTTAAATTCCAATGGGATGTTAGGTGGTAACCCTAAAGAAAACAGGTAATTTAATGTTGCCCCAATTCCAACTCCAATAGCAGTCACAATAATAATTTGAACCACGGCCGAAAGACCCACCACAAAATTTGAGGAGCCAATGGCCTTCAATACACCAATTTGTGGAACTTTTTGCAATATCTGAATTTGGAAGAAGCCACCGATGACTAAAATACCAATCAGCAAGGTGAAGACAGCCTGTGTTTGAACTGTCCCTTGTTGAGCGGTATATCCAGGGATGTTATTGATGGTTGTTTGAATATCTGCCACATCAATATTAGAGACTTCGTTCTTCAAACGAATCTTCATGGCATCTACTTGAGTTGGATCTGTTAGTTTTACAGCAACAACATTTGGGTATGGTGTGTTGCTATTTAAGTCAGATTCAGATTGCGGTCTCATCAACTCCCAGGTTGCAGGAGGAACAAAGATGGTTGGCTGGAAGAAGTAAGCTTGTTTACTCACAAGCCCGACAATCTTTAAAGTAAAGAATTGGTCATCGGTTCCCTGAGTGGAGCGAATCTTAATTTCATCGCCAATTTTTAAACCTGTGCGCTGTGCAACACTCATATCCATAACCGCTTCATGTGATTCGCCACCACGGAAATAACGGCCATCTAATAAAGGAGGCATGCCTGGCCTGCCAGCTTCCACCCCAAGGAAAGAAATCTTTTGTGGCGTTGGCAGGGAAACAATCTCTGAGGTGGATGTATATATTGGGCCCGCATCCGCCACCCCATCCACGCGACGAACTGATTTGACAGTATTTGTCTCCAAGCGGCTGGAACTGATGTTGTAATCGGATTTCTCCAAAAAGACGATCAACTGTGCATCAAGGTTCGCCACGTATTGACGGTTGGCATTGGAAAGTCCTTCTCCAAGTGCTGCAATGAAGAGAACCAATACTGTAATCAAAGCAATGACCAGCGCAACCATCAAAAACCTGCCGCGATTGCGAATCACTTCTTTTACTGCAAGATAAACTGCTAAGAAAATGTTTTTCATCTATCTCATTCCTCTTTCTTTTTGAAAGAAAGATTTTCTTGTTTATGGTTTGATATCAATCGGTCTGTTCCAGTCGGCACCCATGACCCCATGCAGAATCAAGTCAACAGGCGGATGATCGGCAATATCCTCATAATAATAAGGAAGCCGAATTCTCCCATCCGTCCCAATAATGAAAGTACCAGACATCTGGTATGCATCCTGACCAGCAGGTGGAACTTCGGGGGTATATCCTTTTGTTTTAGCCAAACGCCTATTGGAAGACCAAATACGTGGAGAAAGCAAAGTCTGCCACAGTGTGCCTTGAAATAACCCATAGGCGTGATAAGCTTTTCGTTCCGGGTCAGCGAGGCAAACAACCCCTGGGGCACGTTGTTCACTAAATTTTTTGGCAGCTTCAGGAGTGGCATGTGTGACCAACACGAGTTTGAGGCCTTTTTGGAGCATGGAAGGATAAGCCTCAACCAGTTGATCTACCATCTCTTTACACTGCGGACACCCAAAGTGACGGGTAAACGCTAACACCAAGACCGAGTCTTTCCAGAAGTTGGAAATGTGGACTGGTTTCCCATCGACATCAAACAATTCGATATCAGGTGCTTGATCGTTGAATTTAAGTTGAATTTGATTCGCCATTGAGCAATCTCACCTTTTCATCAAAAAAATCCGTGCCTATTCAGACACGGATTTTCACTGAACTTGACTATCAAATTCTATCAGATTGCACAGGTTTTGCACAGGTTTACAAGAAAACCTCTAGGTTTTGGCTACGCGATGTGTAGAATAGACTTCTCAACCTTATTCCCCACTTTTTCCATTCGCCGCCAACTGCTGTTGTCATTGAGCGAAATCCAGCGCCGTTCTTCAGTACGATAGAACCAGTCTTTGTCTTGTTGGTAATGCACCAAAACTCCAGCCGATTCCCAGATGTTTAAAATTTCGTTACTGTGCGCGTGAGTATCATCAAAATCTGTTGTGGCACGTTGACCCATTTCACTATATAACTCGTTTAATTCCAATAAGAGAGAATTAATTTCAGGGGTCAAACGACTGACTTTCAAGCCAATCCGTTTTGCTTCTTCAAACAAAATCGGATACCCGTGTGAAGGATATTTTGAATTCAAGGTGGCAGCAATCTCTTCTGCAACCAACTCATCTTTGATGTGATAGGCAAGCAATTCCTTGCACAGCATAATAGATAAAGATTCTGCGCGATCTACAGCACCAATCACAAGCGGATGAACATGCTGAAATAATTGTTGATAGGGATTCTCGCTCTTATCGGACCCTTGAGCCTGCCACAGTTTCACAACACGGGTCAATTCATCCAAGCTGACACTGACACGATCATTGTCACGATCGATTGGAGAGAGCGCATGAGTAAGAGACGTGTCAACAGAAGTAAGGTACGCCATTGGCCCCATGTGAATTTCATTTGCGCCCAACGCAATCATGGTTGCAGCCGATGCACACTCTAATGGAACTACAGCCACCACTTCATCACAATACTGTCTGAGAAGATTTACCAGACGCAAAGAAGCCTGACCATTGCCACCACTGGATTTTATAAAAAGATAAATGGTTTTTTGGTGTCCAATTTTTTCGAGTAATTCATACAACGCCACCACGTCATCATGGCAAACACTGCCACGTGGATTGTTGAAATAAGTCACCAACGTACCACCAAGTTTTTTATTTAATTTGGCAACAATCGCTTGGGTTTTATCAAAAAGTACAGGGGGTTGTTTTTCTTTGCTTTGCTTGGTTTGTGCCGCCACGTTTGGCCTCCTCAATTAATAATTTGCAAATCATATCATGCTTTAACAAGAGGCCAAACTAGACGAATGTACTATTAAAACAAAACTATTATCTCCTGGACCAAATCCACCCACCTGCCAGGCCTACCAACTCTCCTAAGAAAATAAATAACATCAAGCCTGCAAAGCCGCTTGAAGACAGCCAGTTTGAAATACCGAATAACCCAAAAACAAGATAGTTATATGCAGCCAGACCACCTAAAGAAATTCCCAATGCCAAGCGCAAAGCAGTCCGTTGACTTGTTAATCGCAGTCCAGCCGAATACCCGATCCAAACTCCTAAAAGAATAAAGATCATGGCCATTAACCAAGCTGAGAAACTTGGCACGCCTGTGCTTGAAACATACCCCTCTGCCTGTTCCACTGGAGCCGCTTCCGGGGTTGGTTCCACAGACTGGGTAAGTTCAGGGACAACCACCGTCACAGCGACAGAACCTGTTTGGGACACATCCAATTGCAACACTTCAGAGACTACGGCTGGCTCACTCGAGACTTGAATTTCCAGCAATCCAGGTTTATCCAAACCAAAAGAGGAACGTGCGATTCCTTGAGTTGTAACTACATCCACTTGCTTTAAGATGCCACCGCCTTCACCTGTCAATAAAATGGAAAATCTCACGACAGTACCATCAGGCACGGGATGTCCGTTAT
This sequence comes from Anaerolineales bacterium, assembly GCA_046328925.1. Lineage (GTDB taxonomy): Bacteria > Chloroflexota > Anaerolineae > Anaerolineales > Villigracilaceae > Villigracilis. The sequence continues at coordinate 15,885 of JAXLVT010000023.1, forward strand.
TATCCTTGATTACTCCTGTACGAATTGCAATCGTATCCCCAATTCGAAAGAGCGGAATCGCAGTTGGCTCTGGCGTGTTGGATGCACCTGCTTGTGCAGGATCAGGCGCAAGGTCAAGAAAGAGCGGAATAATCTGGTTAGGATCTGGAGCCATGACGTTAATCATGTCATATCCAATTCCAGAAATAGATACTGGAGATGCGCCAACGGGGGGCAATTCCTGAAACAAAAGACGAGCAGCTACATCCACAAATTGTGGCTGTTTGCTATATAAGGCAAAATAAGCAGTGAATTTTGAAATATCGGTGGCATCAAAATAATACGGTGCATCAAAAGAAAAAACGATGACGCGTTTATCTCGTAACAAGTCCGAACGCTCCGTAATAAATCTTCGAATCAAAGCTGGTTGCCCCTGGCTCGCGTCTGTAACCGAAATAACAATCCATGCCGCTTTGGAAATATCTTCTTCAATAAATGGAGGCTTTAATCCATCTAACATGGATTGTAGATTTTGAAGAGAATAAGAGGAAAGCCTGAAATTCGCCGTTAAGTTTCCACTTTGTGGACCATATAACTGAAGAGCAGCTTGTTGAAGCGCATCGACTGCAAGCCCGGGTTGTTCAGGACAAGTTGAACATTGCTTTGTATTGACCGTATCTGTTAGAAACACCATTTGATCGTTCACCTGAGGAGGCGCAGGCAGAACCGTCTGTAAATCCTGAAGAGTCGGGCTAATCAAAGTGGCAGCGTTTCGAGCCACATCAAAATTAACGCTCGCAGACGTTCCCAAAACGTCCAAACCAGATGATGGGGCGATAACATTTGAGGGAACAAAACTTCCATATAATTTTAATTTCACACTCAGAATACGAATCACTGAAGCATCCACCCTCTGAGCAAAGGCTGGATCTTCTTTATATTTTTGGGCAAAGAAATCGAGAATACGTTCTGTTGTGGAATATGTATCTACAGCATCATCTGAAAGAATATTGCCGAGATACAACATATCATTTCCAGCAAGAAACGCATCACGTGCCACATTACGAGCGGAAAATTTGTCGCCACCTTGCACATAAAAATCACGAACAGATTTTGTCCCCAAATCATCGCTAACGATTAAGCCACCATTGGTACGCCAGGTTGAAAATTGAGGTAAATCAAGTATTTGTGCCAGAGCCTGCGAATCAAAACTGACGGGACGCGTTGTAGCTCGAATATTTCCTTGAAACCCTTGATAACGAATATGAGATACCAATAAGCCATCCGCCGTAGATTCAGGAGATAGTGCATTTCCTGTCACCGCAAAAAAAGGGGCAAGTTCAATTTGCTTGAGTTGTTCAAGGGATTTTCGTACTGTTGACACTTCTTCTTCAGGCAAACGATCTGACCCACCCACCCCAGGGAAATGTTTTGCAATAACCAATAAATGATTATCGCTGCCAAGATGCAGCCCAGACACATACGCGCGTCCCATCTCTCCCACCCAATAAGGATCGCCACCAAAAACCCGCGTCCCAAGATCGCCTCCAGATGTAGTTGGCGAAGCTAACACATCCAAAGATGGACCGATATAGAAATTGAAACCAAGCGCTGCTAACTCTTGTCCACGTACCTGACCAACTCGAGTTGCCAACTCTGTACTCCAAGTGGCACCTATTGCCATTTCGCTTGGCAACGGCGTTAACCCATTTAAAAGCTGATCGGTAGGATAGCCATTTCCTTCTTGAGCAATCCCAACAAACAACGGTACATATACCGATGGGACAATCTTCCCAGTAATATCAGGTGCTGGGTTTACAGAAACTTCCCAATTAATATCGTGCAACGATTTAATTAATGTATGGGTTTGTATAGCAGTATCCGGCGCGGATACAAAATTATCGTTTTTAGAAAGTAAAACAACCCCACCGACATGATAGGTATTAATCAAATTATAGATCTGCGAATTTGCACTTGTATCTGTACCCATAAATGAGACAAGAAACAGCTGTCCCACCCGCTCTTCAGGAGTCATTGAATCCAGAATCGCCTGCACCTCAGGAGGGGGTGTTGGCGTCTGAGCATGTACCGAAGCAGGGACCAATAAAGAGAATATAACTAGAATAAGGATGAATCTTCTAAATTTCATTGTGCCCCCTTATAACACATTTATTCGACTTTAAAAACATCGCTTCGCGTCCAACGGAAGCCTGCTCTTGAAGACGAAAAAATTTAACTTCCCCGACCCAGGGCCTGCAAGGCAGTTTGAGGATCATCCGAAAAAATCCCATCGACTCCCCAATCGCGAAGACGAGTGACTTCCTCTGGCAAATTCGCAGTCCAAACATGAACTCGTCGATTCAGGCGATGAACGCGCAGAATCTGTTCACGGCTGACACTTGAAATATGAGGATGCAAGGCTTGGTATTCGCCAAACATAAATCCAAATGACCGTGCCCAAATCCCAGTCACCCCAGGCATGGCTAATAACCCACGTGGAATTTCAGGCAATAACTGACTAGCGCGTTTGAGATTGGAAGCAAAAAACGAAGAGAAGATAATTTGTTTCTGATTGTTATGCTTTTTGATTAATTCACAAACTTTATCCACCAAGCCATCACGTGGAGTGGAGTAATTGGTCAACTCAATATTAATCAAGCGATCTTTCCCAACAGTTTCAAAAACTTCCTCAAGCAAAGGAACTTTTGTACCTTTGAACTTTGCGTCAAACCAGTTTCCTGCATCCAAGTCTCGAAGTTCTTTCAAGGATAAAGAAGCAATGCGCCCTTTCCCATCTGTCGTGCGCTCAACGGTCATGTCGTGGAAGACAATCACATGTCCATCTGCTGTAAGTTTTGCATCCAGCTCAACACCATCCGCACCTTTCTGAATGGCTTGTTGAAAAGAAGGGAGCGTATTCTCTGGAGCATGAGCAAGATCGCCACGATGGGCTAAAACGATAGGGTGAGGAAAATTTTCAAACATGGCTGCCAAGTTTCTTCGATGTGGGATGCGTTTTAAATATCAACAAAATAAGCACGTGCAGCGTGATCAATCATCTCACGTGACATGACTGGAGGCGTAGCAAGGTATGAAGAGATATCAAGAATTTGATCGCACAAATCGCGCGGATGCGAAGCTCTCAATTTACGATTTCGTTTGAGATACCATTCCTGTAACAAATAAGCCAAGCCTTGATCACTGTACTCCACTCGTTTGTCTGCAGCAACCCGCCTAAAAATTTCACGATACTCTTCATAGGTAGGGTCACCAATTTCAATTTTATGACGCAAACGTCTTAGGAAGGCTTCATCCACAAGATCTTTGGGCGGCAAGTTTGTAGAAAAAACGATTAACACATCGAATGGGACTTCCACTTTACGACCCGTATGCAATCGTAAATAATCCATACGGTTTTCAAGCGGCACAATCCAGCGATTAAGAAGATCGCGTGGACGAACTTGTTGACGACCAAAGTCATCGATGAGCAAAATCCCACCATTGGCCTTGACTTGAAAAGGAGCTTCATAAAATTTGGTTGTATCGTCAAACACTAAATCCAAGCCTTCAAGAGTCAATTCGCCACCTACAACAATAAAGGGTCTACGAATTTTTACCCATCTTGGATCTCGTCTAACATTCGAACGCAGATTTCCAGTGGCACCTACACCGCCTGTGTCACTATCCGACACAATCGAATGGCTGACAGCATCATACACTTTGATGACCTGGCCATCCAAATATAAGGCAAATGGAATATACATACTCTGACTTAAAACAAGGTTACCAAATGCGCGCGCAATGCTGGTCTTTCCATTTCCAGGAGGACCATACATGAATATGGAAGTACCTGAATTCAAAGCGGGGCCAAGCCGTTGAAAAGTCGACTCAGAAATTACTAATTGCGAAAGGATTTGTCGCATCGTACGAGTAGTCACGGTCATGCGGCCGCTCTTCTGACGACGAATAGCTTCGTTATATACTTCAAATGGAACTGGAGCTGGGCCAGCATATTGACTTCGGTCCAAGGCTTCACGAGCACGTAAAATACCTGCGCTTGTGATTCCATATGTATATGCACCTTCGCCCAAACCACCTTGTGAAGATTTCACCTCAATTAACTTATCTTGTTTCAAGGCCACAAGCAATTGGTCAGTTACCCCTGCCAGCGGAAGTGCAATCTCTTCTGATATTTTAAAACCAGTTAAGTATCCACGAAAATACAAAACCTTAAGCACCAAATCTTGCAACCAAAGTTGCGAAAGACCTGTGTCTTCAAGGCTATTAATTTGGGGAGGATAAAACCCGCCTGCAGGAGTAGGTATCGAACCTGTTTGCTTCGTCATGAAACCACCGTCCAATGAGATACTTTAAAAACAGCCAGCTTTGGAAATAAATCAAATTCCTAAGACTGGCTTTCAAATAATTATACTTCTTTTCGTTTATAATCGAGACATGATGAAACTATCTGTGATTATCCCTGTTTACAATGAAGTTGAAAGCATAAAAGTAATTCTGGAACGCGTTCATGCCACTAACCTTGTCAGCGAGATTGTAGTGGTAGACGATGGTTCCAAGGATGGCACACGGGATGTTCTCAAGAGCCTCGACGGCAAAGACACAGTCCGTGTTATCCTGCACGAAGTAAACAAAGGCAAAGGCGCAGCAGTACGTACAGGCATGCAAGCCGCAACTGGCGATGTTTTGCTGATTCAAGACGCAGACCTTGAATATGACCCACGTGATTTCCCTGAATTATTGAAACCAATCCAAGAGGGACTTGCAGACGTTGTCTATGGCTCTCGTTTTTTGGGGCGTGCGCATCGCGTGACCATGTTCTGGCATATGGTTGCAAACCGTATGCTGACGTTTATGACCAATATTCTTTACAACACCATTCTCACAGACATGGAAACTGGATATAAAGTTTTCAAACGTGAAGTAATCAACGGCATGGTCATTCGGGCCAACAGTTTCAATTTTGAACCTGAATTCACAGCCAAAATTCTGAAACGAAACTATAGAATTTTCGAAGTACCAATCACCTTCAACCCACGAGATTATTCTCAAGGCAAAAAGATTAAACTACATGATGCCTTTGAAGCTGTATGGGCACTTATTAAATATAAATTTGTAGATTAAAAGATACAGGCTCCTGATAGGAGCCTGTATCTTTTTCCTGTTATGGCTTCATAAATACTGTGTATTCTAAAACGTAATCTCCAGCTTCGAAATCTGAATTTCCATCATTAATTTTTGATTTAAAAGTAGCCGTTGTACTCACCTTATGCTCACCAGCAGGCCATTCTCCTAAAGCGACGTAAACCAGACGACAAGAGCGTCCATTGGCGTCAACGTCATAAGAGTTGAATAAATCCTGCGAAACAAGTTTTCCATCCAGTTCAAACTTTAGTTGTATATTTTCAAAGTTCTTTGCAAGCAAGTCTTTGTCTGAAGCGCACCATACATAAGACCAAATAGCTTTGTCAGTATTCGTTAGAGGAACGGAATATGTAACGGTCCCTGGTTTTGAAAATGCGGAAGAATCATAAGACTCACCAGCGATATCTTCAAAAAATGGAACCTTAGATTTCAATGCCGTTTCGGACTCAGTAGTAGATAAGATTTTGGGAGCTCCTGAAGGAGCAAGGCCAGCGCCAAGCGGTTTAAGGACAGCATCAATACCCGCCTGTAGAACAACATCTTCGGAGGCATAAGCAGTTGTAGCGTCGACAGGGACGCGTAATGTGGGCTGTACTCCCTGCCCTTCGAGGAAGAGACTGCCATCTGGCAAAGTCATCCGCCCTGTTGGGATAGTCAACTCAAAACCTTCTGGCATCTTAAATTGACCTCGTGCGGTTTCTGCCTCCACCCCTGCTGTTGGTGTTTGTCCAACCACCACAATGCCAGGCACTTGACTAAAACCATATGCTTCCAACTCACAAGCACTGAAACATGCCTGCCCAACAAGCAACACTGTTTTATAGAATTGATATTGGTTTTGATTCGGAAGAATTTTATCGCGTAAGCCCTTCGGTTCAAATTTTCCAGTGAGATCGCTGTAGTATTCCAACTGTCCCATGGAAATTTCTTGATTGGTTAAGAAGCCAGCTAGACCCAGTAATGTTCCGCCTGTGTCGTATCGCATATCGATAATGACACCAGCCACATTGGAGGTTGTGAAATCCTGCAAAGCTCGTTCAAAAAGGCGGATGGTCAAATTCAAATCGTCAGCATTGCTATTAATACGAATATAGCCAATCGAACTATTTCCAGATGAGATTATTTTTGCATCTACTGGAATCAAAGAAGAACGATCTGAACCAAAATATACTGATGTACGACTAAAGCTTTGTGTTTCTGGAATCGCCACCAATGTGACATTCTGAGTTGACCCATCAGAATTTTTAAAAGTAACTTCAGCTTGCTCTCCAGGCTGTGCTGTTAATAAATAACGCGCCTTCTGGTACCGTAAGGCAAACTCAGAAGACTGTAAAGAATAGGATTGTGCATGATTAATGGCATCAGTAATTGGCTCGCCATTGAATTCAAGAATTTCTGAACCAACCTGCATTCCTGCGGCCTGAGCTGGACCACCATCCAGCACAAAGATTGCAAAGACGCGACCATCATCAAATTCGCGGATTGCAAAACCATACCCACCTGAGATTTTGGCTTGAAAATCCTGTTGGGCGTATTGTCCACCTGCTAAAGCTACATGGCCATCTTGAAACGCCCATGTAAAGTCTCGTAAAGCGAGATAATACGCATTCGCATCTTTATTTTTTTCAGCCCGCTCCACCCGTGGGCGAATTTCTGAATATAGTGAGTCCCAAGCGGGAGCTTTACCCTCAACATCAGTAAATGCATATTCCTTACGGACAACCTCAAACATAGCATCAAATGCTTCTGTGTAAGACTTTGTTGAAAAGTCCTTTGGCTTTACATCATTGGGTTCATACAAAGTGAGGTCTGCATTTTGCTCTTGAGAAAATGCAAAGGGCTTTTGGTCAAGGTCAACCACTGTATACCCAGCGGACACAGGAGCGACTGGATCATCAGCAGTAAACAACAATCCATCGTCACCAAAACCACTTGGAAATTGTTGATTCTCGTCCGCAGCCCAAATAACTAGCTTCCCGCCAATCACTTCATCATCTTTTTCAGTATCTGTCTTCACCGAAGCCAGATAAGAAGGCCAACCCCGTGAACGGTCATCTCCTTCAGAAAAGGGTCCGCCATACAAGTTTGGAGAATACGCCACTGCAAAGATTTGTACTCCTTGATCTTCTTTGCCATTATGATCAACATCATTAAACTCACCTCGTGGCAACAAAGGCAGGTTCAAATCAAAAGTGCCGCTTAACGATTTCGAATCGTAAGTCATATCACCCAGTACTTGGGACTGTACAGGAATTTCCCATTCTCGATCGCGAATCACAAATGCATGCATATCGGTCAGGGCAACTGCATTTTCTACGTAATAATGAGCAAGCACAAAATCGTTGGCAACTTGATAAGACCCCTTGAGAACGGAAAGTTTTTCCGCCAAAGGTACATTACTCACGTTGGATGTCGGCGCACAAGCTACAACAAGTAGGCTAATTACAGATATCATAAAAAATAGTTTCAAGAACAAAGGTCGCATTGATTTCTCCAGTGGATGGGGTTCAAATATTATAACCAGTCACATAAGTTGTTCCTTAACAAGGAGGTCATGTATAATTCTGCCATGGAAAACTGGCAAACACAACTCAAAGCTGAATTCGACAAGGCGACTCAAGCTCGCATCAAACAAAATGAAGGTCAAGCCCGCGTCTGTGCAAGGCGTGCCGCTGGTGTTGCAATCCGAGAACACCTTACTAGGCGAGGGACGACTCCACCGAGCATGAGTGCTTATGACTTACTCAACCTGCTCAAGGAAGATCCGCATCTTCCCGCTGACATGAAACTGATTGTTGACCACCTGACAGTTCGCGTCACTGAAGAATTCGAACTGCCAATCCAAGCAGACCTGACGGCCGAGGCACGAATTCTGTGCCGATGGTTACTACCAGACTGGCGCTAAAATAAAAAAAAGCCTCCAAGGAAACCTTGGAGGCTTTTTGATTTAAGTGGTTAATTTCTACGGCCCACTACATGATACAACGCACGTGCAATCGTCACAAGCGCTAACATCCCAGACATGACGCCACCGAAAACAAAGAACAAGGTGCGCCAGTCACGCAGTCGCGAAGCAATCACTTCTCGTTGTGGAATGTGTATCCTCTCACGCAGGCGGTGAACAATGCCGCTCGGAGGTGCAACCCGTTTGAGGGTCCCAGCAAGATGCGCTTCCAAGGCATCCAGAGTTTCTTCTTGTGAGTCAATCTGCTTACGTGTCGTCATACTTCTTTACTCTTTATTCTACAGGATAGAGAACCAACCCCACTGTGCCAGGGCCAAAATTAATTGCAAGTGAAATGGAAAGATCACTCATTACTGCATCACGAACATTGAAACGTGTCTTAGCCTCTTCCAATAAAGCTTTTCCAGAGGCAGCATCATTGGCATGAACAACACCAAGATGAACAGGAGTATCACCAAAAGTTTCCTTGCCCAAATCCAGAACTTTTTCAATGGCAACTTTACGGGTGCGGACCTTATCCACCATGTTGACAAGCCCTTCCTGTAAACGTGCAATAGGTTTGACATTGAGGATGGAAGCCATGGCAGCAGAGAGTGTGCCTACCCGTCCACTGCGACGTGCATATTCCAATGTATCCAAAGTAAGGATGACATGAATCTTGGTGCGTATCGATTCAATAAACTTGACGATTTCGTCAACGCTTTTTCCTGCACGCTCCATTTTGCGTGCTTCACGGCAAATGAACCCAATACTCATTGAGCCATTTAAGGTATCTACAGGAATGACATTAAATGTCCCCTTCAATTCCTCAGCGGCGGCCACACAGGAAGCATATGTACCAGATAATTTACTGGTGACATGAATCGATAAAATCGTATCCCCTTTTTGTGCAATACTTTTATAAAATTCAACAAATTGATGTGGAGAAGGTTGGGACGTCTTTGGAAATGTCTTGTTGGTTTGGACTTCTTTATAAAACGCATCTAAATCCATATCTACGTTTTGAAGGAAAGTCTTTTCGCCAAAGTGTATATTAATTGGAACCACATGAATATCAAACTCTTTTTCCCACCCTGCTGGAATATCGGCTGCACCATCTGTCACTATTTTCAGCATCTGTCAGTCTCCTTCTAAATTAAGGTTTTGATCTTCCAACTGATCTCGAAGAGACAAAAGAGTTCGGTGGTACAAACTCTTTACGGCTCCTTCGCTTCGACCCATGATTTCGCCAATTTCTGCGTTCGACATGTTCTCTACAAACTTCAAAATCAAAAGATTCTGACGTTCAGGGGGAAGTTTGCGAATCATTCGCAGCAGAGATTCTTGCTCTTGAGACCGAACCAAATTCCGCTCAGGGTGATCGCCTTTATTAGGCAGAACTGGCAAATCATCCAGCGGAATTTCCTGCTTGCGCCCACGGTCTCTATGCCAATTGGCAACAAGATTGTGTGCAATACGATACAACCAAGCAGAAAATGGAACGCCTCGATCTGTATAGTTTTTAATGTGATTCATCGCACGTTGGAACACCCGCGCTGTCAAATCCTCAGCTTCGTGGACGTTACCCGTTCGATAATACACATAGTTGAAAATACGCTCTACATATTTCTCATAAAGCTGGCCAAAAGAATCTCGGTCGCCTTGAGAAGCTCGTAGGAGGATTTCCTCTTCGTTGTATTCCAGTTCGGTCAAGAAAATAACCTTACCGACGGTTGAGATTAATAACACCATCGGATTTTAGAAGTTGCACTGAGTATATCATGTACAAAGTGTGACAAATGTACCGCAAGTCGGCGGGTTGGTTGTGTTTTTTTTCAAATAAAAACACTTTTTGCAAAAAGTGCCGAAAATCTTTCAATGGTATAATTTTCGACCGTATGACTCAAGAACCTACTTCCAACAAAACAAAAGTTTGTCCCACGTGTGGAACGCGCTTAAGCGAGAATGCAGCACGCTGCCTCGTATGCGGTACAGAGTTCAACGCAAAGCCTGAAGCAAAGGTTGTCAAAAAGGCTGAGAGATCTGTTCAAGCCAGCCGTATGCCAGAGGTTCGCTTAAGTTTGCCGGCAGCCGTGGGCATCATTGCTGTCGTCATCGTCATTGCGGCGGCATCAGTATTTTTTGCCTTACGTGCCAGAACCCCTGAGGCATTTGTCACAGAAAGCACGCCAACCCCTACAGAAACTCCTACTGTTACCATTCCTGCCACGGCTACCCTTCTGCCGACAGATATCCCTACTTCAACTCCGCAGCCACCTTTTCCTTATACGGTTGCAGCTGGTGATGGCTCCTGCTCTCAAATTGCCTTTAATTTTCAAGTCTCAGTTCAAAGCATCATCATTGAAAACAACTTAGCCTCCAACTGCCCTATTAGTGTTGGTCAGGTTTTAAAAATCCCATACCCAACTCCAACCGTCCCGCCCCCAGCGACCAGCACACCATTACCTGAAAATGCAACAAAGGAAGCTTGTGAGACCGTGCCAATCACCGTTCAAGATGGTGACACACTATCAAGCATTGCATTGAATTATGCAGTGCCCATGGAAGCGATTAAGGAATGGAATGGCTTGACCACTGACAACGTGTTCGTGGGAGCCTCGCTAAGCATCCCACTTTGTAAACGCGCCGCAACACCTGGCCCAACCCCCACGGCAACCATTCCGCCTCCTTACCCCGCCCCGAACCTGCTTCTGCCTGCGGACGGAGCCGCCTTCACCCTGGCAAACGATGTAGTGACCTTGCAATGGGCTTCTGTTGGTACATTACGCGACGGTGAAGCCTATCAAGTAACCGTTGAAGATATCACCGCTGACCAAACTCGTCGCCTGACAGATTACGTCACCGACACAAAATATATTGTTCCATCCACTTTCCGCCCCAAAGATAATGTGGCACACGTACTACGTTGGTGGATTACTCCCGTACGCCAATCAGGAACTGACGATCAAGGCCAACCGATCTGGGTCACTTCTGGTGCTGTGAGCAGTAAACGAGTCTTTACTTGGGTAGGGGTGGCTGTCGAAGGCACGCCCAATCCATAGTCAAGCCTGAAGCGAATTTTCATCCCAAAAACTCCCTGAAAATCAGGGAGTTTTTTATTTACCTTGACAAGAAATTGAATCTGGTTAAAATATTCGAATTATTCAATAAATTGAATAATTCGAATATTTGGAGCTTATGCATGCCTTTTGCACTTAATCTTGAAAAAACACGTATTCATAAAAATCTTGTAGAACTTGAGCCAGCAATTAATTCTTTTGGAAGTATGGCGCTACTGTCAAAAGGAAACGACGACCCAGGCATTCATGAATGGGTTTCAAAAACCCGCTCGCAAATGTCTACTGAAGAGCTGGCGCGCCACCATTTGGTAGTCATCGGCCTGCATTATTCCATCATCCCAAAAAAGAGTGGATTATCCTTCGAGGCTTATTTAGATGAACTCGAGAACACCCTTCCTTCTGTTTTGAGAGAACGATTATTAAATGCATATAGTGAAATCTATCTCACAGAAGAATCAAGAAAAGAAGAAGGCGCTCCTATTCGCTGGGACGAAATACTTTCCTCGGCTGAAAATTATGTTGCATTCCTAAAATTTCGGTTTGGCGAAGAGCTAACTGATGTAGATATGGAAACTCGTGCTTATCAATATGTAGTTGATCCTGCAGCACTGAAGCAGTTAGTAATTGGTCATTTACGCTGGTTTTGGAAAAATCATCTCCAAGCAGAATGGAAACGCGTCACTCCTATTTTGGAAGAAACAGCCAAGGCTTTCAACAAAATAGATACAAGCGGCATGACTCGTGCCGAGATTATTCAGTTTATTACTGGTAAAGAATTAAGCGAATCAAAATGGGCAAATGAACTATTAAGAGCAAAGAATGTTTACTTTGTTCCCAATCCTCACATTGGCCCATACATTCATTTGACCAAAGTACAGGATGATTTTTATGTTCACTTTGGTGCACATTTACCAGAAGGGTCTGATATTCAGGTGCCTGAACTGGATCGTGCAGAGATTGTCAGCAAACTTTCAGCTCTGGCAGATGAGACACGACTGCAAATTCTACAAATGATTGCCAGGAATGGTGAAATGCGTGCAACTGAATTAATGGATGCCACTCAACTAAGTCAACCAAGCATTTCTCGTTATCTAGGTCAACTTACTGCCAATGGGTATTTACAAGAAAGGAGAGCTAACGGGGCAAAAGCCTACACATTAAATCGCGAACGAATTGAAAAGACTCTAAAGGCAGTATCTGCCTTTCTCTTAGAGCGCATAAAGGAGGCTTGATTCCATGAATACGGTTGAATATTTCATTAAACAACATCAAAAAGATATTTATTTAGAAGTAAAACAAATTCAAATAGAACAGCTAGCCTTGCATGAAAAACCATACTCTCCTAACTTCTACACTCGTTTAATGGAACAACTTGGCAAATGGCTTATCAGTTGCGGAGAGACTCTTGTACGACGCTACGAAATTCCCAAAACAAAGAATCAGCCCGCTGGTCAGAATATTTATATCCATTAAAAGGAACCTATGTTAGAAAATTTCAACAAAATGTACAATGAATACCCAAAATCTTTTTGGGTATATAACATTATTGTATTTATTGACCGCTTTGGCGGATTTATGCTGTATCCATTTTTTGCTTTATATCTCACGAGCAAATTTGGTATCGGCATGTCGACTGTGGGCATCTTATTTGCGATCTTTTCCATTTCAGGGTTTATTGGCAGTGCCCTTGGCGGTGCGCTGACAGATCGTATGGGACGCAAAGGGGTGATTATTTTCAGCCTTATTCTCTCGTCACTCAGCGCTCTTGGTATGGGCCTCGCCCCCACCCTTCAGATTTTCATTGGTGTGTCAGTTATAGTAGGAACTCTTTCTAGCATTGGTGGGCCAGCTCACGAAGCAGTAGTAGCTGACTTACTGCCAGAAAATAAACGCGCCGAAGGATATGGCATCATTCGCGTCGTATTCAATCTGGCAGTTATTATTGCACCAGCAGTTGCAGGGTTAATTATTGCAAAGTCTTATATCTTCCTATTTATTGTGGATGCAGTCATTAGCCTAATTGCAGCTGGCATTGTCACCTTTTTCCTACCAGAGACAAAACCTGCTCCCCATCATGATGCAAAACCTGAGAGTGTTTCACAAACATTTGCTGGATATGGGAAAGTTTTTACAGATATTCCGTTTGTCGCATTCATGCTCGTTAGTATCATGACCGCACTAATCTACATGAACTTTAATACAACTCTTGGTGTGTACTTGCGTGACAACCATCATGTACCAGAAGCTGGCTATGGCTACTTAATCAGCATGAACGCAATCATCGTAGTATTTTTCCAGTTTTGGGTAGCTCGCAAACTGGAAAAATATAAACCGATGCTAATGGTGGCTCTTGGAACTGCTTTTTATGGGCTCGGTTTTGCCATGTATGGGTTTACCTCTACATACTTTATGTTTGCAGTGGCTATGATCGTAATTACGATTGGCGAAATGATCGTAAGTCCGTTTCAACAATCACTTGTGGCCTCTTTTGCTCCAGAAGCCATGCGCGGAAGATATATGGCTGTTTCAGGTTTATCATGGGGAATGGCCTTTGCAGTTGGGCCATACTTAGCAGGTGTGCTTTTAGATGGAACACATCCAAATTTTCTTTGGGTTGCATGTGGAATATTAGGCATACTTGCAGTCATTGGTTATATCATTCTCAACAAAATCCATCACTCTCCTTCTTCCGTGATAAGTGAGCCCGTAGCAACTGATTAATTAGATTTCTTCTCACAACGAGAGCCGTATCCTACGCAGATACGGCTCTCACTTTTTATATAGTTTAATAAATTTAGAATACAGGATTTAAAGATTAAAAAAACAAGAAAACCAAAAAGCAATAGTTCTTTTATAATACTAAAGACCCTACACTTATTTTCAAGCAAAAGGATTAGATATGGACATTCGAAAATTCAACCAAGAAGCGTGGGATCGACAAGTCAACAGTGGCGAGAATCCTTGGACCATTCCTGTATCAGCCGAGGTCATTGAAAAGGCAAAAAAAGGAGAATGGTCCGTTTTATTAACAGAAACCTTACCTGTACCCCGTCACTGGTTTCCGCCGATGCAAAATTTAAAACTTCTTGGGTTGGCAAGTGGCGGCGGACAACAAGGCCCAATTTTTGCAGCCGCTGGCGCAGATGTGACAATATTCGATAATTCACCTGCTCAATTAGCTCGCGACCGTGAGGTTGCTGAACGGGAAGGCTTGACCATCCACACAGTTGAAGGAGATATGCGCGATCTGTCTGTGTTTGCTGATGAAAGTTTTGATTTCATTTTTCATCCAGTTTCCAATTTATTTATCCATGAAATCAGACCTGTTTGGAAAGAAGCCTTTCGTGTTTTACGTAAAGGTGGGAGTATGCTGGTCGGATTTATGAACCCAGTGTTTTATTTATTCGACTGGGATGAAATGGAAAAAGGGAATTTAAATGTTAGACATAAAATTCCTTTTTCAGATATTGAAGCTTATGGACTGGAACGTTTACAAAAAGAAGACCGTCCCGCAGAATTTGGCCATTCGCTCACCGACCAACTCGCTGGTCAGATGGATGCGGGATTTCATCTAATCGGAATGTATGAAGATCATCATCGTGGCGCCAAGATTGCAGAGTTTAGCCCAACCTATATCGCAACTCGAGCCATAAAGCCGTAGGAGACTCATGAAAATATTAATTTCAACAGATATGGAAGGGATTACTGGCGTAGTCCATTGGGATCAAGTAATGCCTGGAAATGCTGAATACCCTCGCTTTTGCAAACTGATGACTGAGGATGTGAATGCGGCGGTCCGTGGGGCATTTGCTGGAGGGGCAACCAATGTGGTCGTTACAGATGGACATAACAACGGCAGAAATATTTTAATTGAAGAGTTGGATTCAAGAGCTACCCTCAATACAGGTTCGCCGAGTCCCCTATCCATGGTACAAGGTATCGAGGATCAAGTAGAAGGTGTAATGTTTGTTGGCTACCATGCACGCATGGGTGCGATTAACGGAATTCTTGACCACACCTGGTCCGACGAACGAGTTTCTGGCTTGTGGATTAACGACCGCGCTTTTGGCGAATCAGGTTTTAATGGAGCGGTCTGCGGACAGTTTGATGTGCCGATTATTATGGCAAGCGGTGACCAAACTTTGGCGGCCGAGGTTAAAGAATTTTTCGGCGAAAAAATTGAAGTTGCACAAATCAAAAAGTCTACAGGGCGTATGTCTGCGGAATGCTTATCTCCAGCAGAATCTTCAAAAATCATCGAGGAGACAGCAAAGCGTGCGGTCATTAATTTAAAAAGTGGTCGTGCTCCCCAGCCCTTCAAAGTATCTTCGCCGATTAAAATAACCCTTGAATTTATACAATCTGACATGGCAGATAAGGCCGCTTTAATGCCCGCTGCCAAACGCACACAAGATCGTCGCGTCGAATATACAGCCAACGACATGGTGACAATTTATCAAGCTTTTCGCACCATGCTATCTGCAGCAAGATAAAGGATCATCCTATGAACAAAGTGTTAAAGACCATTCTTAAAGTACTTGCAGTCCTTCTAATTCTTTCAGGTGTAATTTGGTTTTTGCAAGGGATTAACGTTCTGCCTGGGAGTTTTATGACTGGAGACCCACAATGGGCTATTAATGGCACAATCACAGCAGTGATTGGTGTTGGCATTTTTTGGTTCGCCAATCGCAAATAAATTAACTTCTTTATTAAGAGGAAAGTATGAGCGACTCTAAAGTAAAACTTGAACGCAAGGCAAAAAGCTTGGTTAAGTCTGAATATGTCATCTGGTTAACTACTGTTGACTCAGAAAACGCGCCTCAACCCAGACCCGTTTGGTTTATTTGGGACAAAGACGCATTCCTAATTTACAGTAAGCCGAGTGCTCATAAAATCAAGCATATCAAAAAAAATGAAAATGTCTCTTTGCATTTCAACACAGACGAAACTGGCGACAAAAACGTCATCGTTTATATTGGAAAAGCAGAAATCAATACACAAGCCACTCCGCCCAACAAAGTGCCTGCGTATTTAAGAAAATACCGTGAGGGGATTAAAGAGCTTGGAATGACACTTGAGCAGTTTAGCAGTGAATACTCAGTCGCCATTCGCATCAAGCCTACCTCATTACGCGGTTGGTAAGAAACAAGTATGACTGAAGCTATTAAAGTTGGAGACTCAGTCAAGATTTATCTTGATTCAAAGTTTGGGTTAAACAGTGACTGGTATGAAGGCACTGTAGTACGCATTGACCCGTATTCCGAGCACCGTAGCTTCTATTGGGTTGAGCTAAAACCTGAGGCACAAAGGCAATTAGGAATTAAACAAATCTCTGTTTTCAACATAAAGAATATTCAAAAGTTATAAATACCTCGGGTGGCCAAATTAGCCACCCGAGGTGATGTAAGGGGAATTCGAGAAAAACCGTCTGATAAAATACAAAATCAATTCATCATGGGTTGTCCAAGGATGTTCTTATGAGCAAAAGAAAATCATTCATCAGTACGGCTCTTCTGTGTTTGGTCTTGTTGGTTGCATGTATTCCACTCCCAACTGCCCCAGAAGAAACTGTAGATATTCCGCTTGGCCCACAACTTTCTCAAAGTGAATTTCAAACAAAGGTGTTTGAAGCTGCCTGGGTGCAACTTGAAAAAAATTATGTTTATTACGAGAGCAGTAATTTAAATTGGAATACACTTCACGATACTTATACTAACAAAATTAATAGTGGCCTCACGAATGACGAATTTCAGAAATTAATGACCGAGTTTACAAACGAATTTCCAGAAGGTGATATCCGTTATCAATCTCGCTCGGAAAAGATAAAAAATGAAATTATTAACACCACAGAAATGGGCGGTATCGGTGTTTTTGTAAGCTATGAAGAAAAAGATATCCCCCACATCGTAGTGCTGGACGTCATTCCAGGGTCACAAGCAGAAAAAGCAGGTTTACGTCCTCATGATAGTATTCTGGCAATTGACAATGAACCTGTCAAAGCCGAAGAAGGCTTGAGTGCAATTGACCGTATCCGCGGCACCATTGGGTCTACAGTGGTACTGACTGTACAAACTCCAGGTAAAAGCAAACGAGACGTAACTGTAAAACGTGCTCAGCTTTCAGGTACTGGCAGCATCAAATCAGGAGAAATTCCAAATACCAATGTGGGATATATCCTCATCCCTACATCTGCCACTAGCAGTTCGTCAAATGATCTGGTTTCAGCTGTCACAGAGCTTACACAAAACACAGAGCTCAAAGGCATCATCATTGATTTGCGAATTTCAAATGCAACGTCAAATTGGCCTTTGCAAGCCCTGTTGACGATGTTTGAAAACGGCAACATTGGCGAAGTGTACAATCGCAACGAAAGTCAATTGTTCAGCGTGGAAGGGCAGGATATTTCAGGGTCACAAACCATCCCGCTGGTGATATTAGTTGGCGAAAATACAGCAGGCTTGCCTGAAATTTTTGCAGCTTCTGTTCAAGACATCAATCGAGGAACGATTATCGGATCCAATACATCAGGCAGGATGGAAGTACTCAACATTTTTGATCTGCCTGACGGTTCAGAAATTTTCATCGCAAACACATCCTTCCGCCTCAGCAAAGGAAAATCAATTGGAAGCGGCATCCAGCCGACAGTTAAGGTGGATGCGCGCTGGGATGAAGTGACATCCAACAATGATCCAGTCATCGATGCGGCAGTTCAATCCTTTGAGGTGGCACCATGAAAAAATTTCTATCAATCTTCTTCGTCATTTTCTTAACCGCCTGTTTACCCAAAGGCGTGCAAATTCCACAAAGCCCAGCGCTCGCTTTGCTTGAAAGAAAATCGGGATTGATTTCATATATTGGTACGGATGGGAATATTTATATTGCGGATCAAGGCGCGTCCAATATCAGGCAATTGACAAAAGATGCCACCCCTTTAGAGCAGACTTCTGGAAATCTGGTTGTTTATCAATCTCCCACTTGGTCTTTTGATGGTAATCAACTTGCTTTTATTCGTGCCACACAAGATGCCTCTGGTATTAAATCTGAAATCTACATTGCTGATGCAGAAGCAGAAACTTCCAACAGCATTTACTCAAGTAAGACCGAATTTCCGTTTTACCTCAGCTGGTCTAACGACAATCAAAATATTGACGCCTTAATGTCAACTGCAACTCAACAAACCATGATGTTGCAAAGAATTTCAACCAATGGAAAAGAGAAACAAGTAATAGATACTGGCACACCTTATTACTGGTCTCTTGCGCCCGATAGCACCACCATGCTTGTTCATAAAAACAGCGTGGACTCACCGACTGGTAGTCAACTCTCTTTCTTGAAATTAGGTGAAGAGGTAACAGAATATGTAGCGGATTCAATACCCGCTTCTTTCCAAAGCCCAGCTTGGTCGCCCAACGGAAAATTCATTTTGCTGACAAATAAAACTGCAACTGAAAAGCAAGAACTGGTACTCGCAGACTCGACTGGGAAAACTCAAAAAAACATCAGCACATTTAAAATCAGCACAGCTTTTGCCTGGGCATTTGACAGTGAACATTTCGCCTACATCGATAGTGAAAATCAATTGGCGAATGGAGTTATTGGTCCACTACATGTAACCGATGTGAATGGCGGCGAAGAGATTGTCATCAAGGACAAAATTATTGCATTCTTCTGGTCACCGAATAGCAAACGATTGGCTTACTTTATTCCCTTCAATTCCACTCCAGATGCAACGAACGGAACAACTCAAAACCAAAAGAGCACTTTGGTTTTACAGTTAAATATTTTGGATATTGCGAGTGGCACTTCACGTGAGGTTTACACCTACCAACCAAGCGCTCAATTTTTATCCATCCTGCCGTATTTTGACCAGTATCATCAGTCGATGACCATCTGGTCACCTGATAGCAACTATCTCACTCTTCCATTTGTCGATACGGATAGCACAATGAAAATTGCCATTGTGCCTGGGTCAGGGCAAACAGAGTCACGTTTACTGGCTGAAGGTATCTTCTCGACCTGGTCGTGGAAATAAAAACTGGCCGACGGAATTCCGTCGGCCAGTTTTTATTTTATTCTTTGTCTTCTTGTTTTTCTTTGGTCACATCTTCTACGAGAGCCGTCAAAACTTTCTCGGTATCCACTTGAGTATTGTTTTCGCCAGCAGCTGCCACAATAATTTCAATACACTCTTTCCCTGTCAAATCACCGCGTTCCAACAATGCTTTCGCCACTGCATGGACTTCCACGCTGTGCTTCAAAAGAATCAGTTCTGTATCCTCTTCCAATTTTTGCCAGAACTTCTCAACCATCTTGGCCTTCTTACCATCCGCAGCGCCAAAATCTCCTTCCATAATAGGGGGACCAAAATAACCATAATGCGCTAACTGCCAAAGACGGGCACGCACATTTTGAAAATCGCCAGTGGCCCCAGTCCAGTATTCACCAAGAAATAGTTTTGTAGCAACATGACCTGCCAATGAAACAATAATGTCAGCCACAAATCTGCGCAATGGCTGGGCATAGATATCAAAATTAGAAACAGGCATCACATAGCCCAATGCCTCAGAACGGCGAATTACACTAACGCGCACAATGCGCTCATCAGGCCGCAAGTAGTATTGCACGATGGCATGACCAGCCTCATGATAAGCAACTTGCCTTCTTTGGTCTTCTTCCATTTCTTCAATTGGATTTTCAAGACCCAAAGCCTGTTCTTGAAAGGCAAGCTCAATATCCTTTTGAGAAATCTTCTCTCGGCCATCAAACAAAGCCAAGCGGACTGCATCCTTCGAAATTGCAGACATGATGCGTGCAGGTGTGGCCCAAGCCATATCACTGGTTAAAGCTTCAATATCCACACTGTCATCATATTGAATCTTGCTCAAATAGTATTTGACAATTTCTCGACGTCCGACGCGATCTGGTTTGCCCACCGCAATCTTACGGTCAAAGCGACCAGGGCGCACCAAGGCTGGATCCAACACATCAGGACGATTTGTAGAACCCATGAACATCACATGCCAATCGCGCGGAGGGGCTTTCCTTCTAATCAATTGATAAAAACGAGCGCGCAACTTTTCCCAATTGGTCTGTTGACCAATCCCATCCATCTCATACAGCAAGCGAGTCAAGGCACCACTACCGCCACCCATACCGCCCATGCCACCCATCATTGGGCCACCCGCACCACCCATCACACCACCACGGGACATTCCCACAGCATCAATCTCATCGATATAAGCAATACAGGCACCATACTCACGAGCTAACTTGCGTGCACGATTGACAAATTGAATCATGCGAAGCACATCCACACCCCAGAACATGCCACGGAAGCCAGGATTCATCGGAAATAAAAGCAATGCTCAGCTCCCACCTGCCATGGCTTTTGCCAAGCAGAGTCTTTCCAGTACCAGGCTCACCATATAACAATAAACCATTGATAAACTGTCCACCCATTTTTTGAATTGGCCATGGTCCGATAACAGATAAACCATTGGCGAACTAGTTTCAATAAGCTGTTGACCTTTGTAATCATCAAAAGTAATTTGTTCCGGTCTCCAGGTCGAATCACTTCCACACGTGTCTGAGACATGAACCAGAAGATAGCTACAAACTGAATGACAGCAAAGCCAATCGCAAAACAATGCAACACAAATGAAAGTACAACTAAAAACAACATTCAATACTAGGCCGAGACTCCGCCCAAACTACAAGTCCATTCAGCGCAGCCCAACCGATAATGCCAAAGAAGAAACGTCCAGCATTTCCAGAAGCAGCCCAAACAAATACTCGTAGTTGAAGATATAAGAAAAGCAAGCCTGTGCTAAAATATAAAATACAACCAACAAAACCATTAATGACCCACACCCGTCCAGTTGAGAGGCAATCGACATGCACACTAACACGTTCACAACAGTCCATACAATTAATCCAAGCAGGGTCCAAAATCGCCAGACACGGAAATTACTAGCACATAAAATAAACCACCCAGGGAAAGCGGGTTAAACCACCAGCCACGGCAATGCCGGTCAACACATCAGTTTGAACGGAGCGTGAAGCGCTTGAGGTCAAAAACCAAATCACTCGAGTTGAAACAAAAATCGTAAGCAGCAATCCAACGATCCAGCCAATTCCCATAAAAATCAGTGGCAGGTTTTACGACAATATTCGACTTTGTTCACCAGCCACACCTTTGCTGAATTGAAGTAGACATAACACCTCTTCGCCGAAATGAGATAAACAGTGTACCCGAAAAAAGTTATGCGCAATACAACTTCAGAATTCTTAGGTACCACTCATCTATAAATCGACGTTACAATGGACGCATCATTTTTTAGATTCCTACTATTCTCTGGAATGGTTTTTTAGAATACAACCCACATCAAACATTGGATTTGACTATGCCTAACTTATCTCTCCACCATTTGACAAAATTTCCCGCATCTTCCTCCGCCCCTCAACCTGATTCTGTTTTCCCAACCATTCTCGCCCTTCATGGACGCGGTAGCAATGAACAGGATCTCATCGGATTAGCTGACTATCTCCCCCAAGAGCTTTTATGGATTAGCCCACGTGGCCCATTCAATTTGGGGTCAGGCTCTTACGAATGGTTTCAAATTACTCAAGTTGGCAAGCCAGACCCTGTTCGTCTTGCCAATGCAATTCATACGATTGATACATTTATAGATGAAATCATTGCCAATTACCCTGTAGATAAAAATAAATTATTTCTCCTCGGCTTTAGTCAGGGCAGCATTGTATCCATGTCTTACACACTGACAAAACCAGAACGGATTGCAGGAGTAATTGCGCAATCTGGATATATTCCCCACGAGTCAGGGTTACAAATTGATGAAACGGGAATCAAGAATAAACCATTCCTGCTTACTCATGGCATCCAAGATTCCATGCTGCCCGTTGATTGGGCACGACGCAGCCGTGATACGTTACAAAAACTTGAAACCAATTTGGAATATCAGGAATTCGCCATAGGACATACAATCAGTGCAGAGTCCCTTGCCAAAGTAAGCACATGGATTGAAAAGCAAATTAAGTAAATTTATAGCGGCAAGTCAGAAACCAACTTCTGAAATTCTGGCTGTATAATACACAAGAAAATGCAACAAACGCCATATCTCATCCCATGGTATATCTCCATCGCATTAACCCTTTCCGCGGGGATTTATGCTTTAAGACATAAAAAGAATTTTGCAGCCATTCCTTTTGTTGCCATGTGCTTTTTCGCCACATGGTGGACTGTTGGATATGTATTTGAACTCGGTAGCACAAACCTGGATATAAAGTTATTAGCTGTAAAACTTGAATACATCGGCATTCTAGGGGTGTCTTTATCTTGGACAGCCTTCGCGCTTGCATACACAAGACGTGGCGACTGGTTAACGACAAAAAATATTATCCTTGCTTGTATTCTGCCAATCATTACTTTGATTATTTTGTGGAACACAGAAAATAATCATATGATGTTCAGCGAAATTTCACTAACTATTGACCCTGTCTCCAACTTGATTATTATTTGGAATCCACCTGGGTGGTGGTTCTGGGTCCATGCGGCATACGTGTATGGCATTTTGTCATTTGGGACGTTTTTCTTAATCCAACAATTCTGGACTTCGCAAAACGTATACCGTTCTCAAGCGCTTATCAATATTATTGCAGTCATCACCCCTTGGATCGCAAACGGTCTCGTGGTATTCCGTATGCTTCCCGTTCAAATTGACATCACATCAATTACCTTTTCATTTTCCATTCTATTTTTGGGTTGGGGAATTTTTCGATATCACCTGCTTGACATTATTCCAATTGCGCATCGCGCCATCTTTGACAGTATCTCAGACGCCATCATCATCCTCGACCAAAGTTTGCGTGTGGCCGAACTCAACCCCGCGGCCATCAAAACATTTAACCTTGATACGTATTCAGCTATTGGAAATCCATTTCGGGTGATTCTTGGCAATTGGATTGACTTGGATGACACCGCTTTAAAAACACATGGGTATCACCGAGAGATTGTGCTTAGCGAGCACACCCAACAGAAGTGGTTTGATTTGTATATCAGCACTTTAAACGATGGGCCTAACAATGTTTTAGGGTCGATTATCACCCTTCGAGATGTCACCAGCCTCAAAGAGAATCAAGATGCGTTGGCGATTGCGCGCGATGAAGCCATGCACGCTAACAGTTTCAAAACTCAATTGCTGGCTAACGTCAGCCATGAATTACGGACTCCGTTAAGTGTCATCTCTGGATATATTGACTTGCTTTCACGCGGCTCATACGGAGAAGTCAACGATAAACAAAACACAATCTACAATCGCATTAAGGATAGTTCTCAATACTTAGATAGCCTTGTTTCCGAATTACTAGATCAGGCACAACTCGACAGCGGCAGGCTGAAGTTATCTTCCGCTTTTTTTGAACCCCGCGAAGTATTTGGACAAGTATGCAATCAGCTAAGCATCCTCGCAGAATCAAAAAACTTATCTTTCACCGCCGACATCTCAAGAGAAATCCCTGTCAGCCTGTATGGAGATAGTCAAAGGTTGAAACAAATTTTGGTAAATTTAATTAGCAATGCGATTAAATTTACAGAGCAAGGCAATATTGATGTAAAAATCTTCCTTGCTTCAGAAACTTCCTGGGGCATGCAAGTGCAAGACACAGGCCAAGGGATTCCAGACAAAGCCGTTGAAATTATTTTTGAACCCTTTAAACAATTAGACCAAGCAGCAAAATCCATCCGCAAAGGATACGGCCTTGGACTTTCCATCACCAAGCAATTGGTGGAATTAATGGGTGGAAATATCGCAATGGAAAGTACGCAAGGCATTGGAACTACCTTCAAGATTATCCTACCGCTCAAAACAGAATTGGATTAATTCATCACATGAATCCCCATCCCCTCGCAATCATCGTTGAAGATGATATTTTTCTAGCTGAAATTTACGCAGAGACACTGAATGGCATTCACTTCAGAACAGAAGTGTTCCATGATGGAGAACTTGCCTGGAATAGTATCCCAAAACTGAAACCTAATCTCATCATTTTGGATTTAAATCTTCCTAAATTTTCAGGCATTGATGTTTATCACAGTATCCGCCAGAATTCGGGGTTGAAGGATGTTTGGATCTTAATTGCAACGGCAAATCCTTTTCAAGCCAATGAGCTTAATAGCCTTGAATATGGGGACCAAAACTTGTTAGTGTTGGCAAAGCCAATTAGCGTTGAACAATTGGAACAGCTTGCTGAAAGAATCGTTTTTCAAAAATAATCACAGCCCCTGATATCAATCAGGAGCTGTGATTCAAGTACAATCAGCCCATGTCATCTCCCAACATGAAATTACTACTTGAACCAGTCATCGCTTCGCGCCAAACGTTGATAGGCTCACGTCACGAGGAAGCGTTTCGCCTCTTCAACGGATTCACCGAAGGGAATCCCGACCTTGCTTTGGATATTTACGCTCGCACATTGGTAATACATAACTATGCAGATATTCCCTCCCAAAACAAAGAAACCATTGATGAAATAGTTTCTTTATTAAGAGATAAGTTTAATTGGTTACAAGTTGGGATTTTAAAAAATCGCAATCATCAAATGCAGGAAGAAAAACGCGGAAAGATAATTTTCGGGGAGAAACCAGACCGCAAAATCAAAGAGCATGGAATTTGGTATGCCGCTGACTTGACGATGAATCGTGACGCCAGCTTCTATTTAGATACCCGCAACCTGCGAAAATGGCTGAGTGAACACATGCAAGGCAAATCCTTATTAAATACATTTGCTTACACAGGCAGTTTGGGCGTAGCTGCACTGGCGGGAGGCGCAAGCCGCGTTGTTCAAACAGACTTAAACCGTCAATTCCTCAACCTTGCAAAAGATTCTTATAGTTTCAACGGTCTCCCCATCCAAAAACAGGATTTCATCGCACAAGATTTTTTCCCCGTTGTCAGTAAATTCAAAAGCATAAAACAAAGTTTTGATTGTGTCATCATCGACCCGCCTTTTTTCTCTACAACTTCCAAAGGCAAAGTTGACCAAGAGAATGAAAGCGCACGCTTGATTAACAAAGTCCGTCCGTTGATTAATGACCATGGATATTTAATTGCAATCAACAATGGGGTTTTTGTTAGCGGGAAAGAATATCTGCAAACGTTGGAAGAGTTATGCAAAGATGGCTATTTGAAAATCAAGGAATTAATTCCTGTGCCTGATGATTTTACTGGCTACCCAAACACACGTAGCAACCATCACCTAATCACGGATCCAACGCCGTTCAATCATTCAACCAAGATTTCCATTTTGGAAGTACGAAAGAAGTCGGTCACATCTTAAGCATGACCGACTTCTTTTCATTAAACAGAATGCAGAATTATTTTCTTTGATCTGCAGAACGGGCATGTGCTTCCAAGCCTTCGGCGCGCGCAATCACTGCAGCAGATTTGGATAACTCACGACCCATAGCCTCATCTAAGCCCACAAGGCTGATGATCTTTACAAAGTCAAATACATTCAAAGGCGAAGCAAAACGTGCGGTGCCGCCTGTAGGCATGACGTGACTTGGCCCTGCAATGTAATCACCCAAGACTTCAAAAGAATACTCCCCCATAAAAATACCACCCGCAGAATTAACTTTGCTGCTCCATGTCCACGGATCGCGGACGGATAAACATAAATGTTCAGGGCCATATGCATTTGAAAGCTCGACAGCTTCAGCCAAATCCTTTGTGAGCACGATGCCGCTTTTGTTATGTAGAGACTGTGCCACAATATCGGCGCGAGGCAATGTTTCAAGTTGATGACCCACTTCCACTTGAACCGCTTCAGCCAAAGCTTTGGAAGGCGTGAGCAAAATGGCAGAAGCCAACACATCATGCTCAGCTTGTGCAAGCAAATCAGAAGCAACCCAAGCTGGGTTGGCAAACTCATCCGCAATGACAACGGTCTCCGTTGGGCCAGCTAATCCGTCAATACCTACGGTGCCAAAGACTTGTTTCTTGGCTAGAGTCACAAATAAATTTCCAGGGCCAAAGATTTTATCGACAGGCTGAATCGATTCTGTTCCATACGCCAAGGCAGCGATTGCTTGTGCACCACCCATTGCATACACTTCATCTACACCCACCAAGGCGGCAGCAGCCAAAATAATCGGAGCAATTTCTCCTGAGCCACGTTGCGGTGGCACGGCTAGCACAATTTCTTTTACTCCTGCTACTTTGGCAGGAATGGCAGACATCAATACAGTGGAAGGTAATGGAGCTGTACCACCTGGAATATATAATCCCACACGTTGAATGGGACGAATCAATTGTCCCATCACACCACCCATTTCTTGTGTAATCCACGAGGTAAGCGGTTGCTTTTTATAAAAATCTTCCACGCGCTTTGCAGAGACTTCCAATGCAGCCCGCTGTTCATTCGGAATAGAAGCAAGTGCCGCACGCAACGCATCGTTTGAGGCGCGGAAATTGCTTGGGCTTTTGCCGTCCAATTTTTCGGTCCAAGAATGAAGCGCTTTATCACCTTGTGTTCGAATGTCACGCAGAATACGTGTCACAGCTTCTTGCGGAGAAATTCGTTCGTGGAAAAGAGACTCAATCCGATCTAGCATGGAATCGGGAACAGCCGCATCATCCAATGGCACACGGCGTAAGATTGTTTGTTTTGCTGTAGTAGATTCAAAAATGGAAATCATGGTAACCTCAAAAAGAAAAGCTCCTGCTGGAAGAGCAGGAGCTACGTAAGTTCAATGTTTTACGCGCGTTTATGCCACCCAACGAATGATGGAAAGTATACTATGACGACAATGGATATCACGGCGCAACATAAGTGCATTGTACGTAAAACAAAAAGCGCTGTCAAGCAAAGAGATGCTCATTAAGAAACTAAATGGAGGTTATGATGAATCACAAAAAAATTCTTGAAACCTTTTGGAAGACCATGGAAACAAATGACTTTTATGCCGCCAGCCAACTTTTACATGATGATTATCTTCTAGAATGGCCGCAATCGGGAGAACGAATCCGTGGGCGTGATCATTTTGCGGCGATGAACTCTTTCTATCCCACAGAGGGGACCTGGCATTTCACCATCAATCACATCGTTGCAGAAAATGATTTGGTTGTGACGGATGTATCCGTCACAGACGGAACGGTTCATGATCGTTGTATTACTTTTTCCACAGTTCGCGATGGCAAGATTTGGAAGCAAATTGAATTCTGGCCTGACTCTTTTGAAGCACCAGAATGGCGCGCTAAATGGGTGGAACGTTTTATCAAGAACTAATTTTTAAAACAAAGTTGGTTGGACAGGAAGATCAGGTTTGAATTCATCCCACGGCAAAGATGGAATATTTATCTGTGATGCAATGCGATGATGAAATTCCCGACAGATATCTGGGGCAATCATATTATCAGGAGAGTGGCAAAAGATGTAAGCACTTGCTCCTTGTTTCATCTCTTTTACGAGATATTCAACCCACTCTTCTATCATAGGTAGATTCTGTTGTAACTCAGGATGACCAATAAAGCGCAAGAAAATAAAATCAGCGGTGCGTTCCAAAAAAACAGGGACATCTGGTTTTCGCTCTCGCGCTTCCAACAGGCTTTGATAGGAACTGCCTTCGATGGAAGCATCTCCATCCAAAGTGCGGATGGGACGGGTATCAATCACAACCCGTGCCATATTATGAGCAGAAAGTAATTGGTTTAAAGAATCACGATGGGGAGTCTCGAACCAATCAAGATGGCGCACTTCCACTCCAAGCTGAATCTCTTGCGGCCAAGCTGTAAGAAATTTTTCCAAATCATCTATCAGACGAGGTGAATAACTGGGTGGCAGTTGCAAGAACATCGGTCCAAGACGAGAAGCGAGCGGGCGCATTATCGGCCAAATTGCAAAGCACGATTCATATAGCTTCCATCAATTTCATTATGTATTACGGCTTTGGGAACCTTTTGGGGCAGAACCGAAACGATTCAGGGGTTTGCTCAATCCATGTGGCAATGGTTTTGATAGCGGGCACTGCATAAAATGTTGTATTGCCTTCAATGGTTGTCAGTCTTGAAGCGTACTCGCGTAAAAAATCAGTAGACTTTGTTCCTTTGGGATAAAAATTCCCCACCCACCCTTTGAACGACCAGACAGGACAACCTAAATAAATATTCATGCCAATCTTATTGAGCAGGTTCTATAAAATAATTGGAATTGATCAAAGGCGCTTCCGCAGACCAACCTTCCAATCCATCTTCTTCTCTACGAACATTCCACCAGCGATAAGCGCGCGGACCTTCTGGCGTATCCTTTGTTGTACAAATCGGTCCACCGATAATCTGCATCTTTGTGTTGGGACTGTTTGTCAAAATAACTGGATAGTTAAGTCCAGGCCCTGTACGGAAATTAAGTCTTAAGAGCACTTGCACAGAGTCGCCAATATTTACACGGCTCGGTTGCGAGGGACAAGCGTTGGTCTCAGGAATCAAAGTAGCAGTTTCTGTTGGAGGAATTTCGGTAGGCGTTGCTGTCGGCAATATGGTTGCCGTAACAGATGGGAGTAAGGTTGCTGTTGAAGTAAAGCTTACAACAACTTCAGTTGATGGAAGCGTGACAGTCTTTACAACATTGGCAGGAGTAGGCGTCCCATGATTGACAGCAGAAAGTTCACCTCCACCTCGTGGACGATTCCGTAGCAAAAGAAAAAACAGAATCACCGTCAAAACCACAGCGACGATCAATTTAAATAAATCATACCCAGGAGAGTATTTTGTCTGGCTGGAAGAAGGCATGGAATTTACTCTGCTTTCTTTTTCAAAGCCAGTTCACGAGCCTGACGCAAAATAGATCTTTCATTAATAAATCGTTGTAAGAGATCACCGAGCGCCTCTTCAAATTCATCCAAGGTCAAATCAGCAAGTTGATCAAAGGTATAAATCCCTGACTGATTTAGTTTTCTCGCAATGACGGGGCCAATGCCCTTAATCACTGTGAAATCATCTGCGTTTGCAGGGCGTGTCTTGTATCGAACAGATTTTGTCGGGACGGGCGTTGTTGCTGGAACATCGGTGTTCTGCGGAGCTTGTGGGCGTCGCCAATAAAACCAATCGATAACCCATTCGATTAACCAACCAATCAAAATTCCCAATACCAATGTAATAGCGATGTTCATAACGCGCTTCCTTATCCTGCGAAATAATGCAACAATGAATGCGCCATTATACCTACGACTATCAATTTCGACGATATAGATAAACATTCATGACATTCACAAGAAACATCAACAGATATGAAGTTTGTCACTTGAAAGCAGGTATCGGCCCATGCTATTGTTAATTTGAAGTTGACATTGAGATTGATTTTGTTTTCCTAGAATAAGGAGATAACACATGTACAAAAAAATTCTTATCCCACTCGATGGATCTCCGCTTGCTGAGGCAGTACTACCTCACGCCAAGGCACTCGCCATGGCCGAAGGTGCTGAGCTTGTGATTCTGCGTGTTCCCGTTATCCCAAATTTGGAATTTCTTGCTCGCGATCCCATCATGGCAGAAAGAGTTATCGAAGAAACAGAAAAAGAGGCGGAAGAATATTTGGATTTGGAAGCCTTAAAATTAAAGAAGGAAGGAAATAAAGTCACCAGCATTTTACGAGAAGGACCGATTCCAGAGACTATATTGGCAGTTGCAGAAGAGACTCATGCCGATGTCATTGCCATGTCCACACATGGGCGCTCTGGAATTCAACGCTGGTTAATGGGCAGTGTAGCTGACCGTGTGGTACATCACGCGCATATCCCTGTGATGTTAATCCACCCGAATTAATTAAACACAAAAACACCCCGCTGAAGCGGGGCGTTTTTTATATAAATTATTTTTTCTGTAAACCAACTACCAAGGCTGTAATAAGGCGTCGAAAACTTTCATCACATTCCAACGGCAAGCCAAATCCGCCAGCCACTTCCAAGGTGACAAAACCGTGGACTGTGCTTCGAAAGGCGCGCAATGCATGCACTGCATCTGAGCCTTGTAAACCAAGCGATGCAATCACCGCTGAGCCAATCTTCAACGTGCGCTCTTCTTCACGTATCAAATCTTCATCCCGTTCCTGCTGTGTGCCCGAAGCCCGCAAGGTGGACATGTACAAACCAGGATATTCCTTTACATAATTTCGAAACGCCTGCGCTGCATCCATAAAGAGTTCGGCGCCGCTTTTTCCAATAGAGGCTTCACTCAAACGGTCTGCAAGCATCTTCGCATTCAAGATAGCCATATCCTTTTGCAAACCAGCCAACCCATCAATGTGATTGTATAAAGAAGGCGTTTGAATTTCCAATTCTTCAGCCAGTCGACTCAACGTGAGAGCCTGAATCCCCTCGGCATTGACCAACTCTACAGCAGCGTGAATGACCGCATCTTTATCAAGTCGTATGCGCACTTTGCGAGCCATATCCTAATTCCCTTTCTGTAACGAATTCATAAATGAAATCATCAACGGCGTGACAACCTCGGGCATCTCTGCGTGTGGATAGTGCCCCGCATTCTCGATCATTGTATACATTCCACGCAATTGTTCGGCCACCAATTTTGCTTCCTCTTCAGGATTCTTGAAATCAAGGTCTTTACTTCCCATCAATACCAATACAGGTTGACTCACTTTTGGAATTCGTACTTCAGATGCTTTCTTGGAAGCGGTAATCATTTTTACCAAAGCTTCAAGGCGTCCGCGCTCTTTTAAATTTTCGCGAAGGCTGGCAGAATATTCTTTGAAATCTGTTGGCTTTTTGGATGGATACAAAGTTGAATAATATTGAATCCACATGGCTGCTCCCCATGGACGCGCAAACAAAGTGGAAAACATGAGATTGCTGATCCACGTCCCCTCGCCGCCAATAAATGGGCCTGACAAAATCATTCCGTGAATGAGCTCGGGCGCTTCTGCCGCCGCCCAGACAGTTGCTCCAGCCGCCATTGATGTTCCCACGATGATAGCGGGGCCACTTTTCAACTCGCGAACGAGTGCGACAATATCCGCGCCAACACCCGCCACCGAAAAATCATCCCAATCTACACTTGTTTCGCCGTGCCCACGAACGTCCATAGTCACGACACGGTACCCTGCCTTCGCTACCTGTGGAACCAAGAAACGATATTCACTTCTCAAATCACCCATAGAAGGGACACATATCACCAATGGACCATTTCCCGTCACATCGTATGCAATCTGTCCATGTTGTTGTTTGATATATTGAGTTTTCATTACGCTCTCCTGTTTACTAATTATATTAGTATTTTAACTAATTAAATTAGTTTTGTCAAGAGAGGCAATTCTTATCTGCTATGGCATTTTTGATTAACAGACTCCATTCCCAAAGCCCTTAATTGATAAAGAGAACAAAGCCAAACTGGTAGAATTAAGTTTATTCAACGACGAGGCGACCATGGACTTAAATCGCAAACTTTGGAATGATGGACAACAAACCTTACGCCGTGCGCTCACAGCAGGGAATTCTTCAAAAGCCATCGAACAATTCTTGATTCAACATGGAATGGTCCATAGTAAAAAAGTTTTTAGCAAAACTGCATGGTCTTTCGAAGAGGAATTGTGGCAGGGATTGACTGAAAAAAGCTTTCGCAGCATCCCCACCACAGGCGAACATTCCATTGCATGGATTCTTTATCACATTGCCCGCATTGAAGACATCACCATGAACATCCTCGTTGCAGACACAACGCAACTGTATGTGAAAGACAAGTGGGAGAAAAAGTTAAATGCCACAGTGTCTCATTCTGCAAATAAAATGGCTGGCAAAGAGATAGCCGAACTCAGCAAAAAACTAAATATGGCTGGAGTACGTGAGTATCGTACTGCGGTAGGACGTAGAACGCTGGAAATTGTCAAAAAGCTAGAGCCTACTAAATGGAATCAAAAAGTTGAAGCGCAGAGACTGCAAAAGATATTGGACACAGGCGCGGTGACGTCTGAAGCGCTGGAAATCGTCACCTATTGGAGCAAGCGCACCATAGCAGGCTTGCTCTTAATGCCTCCCACACGTCATAACTTCCTGCACTTGAACGAGGCAGGCAGAATCAAAGCAAAACTCAAGGAGAAAGCATGACCCACCCACTTGTTGACCAAATCCGTTTTACACGAAGTGAATGGCTACGTGGACTAGCAGGCACAACCGAAGAAGATGGTGCCCGTCACTTTGGCCAAATGAATTGCATCAGTTGGATCGTCGGGCATTTGGCCTGGCACGAACAGCGGACCTTTCTTCAACGTCCGCAAAACATTATCTTATTCCCCAAGCTCAATGAAGTTTTTGCTTATGGCGCTCCGATGAGCACTCCATCTTTGAAAGAAATGATGGAGACCTGGGGAGCAATTACGCAAGCCAGCGAGCCATACCTAGAAACATTGACCACTGAATCTCTGCAAACAGAATTGCTCAATAATGGTAAGGCATTAGGACAAACTCGTGGCACCGTGCTGCGACGGATTACCTATCACTATTGGTTTCATTTGGGCGAAATCCTATCCATTCGCCAGATGATCGGTGCAAACAATTTGCCTGATTTTGTTGGTGACATTGACGGCGAAGCACCGTATCGCCCTGAGTAATACCAGTAACGAGGATACATGGACTCTCTTTCAGAACGCCGCAAGGCGATTCTTTTTCTTGCGCTTGCTGCTATTTTATGGAGCACTAGTGGATTATTCGTCAAAATTTTAGACTGGCACCCCATTTCGATTCTTGCAGGACGCAGTTTATTTGCCAGCATTGTCTTTCTAATCTATTTGAAGCGCCTCCCTACCCGCTTTAGCATGTGGCAATTACTAGCGGCAGGGATGTTCATCCTGACACAGTTCCTATTCATCACATCCACAAAGATGACCACCGCCGCCAATGCGATATTTCTTCAATACACTGCCCCCATCTATGTGGTCTTGCTTGCATTCTGGTTCCTGCGCGAAAAACCTTCGCGGACAGATTGGATTTCCATGCTGATAATTTTTATTGGCTTGACTCTCTTCTTCGCAGACAAACTCAGCACGGACGGGTTCTACGGCAACCTGCTCGCCATTCTCAGCGGCGTGACCTCGGCTGTGATGATGGTGTCCTTCCGCGCTCAAAAGGATGGCAACCCTGCGGAGAGTACCCTGACTGCTTTTCTTATCACCGCCATCTTCGGCTTTCCATTCATTCTCAAAGAAACATGGACAGTTACCAGTTGGTCGATTCTCGCCTTCCTCGGCATCTTTCAAATTGGCTTGGCATTTATATTCTTTACACAAGGCATCAAACACATCCCTGCCTTGGAAGCAAATTTGATTGGAACACTGGAACCAGTCTTGAATCCCGTTTGGGTATTCCTGTTCTACGGGGAAAGCATGGGAGCCTTTGCATTGATCGGAGGGCTGGTGGTGCTTGGGGGTGTGATTCTCAGCGCAGTTGGAAGCGCAAAAGTGGCAAAAGAGGGACAGTAATTCACGCCATCCATACGATACAATCCAACTATCATGCAAACGGACATTCTCTTAAAACGCCTCAAGACTTTTGAATTCCTGCGTGGACTCGATGATGAGACTCTGTCTGTGCTGGCGAAAAGCGCCGTGTGGAAGGTCTTTCCGCCGAATGCGGTGGTGTTTTGGGAAGGAAATGTGGAAACGAATCTGTTCTATCTGGAATATGGTTCACTCAAAGCCATGCGGACCTCGCCCGATGGGCGCGAGCAGGTGTTGAGTTTTCTCAGCCCGGGTGAAGTGTTCAATGAGTTGGGCGTGTTTGCAAAGAAGCCCAACCCTGCCACGGCAGTCGCTTTGGAAGAATCGGGCATCTGGTTAATCCCGCGCAAGGCGTTGGAGGAGATCGTGGCGGCGCATCCACACACAGCGATGCAGATCATCGAGCGGATGGCGGAGCGGATCATTGGACTCGTCACGCTGGCATCGGATCTGTCGTTGAAAACTGTCGAGGCGAGATTCATCCAGTTGTTGCTGGAGCAGGCTGAGGGTGATGAATGAGCGTCGTCGCTGGACGAATCAGACTGAGTTGGCGGCAAGGCTTGGGACGGTTCCTGATGTGCTGAGTCGAGTCATCCGTGAATTGACGAAGGCAGGGCCGATCGAGATGGACAGACAGCGATCCGCATTTTGGATCAGGCTGGTTTGGTTGAGAGGGAAGGATTCGGGAGACATAAAGATTGGGGCGGGAAACCCGACAAAAGTCGGGGCGGGAAGCGGGGGAAAGCGATAAAGTTTGGCATATCAAAAAGGAGTTCACATGCCAGACATCTATTTCATAGACACAAAATCCAAAGCGGTCTTTTCGAGCGAAGGACCCAAGCCGCAGTTCCTGCTCAACGCCGAAAATTTCAAGGTGTTGGTTGTGGGCTTGGAAGCAGGTCAGCAACTTCCACTGCACCCTGGCGAAGCGGCGATGTATCACTTCCTCGAAGGCGAAGGCTTGATGTTCATTGACGATGAGACCTTCGATATTAAACCCGGTGTAACAGTGGTTGCAGCCAGCGGGGCGAAGCGCGGCGTGACGGCAAAAACCCGTATCGTATTTCTGGGTTCAAAAGGAGCAGCATGACTTCGATAAAGATCGCGGCGGGGCTTGCTTTTATGATCGGCGCGTTTTCAATTTTCGCGGGCGGGATGGCGATGCGCGGTTGGAACCCGGGCTGGAGCGTGTTGAAGTGGCTGCCTGTGTATAACTTCGGCATGGGAATTTTGACGGTTCTCATTCCCGCCATTCTGATCTGGAAGAATCATCAGCTTGCTTTTGTGGCAGCGATCATCTTCTTCGGAATTCACTTGATCGCAACCGCAATCCTTTTACTGGCGTTCCGTGATGTTGTGGCAACACAAAGTTTGCTGGCTATGACGTTTCGCCTGATCGTCTGGGTAATCATTCTTGCGTTGATGTATTTCACGAAGAATACAATCATTTATAAATAAGGAAAAAAATAAAATGTCAATTCCATATATCTTTACCACTTTGTTTTATACATTTGTCGGGCTGTTCATTGCGGCAGATGCTTCACTGGTCAGTTTCAACTTGACCAGCGCCTTCCCCGCCTTGCGCTGGGTGCGTGTTCACTTCATTACACTGGGCATTCTCTCACAGGTCATCTTCGGTTTATTGCCTACGTTGGTAGCTGGTCAGGCGAAGAAACCGCGCCCTGCCATGCGTTGGGACATTTGGCTTTTGCTCAATGCGGGTTTTGTCTTGTTGATCGCAGGCTTTTCGAGCATGAACCATCCGTTGATTCTTACAGGCGGCGTATTGGTTTTCATCGCCACTGCATTGTTGCTCGCGCAATTGTGGAATCTGCGCGGCGGAGAAACACCCGCCAGCCTCAAGTTTTACGTCACGGGTGTTTCTTATCTTTTGTTGGGCATTACCCTTGGCACAGGTATATTCCTCAACTGGAGTACCGCGCTGCATATCCGCGTGCCGATTGAAGTTCACATCCATGCCAACTCATGGGGTTTCATGTCGCTGGTCTTTGCGGGCTTGCTGGTGGACTTCATCCCCATGATCACAGGCAAACCGCTCGGCGAAAAGAAAGCCATTGACTCGATCTACTGGGGCATGACCCTCGGAGCGTTCTTCATCGTTCTTGGTCCGTGGATCCCCGCGAACATCAGCGAACCACCAACAGTTGCAGGCTTGATCCTGCATTTGGCAGGGACGATCTGGCTGGTTGTTTTGATGATCCGCGCCCTCAAAGGGAGTGGACATCTCTCACAGGCTGGTGGCTGGCATTTGGTCGCTTCGTATGTGTGGATTCTGATGCCTGTGCTGGTTGCCCCCACGATCTTGTTGAAGCTCATCCTGAAGTGACCTGCTCGAATCGACCGCGCCTCAACCTTTGATTTATGGCTGGGTTTTCCAATTTGGCATTGCCCTTATTCCGTACATTTCGCCGCACATTGCTCAAAGAGAAAATCAGTCTCTTGGTGGAAACATGGCTGACGCTCACCCTGTTGGCTCTCGGCGGGCTGATCATCTGGATCAGCATCTTCTCCCCGATCGAAAATATTCTCTATGGAATCGGGTTCATCCTATACACCGCCGCCTTCATCCAACCGCTCAAAGAACTGCTGGATATCGTCCGCCAAGCGACAATGAAATTCGAAGAAGCATAAATTACAGACATAAATGAGTTGTGCTCTAAAACAAGACCTCCGAAATTTCGGAGGTCTTTGCGATCAGAATACATGGCAAATGAGTTTGAAAATATTGCAAGATATAATGAAGAAAATAATATTAACAGGAATTGCATCCATGAATCCCAAACTCTCTTACACCATCTGGTTTACCCAGCGGACAGGCAGTACCTTGCTGTACAAAGCCATCGAATCGACAGGCGTGGCAGGCATTCCACGCGAATGGTTCAACTGTCCACCCGACCTGCTGACGACTTTCAAAAAGAAAAATTATGCGGAGCTTCAAGATTATTTATACAAACTTGGAAGCACATCCAATGGAGTTTTTGGAATCAGCCATTCCTTTTACAAGCCACACTTCAACCAGTTGACTGAAACGCTTCACAACTTCCCTGCGGGCGGGTCAGCCCCATCCAAGCGGACAGTCCTCTGGGAGCAGGTCTTCCCCAATCATCGTCACATCTTCATGACTCGCCGCAACAAGGTCCGCTTGGCGGCTTCATGGTGGAAAGCGATTCAATCGGGAGAATGGCATGTGCCAACAGATCAAGCCCGAACGAAAGTTGACCTTTCAGACAAATACTCCTTTGACGCCATCAACCATCTTTACAATGAATGCTCCATGCGCGAAGCAGGCATTCAAGAATTCTTCAGTGAAGGTGACATCACTCCGCTCACCATCGTATATGAAGACTTCATCCAAAATTACGAAGGAACCGTTCGGGCACTCCTCAACTATCTCGAACTGGACTCAAAGTCTGTAAGCATCACATCCCCTGCACTGACTCAACTTGCCGATGATATTTCAGAGCAATGGGCACAGCGCTTCCGCGAAGAACGCCAGAATGGCTGGACAAATCGCGGATGGTAGGAATTCACTCCTCTAAATATATAAGGATATAATACTAAATATAAAATTTTGATCGCAGGGAGTTGTTCATGGAAGACGCTCAAAAGTTTGTTCGAACACTGATTGAAAACATCGAACACGTTATTGTTGGTAAACGCTCTACGATCGAGTTTGTTTTGGTAGCCTTGCTTTGTGAAGGACATGTCTTACTAGAGGATGTACCTGGCTCTGGAAAAACCATGCTGGCCCGTTCCGTATCAGCAAGCCTTGGAATTAGTTTTAAGCGCATTCAATGTACACCCGATTTATTACCCAATGATGTAACTGGTGTTTCGATTTTCAATCAAAAAGTCGGAGAGTTTGAATTCAAGCCTGGCCCTATATTTGTGAATATCCTCCTGGCAGATGAGATTAATCGAGCCACACCGCGTACACAGTCGGCTTTGTTGGAAGCGATGCAAGAACAACAGGTGACTGTTGATGGAGAAACTCGCAATCTACCACGACCATTTCTGGTGCTGGCAACTCAAAACCCAATCGAGTATGAAGGGACATTCCCACTTCCTGAAAGGTCAATTACCAGATCAGTTTCCTGATGCGACTTTCCCTTGGGTACCCATCTCGAGCAGATGAACGACAAATTCTACTTAATTTACAACATAAACACCCCATCACTAAGATAAATAAGGTTGTAGATGGTAATGAATTACTAGCTCTACAAAAGCGAATTTGGGACATCAACGTCGATGCCTCATTACAAGATTACATCGTCACATTAGCCGAAGCTACCCGAACCCATCCAGATCTGGCATTAGGAATTAGCCCGCGTGGGAGTTTGGCATTACTAAAAACCTCGCAAGCTTTAGCTGCAATTCGTGGACGTGACTACGTAATTCCTGATGACATTAAGATATTAGCCCCTCTTACACTTTCTCATCGCCTCATTCTCAAACCTGAAGCAGAACTTCGTGGCCTGACAGCCCAAACCATTCTGGCAGATATCTTGGAAAAAACGCCCCTCGATCTTGGCGATTCAATTAGCTAGACCTTGCAATGATATCCAGCTCAATCCTTCTTGTACTGATTGTACTTTCGGTAGTTGCTGTTTTAATGCGGGGTGATTTTGCTTTGACAATAGCCTACATTATCATCGGCGGATTCGGAATTGGCTTATGGTGGGCAAACAAAGCGTTGACGCAAGTTGAAACCAAACGGCATTTCAACACACACGCCTTTTTGGGCGAAAAAATTAAAATTATCTTGCATATAAAAAATAAAAGTTGGTTGCCACTCCCCTGGCTGGAAGTACGCGATTCATTGCCCGTAGCACTGACGGGAGCAGCTAGTTTCCAAACAGTGACCAACTTGATGTCACGTGCAGATGCGAATTTCGAATATTCAGTTGATGCCTCTAAACGTGGATACTATCCAATTGGGCCACTATCCATTTCTACAGGTGATATCCTAGGGCTGAGCGAAACTTTACTGGCAGAAAAGCAGGCGGAACATGTCATTATTTATCCAAAGATTATTCCGTTTACTTCTGTTGAAATTCCTTCTTATTCCCCCCACGGGACACTTCGTCATTCCCTGCCGTTATTCGAAGACCCAACACGTGTTTTTGGCAAACGAGAATATATGTCTGGCGATTCTTTACGAAGAATTGACTGGAAATCGTCTGCATCGTCTGGTCGATTGCAAGTGAGACTGTTCGAGCCATCCATTGCGCTCGAGACATTTGTAATCCTTAACCTCAATGCTGAGGATTATTTTTATCGTACCCGTGTTGATTCAACTGAATTGGCAATTGTGGTTGCTGCTTCCATTTCCAATTGGGTGATTGGTAAAAAACAAACCGTAGGAATGCTGGTTAATGGTCGTGACCCATGGGC
The DNA here is from genome assembly GCA_046328925.1 of Anaerolineales bacterium. GTDB lineage: Bacteria > Chloroflexota > Anaerolineae > Anaerolineales > Villigracilaceae > Villigracilis. The sequence goes on from JAXLVT010000023.1 coordinate 54,984, forward strand.
TGCCGCATATAAGGCGCAATCCATTCCTCTCCGTAAGGGGAAACTACATCTCATGCGCATGTTGGAAACTCTGGCACGAGTTGAGACCATCGACGATTCCACGCTTGTTCCCTTAATTCAGGAGCAACGGCATCAACTGGCTCGCGGGACAACATTGATTGTAATTACTGGACAAGCAAGTGATGATTTACTGGACGAGCTCCATCAAGCACGCCGAAGGGGACAGAACGCCTTATTGATTCTTGTTGGAAACGTCACAGACGAAACCATCATTCGCCGTGCTGGTATTCTGGACGTGCCTGTCTTTTCGATCATGACAGAAAGTGATTTAAAAATCTGGATGCAGG
>JAXLVT010000024.1:0-54187 GCA_046328925.1 Anaerolineales bacterium
CTTCAAGGCATCACCCAGTTTCGCAACTTCGTCGAGCGTATTATAGTGAACTGCACCCACACGTACCATGCCACCTTTGTCCTCTAATCCAAGCCGTTCAGTGACATTGATGGCGTAGTAGTTTCCATCCCATACATAAATATTTTCAGCGGCGAGCTTCTCTGCCACCAGGCGCGGATTCATGTCGCCGAGGCGGAAGGAAAAAGTAGCAATGCGCTCATCGAGTCGGCGTAAATCAGTGTTGCCAAAGAGTTGGATCCCCGGAACAGCTTCCAGCGTAGAAAGAAGCGCACGACTTAATTCAAATTCATAAGCATGAATCGCAGTTGTCGCTTGTTTGAGCAACAGTTTTCGTCCGCTATATCCTTCTTCACGCAAACCTTCTGCATAAGGTCCGCCAAATTCTTTGCCAAGCCATTCAAAGTATTCCACTGCACCAAGCACACCAGCTATCCCCTCATGGTTTTGCGTACCTGTTTCGAATTTACCCGGCAACAAATTGGTAGCAGGGCGAACTTTATAAGCAAATAGTTTTTCAAGTAAATCGCGTTTCCCGTACAAAATGCCTGCATGCGGACCAAAATATTTATAAGAGGAAGAAACCAAAAAGTCACAACCGATTTTCTGTACATCGATGCCACCGTGCACTGCATACTGAACCGCATCAACATAGACAAGCGCGCCTGCATCATGCGCCATTTTGGTAATCTTCTCAACAGGGTTGACAGTGCCTAACGAATTGGATGCATATCCAACCGCTACTAATTTTGGTTTGCGCTCAAGTGCCTTTTGTAAATCATCAAGTTGGAGGGTGCCATCTTCCACATCAAAATTAACCCAATTGATTTTTACACCCTTATCTTGCGCGGCCAACACCCACGGTGTGACGTTGGCATCGTGGTCGAGGCGGGTCAATACAATTTCATCCCCTTCCTTCCAATCCCGTGAAAGGGAACGGCTCATGTGAAGAGTCAGGGTGGTCATATTGTTGCCAAAAACAATTTCTTCTGGAGAAGCAGCATTGTAAAAATCTGCCATGGCGTGATGAGCTTCCTCCAACACAGCATCAGAGGCGATGCTAGTGGCAAAGGCACCTTCATGATTGGCGTTATTCTCAATCAGGTATTTGGTGATGCGATCAAGAGATTGCTTGGCAATTTGCGTACCACCTGGATTATCAAAGAATATGGCTGGACGATTCAGGGAGGGAAATTGCTGACGAATGACATCAAGGTTTAGTGACATATACAGATGCTCCTCAAACGAAATTTAGACACAATAGAACTATACTGAAATTGTACCCCACAGAAAAGGAGTTACTATGTTTGACAAAATCCTATTGGCCGTAGATGGTTCCGAACACGCTCTACATGCTGCACGAATCGCCGCTGAAATGGCGCGTGGTATGAAACCTAAAGAACTTCGTGTCGTGGTTGCATACGATACCATCCCGATGTATCTGGGTGAACCCAACATGCAATTTGCAATTGATAGCCGCAAGACAGAGGCTGAAGAAGTCCTTCAAGCCGCAATCAAAGAAATTGGTCAAATCCCCAGCGAAATTCATACAGAGATCATTGAAGGTAGTCCAGCCGAAGCGATTATTGATGTAGCCAACACTCGCGAGAGCAAACTCATCATTATGGGATCTCGTGGCCTTGGACGTTTGGCTGGTTTATTATTAGGCAGCACAAGTCAAAAAGTTGTGGCGCATGCACCCTGCCCAGTATTGGTAGTTAGATAGTCGGTTCGTCAGGAAATTTGAGCTCGCTGCTCAGCTTCAATAAACTCTTCAGGGGTGTTAAGATTCCAAAAACATAAGCCCGATGGGTCAAACCCCTTGACCTCATCCTGCGATAAGATTCGCACCTTCACTTGCGGAAACCAAGCGATTACTTTCCATTGGTCCGCTTCAATCGCTGCTTCAATAGCAGATAGACAAGCCTCACGTCGATACAAAGCATGGAAAGGTTCATAGCCCTCGTCTGTCTTTGCGATGACGACATCCGCATCTTCTTCGACCATCAATTTGATTGCGCCTTCGAAAAAGCTTTGACTCACGAAAGGCATATCACAAGCCACAACTGCAACAAATTCAGAAGCAGCAGAGGCAAGCGCTGTATAGAGTCCACCTAAGGCACCACGTCCGGGCTTAAGGTCTGAAACAAGGCGCATCTTAAGGAATCCATATTCAGCAGGGCGATTTGTCGTTACAATCATTTCATCTGCAATCGAAACAAGGCGATCGATTACACGTTGAATCAATGGCCTGCCAAGAAATGGCTTGAGAGCCTTGTCCTCACCCATGCGAGAAGATTGTCCGCCTGCTTGAATTACGATGGTTAACATAGGGCTATTATAATGAGTTCACTGGCAAATCAATTAGATGTTTTGACGGTTGAAGGTGAGTTGTACGAAAAACTTGCTGATACTTCTGTGCGTTGTTTTGCCTGCGGACATCGCTGTCTAATTCGAGAAGGCAAAAGTGGGATTTGTCAGGTGCGATTTAATAAGGGTGGAAAATTATTTGTCCCTCATGGATATGTAGCAGCTTTACAAGTTGACCCAATTGAAAAGAAACCATTTTCGCATGTTATGCCAGGAACTCGTGCCCTTACCTTTGGCATGTTAGGTTGTGATTATCACTGTGGGTACTGCCAGAATTGGTTGACTTCGCAAGCTTTGCGAGACCCTGCCTCAGATGTTTCCGCACAATTCATTCGCAAAATTACCCCAGAACAAATCGTTGAACATGCAATTAACTCAAAAGCTTCAGCAGTGGTCTCCTCGTACAATGAGCCATTAATCACTAGTGAATGGGCATTGGAAGTTTTTAAGCAAGCTAAATCTCAAAGGTTGATGTGTGCCTACGTTTCTAATGGGAATAACACACCAGAAGTAATGAATTATATTGCGCCTTATTTAGATGCATATAAAGTTGACTTGAAATGTATGAACGATAAAAATTATCGTTCACTAGGTGGTACGCTTCAACATACACTTGATGGAATTAAACGAGCACGCGATGCTGGTCTTTGGGTGGAAGTAGTGACATTGGTAATTCCAGGCTTCAACGATTCAAGTGAAGAGTTATGGGATGCAGCTAGATTCCTTGCGAGTCTTTCTGTAGATATCCCCTGGCATGTGACTGCTTTTCATAAAGATTACAAGATGACTGAACCTGACAATACAGATTCGAAGACATTGTTGCGTGCAGCAGAAATTGGACGTGAGGCTGGGTTGAAATTTGTGTATGCGGGAAATTTACCCGGACATGTTGGGGAGTATGAAGATACTCATTGTCCGGCATGCAATCATCAGCTGGTTGAAAGACGCGGGTATCACATCCTTCAATACAAAATTACGGGGGAAGGAACATGCTCCAAGTGTGGGGAAAATATCCCCGGGCTGTGGCCTAAAAACCCTTCCAGAGTAGGGTACTAGGGGATTGGCCGTCCATTATTATTGTATTAAGTGTATAATGCGCCAAATCACCTTGCGCGGCAAGGTGGTAAATTCCACTACTCAATTCTCTATGGAGGAGAAACATGAAACGAAATATTTCTGTTTTGCTTTCGTTGATGGTGATTGCAAGCGTTTTGCTTGCCGCCTGTGGTAGCGCTGCTCCCACAGCCGCACCCGCAACTGAAGCCCCCGCCGCCACCCAAGCCCCTGCTGCTACTGAAGCACCTGCAACTTGTGCTGCAGCAGTTCCAGGCTGGGACCCCACAACTGCTGACACCGGTTCAAAGGGCATCACAATTGCCTTCGAACAGGAACCCGATCAAGCCGTTGGTATGTTCAGCAACATGAGCTTTGCTGCTTGGATCTACCAAATGTTCGGCGTCGGCCCTGGCAAATGGGATTCCAACAATAACCTCATTGGTTATGCAGCCGCTGAAGTTCCAAGCGCTGACAATGGTGGCGTCTCTGCTGATGGCTTGACCATCACCTATCACCTCAAACCATGCCTCTTCTGGTCTGACGGTGAACCCCTAACCTCCAAGGATCTTGCCTTCACTTACAAGGCTGCTATTGATCCAGCCAATGCTCCTATCACCCGCTCCGGTTGGGATAAGATTGCCAGCGTTGAAACCCCTGACGACCAGACCATTGTAGTGACCTTCTCTTCACTCTATCCTTCCTGGCCGACCCTGTGGAACCTTGGCCCCAACAACAGCACTGGTGGTATCCTCCCCGCCCACATCTTTGAAGGCCAAACCGCTCTGGAATCAAATCCACAGATTCGCAACCCACCTGGGCTGGTGGGACGCTCTGCTCTCGGGGAATGGGTCGCTGGCGATGGCAGGCCTTGGTTCGCAACCCCAACTATTTTGGCGCTCCTGCTAAATTAGATTACATCAACATTAAGTTCGTCCCCGATCCTGAAACCGGCTTGGCCGCTCTTCAGACCGGTGATGTTGACTTAATGGTCAACTTGGCTGAATCTGATATCGAGACCGTTAAGGGTCTTGAATCTGCTGGCATTCAACTCCGCGTAGATGCCACCCCTGACTTCGAGCACTTGTTCTTCAACCTCGGCACCACCGCTGGTGTTGATGGCAAGGGCATCAGCGATTTAGACGGCTTCTGCCCCTTCAAGGATGCCAACGTTCGTAAGGCTATCGTTCTCGGTATTGACCGCCTCTCCTTCATCAAGAACTACTTGAAAGAAGACGAAAAGGCTTTCATTGCCTCCCTCTGGCCAAACTCCTACTGGTACAACACCAGCCTGACCCCGTATCCTTACGATCCAGATCAGGCCAACAAATTGCTGGATGATGCTGGCTACAAGGCCGGTGCTGATGGCATTCGTGAAGGTACCTGTGATGGTCAACCCGTAAAGTTCTCCCTTGGTATCGAAACCACCACTGCTCAACGCCGCGTGGATGATGTTCTCGCTATCCAAGCTGACTTGAAGAAGATTGGTATTGACATCAAGCCCAATCACATTCCTGCTGGTACCTTCTTCGGTTCCTACTCTGAAGGTGCTGATATGCCTCTCGGCAAGTACGACATGGCTATCTTCACCACTGGTTATTATCCAGATCCTGATGCAAGCAGCAATTGGCGCTGTGCAGATGTTACAAACAAGGACAACCCATCTGGCGGTAACAACTATCACATCTGTGATCCTAAGTTGGATGCAATGTTTGAGAAGGGTCTGGAAAGCTCTGATCCTGCCACACGCAAGGTCGCATACGATGAAATTCAACAATACATGTACGACAATGTCTTGATGATTCCTTTGTATGCACGTGCAAATGTGTTTGCTTATGCTTCCCGCCTTATCTTCCCACCCAGCTCTGGTTACGCAAATGCCTTCTGGAGTGCAGAAGATTTTGACGTCAAATAATAGTTTGACTAGTTAGATCTCGATTAGACCTGTGGTATCGTGAGATGCCACAGGTCTATCCCTTTTTTAGATGGCTTTTTGTAAGGCTTATAACAGATAGATTCTTGGAATTTTTATATTATTTTTTATTTTTTCAGGAAAGATTTTTGATCCCCATTCTTAATACTGGAATGTTGGAAAAGGAGTAAGCCATGTGGGCCTACATAGTACGCCGCTTCTTACAAGCTCTATTAATCTTATTCATCATTACGATGCTATGTTTCGTATTGACTCGATTGTCTTCAGACCCGATGTCTCAATATTCAGAGCGAACAGGCATGACCGCTGCAGACAAGGAAGCCATTCGGGCCCGTCTCGGGTTGGATCAGCCCATGCCCGTTCAATACGTAAAATGGCTTGGTCTCGCCTTGCAGGGTGACTTAGGCGCATCCTTCTTCTCACATCAACCTGTATTAAAACTAATTGGGCAACGCCTCCCCTTAACATTGATTCTGATGAGCACAGCTGAAGTCGTAATTATCATCGTTTCCCTCTTCCTAGGTCTGATAGCAGCTGTAAAGCAATACTCTCTAACAGATAACCTGATTACATCTTTCTCATTCGTTGGCTATTCCATGCCAATTTTCTTTATTGCCTTTGGTTGTATTCAAATCTTCGCTGTTCAATTCAAGGCCTGGGGCTTACCATATCTTCCAACAGGTGCAGATATTTGGGACCCAAAAGACCCCATTGCCCTTGCTCGTCACCTTATTCTCCCTGTCTTTAGTCTGGTTGCCATTCAGACAGCCGGTTACTCTCGTTACCTTCGCTCCAGCATTCTAGAAGTTCTGGGTATGGATTATGTTCGAACTGCTCAGGCAAAAGGTTTGGTTTGGCGTACAGTGCTCTTCCGTCATGCACTACGCAATGCCATTCTTCCATTCGTCACCATTGTTGGTTTGGATATTCCCTTCCTCTTGGGAGGTGCTCTCGTAACTGAATCCGTGTTCGCATGGCCAGGTATGGGACGCTTATTCTGGGAATATGCCCAACGTGGCGATTACCCCGTAGTGCTGGGAGTGCTTTTGATTACCTCCTCTGCAGTAGTATTCTTTACAATTATTGTTGATTTAATTTATACAATTGTTGATCCTCGCATTCGCCTAAGCTAGGAGTTTATTTATGGCTACCAATTCCACTACTACAGAATTAGTTCCTACAGAAATAAAACAACCTTTGACCCCCAATCAATTGATTTGGCGTCGCTTCCGTAAACATCGCATGGCGATGTTCGGCGGCATTGGTGTCATTCTATTGTTACTCTTCATCATTGGCGGTTCAATTATTTTCCCAGAAGGTCTGGCAAACAACACTGACTTACTTCAGCGTTTAGCTGGACCATCCGCAACCCATTGGTTTGGAACTGACAGCGTTGGCCGCGATGTGTTCTACCGCATTATTTACGGTGGACAAATTTCGTTGTTTATCGGATTTCTAGCAGTCTTTCTAGAAATTACACTTGGCACCGTTATTGGTGGTGTTGCAGCCTATTACGGCGGCTGGGTGGATGCAATCTTGATGCGCTTCACAGAAGCCATGCTCGCCATTCCATCTTTATTCTTGCTCATTGTTCTAGCCAAATTTATCGGTCAAAACGTAGGCCAAGTCACGATTATGGGACGGGCATTCAGCGGTAGCATTGGCATCGTCATCTTAGTCATTGGAATTACCTCTTGGATGTATCTAGCCCGTATCGTACGTGCCAGCGTATTATCCCTAAAAGAATTTGACTACATCTCAGCTGCCAAGGCTCTCGGTGCAAGCGACAGTCGCATCTTCTTCAGCCACTTGATTCCAAACACACTAGGCCCCATTATCGTCGCCTCGACCTTAGGGTTGGCTGGTGCGATTCTCACCGAAGCTTATGTCTCCTTCCTGGGTTTGGGCGTTCAACAACCAACCTCCACTTGGGGCAACATGATGCAACAGGCACAGTCCTTCATCACACGTGGTGCCTGGTGGATGTGGGTCTTCCCCAGTGGATTTATTATTCTTACCATCCTATGTATTAACTTACTCGGCGATGGATTACGCGATGCCTTTGACCCGCGTAGCAATAACAAACGAGCTGGATAAAAAAGAAATAAAATAAAACAAAAGCCCGCTGAATAGCGGGCTTTTGTTTTGCACTCTCGATATAGTAAATGGATAAATTTAACCCTTTTGTGTATAATCTCATCCGCCTGCCCTGATAGTTCAATGGATAGAACAAGGCACTCCTAAGGCTTAGATGTAGGTCCGATTCCTACTCAGGGCACTAAGATTTTTCCAAAAAACATTAATCTTTTTCTTAAATAAAAATATTGCAAAAATAAAACCCGTATAGTAATATTGGCAATGATGACGGCTAGGGTGCCCCCCTCACCCTGGCCGTCATCATTTAATTTAAGAATAAAAGAAGCGCCTTGTATAAGGCGCTTCTTTTATTTTCTATTTTTTAGGAGCTTTAACCATTTGCCTTGCGGTCTGCAAAAGCTCATGTGCGGACCGTAAAGTTCCTTCTCCAACCTCACCCAGCATCTGGGAAAGTTCCAAGAGACGCCCCTCACCTTCCAAAGGCTCCACCCGCGTCAGAGTGCGGCCATTATCCACAAGTTTTTGTACTTGATAATGCTGGTCCCCAAATACAGCCAATTGAGGAAGATGTGTCACACAAAAGACTTGATGAGAACGGGAAAGATTCCATAGCTTTTGACCAACCACCATTCCCACGCGTCCACCAATGCCTTGATCAATTTCATCGAAAATCAAAGCAGGGACTTCATCCGCACGAGCCATGACATTTTTCAATCCAAGCATCAAACGAGAAGTCTCACCACCCGAAGCAACCTTCGCCAAAGGTTTGAGTCCTTCGCCTGGGTTCGGGGCAACGAGAAATTCCACTCGGTCGAATCCATTTTGGTCAAAAGCGATGCGGGTCCCATCCGCCAATGGAACACCGTTTGCATCCGGCTTGGTTTGGAAGTCAACGCCAAATTGAGCAGAGGCCATCTTCAAATCATCTAATTCAAGCTCAATCCCCTTGCCCATTTCTTTGGCAGCAGATTTGCGTTTTTCTGTCAACACATTGCCTTGCTTGCCAAGTTTCTCAAGGAATTTTGCTTCCTGCATTTCCAGTTCAGCAATACGGTCTGCTGCACCTGTGATGGTTTCTAATTGTTTGCGGGCATCCGCACCATAGGCAATGACCGCAGGAATACTGCCACCATATTTTCGAGTCAATGAGTGGACAAGATCTAATCTCTCTTCCACTTCATCCAAGCGTTTGGGATTAAATTCAATCTCTTCCAGATAATCCCTTAACCCGTGAATGATGTCGGACATCGTATCCAACAACACTTCAGCTTGGTCAGCCAATTCAGATTGGGCTTCATCAATCTTTGCAAGCGCGGCCAAAGCTTGGGCAGCTTGCCCAACTAAATCAGTTGCAGCAGGAGTATCTGGAGAACCTTCATCCAACACAGCCAAAGCCTCTTGCGCATTTTGTGCAAGAGATTCCGCATTCGCAAGTCGATCACGTTCTTTGCGAAGCTCTTCGTCTTCACCGGGCTTTAATTTTGCATCTTCAATTTCTTCTGCTTGATAGGTCAGAATTTCAATTCGACGATCTGAATCAGCCTGTGCTTTGCGCAATTCAGATAATTCGCGACGTAAGTTCAACAAGGCATGATAGGTTTGTCGATACTCTGTCAGTGGTTTGGCAACTTCAGCGTAGCGATCGAGCAAGCCCAAGTGCGCGCGTGGATCGAGCAGTGAAAGATGTTCCGCCTGTCCATGAATATCAATCAACAGTGCGCCCAACTCCTTCAACAAGCCCACATTGACCGTGCGACCATTGATGCGTGCCACACTGCGCCCTTCTTTGCGGACTTCGCGCATGAGCACTACATAATCTGGGTCATCCATCAACTCTTCGCGATTCAGAACTTCATGCACCGCTTCTTTTTCTGGACCTTTGAGTTGGAACACCGCTTCAACAAAAGCCGCATCTGAATCAGCGCGGACAAAGGTTGGGTCTGCCTTGCCGCCAATCAGCATCACCACGGCATCGAGAATGATGGATTTCCCCGCACCCGTTTCACCAGTTAGGATGATGAGACCAGGCCCGAAGCGCAAATCTAGTTTATCGATAATTGCAAAGTTTTGGATGTGGAGTTCAGTAAGCATAGGTTATCTAAAAAATTGAATTCCTGAGAGTCGGGTATAAACAAAAGGTACGGTCAGCACCAAATATATCGCCTGAAAAATAATTCCAAAAATATTCACTGCAAAAATTTGAAATAGAAGAAGAGGCAAAGCGCCCACCACCACCCCTACCGCTACGGTGATGAAAAGTGAGCGTGAACGATGCTTGCGGGTAACAAAACGAACACTTTCAGCAATCGTGGTCCCTGCAATGGGTGCAGCAGAGAGCGTTACAAGTATCCCAAAAAACGGAATCATCGTAATTAATGAAATCAAGAAAGCAGCAATCCCTGAAAGAAAAGCAGCCACAATAAACCCTAAAATATAGTCATACCATTCAGATGTATCAAAGGTTTTCTGATGGGTTCGCACGCAGTCTTTACACAAATAACCTGTTGGCGTATGTACAGCACATGAGGTACACATGGGGCGCTCACAGCGCTTACAACGTAGATTGGCTTCTCGTGTAGGGTGAGCATAACAAGTTGTCATTGTTGTATCGTTCATCTTGGCAATCCTAAAGAATTTTCATTCATGTGAGCCGTCAGGTTGCGATAAAAATATCCCGGGTCTCCAAAGCGGACAAATTGCGCAGTCACATCCGCCGCGGTGATATTGATGAGATCATCTTCCATTAGTGATGTAGGAGGCTGCCCATCCACGCTAATCACTGTATTCTCTCCTCGTACTTTGATACTGACAGAAGAGCCTTCTGATAAAACCACAGCCCGATCCACAGATAAATGGGGAGCGATAGGCACCAACAAAATATTTCTTAATTCAGGTGGCAAAATCGGCCCACCCGCTGCTAATGCATATGCAGTAGACCCTGTCGCTGTAGCCGCAATTAAACCATCTGCCACGTAACTGGTTAATTGACGTCCATCCACAGAAGCCACCAAACGCACAGGACGTAAATTTTGACCACGACCTACTACTACTTCATTCAACGCATTCCAACTTCCAAGGGTCTCACCAGCGCGGACGTGCTCTGCATGAAGCATCATTCGATTCTCAATCCATGCTTCACCGTTGAATAATTTTTCAAAGTACTCACGCCATTCTTTGCGATCAATCTGAATTAAAAAACCAAGCCTGCCAAGATTGACCCCTAAAATAGGAACGCCAGAGGGAGCGCATAAATGTCCAGCTCGTAACACACTGCCATCACCACCTACCGTAATGAGCATGTCAAACTCACCCTTTTTGACTCGCTTCCGCAAGTCTTCATCGTACAAAGAACCGTAGGGAGTATCCAAGCCTTTGCTTTTTAAATACTCAGCAATTGCCTCGCCTTCTGCAAACGCTTCCGGCATTTTAGGATACGCAGTAACCACAGGATGTTTCGGAATGAACTGTACAGGCATAATCTGGAATTATACCTTTGTGACTGAGCTAGGCCAGTTTTTGGTCACACGCATTTCGAAACCCGCATCGTTTACAACGGGACGCCTGCTCGTGCGAACGAGGGACATCTCGCCTCAAATCATCTTCTTTCATATCGCCCAGTAAATCGATTAAAGCCGTCTCCAATTTGTGAGTATAGTCAATTGCAAAATCACGATCTTCGTAATGGATAATGCCATAAGGTGGACGTTTGCCATATGTCTTTTCAACCAGCAAACAATAGGATGCCAATTGAAAAATATGTGAATCATATGGCGCTTCCGGCGCACGGCCTGACTTCACTTCCACTGGAATAATCTGCCCATTTTTCTCAATCAAGTAGTCAGGTTTCCCAGTTAAGTCAAGCGCTGGGTAGTAGAGGGGCTTCTCAACATTGCTCCAGCCATGTGTGTCGGTATAAATAACTCTGCCACTGGGCAACCCTGCTGCTTTTTGCTGGCGGCCAGAACGGAAGAAAAAGAAAAATGCCAAAAAAAGGAGAACAAGCGCAACAATAGGCGTTGACATTTAAATCACCTGCGCGGTGCAATAAGCTACCAGTAAAAGAATCGCTGCTAGAAACAGAATCAAGCCCACGGTCCGAGTCAGAGCCGCTGCCAGCACCTGGCGTCCATGGCGCTTGTGAAGTTCCGTCCCAGCCGCCAATTCCATTTGGTTTTCGGAAGGTGTGCCGTTTTTGCGATACCACCACGAGCGGCGGCAATATAGATAATTCCCTATGTCAGAGGAGCGAATTGGTCGCATGGGCAAAGTATAGCACAAATTTTCTATTCAGATTTAGTGATAATTGAACTGCAAGTTTATGATAAACTCGCCATGCATTTTTCTTTTGGAGGAACTCTGATGGCAAAAAATGATAGTTATTCCATTGATATTGCAGGCGTAAAACGTGACCTGCGTCTTTTTGAAATCAAGCCCGGCTTGCGGATTGCGATCCTGAACATTTTAGGGGATACAGAGTTGGTGCAGGCTTGTGCTCGCGAACTTGCCAAGAAACTGGCTACTGTTGATTATGATGTGCTGGTGACTGCTGAGGCAAAGTCTATTCCTTTGGCGTATGCACTTTCTGTTGAAACAAAAAAACCATATATTGTTTTACGCAAAACCTATAAACTATATATGGGCGATGCACTTCAAGCAGAGACTCTTTCAATCACTACCGGTCAACCGCAGGTGTTAATCCTCGATGAAAAAGACCGTGAATTGGTCAAAGGCAAAAAAGTCATTCTCGTTGATGATGTGATTAGCACAGGGTCTACGCTACAAGGCATGCATATGATTTTGGACAAAGCAGGTGCCAACATTGCGGGCGAGGCGGCCATCCTTACTGAAGGTGACCGCGCTCAATGGATGCACATTCATTCATTGGGGCATTTGCCTTTATTTACAGATTAAAAAATAAAAGGACACGAACTATTCGTGTCCTTCCATAAATAATTTCATTTTCTGTTTTCGGGAGAGAGCTTTTATGGCTCTCTCCCTTTTCATTGCTGTAGTCCGGTCTGGTTGTGGTTCAAGATACACCAGCTTCACAGGTCGGCGGGTGCGGGTATATCGTGCACCAGTACCTTTGTTATGTTGCTTTACTCTTCTTTCTGGGTCGGTAGTCCAGCCTGTGTAGTAGGTTCCGTCCGCACACTCGAGAATGTAACAAAAGCAACTCATCTATTTCTTTTTATTAGCACGTTTACCAGTCAATGCACCGAATAGACGCTCGCTTAAGCTTGGGTATTCGGATGGAGCAGGTTGTCGGGTATCATCCCAACTGGCAGTAAAATGCTCTCCCAACCAGCGATCACGCCCAGTCTGAGCAGATTTGAGGCGTTCGGCCAAACTTTCTGTATCGCCATTGGCAATGTCATCTCGCAATCCACGCAATGCCGCAATATATACATCCAAAGCGTACGTGATATTGGTACGGTTTTGCAAACTCGTAACTTGCAGGGAGGCGCTATCATCAAATTCAATCGCAGTCGTTGTGGCTGCGTAGACACGGCCTGCTATCTTACGGGCATCATTCCAGCCAGGTTGGTCCAAAGTGGCGTTTAGAAGGGCTACAGAGGCCAATTGGGGCAATAAATGAGCAGCGGATAGAAAACCATCCACCTCGTGAATGTCTGCCAACATGGGCGTCGCCCCAATTAAGGAAACAAAATTGGATGCTAACTCAACCGCTTCCCCCGGCGTCCCTTGGGGAGCAGCCACGAAGAAAATGCTCTTGGCAAACAAATCAGCCTTAGCTGATTCCAAACCCTTCCCGTCGATATTCAAAAAGGTTGGGCCAACGGTCGGTACAATCCCTACATAATAACAACCTTCAGGAAGCAACTCTTTTGCCCACTCCGCCACCCCTACTTTGAACGGAGACATATCCAGAATAACGGTCCCATCCTGTAAGTCTTGCGCAATAAATTCAAGCGTATCTCGCACCTGGCTGGCAGGTAAACTCAGTACCACCAAGCGGGAATCCTCTACGGCTCGCGGTAAATTGTGCTCAGCCTTATCAATTGCATTCTTTTTCTGGGCTTCCCGTTCAACATTAAATTCTTTATCATGCCCCACACGGTAAATCTTATCTTTTTGCTCAGCCAGTGCCATTCCTATGGAGGCACCAACTTGTCCCAAGCCAATCAAGGTTACTTGTATTGCCATGTTACCCTCGCAAGAGTTTGATTACGCGATTATACTGCGGTTGCCCCCTTAAACGACGAGAACCGCGGACGCCGACCGCGGTTCTCTTTTGAAAGGAGGAGAAGAGAAATCACCTTACGAACGTAAATTTATCATGGTTGTCCAAATAGTACTTGACGCCAAACCTACGCTTCCCCTACGATTGTCCGACAATTAACAAGTTTGCAAATGATTTAAAGCTTTGGAGACTTTCTCATGACTACTTCGACTCAAAAAATTTATCTCGGTGAATTAAACAACACACCCTTGGGAGATTTACGCCTCGCTGCTTCAACCTCAGGCTTGGTTGCCCTCGAGTGGGCACATTCTCAACCCGATTTAGATGACTACCTACACCGCCTCGCCTGTCCCGTGGAACATAATGAAGTCAAACTCAAACCGTATGCCAAAGAAATTTTGGAATATCTTCAAGGGAAGCGGAATAAATTCACCTTCGCCATTGACTGGGATATCCTCAAACCGTTTCAAAAAAAAGCCCTGAAAGCCGTTTACGCAATCCCTTACGGGAAAACCAGCACCTATGCCGAAATCGCCATCAAAATTGGCCATCCTAATGCGTATCGAGCCGTAGGCAGTGCCAATGCGACAAATCCCATTCCCCTTGTCATTCCTTGCCATCGTGTCATTGGTATGGATGGAAAACTCCACGGATACGGTGGCGGGGATGGTTTACCAACCAAAGAATGGTTATTGAATTTGGAGGGCGCAATCTGGCATTAGCAAACCGCTCGAAAATCTGCTTGCTCTGTCAACACATTAGGGTTGAGGATATGAAGTTTGACCCAATAATCATTCGGGCCACCGACTTGATAGTATTGGTTAAGTACTTTCGTCCCAGCCTCTTCAAAAACCAATGTGCCCGTATCGGAAGAAACACCCGTGCTGGCTTCCCATTGCCATAAGACAATAGTTGGTCCATTGACGGTGATTCTGGCTTCAAAGAAAAAAGTGACAGGAAACTGAGTACACTCTACTTCCATCTTCTGAGGGTCAACAATCAGCTCAACCTTCTCAACGCTTGCACCTGCAGGTTGAACAATCGTCAATAAAGAAGGATCTCCATTAATGTTCGTCACTTCTGCAGAAACCCAGCAATAGCCACCAGGATTCCCAGGGTCACGAATGTACCACCAGGTAGAGGTTAGGTCACGCCCAACGACTCGTGCAGATTGTCCTTGTTTCAATTCGTTCACTAATGAATACACTACCCCCGGGCCCATACGACAATTTATCAACTCTTCCTTAACCTGTAAGGTAAGTTCAACTGGTGTGGCTGTTAGGGGAATTGCAGGCAAAGGTGTATTACTTGGAACCGCCGTGGGTAGAACGGTTGGCGAAGAAGTTGGTGACGGCGGAGCAGAAAGTTGACAAGCCACAAGAAGCATCGAAAGAAGTCCTGTTTGCAGGACGCGGCAATACATATATCCTCCTAAAATCAATAACGATGAAAAGTAAAGAAATTGACAGCGATCCGTTAAAGAATCGCCGCCCTTTATGACTACAACAACCAAATCGCCCACCTGTTACGATTGTGAAGTACTCTGTAATGAAATTAGTACTTAAAGGTGGGATGTCTCTACTGGCAAAGTGAAATAAAAAGTGGCCCCCTGCCCCAACTCACTTCGAACCCAAATCCTGCCACCATGAACTTCAATAATCCGCTTCACTAACGCGAGGCCAATTCCTGTTCCATCGCTTCTGGCATCCAGTTTGTTGAACAAGCCAAAGACGCGGTCAAAATGTTCAGGGGCAATCCCAATTCCATTATCCTGAACATAGAAAATTGGCATTCCATTTTCATCCCCCGATTGATCGACAACAATTTGAGGAGCAAGCTGGTCTCCCATAAATTTGACAGCATTATCAAGAAGGTTTTGCAGAACCTCTATCAGACGTTGACGATCTCCATAAACGGCTGGCAAGCCAGAGCGAATTTGAAGCGCGACTCCTCGTTGTTCAAGTTTCCCAAACACAATCTGTTGGGCTTCGTTGACAATCTCATTAAATGGGACTGACTGTGGTTGATTCATCAGCCGCCCAATGCGGGAGAGCTCGAGCAACTCATTCAACAGAAGATGCATTTTATTTACAGCTTCACGAACTCGTTGATTATCAGCTTTGAGGCGTTCCCAATTTCCTGAGGCGGCATCTTTTTCCATATACCCAAGAAATCCATTAATGGTAACCAAAGGTGCTTTCAAATCATGAGAGACGGTATAGGTAAAACGTTCAAGTTCGGCGTTTTTAGATTCAAGTTCAGAAATAAATTTCTTTCGGTCTTTTAACTCATTCTGCAACTCTGAGAATAAGTGCGCATTCTCAAGTGCCATGGCAACTTGATTCGCAAAGGTGACAGCCAAGTCAGCGTGATGTTGATTAAACTGATTCCTTTCATATCCATCCAATGAAATAATGCCAATAATCTTTCCGCGTGTTTTCAAAGGAATAGAAAGCCAGGAATTAATAATATTATGAGGAGGATCTTTAAAATCTGAGAGTTCTTCCTGCACATTATTACAAAGAACATAAGGTAGTTTCCCAGTAATGATAGGGAAAGCTGAGTTTCCTTCGTTTATAGGGAACTGCAATTTTTCATATACGTATACTTCTGGCAGATTCCAACCGGTAATCATGGTTTGTTCATTTCCTTCTAGAGTCCAAACAGAAGCACTATCATAGGGAATTACACGACCTATTTGATCTAAAATACGACGTACGATATCTTCAAATTCAAATGTACTTACAATACTAGCAAGGCTTTCACGTAAAGTTTCAGATTCGGCATTTTTCGTTTCAAGTTCTACAATGAGAGTTTCGCGTTCTTCTTCAGCACGCTTGATTTCGGTAATGTCATTCAACATTCCAACAATATATTCAGAATTCCCATTTTCATCAGTAATATAGGCACCCCATTCATCCACCCAACGCCACTCGCCGGAGCGATGACGAATGCGATAAGTAATGTGAAAGGAGGTATCGCCATTGATCAATTTGTCCTGCAATGAATGCACATGAACAAAATCATCAGGATGATAAAGATCAAAGAAAGTCATGCCTTCTTCAAGAAATGCCTTGACAGGATACCCCGTCAACTTTTCAACCTCATTGTTTAGATAAGTAAAGGAGTACGTATCATCATTTCTACATTGATAAACCACACTCGGGATATTTTCAGCCAACAGACGAAACTTCAATTCACTGGCCTGTAATGCAATTTCCGTATTTTTACGCTGAGTAATATCACGCTGAATCCCAAAAAAACCTGTGATTCGTTTTTGTTCGTCATATAAACAAACATATTCCCCTTCAAACCAAACAGGCGTACCATCCGCTTTGCGTTCATAGGTTTCTAGGTGAAGGTGACCTTTATTAAACAGCTCACGTCGCAAACGAAGTCCTTGCTCAATGTCATGAGCAAAAACATCCTTGGAAGTAAGAGCTAAAAACTCTTCACGTGTTGTGCCATATTGCTCCAACATGGCATCATTTGCGTCTGTATAATGTTGATGGTTAAAAATATATTCAAGAACTTGCTCCTTATCCACCAAATCATTCCAAGGCTGAGGTTCTTCAAAGATGGAAAAGAAAAAACCATTTAAGGAGTGATTAAAAAATACTTGAAGGCGCTTTTGGTTTGCCTGAAACGCTTCTTCTGCTTTTTTGCGTTCTGTCACATCACGAACCAAAGCAACAACCACTTCTTTATCCCCACGCTTTAAGAGACGCGCACTTACTTCTACTGGAAATAAAGAGCCATCTTTACGCTTATAAACGGTCTCAAAAATCAGTCCCCCTTTTTCTTTAATCAGCGCAATTCGATTTCTCCATGCTTCAATGGTTTGAATATGTTGAGCAACCCAAATCACCTTCATTGTCAGCAATTCATCCTGGCGATATCCAAGCTGTTCATAAGCTTTTCGGTTAAAGTCAAGATATTGACTGGTTTCAGGGTCAACCACAAAAATAGCGTCATTCGATTCATCCATCATGACTCTAAATTGGCGTAACGAATCTTCAGCGAGTTGACGTTCAAATTCTTCATGTTTACGAGGGGTAATATCTTCTATCGTGCCTTCATAGTATTGGACATTTCCATTTTCATCATGGATTGCCTGTACGTTCATAGAGACCCAAAATGTGGAACCATCTTTTCGGTAGTCTAATGATTCGAAAGCAGAAACCTTCTCACCATTTGCAAGGCGGCGACGTAAATCATCCCTTAAAGTAGGTTCAACATAAAGTTGGGATGCAATATCCTTGATTGAGTTAATCATATCCGCAGGCGAATCGTATCCATAAATACGAGCCATGGCTGGGTTGACTTCAATAAACTTCCCATCCAAAGTGCTTTGGAAAATACCATCAATGGAATTCTCAACGATGTTACGATATTTCCGTTCAGCCAGAACTCGATCTCGTAATTCCGCCTGTAAACGCAAGTTACTCTGCCGCAAGGCAGAAGAAACATAGTTGACCATAAATGCAGTTGCAACCAGCGATGAAGTCGCTGAGATAAAGTCCTCGGGCATACTGTGCACAACAGCGATGGATTTATACAATCCATATACTTCTCCAAACACCAACCAGCCTACACATGCAATCGAATAAATTGTCAAAAAGACCAGAGTACGTCTTCTAGTAATCAAACCTGAAACAATCAGAATCGCTGGAAATCCAAGGTTACTAACCTGATGGATACCTAGCTCCAAGGTGGCAAGTACAGTCAAAATAGAAAAGGAAATTAAAGAGATGAACATCGCCACCATTTCATAATTCTGACGACGAACTAAATATAAACATCCTAACACTGGCAAAATGCTAATCGTTATGATGCTAGTAGAATTAATATTGTGTGCGACAAAAGAAATTGCAATTCCCACTACTTGCAAAAACAAAACCACCGCGATAAACCCATAAAACAATTCAGATGTATGTTTTCCATTTTCATAAAGATTTAATGGAAATTCTGAAGACTTCTGATCAAACGAAGATTTCGTCATGCTCATTCCCTGTATAAAGTTATTCGTCAGTTTGAGCTTCTTTATTTAGACATTCTACCCCTTGTTTGATGGAAGGTAAACAAGCTTGCACAGTATTTTTAATAATATTATCAAAGCACTTATAAAAGACACGGCACCCATTCAGGATGCCGTGTCTTTTTATGAAAAACCAACCTTATTTGACTTTGATAGTAAATGTCACAGTCTGAGTTGCAGATGTGTTCGCACCTGGGGGGAAGTAACCAAGGGTAAAAACATCCTGTCCAGAATTTACTGCTTTAAGACTCCATACATCCACACCACCACCGCCTACTACTCCAGATGGACTCGTGCTTTGATATTCAGACCCGTTTGTCACGAAAACATTCGGATCCCAATCATTCATTACCTGCCAGTGATACCCCGTAGAAGGATTGGACTCAACGATAATTTGAAAATCACTACCAGCCATGACCTCAATAGGAGTGGAAGGATCTGTTGGGGCATATGCAGGCACAGCAGTTGGCTGGCTTCCGCAGGCTGTCAAAAGTACAGTCATAACGAACACAAGATAAGCTAAAAGTTTTTTCATTTTCATTCTCCTTTGATTTAAGAATCAAGATATCCATACATTGATTTCGCCTATCATAAGCCATTCACCATTTTTCTTTTCCATCAAATAATAAGACCCATAGCCCATCAACGGACCAGCCACATTGCCAACGTAAATCACTGCCTGGTCAAATGAATTGTTAAAGCCAACCCGTGAAAAAATGGTATACCCTTGCGTACCCGGGTATTTCTGAGTAAGAAGCTCGCCCCAATTCGGTTGACTGGAAATCTGCTTTAACTCATCAGTAGACATCAATATATAGTCCACGCCAAGGTTCATATCCGTAGAGAGCTGACTAGGTTGAGCATTACGCTCCAAAAAATTATTTATAGTTTCATCTGAGATTCCATTCAATCCCGATTTAATATAATCTAAAGTCTGTTGTTGGCGATCTGCTGACATATCAGTAGAAGTTTCCTGTAAAAGAACAACTGGAGCCGTCCCTGAGCCAACGAAAAAAGAATAAATAGCCTGTTCCTCTTTTTCAATATCCTCTTCTGAAGGCTTGGGCTTTGGGGTTAATGTAGAACACGCCAAAGTTATTAACACCAATAGGAAAGTCCATTTTCCATAAGATAATTTTTTCATCGTTCCTTCTCCTCTTGATTTTCTTTAAGGACGGTTATACGCGAAATTTGTTCCTTTTCTTTATAGTTCTCTAGTACGGGTTATGGTAAAATAAATAGAACATTTTTTCTATTTTAGAAACAAGGAGTTCCCATGAGCAAAAAGGTTATGGTATTCGTTGGTACAAGCAAGGGTGGTTTCATTTTTACAAGTGACTCAAAACGTAAAAAATGGCGGCAGAGTGACCTTCAATTTAAAAGCTGGAATGTGATGCACATGCAACTGGACCCACGAGACAATCGTCTACATGCGGCAGTCAATCACATTGTCTATGGACCTACAACCCATTATTCAGATGATTTTGGAAAGACGTGGACTCAAGCCAAACAAGTCCCTGCAATTACACGCGCATCTTTATCTGGACGTCCGCTGGGGACTCCACAAGAAGCAGTCTCTTCCGCTGAGGGCGGAGTTCCTGAGTCACAGCCAGAGAAACTGATCAAGATTTGGAACATCAAGCCCGGGCGTGAGAATGAAGCGGATGTTTTGTATGCAGGCGGAGAACCTGCCTGTTTATTTATCTCCAAAGATCGCGGCGAGACTTGGAACCTCAACGATGGATTCTTTGATCACCCGCATCGTGGCACATTCTTCCCTGGCAATGGTGGTCTGTGTCTGCATACTATTCTCTTGGACCCAATCAATACAAACCGAATGTACATTGCTATTTCTACTGGTGGATGTTATCGCACAGATGATGGCGGACAAACCTGGAAACCCTACAATAAAAATGTACGAGCCGATTTTCATC
Organism: Anaerolineales bacterium; assembly: GCA_046328925.1. Lineage (GTDB taxonomy): Bacteria > Chloroflexota > Anaerolineae > Anaerolineales > Villigracilaceae > Villigracilis. The sequence goes on from JAXLVT010000024.1 coordinate 20,649, forward strand.
CTGAAAAATTTCCTGAATATGGTCAGTGTGTTCACAAAATTGCCATGCATCCTTCCAATCCAAATGTGCTGTATCAACAAAATCATTGTGGTGTGTATCGCAGTGACAATGCTGGTGAAGATTGGATTGATATCGGAGAAGGAAAATTACCTTCCCGCTTTGGTTTCCCAATTTCAGTCCACCCTACGGATCCAAAAACAATTTACATCGTCCCCGAAGAAAGCGATGAATATCACATGAGTGTGGATGGAAAACTTGTCGTTTGGCGCAGCCGTGATGCAGGAACCTCCTGGGAACCCTTAACAAAAGGCTTACCTGAGCATGCGCAGGTAGATGTGTTGCGTGAGGCAATGTCAACTGATACATTTGAAGATGCAGGCATTTACTTTGGCACAAATACTGGACAATTATTTTATTCCCGCAATTCAGGAGACAGTTGGGAGTTATTAGCAGATTTTCTTCCGCCTATCTACTCAGTAGAAGCAGCAGTTGTTGAATAAAGAAGATGGAGGTTTTCGCCTCCATCTTCTTTTCATTTCATAGGAACTGATTTAATTTTTGTGTTCAATATTCCCAGAAAAAAACTTGCAAAGAAAATCTGTATGCCAAGGGTAAATAACACCGCCCCCGGAATAACCAGTCGCATCGAGAAGGAGGGGTCAATCGGGCCAAAGCGGTTCTCACCCCAATAGATTAATGCTCCCACTGAGCTTACGAAGCCAATCAAAATCATAATTAAACTAAGAACTAATCCACGCTCAAGTTCCAAATAACGAATTAATTTCTCTGTACCTTGATCTTGTGGTAATAAACCTGTGTTCACTCCAAAGACATGTGTAAAGGCAGAAAAGAGCACCGATTGAACTCCCATAATGATTAAGAGAGAAGCATACATCAGTGTATTGATATCAAGTATGTATTTTCCAATAATAATGGGGCCTGGCAATAAGACAGCCGAAGCCAGCATACCAATCAAAATCAAAAACAATCCTGGATAAAAGAATAACCAACGTGGACTATATAGCAGAAGAAATTTCAAATGTCGCCAACCATCGGACCAGGTGCGTAAATGAGGTGGCCGTGAACGTCCATCTGGATATAAAATTGTTGGAACTTCTGTGATTTTCAAATTATGCATGGTAGCCTTAACCACCATCTCGCTGGCGAATTCCATACCTGTAGTTTGCAAATTAAGTGAAAGGATTGCTTGCTTACGAAATCCACGCAACCCACAATGAAAATCTCGAATATCACTTTTGAAAAACAATCTTGCCAACCAACTCAAGACAGGATTCCCTAAATAACGATGTAAAAACGGCATGGCTCCAGGCATGATCCCACCCGCAAAGCGGTTTCCCATGACCAAATCAGCGCCATTTTTCAGTGCATCGATAAAAGGTTGAAGATTGGTAAAGTCATAACTATCATCTGCATCCCCCATAACGATGAATTCGTTTTGTGCTGCTTCAATGCCCCCCATCAGGGCGCTACCATATCCTTTTTGCGGAATATGAACTACTCTCGCTCCAGCCTTTACGGCAATGTCTTGTGAGCCATCGGTACTGCCGTTATCAGCAATGACAACTTCCCCTTGAATCGAATTCTGAGTCAGGAAAAGTTTAGCCTTATTAATACAGACTTCAAGTGTCTCCGCTTCATTGAGACAGGGCATGATAATTGAAAGTTTATTTTGTTGTTCCATAATTAAATGAATTGTAGCAGAAAAAATGATATGAATAAAAGGCAAAAGGTGTGGGTGATATAATGCAAAAACCTCCCTACACAGGACTACTAACAACCCATCTCTGGAGAATGTTGAATTGAAAGACCTTACTACAAGTTTTTCACACAAAACGAAAAACAGATAAAAGTTAAGACACCAACTGCAAGAAAGCTGCATCACAGAATTTCGAAAAGAACTCAGATGGAAGAAGAAAAAATGATAAATAAAATAAAAGAATTATGGACTGAGCATGGAAGATTGCACAGCGCAGAAATATATTTAATCATCGGTCTATTAGTATTTGGAACAATAGCTTGCTTTTTGCTACCAGTAAGTGGGGGGTTTGACGAAGAAGAACATTTCATTCGTGTATGGGAAATGTCTACCTACACTTTTATTCCTAATGACAAACTAGGCAAAGAATTACCATTCCCAATCGTATTTCAAGCCATGTCTTATAGAAGAAAGTTCATTGTCCGCGCTGTACCAACAGACTTTTGGGAGAAGTATAAAAATCTTTCCTTTGACTCAATGGGCTATATACGAAAAATTGACACACGCTCAGTTTATTCTCCGCCATTATTGCTCCCACAAGCATTAACCCTACGTTTACTTGGAAGACGTGAACACCTTCCTGCACTCACTGTTTTCTACGCTTGTCGTCTGGCTGGTTTGCTCAGCTATCTTTTCTTAAGTTTCCTTGCAATCCGAATAACCCCATATGGCAAATGGCTATTAGCAATCATTGCTACATCTCCAATTGCAATCCTTCAATCAGCTACAATTACGCCAGATATTATTTCAAACGGCATAGCCTTTCTTTTTATTGCAGGTTGCCTTACAATAGCACAACGCAAGGAATTAAAATGGCAGGATTTAGCTGCGCTGGCAACTTTAGTTTTCGTTTTGTTTTGGGGGAAAATTAACATTGTACCGCTTGTCATCCTTCCATTTCTAATCATTCCGCCCTCACACTATAAAATAAAGTTTGGATATTGGATCTTTTTAATAATTTCGATTTTGTTTTTTGCGATTGAAGTAGCAGGATGGAATTTATTAGCATACACGAGATATCACGATGCCCTTAGCGGGGCAAACCCAATTGGACAAGTAAAATTTATCCTTTCAAACCCAATACACTTTGCCAGCATTCTTATTGGAAATATAAAGTCCAACTATCTTGGCTATTTAAATTCATGGGCCGCCATTTATGCCTTTGGCTATTGGCCTGTACCAATTTGGACATATTATTTCTATGGTATCGGATTGCTTGCCACACTATTTATAAAGGAAAATGATCAAACGCCAAGCTCTCTTACCCGTTGGGGATTATTCATTACCTTTATTGCCACCTATTTGTGGACAATTGTATCGTTATATCTTACATACACACCTGTTGGTAGTGACTTAATACTAGGTGTTCAAGGACGTTACTTTGCAGGCGTAATGCCGCTTCTTTTCCTAGCTCTTGCTTGTCTGCCTTTTCTAAAAGGGCTTCGAATCCCGTCCTATATCCCTCTTTTATCAGGTGGAACCACATTATTATTATACGTTGTTGGCATGTATCTCTCATACCATGTTGTATGTGGATCACAATATTACACTGGTGGTCTTTGTCAACAACCTAATTACAAAAACTGGGCACCTAATAATTTATACTCTCCTCCAATATCTAAAAATCTGTCTCTTAAGCAGGATGTTATTGTAGAATGCTCGAACATGAAAGAATTTAGGGTATGGATAGATGCTTCCAATGCTGACCCCAAGGCAAACACTGAGTTTTCTTTAATCAACGCAAAAACAGGCTTGCTCGTTGCAAGTACAAGCATCTCTAATGCCAGCCTGCCTAAAAAGGATTGGTACACATTACAATTTTCCCCTATCCTAGATTCAAATGGGGCCAGATACATACTTAATATTCACTCTAATGCAGAATCTGGAAAAGGCCCCCGTGTTTCTTATTCCCTAAAACAAGAATACCCCGAAGGAACTTTGTACGAAAACAAAGACACCATAGATAAAGACATCATCTTTCAATGGGCTTGCGTAGCAGGCTGGGAAAAATAGTTCTATTCTATTGCTTCTAGTTTATTTATGGCGAAAACTAAAAGAGCGGATATATATCCGCTCTTTTATCATTACTTTTAGTTTTATGGCCTAAGGTTTAGGACGTTTATGAATACATGGATATAACTGTCCATCAACTGCCAAAATATGTTTGACTATCCAGTCAGACAAATCTTCATGAATTTGTAGTGCTAACGCTGTGTAATTTTGGGTATGTTCAAATTCGGCACGATATTTATTTATTTTTTCAATGAAAACAACGTGGGCACTTTTATTTTTCTCAGCAACTGGACAATGGTATTTCTCCATACAATCTTCTTCGCGCCCAAAGTGCCAACCCGCATAGAATTTCATCATCCCCAACATTCTTTCGATTTCATCTGCACCAAGTTCATTGGTGATTGTATCTCCCAGTTCGTTGAAGATGTTGATGAAATACTTATGTTGAGCATCCAACTCTGTATCGCCAGTGGTTAAGGCATTATCCCAAGCAAGCTTACGCGGAGTGTACATCCTTTTGTTCCTTTCAGAACCATCTTTGGGGATTATACGACCAATCCACTTAAATCCAGAATGAAAACCTTACAACCCAATAACGAAAAAAGAATCTTAATAAAGAACCAAAAAATCCTTAAAAAGGTTTTCTATAAGAACTTTATTTCCTGAAATATTGGCATGTTTCAGACCTTCTTCGTATGAATAACGCCCCGAGACAAAGATGTTGAAATCAAGGGCGTCCATTTGCATTTCAGCGACGGATTCACCTTTGCCGATCTGCCAGGTACCACCTGCGATGTCTGTTAGTGATAATGTGATAGCTTGCCCATTAAGCTTTTTAGCCAGCTTTTTGGCTGTATCCAAAACCACCAGTTCCACAATGCGACCATCGTGTTCGCGCGTCTGCTCGAAGGGACGGTTTGTGGCGCGGCAGATGTCGAGGCGGTGCATCCATGTATCGCGGCTGTGAATAATCCACATCAAATGTCGAATGGACATGAATCCACCAATGGGGTGCGGGGTGGCGACCCACTTGATGGCGTTGAAGCCATATGCCCAGTTGTGTGCAGCGACTTCACCAACTTGTTTTAATTCGGCAATCAATTCTGCAGGAGTTTTATCGGCACGTTCACCAACTTGCAGATCATTGATCGCATCTTCGGGTAATTGACCAGGTTTGGGCTTGCTGGTGTATTGACGAATCATTTCCTTGTAGCTTGTGCCGCTGGCATATCCGCCTGCTTGATGAGCTACCATGTCATGGATATTCCACGCAGTGCAGGCAGTGGGTTTGGACCAATCGTCAGCGTGAAGAGACTCTATCAGAGTCATGAAGCGACTCAGGGCGGTGGTCAGGAGGCGATGGGCTTCATCCGCATTAGTGCAGGAAATAGATTCAGCTTTGGCAAGGGTCGAAGGGGAAATAGCAGCGTTCATTATGATTCTCCTTTGAGAGGCATGGCTTGTTCAAGGATGGATAAGACAATGGGAATTAAAGAACCGAAGCGTCCCTGACCGATGGGAAGATGCGGCTCGTTTGCAAGATGCATGGCGGTGAGACCGTGAGCGATGGCGATGACCGTATCCACGATTTGTTGACCTGTGAGCTTGGTTTTCAGCTGTTTTTTGAATTGTTCGGCGCGTTGATAGGATTGATTGAGGATGCCGAAACTTAATGCGAGGCTTTCTTTGGACGGGATAAAGCCTGGCACGGGACGCTCAAAACATAGTTGATAGAGGTCGGGGTTTTCCAGGGCGAAAGACATATAGCCTTCGATATTGATGCGCAGATCGTCACGCAGCCCCGTGGAGGTTTTCATTAACTCCTTGATGTGCGCGTCGAACATGGTGAAGCCAAGGCGGAAGAGCGTGTCGTAAATTTCAGCCTTGCTAGAGAAGTAGTTGTAGAGGGACGGGGCACGCATGTCCATGCGACGGGCGAGCTCTTGCATGGAGAGGGCAGCGACGCCTTCTTCGCGCATGATGGTGCGGGCAGCATTGAGAATAGCTTGGGTCGCGGTTTCGCGGTTGCGTTGTATACGGGGGGAGGTGGGTTTGGGTTTGCTCATTTTTCTAACAATATTAGTTTTTTCTAATTATATTAGTTAAACGAGACTTGTCAAGGGGTCCATATCCCTCTTTCAGGTTTTACATGTTATACATCACGCCTGAATTTTTCTTAATCGCCATTGAGATTCAGCTGATTTCCGATTGTGTTTCACAAGAACAAACAACCGTATTTCTACTGATTCGCTTGGCTTCATATAAAGCTTTATCAGCTTGTAAAATTAAATAATCAAAAGTTTCTGGATAATCTCGATTACCAGTACCAGCTACCCCAAAACTTGCGGTGAATTGGATTTTATGATTTTCATAATAAATAGGAGAGGTTTCCAACAAGCTACGTAATCTCTCTGCAGTATTTCTTGCACCATCACAATTTGTTTCAGGCAATAATAAAACGAATTCCTCTCCCCCATATCGAGCTGAAAGATCTGTTTCACGTTCCTTCCGGGTCAGAAGAATTCCAATTTGAGCCAGTATCTGATCACCAGCAAGGTGTCCATAAGTGTCATTGATACTTTTGAACATATCAATATCAAATAAAACCACAGATAGAGGTCTATTATAGCGAATAGATTTTAGAAATTCTTTCTGAGCGACTTCAAAAAAATAACGACGATTGAACAGTCCAGTAAGAGGGTCTGTGATGGCCATACGTTCCAATTCATCCTGAGCTCGTTTGCGTTCAGTAATATCCACTTTGATGGCGACAAAGTTACTGATTTCTCCATCCTGATTCAGTAACGGCGCGATGCGGGTATTTTCCCAAAAAAGCTCGCCACCTTTTTTCATATTATTCAGTTCACCTTCCCAAGTTTTCCCAGATAGAATCGTTTGCCAAAGATTTTCATACACTTCTTTTGACATATATCCAGATTTCAAAATGGATGGTTTTTTTCCAAGCACTTCCTTTGCTGTATAACCAGTGATGGCAGTAAATGCTGAATTGACATATGTGATGTTGCCATTCAAGTCGGTAATTACAACTGAATTTGGGCTTTGTTCTACTGTTTGATTAAGCAAAAGTAGGCGTAGTTCATTTTGTCTGCGTTTGGTAATATCTCTTAAAACAACCAGAGATCCTATTATCTTTTTCTGCCCCTCAAACAAAGGGGTAACAAGGACATCAAAGAAACGTGGGGTGGGCGCTTCAATCTCTAATTCTGTACTTAATTCTTCTTCCAGGGCTTCTTTTGACAAGAATTTGGCATCAGGCAAATAGTCAGCCAGTTTTTTGCCTAACAGGCTTGCAACTGTTAAATTTAGTAGCCTTGCTGCAGATTCGTTGATATCAATAATATAATTCCTTGAATCCAAGACAATCATTCCATCCCCTGACCGATCCATCAATTTTTCACGAGCGATTGGAATGACATTTATTAAATTTGTGCCATAAAATGCCCAAAGAAATAAGACACTGGAACCAGAAATAAAAATACTTGACCAATCTACACCATCGAACGCGGGGGGTTGAAATAAGTAGATAAGGTTTCCAATAAGCGGCAGAAGGCTCCCGTAAAACAGGACTTGTCCCTGTCGACGTGCAAATCCAAAACTTCTACGCATTGCAATCCACGAAGCGGCAATAATGCTTGCTAATAACATATAGCCTGTCGCGGTTACCCACAAGAACGCAAATCCGTGTTCAAAAATAATTGTATTATTCCCAAAGTTGCTTTTAACAAATCCAACCCATAACCAACCAGTCCAGTCATTCGTCCACGCAAGCAGGATGTTACAAACAGGTATTACCCACAACACTGTAATAACCAGTTTATTCTTCAACAATGTCTTATACCCCGAAAACGACATGATAAACATCAAAAAAAAGACGAGTGTGATGTGATAAAAAACGTATTCCCACTTGGCAAAATAAATTTTTAAAGGGATTGGGACGGCTGCATAATCAAGCCCAGAAGCCAAGGTCCAAAAAGTAACCCCGGTCATCCCTATGGCAAAGTAAAGCCCAATGCGAGATTTCGCTCTACTCCAACTAATAGTTGTTGAAATGATATTTAGACTTGCTGTAATAAATAGGGTCGCAGCAATAACGGTAAATTTGAACATAGGGTTTCACTCAACAGTTTACATGATTTAAGCAAAAAAACACAAGAGGTTGTCGGAAACACCACTTCAATATTTTTACATTTCCATCATGAGTCCCCTTGTAAATGACCATATCTTCTTTGTAACAGCCTTGACTTTCACCCTGCGGCAAACTTTATACTCTCCAATAAACTGAATTTTGGAAGGTGTACTATGAAGGCAAAATCAAAACAGATACCCATACTATGGGAGTTTGTAATTGGCGCGATTGGCATAGCAGTATTTGTATATTTGGAAACATTTGTTGGAGGATCCCCGATGAACGATTCAATTTTGATAGAACGTCCGCCTCAAGACGTATTTCAAGCACTGGTTGATCCCAATCAGATTACCTTACTCTCTCAAAACATTGACAATGTCGAGCTGGAAGCATCAGGATTATTCAAAAAAGGGTCAAGCTATAAGAGGGTCTTATACAGTCATGGGATGCCAAACTTTCAAGTGGTGACAGTGGAAGAATATGAACAAAATAGGTTGTTGACCACAAGAACCACGCTAGTGGGCTTTGAAGTCACCTATCATTATGTTTTGGAGGCAACAACGGATGGGAAAACTTTGCTCACTCTTAAAAAAGACGGAGAGGGTGATTGGTTGGTATTCAAACCACTCCTTATTCACCTGTTGACGCGTCCTGAGCATGATGGTGGACATCTTACACTTATAAAAAAAGTAGTCGAAGAACAACAAAGGTAATGACCCTACCAGCTCAACAGGGAATTTCACTTGAAATGCATGGCAATTACCTGGAAACGACTTGTTGCTTTTGTCTTGACTTTGACGCAGCGTCAATATTTACACTGCGGCGAATATCAATTCAAAGGAGACAAGATATGTTACACAGCAAGAAATTAAACATGGCATGGATCGGCTTGTTCGTTTGGGCATTGGCGTTAGCAGCGTGCGGTGCGCCTTCATCTATTGTAAACGATGTAAAAGATTATGGGTTCATCGTGAAGGGTGTTTCTGGAAACAATATCATGCTGGATAGGACCTGGTACCGCGAATGTGCCCCAAGCGCAACAGGTGGCTGGACAAAAAGCATGCGAACACTTTCAGGATTTGAGCTATCCACAACTGTTATGGATTATCAAAATGACTCACAAAATCCTGATTGCAATCAGGGCGTTTCAATGGTGACTGTTTTTGTTCAAACGCTTACCAATGACCAGAAACTCGTTCCCATTACCTGGGTTGATCTTGCTGGACAACCAGCCAACCCTCCAGCTGGGCTTGAAGATGTGAAAGAAGCCAATGCCGCAAGTGGTGTGGTTACCTTCGCAACTATCACTCCTATCACGCAATCAAAAGCTGATGAATTGAATTCTGTTTCTTTTTGCGGGATTTCTGATTGGAAACCAACAGTCACCAAAGATGTGCAACCCTGTTTTGCCTCTGGTGGACCTGCAAAAGGAGTCATCATTGTGGATGATAGAACGAGCACAGGCGCGGTGTACGATGGCATCAGCATTAACCCAGCCGAGTATCCGACTCTGATGCCTAATGCCTTTCCACATATGGGACCATTAAACGGGCTGAAATTCGAAGGGCAATAAAGCCTGCAACGAATCAATTCTAAAAAGTGCCAGCCTCATAACGGCTGTCACTTTTTTTCAATAGGGACCTGCATTTCTACGGTCACCTGATCGAAACTCACCAACTCGGTTTCACGCCCGAATAAATGAATTTCTCGATATGTACCTGCAGGGGAGTAATCATTTTGAGCCGCCCACGCACAAAGAGCGGTAATGGCTTGTGCCACATCTGCAAAGGAACCGTGATGAATGGTGGTTGCCATCAGTGGAGTTAAAGCGAGGGTACGTAGAGCAGGCTCACGGCCTGGCAAGAGGCGGCGATTCATTTTCGGCGAGATAACAGTGGCGAGTTCCACGTCGAGTTCTTCTTCTACATATTCACTGTTATGATAAATTGCCAGTTCAGGGCTTTCAGGTTGGACATGTTGTTCTGCCAATCCCTGATATAAAATACGGAATATATCGGCACGATATTTCTCTGCATCGTTCAAGTTTGGGATGGTACGGCGTACAGAGGCGATGACCAGCGGGGGAATTTCCTTGACCAAAACTTCATACGGCGAGACCTTGCCTTCCGCTTCAATCTGACGCAGGCGGGCTGTGACACGCGCAATTTGGTTTTGACCCTCTGCAAGTTGATACTCCAACTCACTTCGTTTTTTTGCCAACATATCGCTAAGCTGCTCAGTGCTAAGATCGGCTGTGAGCATATCGGCAATTTGCTCAAGCGAAAAACCCAAATCTTTGAGCACGAGAATGCGATTCAGGCGAGGCAATTGTTCAAGGGAATACGAACGATATCCTGTGAGATGATCAACATGAGCAGGTTTGATTAAATTCAATTCATCATACAGGCGCAAGGTGCGCGTGGAGACTTGCGCCAGTTGGGAAAAATCACCAATGCGAAGAAGGAGAGCCATATAGTGATTTTATCGCAAGAAGACAAAAGGCATGACGCTCCCTTGTCTTTGCTTCATGATTTCGTAAGCAAACTTGTAGGTGATGTATGTTTGGGCAATGTGAAATAAAATGTGGCGCCCTGCCCTACCTGACTTTCAACCCAAATTCTGCCCTCGTGAACTTTAATGATACGTTTTGCGAGAGCTAGCCTAAGACTGTACCTTCTCATCTAGGTTATTAAATAGACCAAAAATCTGTTCTTGATCGCCCGCATTATCTAAAAGGATTTGGCTTACTTCCAACAATCGTTGCCGATTTCCATAAACATTGTGAAGGTCTGTTTGTCTATTTATTTTGATTTTATGTTCAGAAAATCTTCAAATACTAGAAACAACTCGATTTCGTCCTGACTGCTTGGCTTGATATAGCAGATGGTCTGTTTCTTTGAGTAAAGACTCGAAATTTTGCCCAACACTTTCGCTGCCAGCTACCCCCAAACTAATAGTAATGCGAATGGTTTGTCCCTCTACAACAAATGAAGTCTCCTCAACGATGGAGCGGAGGCGCTCGGCAATATCTTGCGCAGATGTGATGGTTGTCTCAGGCAGAAGGAGCATAAATTCTTCACCGCCGTAGCGTGTCACCAGGTCGCTGGTGCGGGCTTTTTCGGTCAGCAGTTTAGCTAGTTCTACCAACACTTTGTCGCCAGCCGCGTGCCCGTAGGTATCATTGATCTTTTTGAAGTGATCCACATCCAACATAATTGCTGATGTCGGATGTTCATAGCGACGGGCACGTTCCAATTCAACTTCAGCCAGATGGATGAGTTGACGACGATTAAAGACTCCCGTTAACGGATCGGTGGTTGCCTGCCGTTCAAGCTCGGCTTCTAACAGCTTATGTTCGGTAATATCAATGATGGTGCCAGCAAGTTGTTGCGCCATACCGCCTACTTCACGGCGGAATACCACGTCCCGTTCCATGAACCAGCGCCACTCGTTATTTTTTGTTCGCATGCGGTATTCTGCCATCAATGCCTTGTCATCACTTGCCGTTTTCCACTGTTCATAAAGATTTGATAACACCGCATAGTCTTCGGGATGAAAGACTCCCTTTAGAGAGGCGTTATCCATCAATTTGTATTCTTCTGGTGCATACCCTAATGAAGTGATGATATTGCGGCTTGAAAATATGCTGCGCTGTTCTTGCAAGTCGTAAATATGAATAATGTTTGGCGTGGCAGCTAAAATACTTTCGATCAAGCGCTTCTGTTCGCGTAATGCGGCTGCTGATTGGGAAACGTTTTGAATGGTTGGCGTGAGGGGCATGAGTATGAGGATAAAGGAAAGCGTCCAGGTAAACCAACCTGCCATAGGCATCACAGGGAAATAACGGACAAGAGGGAATCCCACGGATTCCGATCCTACCAACGCCAGCCCAAAAAGAACGCTCAGCACGCTGAAAGTAATGGCGGAGCGCATTCCCAAAAGAATACCAGCCATGACGACAACTGCCAGATGTAAGGATACAGAGGATGTGTTGAACCTTCCTGTAAACAGAATCGTGAGAGAAAAAATAACCCATAACTCACTCACAAACAATCTGCTGGCAGCCAAAATGCGCCCGCGGGCTGCCAATCTATACGAGATCAACACAAAAACAAACATGATCGTAACAAGAGCAAGCGACAGTGCTTTGTTGACAAAAACAAAAAACGCACCAAATGTGGCAAGCAACAGAGCGGCTATCATGCTACTTTGAAGCATGTGAAGGATCTGTGCCTTGCGAGTCTTATCTTCATCATCATGGAAAACAGGTGCAGACAACCAGTAATAGATTCGATCATTCATGATTCAATTCCTCGAATCTATTGTACTGCGGTAATGGAAAAGGGACAGGCGCTGCGCAAACCTGTCCTGTGAGGATGAATTTATGTCTTCAGCATTCTATGCTTCACCCGATGCTGGGTCAAATCTTTCCCAAATTTTTCTTGCATCATCGGTTTTCATGAAATTCCATCTCAACATTTGATACTTTCGACCAATCTCATTTTCCATTATCAATATGGATAATGAGAAGTAAAATTGTCAAAGTTTTTCAACACTATTACAAAAAATGGATTTCAACCATGCCTGAATTGACCTCCGATTTCCAATCCCTGCCTACGGAATATCAACAAGTGATTCAACTGGCACAGGAAACCAATAAGATCGCTATTGCCCCTCTGCAATTATTGGTGGGCGGCTGGTCGGGCGCGATGGTGTATCTCGTCAGCGTGGCGAACACTGAAACGAAGCGCGTCGAGCATTGCATCCTCAAGCTGGATCGCAAAGGCAAAAACGCCAGGTCTGATGAGGTCACGCGGCATAACACGGTGCTGGAAAAAGCGACCCCCGAGTTTGCGCGCGATCACATTGCCGAACTGGTCTTTGACAAGGTTGAACAGGACGGCGCCATTGCGATCTTTTATCGCATTGCGGGTCAATCCCTGCTCAAATATCTGCCCCTTTCGAAATATGAACGCCAAAGCCAACTCAAAACCCTTTTTGCACAGACCAATACCGTCCTGCTTTCCGAATGGAATAAAGATCTAACTTTCGAACAAGCCGTTCATCCTCAACAGGTTCTAAAGAAGTGGCTCGGATTTCGGCTGGATGCGGGCGGCAACACGGAGCGCTTTTTGCAGGAGACTTGCAAGGTCAACCCAGAGGTTGCAGGTTTGCTCATCAATGGACATGTATTTCCAAACCCATTCCTGCATGCGCGCAACTCAGCAGCCTGGGGCAAGGCACGTTCAATTGATGTTCCCACGGGGCTTATCCACGGTGACTTAAACACCAATAATATTTTGGTCAAGTTCGCAGACGACAAAGAATCTCTCGAAGGCTATTATCTGATCGACTTCGCGCTCTTCAAAGAAGATATGCCGCTGTTCTACGATCAGCGCTATTTGGAAATGTCATACCTGATGCATGCCATGTCGCAGGTTTCGTTCGCAAAAAGTGTGGACTTTCTCAGCCTGCTCGCCGTGGCAGATGTGCCAGACCCGCATAAGGTGGCGATCGAAGTCGCGGGTGTCAGTGCAGTTATCGGGTCGGCACGAGGCGCGTTTTCCGATTGGGTGCAGGCGAATCATCCCAGTCTGCATGATGATCTGTGGGGACAGTATTGGCTGGCAGGCGTCGCCGCGGGATTGGCGTATTGTCACAAAGCGGGTCAACCTGACGAACAAAGACTCGCAGGGTTGATCTATGCCGCTGCGAATCTCAAACGATATGCAGCCCTGTTCAAATTGCCGCAGCCGACCAGTGTCGAATTGCTGTACGACGAGAGTCAGGAAAAAGATTCAGCCGCTGCCAAAAAACCGAAACATAATCTTCCCGCGCAATCGACGCCGTTCATCGGGCGTGCCGCGCAACTCGCCTTGTTGAAGGAATTGGTCGTGAATCCAGATGTGCGCTTGATCACGCTCATGGGTCCTGGCGGCACGGGCAAGACGCGGCTCAGTTTACAGGCTGCACAGGAAGCGCTTGCTCATTTTCCCAATGGCGTTTTCTTCGTCCCGCTCGCCGATGATACTGATGCGAATCAATTCATCTCGCGCGTTGCTCAGCAACTCGAAGTGCGTGAAGGCGGACGTCCATTGCTTGAAAACCTGAAAGATTATCTGCGCGATAAACACATCCTGCTTGTGCTCGATAATTTTGAACAGCTGAACTCCGCCGCGCCTGTGGTCGCCGACCTGCTCGCCGCCGCGCCGCAGTTGAAGATCATCACCAGCAGCCGCATCGCGCTCAAAGTGCGGGGCGAACGCGAAGTTCCCATCCCGCCGCTGGATGTGCCAACGCGTGAAGCGACTCTCGAAGAATTAAATGGGTTTGAGTCCGTGCGCCTATTTGTGGAACGCGCCCGCGCCACCCAACCCAATTTTTCTTTGACGAAAGACAACGCCTCTTTCGTCGCTGAAATTTGCCTCCGTCTCGATGGGCTGCCTCTCGCTTTGGAGCTTGCCGCTGCGCGCGTCAAACTGCTTTCACCACAGGCGATCCTTGCACGCCTCGACGATCAACTCAAACTGCTGACAGGCGGCGCGCGCGACCTGCCAACCCGTCACCAAACCCTGCGCAACACATTAGAGTGGAGCTACGGTTTGTTGAATGAGGACGAGAAAAATTTATACGCGCGCTTGAGTGTGTTCGTGGGCGGGTTCACGCTCGAAGCTGCCGAAGCTGTGTGCAACCCCGATGGCAAATTGGATATTCTCGATGGCGTGACTTCACTGGTGAATAACAGCCTGCTGCGACAGGAGGAAACGCCCGATGGCGAACCACGCTTTGGAATGTTGGAGACCATCCGCGCGTATGCAGTGGAACGACTCGCGGCTTCTGGCGAAATGGAAACGTTGCGAGCGCAACATGCCCAGTATTTCGGCGATGTGATCATCAACGATATCGGTTTCATGGGACTCTATACTGCCAAAGCCCTGCACTGGCTGAATTGGATCGAGCGTGAGCACGATAATATTCGTGCCACACTTGCTTCGTACCTCGTTCTGTCTCAGGGCGCTGAACGGGCTTCCCTAATGATCAATACCTTGTTTTGGTTCTGGTACCGCCGCGGTTACGCAATTGAGCTGACCATGTGGACAGACCGATTGTTGGCAGTCCCTGCCATGCAGGCTCCATCCCCGTTCCGTGTTATGACATTGTTCGCCAGTGGTTCGTCGGCGATGTGGCAGGGCAATCAGGATATTGCCCTGGAAAAAGTAGCGGAAAGCCTGACGATCGTTCAACAGTTTGAAAATAAGGAATTTCTTCCATTCATGCTTATGGGGAAAGCTGTGGTATTGATCAACATGGGCAGGGATGGCGAAGCACAACCCATGCTCTTTCAAGCCCATATGTTATTCAAGGAAATGCAAGTTTCCAGTTTCCATGCCATTACGCTGATTCATCTCGGGAATGCTGAGCTTGGACTGGGGCACATCGAACAGGCGCGCGCCTACCATGAAGAAGCCCTTGTTCAAGCCCGTGCGATCAACGAAAACTGGATCATTTCCTTTGCGCTGAACAACCTCGGCGAGGTGGCGCGTACTCAGGGTCAATTTGATCTGGCGCGAAAATATTATGAGGAATGTGAAACGTTGTTGCGCACCACTGGCGACAAAGGCGACTTGGCGCGCTTTGTTCATAACCTGGGATATATCGCCCAACATGAAGAAGATTTTGAACTGGCTGAATCTCAATTCAGAAAAAGTTTGAGGATGTTCCGCAAGTTGGGCAATCGCCGCGGCATGGCAGAGTGCATGGCTGGGTTGGCGGGACTGAAAGCGCAACAGGGACAAGTGGAATGGGGGGCGGAGATGCTGACAGCAGCGGAGAACTTGTTGAAGATATCAGGCGGTGCATGGTGGCCCGCCGACCGCGTGGAAGTAGAGCGAAACCAGGCGATGATCCGCACGGCATTGGGCGAAGCGGATTATGCAGTCGCGCAGAAAAAAGGCGTGGGGCTGACCCTCGAACAGGCGCTGGCTTTCGCTTCGGAGTAAGCATGTCACTCTGAGCCGAAGGCGAAGAGTCTCTTGCTCAACCTGAAGGAGATGCTTCGCCGCTACGCGGCTCAGCATGACACATATTATTTTATTAATTCGATGAGTTCGGATGACTAACCAAAAGAGTCTACGTGTCAGTGTTGCCACATATAACCAGGTAGTGTTCTCGCATCCTGAAAAGGATATCGCCATGCTGGCGTTGGAGCGCAAGGCGACCGTCTTGCAGGATGGCAGCGTCTACGTCCGTGCCCAGCCGTTTGGCGGGGGCGTAAAGATTTTGAATCCAAACCCTTTGGAAGACTTGATCGGGGAAATCCAATTCGACAGCGAACGTTCCAAGCAGGAACAGGATTTTCGGATTTTGATCCAGCCATCGCAATGGGAAGCGGTGAAACACTATTGTCTTCTTCATCTGCAAGACCCAAACGACCCTGAAATAGAGTCCGCACCTGACCGTGAATTGGTCGAAGAGTTCGAAGAGACCATGGGCATAGCGTTGACGCGGAGTCAATATGCCGCGGAGCCGTTGGGTTTTATCGTGGAAGATACTCCCGTATGGACGGAGAATTGGTATGCCCGTGGATTTCCCACTGTGCGGGTGTATCGCATCTATAACGTGATGATTCAGGATGCAGAATTATGCAAGCTTATGCTTGATAGAAGTCAAAGGGTGTCAGACGAGGAACTGGGGAAACGTGCTTTGGAAAACGGAAGAGGGCGCGCCAATTCGATAGTAGCCCTGCCGCTGGAGAGGGTGCGGGAAACCTTCCTTGAGCTTCCCGCTGAAAAGCGCTTCGCTAAAATTGAAGTGGATCATCATAAATTGGATGAAAGTGTGCTGGCGGTTTTGGGGGATGTGGATGTGCCGCAATATCAGAGGATATAAATGTAGGGGCGACACGTTGCGCAGAGTCGCCCAAGAAGAATGGTGCAAACAAAAAGGGGCAGGGAGACCCTGCCCCTACGGGGCATATGTCATTCTGAGGGAGCGTTCTTCGCGACCGAAGAATCTCTACGACAATAGGAGAGACCCTTCGCTGTCGCTCAGGGTGACATGATTGGAGTTTATCTTTTCAACGTTCGATATTTCACACGATGCGGAGTTAAATCCTTGCCAAACTTTTCCATCATCGCGGTTTCGTAATCAGACCAATTCCCTACATACATCTTGGCAATTGAATCACCTTCATACACAACGATGTGGGTGCAGATGCGGTCGAGGAACCAGCGGTCGTGGCTGACGACGAGGGCGACGCCTGCAAATTCTTCGATGGCTTCTTCGAGGGCGCGCAGGGTGTTGACGTCGAGGTCGTTGGTGGGTTCGTCGAGCAGGATGACGTTGGCGCCTTCGGTGAGGGTCTTGGCGAGATGGACGCGGTTGCGTTCACCGCCCGAGAGGATGCCGACTTTCTTTTGCTGGTCGGAGCCCTGGAAGTTGAACGAGGCGCAGTAGGCGCGTGAGTTGACCTTGCGCTTGCCGAGTTCGAGGAAGTCGGCGCCTTGCGAAATCTCTTCGTAGACGGTCTTCTCGGGGTCGAGGGTGCGGTTCTGGTCGACGTACGAAAGCTTGACGGTTTCGCCGATCTTGACCGTGCCGCTGTCGGGTTTTTCCTGCCCTGTGATCATCTTGAGCAGGGTGGTCTTGCCTGCGCCGTTGGGACCCACTATCCCGATGATACTGCCTGGGGGAACAGAAGCAGAAAACTCGTCAAGAATGAGGCGGTCGCCATAAGATTTGGTGACTTTGTCAAATTCAAAAACGACGTCACCGAGGCGAGGTCCAGGTGGGATGTAAATTTCCAGTTCTTCGCGGCGCGCTTCGGCTTCTTGGTTGAGCAATTTTTCGTAGGCGCTGACGCGGGCTTGTCCTTTGGATTGACGCGCTTTGGGCGACATGCGAATCCATTCGAGTTCGCGCTGGAGGGTCTGCTGACGTTTTGATTCGGCTTTCTCTTCGAGGCGGATGCGCTCCTGTTTTTGTTCGAGCCAGGAGGAGTAGTTGCCTTTGTAGGGGATGCCGTAGCCGCGGTCGAGTTCGAGGATCCAGCCTGCGACGTTGTCGAGGAAGTAGCGGTCGTGGGTGACGGCGATGACGGTGCCTTTGTAGTCGCGCAGGTGATGTTCGAGCCACGCCACGGATTCGGCGTCGAGGTGGTTGGTGGGTTCGTCGAGCAGGAGAATGTCGGGTTCGGTGAGCAGGAGTCGGGTAAGCGCGAC
Source organism: Anaerolineales bacterium (assembly GCA_046328925.1). Taxonomy (GTDB): domain Bacteria; phylum Chloroflexota; class Anaerolineae; order Anaerolineales; family Villigracilaceae; genus Villigracilis. Next base: position 38,806 of record JAXLVT010000024.1, read on the forward strand.
GCGGCGCTTTTCTCCACCAGAGCAGACGTTGATGGGCGTATCCGATGGCGGACAGCGCAGGGCGTCCATGGCGAGTTCAAGGCGGCTTTCGAGGTTCCAGGCGTCGTGCTTGTCGAGCTGTTCCTGCAGTTTGGCTTGCTCGGCGACGAGGGCGTCGAAGTCGGCGTCGGGTTCGGCGAATTTGGCGTTGACCTCATCGAAGCGCGCGAGCATTTCGACGATGGGCTGCACCGCCTCTTTGACGACTTCCATCACGGTCTTGCTTTCGTCGAGTTTGGGTTCCTGCTCGAGCAAGCCGACGGTGTAGCCTTTGGATTGGGAGATCTCGCCGATGTAGTCTTTATCGACGCCTGCCATGATGCGCAGCAGGGTGGATTTGCCCGCGCCGTTGAGACCGAGCACGCCGATCTTTGCGCCGAGGTAGAAGCCGAGCGAGATGTCGCGCAGAATTTGTTTGTTGGGCGGGACGATGCGTCCCACTTTGTTCATGGAGTAAATTACAAGGGATTCATTTGCCATAGTGGGGTGATTTTATCAGAGAGTGGTGATTGGAGAATAGTTTTTGTGGGACGCTGAAGAACGCTGATAGATTTATAGAGAAGATAAAAACCCGCCTCTTTCTTAACTGGAGGCGGGCTCTGTTTCGAGGGGGATGTGCCAGGCTGTTAGCTTGCTCAAAACTATGGGGCTATAGTGCATTGAGGAAGTGGAGAAGTGTTTCCCATATTGACACTAATTGAACTGCTATCTGAAATAATATAAACTCGTTTTGGCTTACAGTCAGTCAAGTCAAATTCACTAAAAAGATAATATTTTCCATTGTTGTATGTAAGCAAATATAAATCAGTAAACTCATAGAGGTAGGATTTTTGATCTGGGGCTGTCGTTATCGAGGGTGTCCCTAAGGGCAATAAATCCTTGGAATAAATTGTAATACTACGACTGTCAGTCATTGCATGATATGCTGCGTCGCTGCCGTTATTGTATGCCGCAATAAATGACAAAAGAAACAATATACAAGAGAACACCACAAGAAATCGATTATTTAGCCTGTCAATTTTTTCAATGGTCTCTCGAATTTTTAGTTTCTTGTAGCGATTTTGAATTACACGAAGAATAAGACCAATCACTATTGCCAGAGCTATTCCTATAAAGATTGTCTGGAAGTTCGATGAGATGTAAGAGAATATGTTTCCGATTATAGATGTTACGTAGGTTTCAGCATACTCAGCAGTAGAAAAGCTAAGAAAGTAAAGCGGAATGTTCATTCGCTCAAAATAGCCGTATGCATAAAAACGCCCACCCATCCATAGGACTCCAGCAAGGATACCTGTTGCAGCACCAAGAGTAACCACGAAATCTTTTATTTTTGTCCAAGAACTAGGTGGCAAACTTCCAGAATCATGTTTCATAAAAGTTCTTGAGCGTTTAAGTGTCTGACTTAATAATTTCTTTGACATATCAATTGACATCCTTTAGCTTCGAAGGACTTGTTTGCTTCTTCAAACGAAAAAACTTGTATTTATGAAACCTGCCAACGCCTTCTCTTAAGATGATAAAGCGCATGCTCCCAAACAAAAATCAAACTTTCATCTTTTGGTTTTTGGGACAACCACCAAGAAATATCATTAGGAGAACCAAATTTAGAAATTATTCGAGCAGAGATTATGAAGTTATTTACATTGAAAGAGTCTTTCAGCCAGATTTTTACTGCATCAACAGGGCTAGCCATATATTCACGCTTTTCTCGATACGAAATTTCCAATCCATATAAGCTAGAATTTTTTGTAACAACATCAAAACCTTTGTCCGCATATTGAGCGGCATCAGCAAGGGTGGTAATAATATTTTCGACAAAAACCCAGTCAAATTTTCTCCATTCGGTGCTTCTCAAAACTGACTCTAAATTTTCAATCGCCCATTTCTCAAAGCCGTTACTCAAAGCCAAATCTGCCAACCACTTAAGACTGTCGTCTGGGAAGAAATCGAGTACAGGGGTTATTGCATCAAGCATTTTTTGCGTTAATGGTGTTGGTGTACTAAGCGGAGAAAAGAAGTGCTTGAGATCATCTTTATCTGCTTGTTTAATCGCCTTTACCGCTAAGTTTATTGCGTTTGTTTCATTTGAAAACCACAACGCCGACCATACTTCGTGATAATTTAATAACAGCTCTTCCTTAGCCTTAACTATTATGCTAACTTGCTCTGTAGGCAACCGATAGAAAATACTTGCTGTTGTGTAAAACCTGTGTTCAGGAGGTATTTTTTCTAAGTTTGAAAATAACGCATCAAAAACTTCAGCCTCATATGGCAACAGGGGCGAATAGCGACACCATTCACTAGGGTTTTCGTTGATTTTTTCAGCAAGCATAGGTGCCGCAGCTTTATCTCTCAGCCTTAACCTAAGCTTTAATACTGTCTCGTAAATGGGATCATCTGGCTGTATTAATAATGTTTTAGGTATATCAGCTAATTTAGCCGTTTTGCTCCAAAATCCAAAAGCTTTTCTCCGTACCGACATATCGCTTTCCTGTTGCACTATCTCCCATAGGCGCTTTCGTGTTTCTTCTTTTCTAATGTGACTTTTTTCTCTAAATCCCTGTGCCAATGGATCAATCGACTCTGCGGTTTCGTCCCAAATGCTAAACCATCTTTGCTTAAGGTGAACATAAACATCTAATGCATCAGGATTGTCAATTCCCCCAAGTAAATAGCCCATGCTTTCAGTTAGTCCTTGGTTTTCAGAAATAACTTTTACCCAAGTTTTAGCTGCTAAATCTGAGATACCCTGTGATAATGCGAGCCGAAGGGGATCTGTAAAGCCATGATATCGTTCAGAGCCCATTCCTTCAGATTTTGGCACATCGCTGATTTCCAAGGACATCAAGAGAGCAGATTCAAGTTTTGAAATAATAGACGGATTCTCATATCCGCTGAGAAACCATACTATTCCTGCCAACGATTCCAATCTTGACTCTTGGTTTAGCTTTGTCCAAGCATCCCAAATTGGTTCAATTAGCTCAGTCCATTTTAGAGTACAGGCAAAGTATATTACGCCACTTGTTCGTTTAGGGTCTAGCAAATCCTTCACAAGAAATTTGATTACTTCTGCTTTGTTTTCATTGTTTAATTGTTCAAAATCCTTAATGGCTTGTTCGAGAAAAGGAAAGCGACTCATTAGAAAATAATTATCTCGAGCATGATTAGATAACGCTAACAAGCCAGATGATAAATCTCCATTGCGAAGACGAGCTACACTCCAAGACCAATTTTTAGGCAGCCCATCTGTCACGTCTAGAATAAGTGGATTTGTAATCCATGACAGTTTGTAAAGGATTACACTCTCGGGGCAGTTGACGAACTCTCTTTTGTTTGCATCGTAATTTGTCAATGCTTGCTTCAATGTTTGGGCTATCAAGACACCAAATTTGTTATCTTTAGAAAATAAATTTAACTGCAAAATTTCTACCAATGATAAAAGTTGATGTTTACAAAGCGCATCAAGCGCTTTTTTTCTAGCCTGCTCGGGTAGAAAAACAAGGGCTAACGCGAATGATTCTGCAAGACCAGGGTCATTTAGAAGTGAATTGTCGGTTGTTGATAGGTCGTTGACATCGATCGCTAGTAATACATTTTTTGCAAGCCAGCGCCCAACAATTACATCGCGCAAGCGAGTGTGTTTCCAACGCCAGATTTCATCGCCATTAGATAAATCAATCCATCCTAAGCGGTTTACTTTGGCTAAAGCATATATTAGTTTCGAGTTCTCTATACCTAGATGCTTTTTTATACTCTCCCAGGTAGGTTCGGGAGTTTCGCTCATCAGCATCAATTCAACTAGCGAATCAATAGCATCACTGAAATCCTTTGCCGTGGCAAGTTCGTTAGATGCATCTCTAGCTTTTTTTACTGCGTCATCAATTGAATATGTGAAAATCTCACTTAATAATTCTATAGATTCTTTGTTGCCGATTTCTCCTAACTCTTCAGTTGCCAGACCAACAAGGAATGGGTCACCGCCAAGCGATGAAATTAATTGTTGGACGCTTGAAGTTTTTGTAGGGGAGAGCATTTGAGAATATTCTTTACTCTCGGTATCTGAAAAGTATCCTAGGTTTATTACTTCCCAAAGCTTTTCAGATTCACGTTTGTCAGGTGCTGGAGCAAATTGCCCATTCCACAGTGGTACGACAAAATGGATAGTTGTGTCTTTTGCAGCCACGTTGGAAGATAAAGCTGAAATTGACGATAATATTTGATCGGGCTTTGAAACACGATTAACATCGTCAATTAGCAAAAACAAACCCTCATTTGTGTGTGAAGCTAATTCCAATATATCAAAGCTGACATCATTATTCAGGCTTACATCGTATCTGTGCAAGACATTACGGAGTAATTCATCTATCGATGTTGCTAGCGGAACATCTTCAGCAGGTATCCATAATGCTATTCCCTGATTGTTGTTAATCTCACGACCAATTTGGCGCAAGAGAGTTGATTTTCCAATTCCTGAAGGACCCATTATCCCGACAATAGGTTTTAGTGATTGCAACAAAGAATCAACTATAGTTCTATGTATATCTCTTGGAATTTCTCGTGCTTTTTCAGCGTCTTTGTGAAATGAAAACCTTGCTCGATGTCGATCTATCGATTCGTTTGCGATAGCTCTTAATTTCTCAGCATCAAGCCTTTTTTCTTTTCCTTTTAATTCTTCGAGACTTTGATTTATTGGGGTTAATCCAGTTTTTAGTTCATCCCTTGTAGGGAGTTCTTGAACATCATCTGAAATGTCTTCTAACCTTTGGTCAACAAGCACTTCATGAACAGTACGAGTGAGATTTGCTGATGTAATGAATTGTTCTCGGAATTTTGCAAATTCTTGTCGAGGGTCGTAATGATACGTTGAAAGTATTTCTTTTGCTATTGGTGACCAATCAATAAAGTTTTCGCTCTCTTCTTTGATATATGAAGGATCACGTGTTTCAAACGATTTTCGAAAAGCGCTTTTTATAAATTGGTGGCGGAAAAATTCAAGAATTGGTTTTGGTTTGTCAATGCCGTAAACTACCAATGTATAAGCATAAACTCCATCGAAGTCATTGGCTGGTGGTGCATCCTGTTTTATACCAATTGCATTAAGTGCTTTGAGAATCTTGTCACTGCGCTTGCCTTTTTCTTTGGCAAGTTCAAGAATTTGGTCAAATGCTGTTGCAATCAAGTCGATTGGCATAACTATCCCTTTTTTCTGAATGCCGATGAATGTTGCTATTTTAGCATTGTTATTGTTGCTGATACTTGGCGGAAAGTAGTCAAGTCCAAACGGGGGAGGGAGGGGACCTTTCCCCGATGGTGGTGATTGTTCGGCGTGTTGAGTTGCCCCTTTCCTAAAGGAAAGGGCATGGGGGTGAGTCTTATCTTGTCCGCTGGCGCGGACTTTGGCTAAGCAAGTCACATTTGCTTGGATGATCTTAGCTTCTCCCCTTCAGGGGAGACGGGAGAGGGGTATGGTGGGACCTAACCCTGATTAGCGTAATGGTTCGCGGCGTTGAATTGTCCCTTCCCTGAAGGGAAGGGCATGGGGGTGAGTCTTATCTTGTCCGCTGGCGCGGACTTTGGCTAAGCAAGTCATCTGTGTATGGGCGGTTTTAGCTTCTCCCCTTCAGGGGAGACGGGAGAGGGGTTTTTGGTGTTGACCCCCTCTGTCCTTCGGACATCTCCCCCAAATGCGACAATGAGAATTTGGGATGAACATTGAGAGTTTGAATCGTCGGATTTGGGGGAGACTCCGCAATGGGTATTTCCCTGCAATGGGCATTATTCACTCTTCATCATTCACACCTGCACTTGCGCCAGGTACAAGTGTCATTCATCCTTGCTCTTTGCTTTGTGCTATAATCTTACCAGTAAGAAAGGAGTGTGAATCATGGAAACATTAGCCACCACCCGCATGTCATCAAAGGGACAGGTCGTCATCCCTGAGTCCATTCGCAGGCAGTTAAATTTACAGGAAGGTGCACAGTTTATCGTCGTTGGCGAAGGCGATGTGGTTGTGCTGAAAGTGGTCAACCTGCCTGATAAGAGTCAGTTCGATGATCTGATCAAACAGGCGCGTCAACAGGCGAAGGAAGCAGGGTTGACGGAGGAAGACATCACGTCCGCGGTGGCGAAGGTGCGTGGCAAGAAATGAAGATCGTCCTGGACTTGAAAGTTGTGATGGATACGAATGTATTTGTCTCTGGGGTCTTTTTCAGTGGTCCACCGTATGAGATATTGAAAGCCTGGCAGGAGGGTGAGTTTGAACTGGTCGTTTCGCAGGAAATTCTGGATGAATATCAGCGGGTTGGAGAAATTCTTGCAGAGGAACGTCCTAGGATTGATTTAAATCCCATTTTGAATTTTGTCATTGAGCATGCCAAAGTCTATCAACCTGTGGAACTCAAAGAAGCGATCTGTGAAGACCCAGACGATGACAAATTCTTTGCTTGTGCGTTGGCGAGCGGCAGTCAAGTCATTGTCAGCGGGGATAAGCATTTATTGAAAGTTTCTGGATATCAGGGAATTGAAGTCTTGAAGCCGCGCGAGTTTTTGGATCGATTCTTGGCAGAAGGGTAATGTCCAAACGAGGAGGAAAGGGGGCTGAGTTCGTGATCGGCAGAGGGAATGTCCATGCGAGGAGGGTTTTAGCTTCTCCCCTTTAGGGGAGACGGGAGAGAGGTTTTATCGTAGAATTTCTCCATGCCAATCAAAAATATTGTTACCGAACAACGAGTAACAAAAGCAAAACTTGAACGTGCCAAGGAACTTCGCCGCGAAATGACTTCCGCTGAGAAAATCTTGTGGGAAGAATTGCGGGCGAATAAGTTGGGAGTCCACTTTCAACCCCCTCCGCCTTCGGCACCTCCCCCAAATCCGACATTGAGATTTTAGATAATTATCCAGACTTTATATTGTCGGATTTGGGGGAGGACGGGTGGGGGTCGATATCCACGATTTGCAGAAAGAGGAAGATGAACGGCGGGAGAAGGTGTTGTCCGCGTTGGGACTGAGGGTGGTCAGGTTTCGGAATGATGAGGTGATGAGGAACTTGTCCGCGGTGGTGGGGAGAATCAGAACGCAAGTTGAATTTGCTTTATAGCACTTCCCCAGCATAACAATATGCTGCCATCTCACGTTGTCTTGGCTGGGAACCAGCGTCGAATGTCACTGAAGCGGAACAGGGCTGCTGCACTTAGAAGGAAACCGCCTGCGATATACACGAGGAAGGGGACCATAATGAAGTACCCGCCCGGATCCGTCACACCGCTTTGGGCATAAAGTGCGTCTATATTATCAACTTGTGCTGCCTGCCAGTAGAACAATACAAATAACAACGCTTGTGAAAAAATCAAACCGTTTATCGAAGCCAGCCAGCCGCGGCGCGCGGTCAACGAGGTATTCACCAGGTAGATCACCCCAAAGATGAGAAACATGGCGATGATATACATGCCAAAATATAGAATACCCGTCAACATAATGGCGCCGCCATCAAATGCCCAGAGCTCGATCACATAGGCGGCTGATGAGCCAATATCGAGAAAAACCATGCCCAGTAAAAAATTTACGAAGGCGCTAATGATGCCCGGCATGACGGTCTGTGTACCGCTGGTGGGGCGCACGCCTAATGCAGTCAGCATCTTTGCGGGGTCGGGCAGCAATTGAGCAACTGCATCTATATTGCGCAACCCCTTACGAAAATCGACCCACTGCACGTGAGAGAGTTTCTCTGAAGGTTGAGCGGTCTGAACCATAACGGGGAAAACGGTCTGTTTTTCTGGATCAGCTTCCGTGTCCGTTTTGAAGCGTGAGACCAACGCGAAGACTGCTTCAGCGGATTTAAGATCCGCAGCGGGGATGTGCCCATATCTGGTCAATCCCTTTGAGATATCCTTCGCCATAACAGAATCCTGCTCAACATGATCGATAAAGAAAGTAATTGGCTTGGGCTTGGGTTTGTTTGGTTTATACGGGTTGGCAAACTTTGGCATATTGGCTTCGGGTTTGCCCCAGCGTTGCATCCCTGCAGTGCGCAACAGGAAGAACGGCAGGAATATGGACAGGAAAAACATCCATTGCATCGCATCGTACAAGAACCTGAAAAATGGGGATAAGGAATAGTAAAAATCGCTCAACCCCAATATTGCCTCATTTTGGAATACGCCCGTTTCGAACATTAGCAGGACGACCAAAAATAGTGAAACAGGCTGAAACACCAGGATGCTCTGGATCCGCGAGAAATTGTAGTTGCGTTTGAGTACCTGCAAGGGAAACGGGAGCAAGATCAGCGGGATCAAGATCGTCCAAAACGAATATAGCGAAGAAAGGGCGAGAAAAAAAGCAAAGATCACCGTCACCCAAACGATCAAGGGCACTTTGAAGCCGGTTTCAGGTGCAGGTTGCATTTCCTGCATTGGGGTATTTAATTGACCGATGAGTTCCTTAAGCCCCGCCTCGTAACTGCCGCGAAAATCCACCCATTCGTATTTTTTTAATTCAGGCGGAAGTTTTACCGCTTCGAAAATAGCGAGAATGATGCGCTTGTGCTCATACTCCAATACATGGCGCCATTCCAATTCCACGAACTGCGACGCGATGGAATCTTTGGAAACCACCAATAAGACCACATCTGATTCCCTTAATCCCTTGTCGATCTGCCCTGCCCAAGGTGTGCCTGGAATTAATCGGCGGAAATCTAGCCAAACATTAAACCCTGCCTTTTCCAACCTATAGGTCAGGTCATCTACAAAACCAGTTTCGCGGCGTGAATAACTCATAAAGATATTTGGTTTCATTTAATTATCCTTTGGCAGGCTGAATGTACTGCGTTCAAATATTAAACCACACTGCAATCCAATCGGGTGGTGGGGGGAAGCTCAAAGCTTTTCTGTAAATGCTTTAAATTCTTTTACTTTTCCCTCTACCTTCGACCAACGTTTGATTTCTTTCAAGTCCACTTTTTGGCTTTTTGTCACCAAGGTTGCCTGCTCCAATCCCTGCAAGTCATTCCAGAAGTAGAACGCACACAACCTGTCTTTGACACAGTCCGTAGGGGAGAGCACTCGCAATGTCCCTGTGGAAAGCTCGAATTCGCTGATCTCTTTCACAGGTTCTTCTCCAACAGATAGTGGTCCATCGGGGAACTCGATGAAAGAGGTTGTTTCGGGATGGATGAAGTAACGTCCCTGCTCGTGGAAGCCAAGCCTTTCCATCACGGCTTTGATCTTGCTGCGTCGTGAAAAGCTTGTGTTGATCAAGTCCAGGTCTTTTGAAACATATTTGTTGCTGCTGTAAAACGAAACCGCGCTCCCGCCTGAAAGCACAACTTGAATCCCATCTGCTTGCAATGAGTCTTGAACGTAAGCTGCTAATTCCACCTGGCTCATGTTCTTGATCTTTTTCATAGTGTCTTCCCTTTCGCCCGTGGACGGCGTCGATTCATTGTCAACTCTTCCTGTTCTTTGGCAGGGTAAAACGATAACGCCTTTTCGAGTAAGGTTTTCAACTCATTCAAGAAAGGGTAACGCGGATTGAATTCGTAGGGTCGCGTCCGCCCGATGGAGCGGCTGACAAGGACTCCGCCTTTTTCGAACTTGTCCAATTGCATTTGGATGGGTTTCAGGTCCGTGTTGTAAAAGCTGGCAATCTCACGCGCATAACCTTCTTCGCGTGTGAAGAGGTACAACAAAACCCGTTCGGCATTTTTAGAGCCCAGAAGCACTTCGATCATGGAATTTCTCCTGACGTCAAATTGACGCTTTATGACGTCTGATTTACGTCATTATATCATGACGGAAGATAAACGGCGAGAGAAGGTGTTGTCCGCTTTGGGAATTATGAGGTCATGAGTCGACTGTCCGCGGTAGTGGGGAAGATCGGAGAGCAAGTTCTTGTCAAACAGAAGTAAATCTTTGCCTATGATGACTTGCTTAATATCTTCAGCAACCTGTGGTTAACGAACAGGTGATGCTTCCCAACCTTCGTGTCTTTCAAAATTCCCATTTCGGCTAATTGCGCCAGGTACCTGCTTGTTGTGGTGTAGTGCATGTTCAACTCGCTGGCGAGTTTTGTGGGCGTAATAACAGGGTAGGTGAATAAGGTCTCAACCAGGTCAAGACCATAGATCTTTTTATTTTCTGTCTTGATCTGGTCTTTTATTTGCTCAAAAAGAACCGTTATTTTTTTTAGGTCTTCGCGGGTTTCCATGGCTTTTGTATAAAAACCTTCAAGCATATATTCAATAAATCCATGCCAGTTTTGTTCTTTTGTAACAGCCAATAGATGACGATAGTAATCTGAACGGTGTTGATTAATGTATCCGCTGATGTAAAGCACGGGAAATTGAAGCAACCCATATTGAATGAGTTGCAGCATCATCAAGATGCGCCCCGTCCTGCCGTTGCCATCGCGGAATGGATGAATGGCTTCAAATTGGTAGTGAGAAATAATGATGCGAATCAGCGGGTCGAGAGATTCGTCTAGTGTATTGACGTAGTTTTCCCAATTACCAATCAGGCTGGGAATGTCGTTTGCAATCGGCGGGGTATATAAACTCTCACGGCTGGCAAGGTTAGCGATTTGGTTTTGTTCGCGGCGGTATTGACCATTGCCATCGGGCATTAATCGCGCCTGAATCCCTGTGATGAGCCGTGAAGACAATGCATATTTTTCCGCATTTTCAAAACCCCAATTCATGGCTTCACGATAACGCAATACTTCCTTGTCAGGCTGGCGCTGCTCCGCTTCGGGAAATAATTGCCATTGAAGCACATCCGCCAGAGTTGTGTTGATGTTTTCGATATTGGAACTGGCAACCGATTCACGGATAATGGCAGGCGACATGAGCAAAAGCGGGTTTGGAATTTGTCCACATGCACCTTTGAGCTCCGCCAATTCTACGCGTGCCTTGATAAGCAAATCACCAAAATCGGTATTTGCAATGTTCTTTTGGGGCGGGAGCAGGTCTAGCCTGTGGGGATATGTTGGATCGAATGACATATTGAAATCAATATATCAGTTTTTTAGCTTTTTTGCAATATATCATCAGGTCAACTCCAAACGGGGAAGGGAAGGGACCTACTCCGAGAGGGAGACGATTAATCGGCGTGTCGGTTTGCCCCTATTCCAAATGGAAGAGGGTATGGTGGTGACTTCTTTTCTATCTGATGGCGTGTTGGGTTTCCAAGGATAATTTTGGTTTGAGGATGTCTGGGCTTCTCCCCATTTGGGGAGACGGGAAAGGGGTTTGGTGGTGCCCCCCTCTGTCCTTCGGACATCTACCCTAAAGGGCACACGTCCCCCAAATAAGACAATGAAAATTCAGCTTGAAAATCGAACTGTTGAATCGTCGGATTTGGGGGAGACTCCGCGATGGGCATTTCCCTGCACCCGAGACAAATATTCATCCTTCTGCATTCATCATTGCTCTTCTGTGGGAGAAGATGCTGTTAGAACGAAACCATCTTATTTGAGCGACTTATTTCGCTCACTATCCAGAACAGCTTTTGCAGGGTTTGACGGGTCGAAGCGCACAAAAACTTTTTTACCAACCGAATACTTTTGGATTGCCATTTCGCCGATGAGGTGATGCCCCCCTGCCTCAAAGCTTGGTCCCGATTTCGGCATGACCATAAACTCTATTCGCATCGCCTTTGACTTTTTAGCTGAGTAGTACAAATCCAGGTCTTCTACTTTGGTAATGAGTGCTTCTGCCGATTCGCCCGTTTGTTTAAGCGTTTCGTTCCCTTTGGTAATTTTGTTAAATTCCCTCATACGCATCGCAAGATCATGGTCCTTATCTCTGTGGTGTAATGTCATTTGAGAAGGAGTATTTGGGTCGTACGTTACCCAGATTTTGGGGTCGGCTTTTTCTGCTTCCATTGCATCAAAAACCCCGAATGAACCACCTCCATGCGCACGCGATGAGTAGGAAACTGGTATCCAAAGTTCAAATGTTTGCCTGAAACTTGGCTGCCCCTCAGGCATCACTTCCACTTCATAAACAACCCGGGATCTGGCACTATCCCCTTGCTTTCGATTATGACCTGTGGCATTAACAGACACAATAGTTGCCGGGGCTAGTACACCTATTTCAGCAAGTTCGATTAAATATTTCTGTTCTTCACTTTCTTCATGTTCGACATTTTTCCAAAACAGCCAATTCAATATGCTTTCACGGGTGGGAATCAGCATAATGAACACCACTGACATACCAATCAAACATACAAACGCAATGCCACCAATAACATAGTTAGGTTCCACTTGAATCTCCTTAAATGCTTTGTTTTAGGCACTTTATCTTAAATAAATAATACACCTACCACTCAAGTAATGGTATTTTACATCAAGTTATTTTCATTCCAGTTCGCCTGTTAGGATTTTGACGAAATCCGCAGGTTGGCATTGTGTGTCATCTTTGAAAAAGGCAACACCACAGACTTGGTGGATTGCTCGGGAACTGAATTTGCTTTTACAGTCAAAGACCCTGAGGGTGTCAAACAGGTGTACCGTGAGTTTGCCGTCGCTGGCTTCGACACAGACTTCTCAAAAATTGCAGCTACTATAAAAAGCACATCCCAGGTGGAATGTGCTTTTTATTCTATGAATTCTGTGAAGATTTCCACCACAAGAAACCACTCGTCAGCAAAATGATCACTCCTACAATCAAGCTTATGGTGAGCCCACTTGATGAGGAGGCTTTGGTTTCAGTCACAAGCGGAGTTCCTGTTGGCAACGGAGTCATGGATGGGACGGGAGAAGGAGTCAACGGGATGGAAGTAGAAGTTTGTGTCGGCGCAACAATGGTCGGCGTGGCGGGAGGCGAGATGCGAAGTAATAATTTCTGCTGGGGACGAATCACAGAGGTGGCGTCGAGTCCATTCCAAGCCATCAAATCAGACAGCGAAACATCATATAGACCTGCAATCCATGAGAGCGTTTCTCCACTTTGAACGGCGTGATAGTAATTGCCATCTGCTTCAGGGGTAAGTTTTTGAATGGCACTCAAGGTTGGGCTGGGAGTGATGTTCCCTGGTGAGATTAATAATTTTTGTCCCACCTGCAAAGGCGAATCAATTTGCAATCCATTGAGTTCAAGGATGCGATTCACTGTGACATGATATGCATCAGCAATCGTCACCAGCGTTTGATATGTTTGAACTTCATGAACTATTCTGCCATCTGCATCAGGAGCCGCAAGCGCAATCATACCAACGGAGTTGGCGTGGCAAATCCTTTGGTATTCTCTCCTGGACGAAGAGCTTTTGCCCTGCTCGCAAGGGAGTATCACGAGTCAGGTTGTTCCAAACCTCTAAATCATGAATGGTCACGTGGTAGGCAATTGCGATCGCCCAAAGAGATTGTCCCGCTTGAACCTCATGAAACACCTTGCCATCAGCATCTGGTGTTGCGGTTTTTACTGGCACGATTAATTGCGAAACAGAAGGTGCACCACTTGATGTGATACCTGAAGAAGTTCCAGTGGATGAAGATGTGCTTCCACAACTTTGCTCAGAGACATATGCAGCCTGCAAAATATAATAAATGCGGCCATCTGAAGTTTGCGCTATGCCCGCACCAATATTGCAATAGGCAGGTTCTACGGCTGGGCGCATGTGATCAGGGTCCGCCCAGATCGCCATAATCTCATCAATGCCCATGCCGCCACTGCTGACAGCAAAATTTTCTGTGGCCCATACCGTCCCACCACTGCCATACCCTGCGGCTGCAATTCGTCCACGCACATCGCCAATATGCCAGGACATGTTGTTTGCCGCCATGGTTGCCGCAGTTGATTGTGCAACCGCATCAATGATGGGATCTTCAACCAATGCAGGCAACCCATACGAAACGCGCAAGCTATTCATCGCAAGGATTAATTCATATGCACTGACCTGTTTCAATGGCACAGGTTGAACTGCATCCGCCTTTACCGCAGTAGGCGATTGAAAGATGCCCATTCCAAACAGGATGAATATACAGATGTAAAGAAAACGTTGAACACGCATTTGATAATTATAATTCTACAAATCTGCTCAAAAAAAATTTCGTTCCTATCTTTAAATTGAGAGAGTCAGAGCCCCGCCGGCCCTGACTCTCTCAATTTCTTGCTAAGGAGGAGAAGAGACTTCAACTGTATCACCCCTCCTCTCAACATGCTGGACGCATGCCCTACGTCAACTGCACGATTACACAACGCTTTTGATTAATCTTTTTTAACCTTTATTAAAAAGAGGCAACCGCCATGGCCATATCTGTATGAATTTCAAAGAACGCCTTGAAACCCACTGTATCCAAAACATCCTGAATTCTTTCGCTTGGGTTCAACAATTTCACATGTTTCTGAACGGTGTATCCACCTTCTCGTTCGTTTCCAATGGCACGCATGGCAGCCCAACCTTCATCAAAAGTAGAACGGTCTTCTCCACGAAAGACTCGCGCGGTACGATGCAAAGCGGCGATGCCTGCACTGCTGAGAAAGGTCAACTCGGTCATATCCAATAACAGGTTTCGTGTCCCTGCATCGTATAGTTTTTGCACTTCTGCGCTGAATTTTTCGTAACTACTTCCATCCAGTGCACCGCGCAAAGCCAACACACTCACTGGAACAGAACCTTGTTTTTCAGAAATTGTAATATCCATCTTTCACTCCTTCGAGGATGCGAATCAGACAATGTAAATCCAATTATAGTATAGGTTTATCAAAAAAAAGAAGTCGGAGACTGGTCTCCGACTTCTTTTTCAATTCACTGACTTGATTACGAATCAAACTCACCGACGCTTGCCTCATTCAACCACAAGCTGTAGTGTCCGCTGGGAAAACTTCCCAAATTCAAGCTAGCATCCAGCGGAGTGGCCAGAGCCATCAATACACAAGCTGTGTCCTTCTTGACCACAGAATAAGCAGTGACATGAATGCGGTTCTGGGCATCAGGCATGCCAACCTCCACACGCAATTCATGACAAGGCGTGGGCGGAAAATAGGCAAACTTCAACATCACTTGTGGCGGCAAGGACTTGCTCAATGCCATCATAGACGAGTCAATTGTCACTGTATCACGTTGCATCTCACCATCTGTAGCTTGAGGCGCGTACGGATTCTCTCCTTGAAACACTGGTGGAACCGCAGTGGGTGTTGATCCACAAGCTGTGAGGAGTAAAACCATAAAAGTGATTTGAACTATATGTTTAAGAGTTTTCATTTTTTCTCCATTTTGTTTACTCACGCATGACGAATGGATGAGAATTTTTGTTCCCACCTTATTAGAGTCAGATTACAACTTTGCAAAATAGAGCCCGAAGTCGTATTTAAACGCTACTAAAGGTATACAATCTGTATACCATCTATTGA
>JAXLVT010000025.1:0-53318 GCA_046328925.1 Anaerolineales bacterium
TGGGCGTGGTCTTGCCTTACGTGCAGGACGTGCTACCTTCTCAGACGCTCTCAAGAATTTTGGAGCGCTCGCTGGTGCAGCCGACTTGGCCTTTGTGGTTCTTCCGCTTCAATCCAAACTGAGAATTGGTCTGCCAGCCTTTGCCAAAATCTTCACCCAGTTGAGCGATCAACAAACCACCGTAGAAGAAAAAGATACTGAATGGGTGTGGACAATCCACAAGTGCCCTTGCTGTTGGGGACGTTCTGGTGCAGATAAACCAGTTTGCTTTGTGGCGGCTGGGTTGTTACAAGAATCCCTCAAATGGGTATCTGGCGGTAACGAGTTCCGCGTCAATGAATCCAAGTGTGTTGCCATTGGCGATACGGTTTGTGAATTCATTGTTCAAAAAGAACCCATCTCCTGATTTTAATTAAAAAAGAAATAAAGGCCAGTTGTGACTGACGCCAAGCCCAAAATACTCATCATTGAAGACGACCTTGACGTGGCAGAAATGCTGAACGCGTATTTCCGTGTTCAGGGCTATGAAGTATTCACAGTAAATTGGGGTGAAGATGGCGTTCGTTCCTGCCTGACCGTTCATCCTGATTTGGTGATCCTTGATATTCGCTTGCCCGATATTGATGGCTACGAAGTAGCTCGTCGCATGCGCAGTGACCGTCGCACCTCAGATGTTCCCATTATTTTCCTAACTGAAAAACGTGATCGTTCCGATCGTTTACTGGGCCTCGAATTGGGCGCAGACGATTACATCACCAAACCCTTTGACGTGCAAGAATTACGCTTACGCGTTCGAAACGCCCTCAAACGTGTTAGCCAGGGTTCCCTTACAAACCCAGTAACGGGTTTGCCTGAGGGCGCTCTTGTCAATGAGAAATTGTCCGAAGTCATTGGGAAAGATGGAAGCGCCATTCTCTTTGTTTCCATTGAAAATATGGACTTGTTCCGTGAGGCATATGGGTTTGTTGCCTCTGATGATGTATTACGTGCCATTAGCTTAATGATTGTCAACACCATGCGAGAAGTCAGCCGCCCGGATGATTTCTTGGGTCATATCAGCGGTACAGATTTTATTCTGGTTCTGCCTTCTTCCAATTTAGCTGCATTAAGTGAGAAGCTTCGCTCTCGTCTTGAACAATCAATGGAATATTTTTATCCAATTAAAGACCGCGAGCAGGTTTCTAAAAGTAAGAGTCGCCTTGGGGCTCGAATGGCTCAGCTGATGCTTTCTCAGGGGCAATTTACAGACGCTGATCAAATTAAGGCGGAGTTATTTCGTCTGAAAAGATAGGTTTTTATTTTGAAAATAACAGTAGTGACACCAACATATAATGAAGCGGAGAACCTACCCAAATTGGTCTCCGCTTTATTTGCGCTTCCGTATGATTTGTCAATTTTGGTTGTGGACGATAACAGCCCAGATGGTACTGGAAAAATTGCTGATGAACTCTCGCAAAAATTTCCTGGCAGGGTGGAAGTTATGCACCGCCCAGGAAAAATGGGTTTACGGTCTGCCTACTTGAACGGTTTTCAGAAAATCTTAAATGGCGATGCTCAAGCCATTGTTCAAATGGATGCGGATTTTTCGCATGACCCAGTTGCTCTTGGTGGAATGATTAAACAGCTTGAAACACATGATGTGGTTCTTGGTTCACGCTACGTGAGTGGCGGGTCTGTCGATAAGCTTTGGCCATGGTGGAGAAAGAGACTATCTGCTTTTGGTAATTTCTATGCAAAAAGCATATTGGGACTTTCTTTGCATGATGTGACCACAGGCTATCGTATCTGGCGGCGCGAAACATTAATACAAATGCCATTTGAAAAAATTCAATCCAGTGGATATGTCTTTTTAGTAGAGATGATTTACTTGGCCCATTGTCTGCAGTTTAAAATTGGCGAGTCGCCAATTTATTTTGCAGATCGGCGTTGGGGGAAGTCGAAAATGTCTTTTAAAATTCAGATGGAAGCTGCATTACGCATTTGGCAGGTTTGGTGGGAATATCGTGAATTACGTAAGGTAGGCAGTGCTGCGCGAGTGTAAAAGCTCCTCTACCCAAATCAAATTTCGTCTGATACAATGAATACCTGTAAGCCGACCCTTTTGACATCATAAGGCATGCCTCGGCCCCTTTTGGCCGGGGTATTTTTATGTAAATTTTTAGCAGGTGAAACCATGGAAATTGTAAGAGAAGAATTAAGAAACATCGCCATCATTGCACACGTTGATCATGGCAAGACCACCCTTGTGGATGGTTTGTTGAAACAGTCACATACCTTCCGCGAGAATCAACATGTGGAAGAGCGTGTCATGGACTCGAATGATCTTGAACGCGAGCGCGGCATTACCATTCTTGCCAAGAATACGGCAATTTCGATCATCGACCCATCCACGAACAAGCCTATTAAGATTAATATCGTAGACACTCCCGGACATGCTGATTTTGGTGGGGAAGTGGAACGCGTCTTGAACATGGTGGACGGCGTGCTCTTGTTGGTTGATGCAGCTGAAGGCCCCATGCCTCAAACCCGCTTCGTGCTTAAGAAAGCACTTGAAATGGGCCACAAGGCCGTGGTTGTGATTAACAAGGTGGACCGCAAAGATGCCGAGCCTTCTCGTGTATTAAACGAAACTTTCGATTTGTTTATCGAACTTGGTGCCTCAGAAGAACAAGCGGATTTCCCAGTCGTGTATGCTCAGGCAACTGCAGGTCGCGCAGGAACATCTCCTGAACTTGCCGCAGACTTCCAGCCTTTGTTTGATGTCATTCTCAAGCACATCCCTGCTCCCAAAGTTGACCCTGATGCTCCTTTGCAGATGTTGGTTACTACCTTGGGATATGACGATTATCGCGGTGTGACAGCCATCGGCCGCGTTTTTGCAGGCTCCATCAAGGCAGGACAAAAACTCGCTCGTATGAAACTGGATGGAACCATCCTTCCTGAGAGCGCTCGTTACCTTTACACCTTTAAAGGTTTGAACAAAATTGAAATTGATCAGGTTCTCGCTGGTGATATCATTTCACTTGCTGGTCTTGAAGGAATTGCCATCGGTGAAACCCTTGCTGACCCAGCAAATCCTGTAGCTTTGCCAACCATTAAAGTTGAAGAGCCTACAGTCCGCATGACGTTTGGTGTTAATACCTCTCCGTTTACTGGTAAGGAAGGTACCTGGAGCACTTCACGTAAATTGCGTGAGCGCTTGTTTGAAGAATTGCGCACCAATGTGTCACTTCGCGTGGATGAAACTGAATCCGCTGAAAACTTCCTTGTTTCCGGACGCGGCGAATTGCATTTGGGTATTTTGATCGAAACCATGCGCCGTGAAGGATATGAATTCCAAATCTCCCGCCCTGAAGTAATTTATCACAAAGCAGAAGATGGCGCTTTACTTGAACCCTATGAAGAAGTTCATGTGGAAACCAGCAATGACACCGTTGGTGTTGTGGTGGAAATGCTCGGGAGTAGACGTGGCCGAATGATGGATATGCAGGAAACAGGTCAGGGAATGACGCGCATTGTTTACATTGTCCCAACCCGAGGCTTGCTTGGCTTCCGTTATCAGTTCCTTACCTCCACTCGTGGAGAAGGCGTAATGCATACTATTTTCCATGGTTATGATGAATTGGCTGGGCCCATGAACACTCGTACCAAGGGTTCCATTGTTGCATGGGAAGCAGGTACAACTACAGCCTACTCTCTTAAATCCGCAGAAGAGCGCGGTCAGTTGTTTGTAGGACCTGGTGTGGCTGTGTATGAAGGCATGGTTGTGGGTGAGAATGCTCGTGGTGGTGACTTGGCAATCAACGTCAGCAAAAAGAAGCATTTGACCAACATGCGTGCCTCCGGTGGTGATATGGACATTCGCCTCACTCCGCCCCGCCAAATGTCTCTCGACGAAGCGATTGAATATCTCTCTGACGATGAATTGCTGGAAGTGACTCCCGAGTCATACCGCATTCGCAAGCGCATTCTTTCCACCGATGAGCGTGGCAAGCAGACCAAGAAAGTAAAAGAACAAATCGGCGAAGAATAATCTTCGTAGTAAATAAAAAGAGGCGCTTTATATTTCAAGCGCCTCTTTTTTGTTGGACCAACTAACAAGTCAATGTAATGGTGGAACTACTTTCTGAGCCAATTGCATTAAATACGGTCACACTATAGCTGGCGCTTTGTCCTGTGACTAACGGAATCGTTTCTGAATAGGAAGTGGTATTGGCGGGTAATTCCACAATCAAATTGCCATCCCGAATAACTCGATATCCAGTCTCGTCATTACTTTTATCCGACCACTTAATTGTGACATCGGCATTTCCTGTTTGAAAATTACAGAAGATATCCCATTTTTGCAGGCTGACGCCTTCAGGTGCTTTTCCCGTGGGTGTTGGTGGCGCCGTCACTGTTGGAACCGCTTGAATACTTCCAATGGGAGTTGCAAATTCGCGGTTGACCCAGCAAATTCCAGAGTTGGTTTTTACGACCCAAAAGGAAGGCTGAAACGCGCCAATGACTTCCACTTGTTCGTTCGGTAGAATTTGGGTGATTTTTTCGTAATTTGTTCCTGGCCCTGTTCGACAATTGGTCACATCTCCTACGGTAATCATTGGTTTTGAATAGGTTGCTGAAGGAGTAGTGAGGGCAGGAGTATTGCTGGCAGCAGAAACTGCTACCGGTGTTGAATTAATCACGGCTTGCACGGTAAGTGCGGCAGAGGTTGCCACTCCTGCGTCTACTTTCGTGTTGGATGGCATATTGCAAGATGAAATCAGCATACTTGCTGTCAGTACAATGCCAAAAAATTTCTTCATGACTTTTCTCCGTTTATATTTTTTGGACGTTCCATTTCAATTAAATCCGTGACGCGACAATACCCGCCTCCCATCAACCGACCGATGGGTTTGAGTGCTGTTAAATCAATTTTATCCACCCCAAGCAGAACTCTATCTTCTGCGTGAATATGTAAGACGGTGCCAATTACAATGGACCCACCCCCGGGGCCATCGTTAATATCAATAATTTCTTTTACTTTACATTCAAAATGAATGGGGCTTTCTAAGACACGTGGAGGTTTTACCGTCAATGATGGGGTCGTGGTTAACCCAGCAAATTCAAATTCATTAAACCCTGCTGGGGCTTCTACTGAACTTGCATTCATGGCAGTTAAAGTTTCTTCTGTCACAATGTTCACTACGAATTCCCTAGTTGCGCGGACGTTATTCAAAGTGTCTTTGACTTTTCCATCTGTTCCGCGAATGAGTGGACAAAATAACACAGTGGGTGGGTTGGAACACACCACATTGAAGAAAGAAAAAGGGGCAAGGTTTGGACGACCTTCCATATCTAGTGATGAAATCCAACCAATGGGTCGAGGCAAAATTGAACCCGTTAGTATTTTATAGACAGATTGATAAGGCAATGTGGTGGGATTAATTTCCATGTTGTTATCGCGGTTTTTAAATTAAAAATGTGACAGTTACTTTTCAGCAACTGTCACGATAATTTATTCTCCGTCCCCTTCGAGCCAGGTGGACATGTATTCTGGCTTTTCAAATTCCAAGGCTTGCTTTGTCAGTTGAAGTGGATTAAATGTGTCCACCATCACAGCCAACTCAAGGGTTTCTGTTTTTCCAATGCTCGCTTCTGTCATCCCGGGTTGTGGACCGTGCGGCAACCCAAAAGGATGCAGGCTGATGTCGCTTCGGTCAATGCCTTTGCGACTCATGAAATTGCCTTCAGCGTAATACAACACTTCATCCGATTGAATGTTGGAATGATTGTAAGGTGCGGGAATGCCATCTGGATGATAGTCAAATAAACGCGGCACGAAAGAACAAACCACAAAGTTGTGACCATCAAAGGTTTGATGAACAGGTGGTGGTTGATGAATGCGCCCTGTGATAGGTTCAAAATCTTCGATGTTGAAAATCCAAGGATACAAATACCCATCCCAGCCAATCACATCCAGAGGGTGATGATCCAATAAATGCAATGACAATCGATCACGCACCTTTACACGGACCTCGAAGCTGCCTCGCTCGGTATGCGTTTCCAACTCTTTGGGAATTCGGATATCGCGTTCACAGTAAGGAGCATGTTCAAGGAGTTGACCGTATTGATTACGGTAGCGTTTGGGTGGTTCGATTTGAGATGGGTTTTCAATTGTAAAGAACTTACATTCCTCGGCAAGTTGCATTTGCCAAGTGACGCCAAAAGGAATCACAATGTAATCTCCTTTGCGAAAGGGAAGATTTCCAAACTGTGATTTAAGAACGCCACTGCCCTCATGGACCCACCAGGTTTCATATGCTTGTGAGTTGCGATAGAAATAGTCCATGCTGGTGGCTGAGCGGGAAATGCCGAGGATCACATCGTGATTGCCAAGGAGGGGAATCCGCGCGGAGACAGGATCAGCCCCGAGCGGAGTTTGAGCCGTTTTAAAAGCACGATGACGAATAGGGCCAAAGTCCACGTATTCAGGTTTGGAACTCCCAAGGTCTTCTGTCTTCAATACACGTGGTGGTAGGAAATGATGATACAAAATCGATTGAATGGAAGAAAATCCTTCCAAGCCCATCACTTCTTCGCGGTACAACTTCCCGTCAGGCTTTTTGAATTGGGTGTGACGTTTATGTGGAATTGCACCGAGTGTATGATAAAACGGCATGCGACCTCCTTATTTATTAGTGATGATGATTGAAGCGATGACTTTATCCACTAAAGTTAATGATGGGGAAAATTGATCAGGAGAGGCGGTGTTGAGACGGTCATTGACAAGGTTTTTATATGTGAGAGCTTCTTCGTTAGATGCAAATGGTTGGCCTGTAGCAAGGTCAGCGAGGAAGGGTGCATCAACTTGAGCAATCATGGTGACAATGTATTTGCCGTCTGTTGTTAAACCCTGATATAGATATGTCATGGAGGTATCGCTCAGGCTGGATGCATCAAACTTCTTTAAGAGGAGATAACGATATCCATTGCCGCTTTTGAATGGCAGGGTGGTGACTTGGGCGTCAATTAAACTTCCAGCGCCTGCAAAATGTGGGAAGTCGGTGCGTTGATCTAGTTGACCGTTGAGCACGGCATTCAAGCTTTCAAAGGCTTTCGGGTCTGCTTCGTTAACTTCGGAAGCTTTGAAGATGCGAATTCCAGGGGCTGTTGTTGAGACAGAATCACTGGCTTTTTCGGCAAACAAGATGCGAGCATGTTCAGGATAAATCGGTTCGCCTGGGCCAGCTGCTTCTAGACTTTTTGCAACGATTGTGCTGATGGCTGATTGACTATATCCTTGTGGAAAATCAAAGCGAAGAGAGAAGCCCATCGCGCCGAATGAAAAGAGGTTGTCGTCAACGGGTTCCACGGTTGGGGTGCCAGGGGCTACAGCAACGGCTGGTCCGCCAGCGGCTTGGGTTTGTGCTTCTTGAGAAGAAGCAGGGGTATTTTCCACTGCGGGGTTTTCAGCAGGTTTTCCGCCACAACTGGCGAGAAAGATCGCCAGAACACAGGCGAGTTTGATAGATTTTTTGATATTCATTATAGACTCCGTTTTTAATTTAATCAGACGAGTACAGTATACGTGTTCACGCCTTTTTGTTGAGATAGTTGAAGTGCTGATTTTGCTTTTTCCAAAAGATTTTCTTTGGAAAGTGTTTCGCCTCCAGCATGAGAGACACATCCAATGTTCATGGAATAGGAGATGGCATTGCCATCCGGGGTATTAAATTTGTTCTTGAAAATCGAAAGCAATCGGTCACAAACAGTGCGTGCACCAGCTTCATTGGTAGCGGGCAACAGGATTTTGAATAAATTCCCTGTGGCAGAAGGAATGTCTGCTGCACGGATGCGGGTGTTGAGTTCTGTTGCAAAAAATGATGCGGCTGTTTCAAGGGCACTGTCCTGACTCGCTGTTGGGTACATCTTTATAAAGAGCAGCGAAAGAGGCGTAGGATATCTTTTTGACCTGGAAACTTCATAATCAAACAATACTTGAAACACATCATCAGAATATAGTTCATTCGTACCCGATCGCTCGTTGTTCATATAAATTCCTTATGGGTTATACACAACTACGCTTTCTTGTTCGTTTGGATCGTTGCGTGCTACAACAGCAATCACTTCCTCTGTGTCGCTCAAATTTACAGGTTGGTGAGGAACATTGGGCGGAATAAAAATAAAATCACCTGCTTCGTTGATGCTGGACTGCTCAAGATTTGTACCATATTTTGTTTCAGCACGCCCTTTGACTATATAAATGGCGGTTTCATATCCATCGTGATAATGAGCTACCGCTTTGCCACCAGGAGGAATTACGACAATATGCATGCACAAATGTTTTGCGCCTGCCGTTTGTGCAGAAATGCCTTCAAAGTTGGGGAGTTGTTGTTTGGTGAGATGAGTAGTTTGTGGACGGACGGTGATTACTGTTTCAGACATGTTTTCCTACTTAACAATAATAGATTGAACCAAGGCATCCAATAAACTCAGTGTTGGATAGAATGTATCAGGATTGGCTGAATTTAGTTTATCGGTAATCCCTTGGAAATACGCAGTTAATCCTGCGGTATCTGTGATGTCACTGGGATAAGGGACTCCATCTGCGGATATATTCTCAGGTGTGGATTGTAAGGGGAGCGTGATGGGGACAGCAATCGCCACCATATACTTACCATCAGAAGTCAGGCCTTCGTAATGATAAAAGCTATTCTCCTTAAGAATAGGTCCAGGAAATTGAGCATACTGTGAGAGCATGCGCACGCCGTTGCCACCATTGAATGGGATTAATTTTGCTTGAGCAGCATATTGTTGTGCAGCCGCGCCGTTGAACGGAATGGTGGGCAGTGTGTCATTTGTGAGCGCTCCCGATGGATTTGCCAATACAGTTTGTAAGCGTGTTAGGCTGCTGTTGGCCCATGAATTTACGGTAGCATATTCCTGCGCAGGGTAGACATGCACAACTGCACCGAAGCCTTGTCTAGGAATTAAATAGCCAGTGAGGGTGAACTCAACGTGTTCAGGGGCAACAGCCCAAGGACCACTATCTTCTTCTTTGGTTTGTGGTGCAAGTTCGCTTGTCGCTCCGCTGGCCAGCCCGTCAGGAATCACAAAGCTGACATTTTGAAAGGATATGGATATTCCTTTGGGCGCTTCTTGGGTATATGCCTGTAACGTGCTGGCAACGACGGTTTCGACACTACTGTTGTCAGGTGCAGCAGGTGTTGCGCCCGTTTGACAAGCTAAAACGCTTAAGACAATAAATGTGATGGCGATCGTTATTTTCTTCATTACAGACCTGTTACTTGTAATGATTCCATCATTGAGTCAAGATGGTCGAGGTACGGGGTGAAAGAGAATGTATCTGTAGCGTTGAGTTTTTGAATAACGCTGTTGTAATACCCTGGCATGTCATCCATAGTAAATGGGACCCCATCCGCAGGGACAGGTGAATCTGGATTCCCATCTGTTGCGAGGAAGGGAGCTTGCACAGGCAAAATAGCTTGAATATAGTACTGGCCATCGTTGGTGATACCGTGGAAATAATAGAACATTTCCTGATTGTTGGCTGGCATGGGAGCCTGATCGAACTGTGTCAGATAACGAATCCCTTTTCCGTTCTGAAAATTAATTCCGTGGATTTGCGCATTGTAGAGTGGGCTATTAGGTAAACCTTCTGGAATGGGTTGACCAGCGCTGTATTGCATGTTTTGCATGGCTGCAATAATCCGAGCAGTGAATTCGCTATACTGAGCATACTCAGATACTTTGAAAACCATCACTTGTGGCTGGAACAAGGTTCCTTGTACAGGATAATTATTCAATATGAATTTCGTATGCGCAGGCATGTCGCCTGCAGATGGATTAATGTATGGGAATTCCACTTCAGTTGTCGTTGTAGATGATGCGTCACTAGCCATGCCGTTTGGCATCAAAAATGTAATTCCGCCTGACGATGCAATTTCACCATCTGGGGTTAAGGAATCAAAAGCTTGAGTAGCGACTGGCACACTTGTAGGTTGAGAATTCAAGGCCTGCAACGTTTGCGTGACCATCATATCTACTCTGGGTTGTGAGGGTGCAGGGGATGCCCCACAAGCAGAAGTGAATATCAAAATCAACCCCAACCCCAAAATACTTTTCTTCATTCTTGTTTTTCTCCAATTTTATTTTTTAAAATACCGATTTCTTCAATTTCCAATTCAACAAGATCTCCTGGTTGAAGCCAGGGACCCTGGGTTTTGGTTAACTCAAGCAAGCAGCCTGTTCCCACTGTTCCAGACCCAATTACATCCCCAGGGTGAATCTCAGTATGGTCTGAAGCTCTTGCGATAATCTCACCGAAAGACCAGTAGATATCTTTGAAATTTGCTTTTGAGATTTCCACCCCGTTGACTCTGGCTTTCATCTCAAGATTGTATATCCCAGGCCTTCTTGCCGAATAATGGACAAGCGCTTCTGGCGTGACGATGACAGGTCCCAACGACGAGGCAAAGTCTTTTCCCTTGGCAGGGCCCAAGCCAACTTTCATCTCTGCCCTTTGCACATCGCGAGCTGACCAGTCATTGAATATAGTGAATCCAAAAATGTGTTGGGCGGCATTTTCAGGTTTGATGTTGATGCCTGCTTTGCCAATCACCACAGCAATTTCAAGTTCAAAGTCCAATTGTTCGGTGTAGTGAGGATACGGAATTTCATCTTCTGGACCAAAGATGCTGTGTGGATTGGTGTAATAGAAAACAGGGAACTGGTACCACTCCGCAGGAATTTCACGTCCGCGGTTTTGATTGGCGGTTTTGACATGTTGCTCAAAAGCGTACGCATCTCGCAGGGTGGTGGGGCGTAACGGCGCATGAAATTTGACTTCAGAGATGTCGAATGATTTTTTGGTGATTTTTGTAGCAGCCTGGCTTGCACCTGCGTTAATGACCGCCAACATGTTCTCGAATGGCAAAGGGTAGGCTTTGCCATTCGAGATAAGAGCAGGTTGAGGTGTAGAGCGAGGCGTGCTGATCGTGGCGAAAATCATAAGTTGCCACGACGTTCCTGCTCAAGTTCAAGCGATTCGAACAAGGCTTTGAAATTTCCTTTTCCAAACTTGTGCGCCATGTCGTTGAATGATTTCAACGAACATGGTGGGGCGGTCTTGAATGGGCTTGCTGAAAATTTGTAGCAGATAGCCTTCATCATCTTTGTCGACGAGGATACCAAGTTCCTGAATGGCTTTGTAATCTTCTTTGATTTGACCGATGCGGTCTGGCAACATTTCGTAATAGGTATTCGGCACGCGTAAGAATTCAACTCCATTCTTGCGGAGTTGTTCGATGGTGCTCAGAATATCGCCTGTGATGATGGCAATGTGTTGCGCGCCTGGAGTGAGATAGTAATCGAGATATTCTTCGATTTGACTTTTCTTCTTGCCTTCAGCAGGTTCATTGATTGGAAACTTCACGCGTCCATTTCCATTTTGCATGACCTTGGACATCAATGCGGAGTATTCAGTAGAAATGTCTTTGTCATCAAAATGCATCAGTTGACGGAAGCCCATTACTTGATGATAGAAATTGACCCACTTATTCATTTGACCCAGTTGTACATTCCCTACAATGTGGTCGATGGCTGCCAACCCTGTGGATTGGGCTTCATAGTTTATAGGTTTGTATGTGGGGGCAAAACTGCCCTTATAGTCAGCACGGTCTACAAATACGTGTAAGGTTTCACCATAGGTGTAAATGGCAGAAGATCGATAAATGCCAAAATCATCTTTTTCTTCACGGGGTGCCCATGCAGAGCGGCCGCCACGAGAGGTGGTGGCTTGCCATGCTTTTTCTACATCATCTACCTCCAGAGCAATGACCTTGACTCCATCTCCATGCACCATGTGATGAGATGCCATCGGGCTGGATGGACCATACGGTGCAGACACTACAAAACGTGCCTGACCTGATTCAAGGACGTAGGAAGCGAAATCTCGATTCCCAGTTTCAAGGCCGGAGTATGCAATCGGTTTGAAACCAAACGCCTTCCACCAATAATACATGGCGTGTTTTGCGTTTCCTACGTAAAAGTGGACATGGTCAACAGACTTGATTTGTAAAAAGTCAGCTTCCTCAGTCATCGGACGAGAAACGGAACTTACTGTAGTCATGCTTCCTCCTTGGAATGGTTAATTTGATTCTACGATAAAGGATGTTTCCATGCAACGAGAGAAAGGTCATGGGGTGGAGTTCGCTTAACGATTAAGTTAGGCGGCTCAAGAAGTGCTGAGGGGATTTTGAGCTTCGTTTGCGTTCATTCGCAAGTCTTTGATGAGAAACGGCAAATAAATTAGGAAGAAAACAGCGAATCCAATCGCTTCCAACTCAAGGACATACCAGGGCCACGGAGCAAGGATATCAAGGAGCGTTGGGAACTCTGGCTTGTGCGCGATAAACAGGTAATTGCTGCCAATGGCCAGGTTTAGAAAAAACACAAAGACCATGTAAATGTTGGTCCAAATAAAGATGCGTTTGAACGATTGTAAGGTTGGGCGATAGCCTTCCACAACAGTCATGTAGATGGGAATGAATACCAGCAATCCATGAGCGAGGAAAGTTTGAAAGGCTCGATAATGAGGGAAGCCATATCCATTTGCGTCTGGGGTCAGCAGGGCTTGGGTCGCGCCGCCGATGCCGAGGAAATACGCCGTCTCATAAATGCCATAATCTTTGGTGAACAGCATATATGCCGAAAGCCAGACCATCACACTACAAAGATGCAGTGGAAGCATGGTTTGAATCGTCCATATGCCCCAATAGGCAGCCCAGGCATGCCAGCTTAATTCATCTGCAATTAAAAGCACGGCAATCAAATGTCGGAAATTTCGTTTTTGCTTTTCGTCCCATGTGTTTCGAAAGTATGGAGTTAACAAGCAGAAAAGTGCAATGATGGTGAGGGCTAAGAGATGTCCAACTCCATACAGTTCAAACGGCGCGCCAGTGTAATCTCTTGCAAAATATTGTCCCATGGTTTTCTCCTTTGGATGGTTTCTTGTTAAAACGCTTTGAAAGGATTTGGGTTGCGAATATAATCCTAGAGATTATCTAATAATCCCTAGCCACGAAGGTGCAAAGACTCAAAGTCACAAATTTTTTTTTGAGTCTTCGTGACTTGGTGTCTTTGTGGTCAAGAATGCAGACTTGTAGTCACTTTCTAAAAAATATTCGAGGTGTTATGAAGCAAAAGAGAATCTGGGTGGGTGCGGCAATTGTTGTGTTCCTAGTTTTATTGGGAGAGTACTATGTGTATCGGTTGAAGAGTGCGAACCTTCCTGAACAGCCGATGACTCAAATTCCCATGTTGGGGTTTGTGGGCGGGCCAGTTGCAGATGCAAAGGCAGAGCTTTCGGGTTTGGCTTGGTTTGGGGATAATTTAATTTTGTTACCGCAATATCCTTCTGTGTTTCGTCAAAACAATGAAGATGGCTTTTTGTTTTATATCCCCAAGGCTGAAATTCTCACCTATTTGGCTGGGAAAGATAAATCTCCCTTGTTGCCCCGCCCGATACAATTAATAGCTCCTGGCCTTGCCGAGGAGATTCCAAACTATCAGGGCTTTGAAGCGATTGGCTTCAATGGGACTCAGATCTTTTTGACGATTGAAGCGGGCAGCAACGCAGACGATATGCAAGGATATTTAATCTCGGGCTCAATCGCTGCGGATCTTTCCACGCTGACACTTGACACCACCAAATTGACAAAAATCGACCCTCAGGCACATTCAAATAACCATACGGATGAATCGTTGCTGGTATTGAAAGACAAGGTGATTACATTCTACGAAGTGAACGGAGTGGGAATTATCCCCAAGCCAGTAGCGCACGTTTTTGGGTTTGACCTGCAACCTCAGGGCACCATCCCAATGAAAAATCTTGAATATCGCCTAACGGACACCGCCCTTGGAACGGGGGATACCTTTTGGGGAATCAATTATTTCTTCCCAGGCGACCTTGACTTGTTACCCAAGACTGATCCAATCAAAGACAAGTATGGGACTGGAAAGACCCACTCCTTGCATCCTCAAGTGGAGCGCTTGGTTGAATTTAAGTATTCTGATTCAGGCATTACCTTGGTCGATACACCGCCGATTTTATTAACGCTTTACGACGATGCCCGTAACTGGGAAGGCCTCGTTCGTTTGGACAATCGCGGCTTCTTGATGGTGACTGATAAATTCCCAACCACGATTCTTGGCTTTGTACCAACACCGTAAAAGAAATTATATATTTTCAAATCGAACATGGATATCGATAGTAGAAAGAACACATCATGATGAAAAGCAAGAAAATAATTATTTTTTTTAATAATTTTTTTCTTTATTATTTTACTGAGTTACTTGTATATTTTACCTGTTGTGTATACAGTAGCTTCAGATATGAAAGTGTACAGCACACGAGTCGCATACCGAGATTCTTATGAATTGCATGCTACGCCAATTCCTCAAGATGTTGTCAAAGATATCTGTGTAGAACTTGAGATTGAAAAGACTAACAAGTTGTGCCAGCCGAATGTAGTGGTGCATTCACCAGACTTTTTTTACACACTTAAATTATATTTTTCTGGCCTACCTGAGGAAAGTAGGACGCTTGAAACTGTTCAAGATAAATTGGGAAGGTATTTACTGTATTGTGAAGACCCTTATCCTGATGGGGGATATGTTTGTTCCTATGATTTTGTAGGTGACAGGCAGTATCCATTTTATTTTCATTTCAACAAAGAAAATATTTATGATGAAGTTATAGCAAGAGCAGGTGGTTCTTGAAAATAGCTACCCAGATTGGCAAACACCAGATATGGCATTTGATAAGTTTGTAGAAACAGGTTGTTTGAATTGGATGCCAGACTGTAATCAATAACAATTAAAAGGACAAAGGATTACCTGAAATACTTGCCTAAATGCTGATTTCTATTTATCTCATATAGGAATTTAAGACTTTAACAATTTTTCTACGTATTGTAGAAACTTGTGCATGTAATACCCTAAAAGGAATTAATAATGAGGATTAATCAAAGTCAAATTCACGAGTTGTGGAAGATAAAAATGTTGTTTTACGGCAGTAAAACAATCCGCGCTATATGGAGTACATTTCTTATTCCCTTGTTGTTTATGATAGTTCCGCTTGGCTTCTCTGGCTTTCGCAAGTCAGTTATTTCAGCATGTGCAATAAGTTTCAGCCTTTATGTTTGTATGACTCTAATAATAGTATTTCGATTGAACAAAATTAAAAAAAGTAGGTATCGAGAGAGATTTTCTTATTTACTGACTGCCCTCTTATTTAGTATTTACGAAATAGCTCTACTGTCTATGATTTTTGCATCTCTTTGGACAACTGTTGTTTACACAAGTCAGAAAATTTTTAACACACAAGTAGCTGCATTAATATCAACCATATTTGCTTTATTTTCAGCAATAGTATTGGTAGGCATGATAGTCATTTCCCCAGTAGTCTTAAATTATAAATCCTTAGATCGTCCTGATAAAAGCAAGGGTCTACTTCCAATAGCATTGGCAATATCGGGAATATTACCAAGCATGGCAATATTAATATCAGCGACTTTGTCTCGTTCAGGTAAAGTTGAACTGCAAGTTTACCTGATGTTGGCTTTATCACTATTAATGTCGATGTTGCTCTTACCCATTATTGTTCTTAATTTATATGAAATTCTTCTGCTTGGCATGAGGAAGTGGCCCATAATAAAAAAATCTGGAACGAAATTTGAAATTGTAAATGACTAGCTTGTGGTACTGTTTGAATAATTCGTCTTCTCACAACTTGGGATGCAATTTGAAAAATTCCCAAATAAGTTCCGTCGCTGAAATAGACTGGGTGGGTTCAT
Organism: Anaerolineales bacterium; assembly: GCA_046328925.1. Classification (GTDB taxonomy): domain Bacteria; phylum Chloroflexota; class Anaerolineae; order Anaerolineales; family Villigracilaceae; genus Villigracilis. Next base: position 15,861 of record JAXLVT010000025.1, read on the forward strand.
CTCCATCTATCCAACCTGGAACGTCACTGCCTGGCCAAGCATGTTGTCCGCCAAGGATGGTATATAAAATTACGTTGGTTTGGTTTGCACAATCTTTCCATTCATCCAGTTGAATGTCACTAAGTGGGGTGGTAGTCGTTTGATTCTGGCATTGGTCAAATCCCACCCAGAAATTCACCGAGTCTTTGACCGATGTGAAATTTACATTCACAAGGGATTTTGGCCCAAAGCCGCCATCGTACAAAATGTGCTGATCGTCGGTCCCATGAAAGTGGAGAACGGATACAGGTTCTGTAGGGTTGCATGGAGAAACCATCAACGAGCCTGAAACTGGCGCAATCGCAGCAAACAAGTCAGCTGCTTCGCAAGCCAGCCGATACGACATGATTCCGCCGTTCGAGATTCCCGTTGCGTAGATTTGTTTCGGATTAATTGAAGCCACCGTCTCAATGTCCGCAATGACCGCTCGCACAAAGCCCACATCATCAATGTGATTGTTTTGCGCAAACCCACAACATCCGCCCCCGTTCCAAGTCAAAATTTTATCTTCCAACCTGCCCGTGCCATTGGGGTACGCAACAATGAATCCATTTTCATCTGCAATTTGATTAAATCCCGTCATGCGGATGGCGTTTTCTGCATTGCCTGCTCCGCCATGAAATACCAACACCAAAGGGACAGGTTCTTTTAAATTCACCGAAGCAGGGATATGGAGGATATAGCTTCTCTCCAATTCTCCTTGCTGTAATTTACGAGTTGTGTCGGTAGGTGCAGGTGTGACCATTTGCCTGCTGAATCTGCAAGCTAGCAGGGATAATACAAGTACCACCCCTGCTAGAATTATTTTTTTATCTTTCATTTCGATTCGATTTGCTCTTGAATAAATTTTTCCCAAACAGGAAAATCCTCAGGATTCCAAATCTTGTTCATATCTGCAAAGGCTGTCTCTTTGTCCCAACCCAAACGTAAGATTCGGTAAAGCGTGATAAACCCCGTTGCCCGATAATTGGCCTGACAATGAACAAATACTTTTTCGTCCTGGTGCTTGTCCATGATGCGGAAGAATTCTTGTAAATCCTGTGCAGTCGGCTGATTCCATTCCACAGGGATGTTGTAATACAACATGTTTTGAGCCTCCACCAACTCTTTTTCGTTGGGCACGGCACCTTCTGATTTTAAAGTCGCCAGATTGATGACTACTTTCATATCCGCTTGGGCAATCGAAGAAATTTGATCAGGCGTAGGCATTCCACTGCAAGATAAATTGTCGTTTAGCTGAAGATAATGGTAAATGTCTTTCATATTGGAAATAATATATTTAGTTAATGGTCTGTTTGCGAGTTGAAACAAACAAAATAATTGCACCAAAGAAGAAGAAGGCTGGGCTGGCGCAACAAACCCAAACCACGAGATCGCTTAATCCTTTTCCTCGATTTGAGTCAATCAATGAGTCACTGGGATTGCTAGGATTGTAGTACACCTTAATGGTCTGGCCTTTTTGAGGAGGGTGATTAGCAAATGTTCCTGTATCCGAGTCTTTGCCTGTGTAGGTCGTCCCATCAATTGTGTACTCGTATTCCAGAAAAGAATGTCTGTCGCTACTCTCTAACCCAGAGAAATATGAGGAAGTGGTAATGACACCATCGGTTACTTTCCAGTTAAAACTGGCAATGGAACGCCATGCAAATATAGCAAAAACAAGAGTAAGTAAAATCGCTCCTCCCATCATTGCACTCCCTATGATTTTTCCCCGTTTATTCATTACGGTCTGATTGTTGCGCAATTTTTCTGGGTCCAATGAACCGATCATGATTTCTCTCCTGAGTTTTGATTTGGTTTTACTTGCACAATTTTTCCATCTGTCATTTTTTGCAAATCTTCGGTTTTCAATTCAAAGATAGCGTTGGGAGTTCCAGCCGCCGCCCAGATGGTTTGAAATTGTTGAAAATCTTCATCGAGATAAGTTTCCATCTTTTCGTTGTGACCAATGGGCGGTACGCCTCCGATGACGAAGCCGGTCACTGCTCGTACAAAATCGGCATCTGCCTTCCCGATGGATTCTCCAGCATACTGGCTGATTAGCTTTTCATCCACGCGATTGGCGCCGCTGGTCAAAACCAAAATGGGTTTGCCGCTGGTCTTTCCGCGAAAGATTAAAGATTTGACAATTTGTCCAAGCTCACAGCCAGCGCGGTCTGCAGCTTCCTGAGCCGTACGCGTGGATTCGACATGTTCCACCACGGTATATGAATATCCAAGCGATTGAAGCAAGTCTTGTATTTTTTGTGCAGAAGGGGAGAGGGATGTGTTCATCCATTAATTATAGCGTTACAATTAATATATGCCTACTCAAGAAGAAATTTACAAAACTGAAGGGGATAAGTACGAAGCGTTGATTGCGCGTGAAGATTATCAGGGAAATATTTTAAAAACCCTGCGCGAAATCACACCTTTGGAAAATCGTGTTGTTTATGATTTAGGTGCCGGGACAGGTCGTCTGGCTGGTTTGTTAGCACCGCATGTCAAGCAGGTCCGTGCTTTTGATATTTCAGAGGAAATGCTGCGGGTCTGCCGTGAAAAATTCATCGCCAGCGGATTATTCAACTGGCAGGTAGATGTTGCCGATCACCGTCAACTGCCAGTAGACGATTTGTCCGCAGATTTGGTGGTCTCTGGTTGGAGCTTGAGTTATCTCGCTGTCTGGAATCCTGATACGTGGAAAGCTGAGTTGGAAAAATGGATGGGCGAGATGAAACGCGTCTTAAGGGCTGGCAGTTTCATCGTCTTGTATGAATCGCTGGGCACGGGCAACGAGTCACCGATTAAGTTAGAGCATCTTAATCAGTTTTATCCCTGGTTAGATGAAGTCGGATTCCAAAATAAATGGATTCGCACCGATTACAAATTTGCTTCTTTGGAGGAGGCTGAGTTTTTATCCCGCTTTTTCTTCGGTGACGAGTTAGGTGATAAGGTAAAACAAAACAAATGGGAAATTCTGCCTGAATGTACAGGCGTCTGGTGGAAACAAATTTAAAAGCAATGAGCCATCGAAAGATTTCTCTCGATGGCTCACTTTATAGTTATTCTTGTTTCTTGAATTTATTTTTTGCGGCCATCACAATTCCAATGACGATTAATACGATGCTGGCTCCAGCAAATAACCACTTAACGTGTGAAAGCAGAATTAATATCCACACGAGCAGACTGGGCTTGGATGGATAAATGGTAAGCAAGCTTACGATGGTGATATTCTCAAGCAAATCAAATAACCACGCTCCAAGGGGCATGATATTAAATTTGCGTATTGGGTGATTGGAGGCAAAGCCTCGTTGGAACAGCCAGGAGATAAACAATCCAAAGAAAAACAAATACACAATTGGATAAATAATATCCACCGTGAGTTCTACCCCACGATAAAATCGGCGGCCATATTCCCCATATCTTTCAATCATGCCGAATATTTTTTCAGGAGTCGAGAAGACCATCAGGTCAAGGGGCTGTACGCCGCCTCTGTCATCTTGCATCAAACCTTGAACAAGAGGCAGTAAAAATCCGCTGAAAAAGCCATCCAGCAGAAATAATACAAAAATAAGCCAGCCTTTATTCCATTTATAAAACCGTTCTGAAATCTTGTTGAGCATACATCCTCCAATAAAGTTTTTAATTGAAACACCAATAACCAGTTTAGGCTGTGGATTTCATCCCTTACTTAAGGTTGATTTTTATTTGATAACCGCATCGCCGCCGCGCATGGCATCTTCCACACGTTGTTTATGTTGACCATGCATCGACAGGGAATCCATTTCTTGTAAGCTGTAATACCCAAAGTCGGTGGTTTCGTTGCTTAATCCCAACTCTCCCGAAATCAACTCGACTTCAAAATTCAGCACGACAAAAAATGCTTTGTTGCCGTCAGGATAAATCACCAATTGGTCTGGATTGCTATATACCCCCAACAAGCGCTTCGCACGTACCTTTAGGCCTGTCTCTTCCCAAACTTCTCTTTCACACGCCTCAGCCGCACTCTCACCAGATTCCATCCCACCGCCAGGTAGGCACCAGCGACCGTTGTCTGTGCGTTGTGTGAGGAGCACCTTCTCTCGAGTTTTGTCAAAAAGTACGGCGCTACAACCAATTCTTAATACACCTTCTTTGCCAAGCCGTGGGCCGTAAAGAACTTCTGTGGGCATGTCTTTTCTCCTATTTCTGAAATAATCTTCTCCAAAGTATAATCGTTCCAAGTATCCCCTTTGGAATTTTATTGAGGAGAGAATCATGAAAAGACAAAGATTTATTTTCGTTCCCGCTATTCTATTAATCGCCAGCACATTGGCTTGTTCTGCCGTTTCTAATTTTTTGGCAACTCCTACACCGCTTCCAACTTCTACGCCTGTGCCAACGCTTACTCCTACAGCCAGTCCATTCTTGCTGAACGAGACTGAGTTTTCTTCAAGGAGTTGTTTCCCTTCAGATGGCGTTTCTCCATCATCGGATGTTGAACGTTACTCCGAAAATGGACAATTTCATATGAAGGTCAATACTCCAAGCATCATTGCATGGACAGTTTGTGAAGACAAAGAATTTTCAGATTTTGTCCTTGAAGCCGATGTGACCAAAGTGGACGGCCCAGATAATAATGCCTTTGGAGTAATCTTCCGTTTTAATCCAGATACCAATGAGTTCTATAATTTTTCAATTGGCGCAGATGGCTACTATGTTCTAACCATGGATGGGCTGAACTATAAAGATCCAAAGTTTTTAGTGGATTGGGACACTTCATCTGATATTAAACAAGGTGCTGCAACCAATCACATCAAGTTGGTGGTTGTAGGCAATAAAATTGAATATTATGTGAACGACACCCTCTTGGGCGAGATTACTGATTCATCCTTATCTTCAGGAAATATCGGATTTTTTGCTAGCTCCTTTGAAGAAAAAGGGGTGCACGTTTCCTTTGATAACGTCAAAGTGACTGAACCATAATAGACAGAGCATAATGATACGTTTGTATAGAGAAGAAGACTTTGTACCTGTTACTCGTTTTTGGTTCGATGCGGTCAACGTTGCCATGCCTGGTTTGGAAGAGAGACTTGGTCACACTCTGGAAGATGCACGAAATTATTTTCAGAATGTCATTGTTCAAGAAAATCAAATTTGGGTGTACGAACTTGAAAATTTACCCGTTGGATTTCTCGGGATTTCAGGCGAATTCATAGATCGTTTGTATGTAGACCCTGCTTATCATCGGCGTGGAATTGGCCAAACTCTAATGGATTATGCAAAGACCCTTTCTCCAAATCATCTTTGGTTGTATACGCATGTTGCCAATACAGTGGCACGTTCCTTTTATGAAAAGAATGGATTTGTGGCAGAGAAGTTTGGGATAAGCCCAGCTCCAGAATCTGAACCTGATGTTGAATATCACTGGCAAAATGCATGAGACCTACTTATCTCGAAGTTAACTTAAATCAATTAAAAACAAATCTCGAAAACATCCGCGCACATGTGTCACCTGCAAAAGTTTTGGTTGTATTGAAAGCCAATGCTTATGGTCACGGCGTGGATGGCGTCGCGCCGTTTATCGCACCCTATGCCGACTATATCGGGGTCGCCTTAGTGGAAGAAGCCATTCATATTCGTAAAATGGGAATTGCGACTCCCATTCTTGTGATGGGTGGGACTCTTCCTGAGCAGTTGCCCGATTTCTTTGAATATGATTTAACCCTCGCCGCTTCTTCTTTGGACCTGCTTACTGCTGCTGAACAACTGGCAGAATCAACCCGTAAGCAGATTAAAGTTCATTTGAAGATTGACACAGGTATGGAGCGAATCGGTGTTCGTGAATATGAAGCTGAAGCCTTTATAGAGAAATCTCTATCGTGTAGCCACATAGATATTGAAGGCATCTTTACGCATTTTGCCAACTCTGAAGTGTCTGAAGCAGGCGAAAATATTGTCAGAGCTTCGTTACAACTTGAACGCTTTGAAGAGGTTCTTGCAATGTACGAAAAACGAGGTGTGCCACATCCACGCATTCGGCACACCGCTAATTCGGGAGCAACTTTGCTTTTGCCAGAGAGTCATTATGATATGGTGCGCCCTGGGGTTTTGTTTTATGGGGTTTATCCAGGTCGTGATGTTAAAAAGACAATTGAAGTTCATCCTGCACTGACTTGGAAATCAAAAGTCTCTTATAGCAAAATCACCCAGCCAGGGCGGGGAGTCAGTTATGGGTCGTTATGGCAGCCTGAAAGTGAGGCACGAATCGCGACCATCCCGTGCGGATATGCGGATGGATATTTCCGCCGCATGACGAATCAAGCGCGAGTGTTGATTAATGGAAAATCTTATCCACAAGTTGGGCGTATTTGCATGGATCAATTTATGGTTCATGCGGATGGAGATGATGTGAAAGTGGGGGATGAGGTAATTTTATTGGGAAATGGAATCACAGCCGAAGATTTTGCTGATTGGACTGGCACAAACGAATATGAGGTGATGACCAACATCAGTGCACGGGTGCCAAGGGTGTTTGTTTAGAAGATTTACGATTTGTCTCATATGCGTGCGGTACAATAGGCGGGCATTTCCAACTTTGAGGTGATTCTTGAATCGTACTGTAAAAGATTACTTAACTTTATTTGGCGTGGCAGGTATTGTCATTGCCTTAGATCAATGGACAAAATGGCTGGTGCGTGAAAATCTCCCATTTCAAACTTCCTGGCTGCCTGATTGGTTGCTGTGGTTAAGCCCGTATGCACGCATTGTCCATTGGTACAACAGCGGAGCTGCTTTTGGCATGTTTCAACAAGGTGGTATGGTATTTACCATTCTGGCCTTCATCGTAATTGGTGCGATTATTTATTACTACCCCGGCGTAGACCCTGCTGATTGGACTTTAAAACTCGCGATGGGATTACAACTTGGTGGCGCTGCCGGTAATTTGTTAGATCGTTTGTTGGTTGGCAAAGTAACAGATTTTATTTCCATCAGCGTATTCCCAGTGTTCAATATTGCAGATGCGTCCATTTCAATTGGGGTGGTAGTGCTATTGCTTGGAGTTTGGTACAAGGAATGGCAGGAGAAAAAAGCCAAAAAAATGAATGAAGAAATACCTGGTGAGGCTTCTACTCCTTCCTCCCCGATTGAAAAGATAATGGATAAAGAAAAATAAAGATGGAATCTGAAAAGAAAGAGAATGTGTCTTTGAAAAAATATATTACTTTAACGGCTCTTGTGGGGTCGATTGTTGCTTTGGATCAATGGACAAAATGGTTGGTGCGTACCAATATTCCTTTGAACACTTCCTGGTTACCTGATTCACTCCTTTGGTTATCTCCGTATGCGCGCATTTTGCATATCTTCAATAAAGGCGCAGCATTTGGTATGTTCCAAAGTGGTAATCCAATTTTTACTGTGCTGGCATTACTTGTAGTGCTGGGAATTTTGTATTATTACTCCCAAATTGAAGAAGGTGACAAGTTGTTGCAAGTGGCCGCAGGCTTATATTTGGGCGGTGTGCTTGGTAATTTAATTGACCGCCTCACATTGGGGCAGGTGACAGATTTTATCTCTGTAGGGACCTTTTATATTTTCAATGTAGCTGATGCCAGTATCAATGTAGGTGTGGTGGTATTGTTGTTCGGCATTTGGATGAAGGAATATCAAGGGAAGAAACAAAACAGCGAATCCCATTCGACTGATGAAACTCTTCCCACGAATGGAAATCAATCATGAGTGATCGCGTAGAAACCTTTCGGTACAGTGGTGACGCCCCGGAACGTCTTGATAAGTTTTTAGTCACTTGTTTGCCTGAATTTTCACGCGCCCGTTTGCAGGGTTTGATTGACGATGGTTTTGTCTCTGTTAACCAGGTCCCAGCAAAAAAATCAGGCCAAAGTATTGAAAGTGGGTCTGAAGTTGAAGTTCGTGTTCCTCCACCTGTGCCAAGTGGCTTGGTGGGTGAGGATATTCCTCTCGATATTATTTTTGAGAATGATGAATTGTTGGTGGTGAATAAACCAGCAGGGATGGTGGTTCATCCTGCTGCGGGTCATGACTCAGGGACTCTTGTCCATGCAGTGCTGGGATATGACCCCGACCTCGAAGGTATTGGTGGCGAAGAACGTCCTGGCCTTGTGCATCGTTTGGATAAGGAAACATCTGGGTTGATTGTGTTAGCGAAAAACGAACGTGCCCATCGTTGGTTGCAAGACCAGTTCCGTCTACGCTCTGTTGAGAAAACCTATCTCGCCTTGGTAGATGGAAAACCACCTACACCGACAGGCCGTGTGGAAGCTCCGATTGGTCGTGACCCAAGTCACCGCAAGAAGATGGCGATTGTCTCTCCAGGGAAAGGCCGTGAGGCTGTCAGTGAGTATCGCACCCTTGAGGCTTTCAAAGAGCATACTTTGCTTGAGTTCCATCCGCATACTGGGCGTACTCATCAGATTCGTTTACATTGTTTGTTTTTGGGATGTCCGATTGTTGGTGATGGGGTATATGGCAAAAGAAATTTCACAGCAGATATCACACGTCACTTTTTGCATGCGGCCAAGTTAAGTATCATTTTGCCCAATGAGAAGAAGCCACATGTATTTGAGGCACCATTGCCTGAAGAATTGCAGAAAGTTCTAGAAGATTTACGAAGGCTCGAATAAATTTAGCTCTCGAAGGAAAATCCCTTCGAGAGTATTCTTATGGAGTTGATTATGGACTATGTAGATTTACGCTCTGATACCGTTACGAAACCATCCCCTGAAATGCGCGAGGCCATGGCTGAGGCTGAGGTGGGGGATGATGTTTACATGGATGATCCCACGGTGAATCAATTGCAGGAAAAGGCTGCTTCCATGCTTGGCAAGGAAGATGCACTTTTCGTCCCGTCAGGCACGATGGGCAATTTGTTGGCTTTGCTCACACATTGTCAACGTGGGGATGAAGTCATTGTTGGGGATAAGTCCCATATTTATTTGAACGAAGCAGGAGGGATGTCCGCTTTGGGCGGGATTCATCCGCACCCAGTCCAGAATCAAGCCGATGGAACCATGGCATTGGATGACATCCGCGCTTCCATTCAGACCGAAGATGTGCATCACACCATTACGCGACTCATTTGCATCGAGAACACTCAAAATGTTTGTGGTGGTGTTCCACTGACTGTTGAATATACTCAGCAAGTTGGAAAGCTTGCAAAAGAAAATGGTCTCCTGTTTCATATTGATGGAGCTCGTTTATTTAATGCGGCAGCGGCATTAAATGTCTCTGCTCGTGATTTGGCAGAGCCTGCTGATTCTGTGATGTTTTGTTTGAGTAAGGGATTGGTAGCGCCAGTTGGGTCGATGCTGGTGGGAACAAAGAAATTTATCAAGCGAGCGCGTCACTTAAGGAAGATGTTGGGCGGTGGGATGCGTCAGGTAGGTGTGCTTGCCGCAGCTGGTTTAATTTCGCTGGATAAAATGACGGGGCGACTAGGGCAGGATCATATTCGGGCGAAGAATCTGGCTGAAGGGTTGAAGCAAGTTAAGGGCTTAAAGTTGGATGCGAATACTGCGTCAACCAATATGGTGTTTTTTGATTTGGCAGATCGCATCAAATTGACTGAAAACCAAATTGTCGAAGAAATGAAAAAATTCGGAGTATTAGTGGATTGGGCGGGACCACGAAGATTTCGTTTGGTGACACATTATTGGGTGGATGATGCTGGTGTTGAAAAAGCTATAAAAGGCTTTGCAGAAGTTTTAAAATAAAAAATAAGTTATAAATTGTCACTGGGCGCGGGTTCGATTTGATTTCGACCGCGTCCTTTTGCTTTATATAAGCGTTCGTCAGCTAAATCAATAAGCTTCGATATATCCATGGTCTCATTTGGATATACTGCTATCCCTTGGCTAATTGTGGGGGCCGAGATAAGGCCGTGTTCGGGATCTTCCAGTTTTAGAGTTTCCATGGACTGTTGGATTCTTTGGGCTACTTGTATGGCTTGTGTCCCGTTTACGTTTGGCAAAACAATAGCAAATTCTTCACCACCCCAACGGCCGACCGCATCTTGTGCTTTGATATGTTCTTTTATAAAAGAACATAGTGTGATTAGAATTTTGTCTCCAGTTTGGTGACCATATTGGTCGTTGTAGTTTTTGAAATAGTCAATGTCCAACATAATTAAGCTAAGAGGCTGTTTCTTGAGCGAACATTCATCTGCTTTTTCATGCAGGGCTTTAATAAAATAACCGTGATTGTAAACACGGGTAAGGCTGTCGAGTCTGGCTTCCATTTGAGCATGTTCATGGCTGTATGCATTATCCAAGGCATACGCTGCTCTTTGGGCAATCCCATTTAAGAGTTCAAGGTCACTTTTATTAAAGGCGTTGGGTTTATAGGATGCAATCGCCATAATGCCATTTGTGTAAACACCTTTTACCGGCACCCCCATCCATGATAACGAGTCTTTGGATTGGCCGATTAAGACAAGATTTATCCCATCAAGTTCTAAGGGCTTTCGTAAATCTGGTAGGAATAATTCCTTTTGATTGTTTATCACCCACCCTGAGAGCGTTCCTTCTATTTGCATTCTGGCACCATTGAAGTATTCGCCATCGTCGTAGAAAAGCTGCATTTGAATGACATCCTTGTCGATTAGCCCAATATAGTAACTGTCAGCATCTAGAACTTTTTGAAAGGCGGCATTTAACAAGGAGAGAATTTGATCTTTTTCAAGCGTAGAAACAATTTGTTTGCTTACTTCGTTCAAAATTTCCAGTTTGTGGATTTGTTCTTCCATTAAATTTTTTAAACGCTGGATGGTTTCCACTGCCATCACTGATGCTATCGTGAGCCCAAAATGGATTACCCATTCATTTGGAAGAGATGGGTGGTGTGTTTCGCTGTATAAATGAGAAATACCTACAAGAAGTATTAAAGTGTATGAAGGGAGACGGGTGGATATTACTGACGTAGAAATTGCTGATGTAAACATCAAGATAAAAACCAAGTAGTTAAGTTCGTCAGGAATAAAGATAGATATTACTCCCAATCCAATGCTTGCTATAATGACATTGAGCCATGCAACGAAGTTTTTATTTTGTGCTGTAGTGTAAATTGAGTAAAAGAAAACAAGATAGACAGCCCCCAATATCCCAAGTAACAAAAAAATAGCATTGTTTGTTGCATTTGATGATGGATATATGATAAGAGTTGTTAATACCAAGGCAATCAGTAGACATATGCCAGCAATAACTGCAGGTCGAATGGAAACCTGACTTTCTTGCGGGGTTATTTCAAGGCTTTGCGTCTTGTTTACTTGTGATTTCATTCTATAAATTTAAAATCAGGCGGATTTTCTAAAATCAACTTGGCAAATGCATCTACAATAAGTGGATCAAATAAAAGGCCAGCTTGTTCGCGTAAATAAGAAACAGCTTCTTCTATTGAAATCTTTTCTCTATATGGGCGGTGACTTGTCAATGCATCAAATGCATCTACGATTGCAAACATACGCGCCAATAATGGAATTTCTTCGCCTTTGAGTCCAAGAGGATAACCACTCCCGTCCCACCTTTCTTGATGATGGCGAATTAGGGGGATGGTATCTTCAAGGAAGGGGATACCTTTTACGATGCGTGCACCAATATCGGGATGTTGGCGCATGATTTTCCACTCTTCCTCGTCCAGTGGTCCTGGTTTGTGCAGAATGGTATCTCTAATACCGATCTTCCCAATATCATGCAAAAGTGATCCACGTTCCAATAATTTTAGTTGTTCGTGGCTGAAGTTTAAAGCTTCTCCCAATTTAGCCACCAAACGGCTTACTCGCATGCTATGGCCTTCTGTCTCACGGTCTCTTGCATCTAAAGCCGAAGTAAGTGCAACCAGTGTTTGATCATAAGTCACTTCAAGCATGTCGTAGGCATTTTTGATTTCATTTGCCTGACGGCGAGATTCAACTAACAATAAAGATCGTTCCAGGGCAATGGCGGCTTGATTTACTAGCGTTTGTAAGTCTGCTGGGCTGGCAGGCTTATGCTGGTGGTTATCTGGGATATTGATCCACAGAGCTCCATATTTGTGAATTGGAGTTTGAATCGGCAAACAGGCACGAATCATGGATTTTCCCTGGGACATATATATTAATTGTCCAGAGTCCATCACTTGTTGAATAAGCTCCATAGGGTGAGTAGTGCCGCTGTGAATTCCGGTATTGTCTACTTCCAACTCGGCTTCAATTAGACTTTCCTGGGAGAAAAGGATAATTCCTGTAGATTGACCCTTGGCCAATTTGTGCGCAGTCTGAGCAATGTCTCTTGCGGCGTCCTGTAAATTTTCAGCTTGAATAATGTGAGTACTTAGGCGATACAAGAGAGAGGTGGTGCGAAGCGAAGCTCTTAATTCCTGCTGTAACCAGGTACTTTCAAATGCACCTGCAGCTTGAATGGATAGCAACTCAGCAAGCGACTCGTCGTTTTCAGAAAAGAACACTTCATTTTGTTTTCCGAAAGCCAAAATGCTTCCGATACTTAATCGATGCCACCGAATGGGAATAGCGAGCATACTTCTTAAGCTGTTGTGGTCAATACTTAAGTGGGAAGTGTCAGAGTATTTGCGGACATCTCTCACACGGAAAGGTTTGGTCGCGTGGAAGGCAGCTTGAATTAAGGGATCATCTTGGTTGCTGGTTTCAAGAGACGATAATAATTGTGGAGCGTCTCCTGATGATGCAGTTTGGATAAAATTTTCTTCCTGACCAAGTTGTATATGTACAAATGTAAACCTTGCCTGAAGGATTTCTTTTGTTATGGCTGCAACTTCATTTGCAGTGGCATCAGGCTCAACCATGGAGGAGAGTTGGCTTCCAGATTGAACAAGATTCATTAATCTTTTTTGATAGCCCGAGCGTTCCCAAGAGCGAGTCAACTCAGCTGCTACCGATTCAATCAGGCCAATTTCAAGGCTTCCAAATGCATTTACATTCTCGTCATTAATAACAATCATCCCATTAACGTAGCCGTTAAAAATCATTGGGACTATTGCGCAAGAAAGACTATTTTCTTGCGCAAAACTAATGTAATCACTATCCAGCCGAGTGTCGTTGATAATTTGTGTTTTTCGTTGACGAGCTGCCCGCCCCAGAGCGCTAGCAGACATACTTTGTCGATATTCACTTGGAACAATTGATGATTGAGGTCCTGAGGTTGCAATAAGTAAGAAATTTTTGTCATCTGGTTCGTAGACATATAAACTTGCCAGAGAAGAATTTAATGCCTTTTCCAGCGTGTTTACTGCAAGCTGAGCAGATACCGGCTGATCTAAGTGATTTTCTAGTTGCTGGCTTAATTCGTGCAATAAAACCAGTTGTTTGTTTCTTTTCTTTTCGTTATTTAATTGTTTTGATATTGAATTAATTTGATCTGTCTGTGCGTTTAAATGGACGCGCACATTTTCTCTTGTAAGGGTAAATGGTTTTAAGTAACGAGCTATTCTTTCATTCCATGTGGTTGACCGAAAATCTAAATTGGGGAATTCTTCGTCTTCGTCATCTTCCACTTTTTTTAATTCAATCATGAGGCCATTAATTGTCATGACGATTGTGGATATTTCGTAAAACAATATGATTGAAATAATCACAAAAAACAAAAGAGTGGCTTCTCGCACTTTTAGTATGTTTTCCACCCCAGGCATAATAATGTAATCTATTAAGGTGAGTAAAGCACTTAAGAATATTAATAAAGTCAACTCAATGGTACTTGTAACCATGATGACCCGTTTGCCAAGAATATCATGCTCTGGCAGGGTGAAGCGACTCCACGGTATGGTTTTAACGAGCAAAATGTTCAAAGCAAACAACGCTGGAACAATGGCATGATCAAAGGATGTTTTATATAAAAAGATACTGCACCACACAACCCAAGGTATTGCTTGAACTTGGAACAATAGTTTACTTAAGCGGTGATGCGGGTAAAATGCAGGAATCGTTCCGACAAATGATGTGAATAAAAGAGTAATGATTAATATGTGCTTGTAGGGGAATACGTTTATTTCATCATATTGCTGTCCAGCGAAAATAATATAAAGTCCATTGAAAAAGCCCAAAGTGGGGACAACAATCAAAATTGGATTAATCTTTTCAAGCTTTTGATAATGAAATATGACAGGGAGGAGCTGTACTATCCCGGTCGCGGCTACAATGCTGGCTTCTACTACATATTTAGGGTGTAGGAATAAAACTGCCACAATTAAGAGAAATACCCCGCTCGTATACCGTAAAATGTTTTGTTTTTTCTCGCTTAATACGTTTACAAAGAAAACTTGTGTGACTAAAGACAGGATGTAACAGGCTAAAGCCAAAACTGGAATGGTCCATGAAGGAAGCCATTCCGTTTCTACACGTAAATATGAGGGGACAAGAAGTAAGCATACCCCAACCAATCTTAGTATGGCGGTAGCTAGCATCTTTAATTCGTTTCGGGAATTTTCCTGCATTATCGACGTAGGATAGCATAAGAATTCAAATTTATCTACTCCAAAAGTGAACTGCGATTTCTGATATAATCCTTGCGATGGTTAATAGGCTACGGGGTCATAGCCCAGCCATCATACATTACTCATTACTGGATGAAAAATGCAAACCTATATTTCCCTTGCTCAAATAGATGAAGCTGTTCACGCTGTACAAAAAAGAATCACTATTCAACCTAAGGTTGGAATTATCCTCGGTTCCGGACTTAATGGGTTGGCTGATTCTGTTCAAGATGCAGTTTATATCCCTTACAGTGACTTACCTAATTTCCCTGTTTCCACGGTCCATGGGCATGTTGGCAGGTTTGTAATTGGCCATCTTGAAAACACTCCGGTTCTGGTAATGCAAGGACGTATTCATTACTACGAAGGGTACACTATGGATCAGGTCACCTTGCCTGTCCGTGTGATGACGCGCATGGGAATTGACAATATGATTGTCACCAATGCAGCTGGGGGGGTACATCCCGATTTTCAACCTGGAGATGTGATGTTGATTACCGATCAACTAAACCTGATGGGAATGTCTGGCTTGAACCCGTTAATGGGACCCAATATCGATGAAATTGGCCCACGTTTTCCTGATATGAGTCAACCCTACGATCGCGTTTATTGTGACTTGGCACGTCGAGTTGCAAAAGAAGAAAAAATAACTTTGCGTGAAGGTATCTATGCTGGGTTAAGTGGACCTTCATTTGAATCACCAGCGGATTTACGTTTCTTGCGTTTGGCAGGCGCTGATGCTGTCGGCATGTCCACGGTTCCTGAAGTCATTATTGCCCGACATGGAAATATGCGAGTGCTTGGTTTTTCAGGTGTTAGTAATAAAGCCAATTTGGATGGTTCCACTGTGACAACACATGAAGAGGTGATTGCAGCAGGTGAGGTCATTACCCCCAAGATGGAAAAGATTATTCGTGGTGTGTTGCGTGGAATGTAAGGACTCGAACCTTTCGAATGGTAGATTTTTATAATTTTGTACGTTCCTATGAAATATTAATATATATTGTTCTAGCGATTGGAGGCATGTTCTCCTTTCGCTGGTTATGGCGTTCTTGGCAAGAGTGGCAGACGTCAGTTTATACGCTAGAGAAGGAATTTTCTATTCGCAGGTTGGGGCAATCTGCAGCGATTTCTTCTCTCATCTTTATATTGTTTTGTATCGAGTTTTTTATGGCGTCCTTTATCATACCGGGGTTGCCAGCAGATGCTCTTGTTACCACACCAACCATTGATTTTATTTCTACCCCAACAGGCACATTGTCTCCAGAAATGATGACACAATTTGCGCCTTTAGTATTAGCGACGCAACCAGCTAGTGCAGCGGGTTGTGTTCCTGGCCAAGTTAATTTAACCTCTCCCAAACCGGGTGATGAAATTAAAGGGGCGATTGATTTGATAGGCACCGTCAACATCCTGAACTTTGGCTTTTATAAATATGAGGTTGCGGCTCAAGGTAGTGATACATGGGCAACGATTTCTGCAGATCGCAAGATTGTTGTAGATTCATCTTTAGGACGTTGGGATACAACTGCCCTAACCCCTGGAGATTATCAACTTCGCCTTGTGGTGACGGATAATGCTGGTACTTCATTACCACCTTGTATTGTCCCTGTACGGGTAATCCCTTTGCAATAACCATTTTGAGAATCTAAATGTCTGATATTCAACTTCGTCCTACTGTAGCCACTGATCTACCTCGCTTGATGGGTATTGATCATTCCATTTCTAGCGAATCAGTTTGGCAACTTGAACTTCGTAGAGATACCGGTCAAATTAACGCCTCTTTTCGAGAAGTTCGCTTGCCACGCTCTATAACTGTTTCCTACCCTCATAATCCTTATGCGTTGGCTGACGATTGGGTGCGAAAATCCATGATGTACACAGCCCATATTGAGAAAGATCCAGTTGGATATATTTGTCTGTTGGAACGGGCAGCCTCTTCAGTGGTCTCGGTGACAGACTTGGTAGTGAATGTGGCAAACCGTAGACAGGGAGTAGCCTCAACTTTGTTGGGGGCCGCTCAAGAATGGGCGGGGTCCAGAGCGCACAAACGGATTATTCTGGAAACGCAGTCCAAAAATCTCCCAGCCATCCGCCTTGCTCAAAAGTTTGGATATGAATTCTGCGGGTATAATGACCATTATTACCTAACCCAGGATGTCGCTTTATTCTTTTCTAGGGTTTTAAAATAATGTAATCTAGTACGAGCTGTACACTTTTATTGGAAGGGCTTCATGATTAACGGTTGGACCGATGGCGTACTGGCGGGGATCCGGACGCTAAATCAAATTTTGACGGCGGGGATAGCCATCACGGCGTTTTCGCTTTTTTTATACTCGCTCTCATTTAATTTACGTGACCGCGTGGCGCGGTCGTTTGCCATTATCCTGTTATGCGTTGTGGTGGTCTTCACCTCAGAGGCATTACAGGATAAATCTTTAACCGTTGAAACCATTGACCTCTTCTTAAGGGTGCAATGGTTTGGAATTGTGTTTTTACCCGCCGCATATTTACATCTTTCTGATGCCTTGCTCGTGACAGCAGGTCGGCCCTCTCGCGGCAGACGCCGCATTGCGGTTCGTGCCATGTATGCTGTTTCCACATTCTTCTTACTCTTATTGGCTTTGGGGCTTTTACTTGGGCCGATTGTCCCAAATGGAAAGCCTGCTCCACATCTTGAAAGAACAATGTGGACAGAAGTATTCACAATCTTTTATGTATCGGCAATGGTGTGGGCAGGGATTAATTTTGCGCGCGCCTACAGTCGCATGTTGACGCGTTCAGGGCGCCGCCGCATGCTGTACCTGATGGCTGGTGCGACAGCTCCGGCGATCGGTTCCTACCCGTATCTTTTATTCGGATATAGCATTGCATCCAATCATCCCTTCTTATTTTGGAGTGTCGCTACCTTTATCAATGTTTTAGTTGGGGCGTTGGTGATTGTAATGGCGTATGCAGTGGCCTTCTTCGGAGTTTCCTGGCCAGACCGTGTAATTAAGAGTCGTTTGTTTAAGTGGATTATGCGCGGACCTGTCACAGCTTCAGCAGCACTTGCGCTCATGACGGTTGTTCGCCGTGGGGGTGAGTTTTTTGGCTCCCCCTATAATGCATTTGTCCCATTTACGGTGGTGGCAACAGTTTTATTACTTGAACATTCCATTACTTTCGCCGCACCTGTCTGGGAGCGATTGTTCTTCTTCGGTGGAGATCGTGCTGAATTACAGTTATTGCAAAATGTAGAAGAACGTTTGTTGACTCAAGGAGATCTGCAACAGTTTTTAGAAGCTGTCTTGGCTGCAGTCCGTGACCATTTGCAAGCGCCTTCGGCCTTTGTCTCAGCCTTGGATGATCAGAACTTGTCACTCATTGTCGTGGCTGGCAATCGTTCTTTATTGGATCAGGATAGCTTGACCGAAATATTGGATAAGGTCAATGGGGATGTGCGCCGTGAATTTTTGTGGGGAAATTTTTGGGTGTTACCGCTTTATCAACGCAGACGCCCTGAGATGGATGAAGATGAAATCCCGCCGTTGATGGGCTTGTTAGGTGTGGCGCGTCGCGATGATGCTCAGACCATGGAAAACGATCAGCGTGAAGCGTTGTGGCTGTTGGCCGACCGTGCGGCTCTTGCTCTTGAAGATCGCCAATTGCAACAGAGAGTCTTCCGTTCGCTGGCAGATATTCAGCCACAGGTTGAAATGATTCAACGTATGCGTGCTGCGGGTAGATACGACTCACGGGTCAGTTTGCTGACTGAGCCCATGCCTCAAGATGCGGATTTATTCAATTGGGTTCGTGATGCATTAACACATTATTGGGGTGGCCCAAAGCTGACCAACAATCCGTTGATTAAGCTTCAAGTGGTGCAGGAACTTGCAGATGACGATGATGGGAATACAGCCAATGCGTTGCGAGCTTTATTGAGAAAGGCTGTGGACCAGGTCAAGCCGAAGGGTGAAAGGAAATTCACCACTGAGTGGATTCTGTTTAATATTCTTGAAATGAAATTTATTGAGGGTCGTAAGGTGCGGGATGTGGCTTCACGCCTGGCCATGTCTGAAGCGGATTTGTATCGCAAGCAACGGGTTGCCATTGATGCTGTTGCGCGTGCCATCCTTGAAATGGAAAATAATAAGCAAGAGGAATAGTGTATTGGCGGCTTTGGCCGTTTTATATGTTGAAGAATTATTAATTTCGATTCGATAGGAGGCCTATTATGGTTGGCCAAAAGAAGGTACAAGAAAGTCCAATGCCTGCTGTTGACGAGGGCTGGTGGGCATCAGTTCTGGCGGAGGAGAGCCGTTATTCGGCGGCTCCTGCTGTTCGTTCGGCGGGGAACAAGCCAGAGGTCCAGGAAGAGGCGCAGAGTCAGAGTGGGGAAAAGAAGCCTGCCAACTGGGTTCAAGTTAAAGATCTATATATGCGTGACCAGATTGTTTCTTTAACTGTGACTGGTTTCAATCGGGGTGGGTTGCTTGTAGAAGGGGAAGGGATGTTTGGATTTGTTCCTTTTTCACATCTCGTGGATTTGGCGGGGAAACCAGAGCATGCACATCGTGACCAGGACCTTGAAACATACACTGGGCGCACTCTTCAGTTGAAGGTGATTGAATGTGTGCCAGAAGATGGCCGTGTGGTCTTTTCTGAGCGCGCTGCACAATCTGAGCCTGGCAAACGGGCTGAGTTGTTTCATTCCTTGAAACCCAATCAAAGTGTGCGTGGGGTGGTAACGAATGTAACTGACTTTGGTGTATTCGTTGATTTGGGCGGTGTTGAAGGCTTGATTCATATTTCTGAGCTTTCATGGGGACGAGTTTCTCACCCAGGCAATATTGTAAAAATCGGTGAAGAAATCGATGTGCAAGTGCTGGATCTTGCTCCTGAGCGTTGCCGTGTGGCATTGAGCTATAAACGCTTACAGCCTAACCCATGGACAAATGCAGCCGTTGAGTTTCCGATTGGTAAAGTGTTGCCCGCCACAATTACCAGCGTCCTTTCTTTTGGTGCTTTCGCTCGTTTGGATGCAGGTGTGGAGGGTTTGATTCATGCCTCTGAAATTCCTGATTCAGAAGGCAAAGCTCTGAAAGATATGTTGACAGAAGGCCAAAAGGTACAGGTTCGTGTTTTGCATGTAGATGCCGCTCATCAGCGTATGGGCTTGAGCATGAGGCTTGAATAAAACAAATGACTGACCCATCCAATAGCCGTCACAGGCGTTATGCCCAGGAGCAATTGCCACCAGAACCACAAGATGACTGGTTGCAAAACCTTGCACGCTTTAATTTGCGCTTCGGGCGTTTCTTCCGCGATTCAGTAGGCGTTCTTTGCATTGCCATTGCCTTGATGGTTTTATTGGCTGTATTTGGTTTTACACAGAGCACAACAGACCAGACGCAGGCTGTCTTCTTAAATGCCTTTGCCTCTTGGTTGAATAAGTGGTTTGGATGGGGCAGTTTACTTGTCGTTTTTGGAATTGGATATCTTGGATATTACTTTCTGCGCCGTGATGAAAGTGAAATTAAGTGGGTTCGCCTGATTGGGTTGGAAATCACCTCAATTCTGACTTTGGGAATTTTCGCCCTCCTTATTGGAAATGACCTCTTGAGTGCTGAAGCTGGTGCTGGTGGTGGTCGCATTGGGTGGGGATTGGTCACCTTGGTATGGCAAGTGGGAGTTGTCTGGGGCACACTCTTACTTCTATTCCTTTGGGGATTGGCCATCATGACTGGGTTTGGCTTGTGGTCCAAACTCGAAGCATGGCTTTTGCATTTTGCAGGAGAAGCACCCGTTGTTGTTGTAGCAACGCCTGTCCCAGTGGCTGAGGCTTCTCCCGTTTTGGAAGAGGCCGCTGAGAAGGCTCCGCCTAAAAAGAAGGCAGCTCCATTGCCTCCTGAGTTTCGTACTTCCCTAAAGGCTGCTGATAAGAAGGATGAGAAATCTGCAAAGCCACTTCCACGTGGCGAGGATTTGCCGCCTTTACAGCTTTTATTGGCTGAGTCTGCTGTTCGCGCGGATGAGCGGACTATCAATCAAACTGCTGGGTTGATTATGAAGACTCTGGCCGAATTCGGTATTCCAGCAACAGTCATTGGGTATCGGGTTGGCCCAGCTGTGACGCAATTTGCAGTGCAACCTGGGTTTATCAAGAAACCAGGTTCTGATGAAGAAGATGCTCAACAAATGAAAGTTCGTGTTGCGCAGATTGCTTCTTTGGAGAAAGATATTGCTTTGGCGCTATCCGCTCAAAGATTAAGAATCGAGGCGCCTGTTCCAGGAAAGCCATACGTTGGTATTGAAGTCCCGAATACCCAAAGCACGGTTGTGCGTTTAAGGACTCTTCTTGAGTCTGAAGCATTTTACAAAGTGGGTGCACCGCTTGCACTTGGTATTGGACGTGACGTTTCTGGTCAACCTGTGATTGCCGACCTGGCCCGTATGCCTCATATGTTGATTGCGGGCGCCACAGGTTCTGGAAAGTCAGTTTGTATTACATCGATTGCGGCTTGTCTTGCCATGAACAATGCTCCCGAAGATTTGCGCTTGGTAATGATTGACGCAAAAATGGTGGAATTGATTCGCTTCAACGGTCTGCCTCATTTGTATGGAAAAGTAGAAACGAATCTTGAGCGCATTCTAGGTGTCTTGCGCTGGGTTGTAGTGGAAATGGAACACCGCTATCGTTTGCTTGAGTCTGCGCATGCTCGCGATTTGGATACTTACAATCGCAAGATTTCACGCAAGGCAGATAGTAAGCCTTTACCTCGTATTGTTGTAATGATCGATGAGCTGGCCGACCTGATGATGTCTGCACCTGATCAGACCGAGCATAATCTTGTGCGTTTGGCGCAAATGGCTCGTGCAACGGGAATTCATCTGGTTGTGGCAACACAACGTCCGTCAACAGATGTGGTGACAGGCTTGATTAAGGCCAACTTCCCATCACGCTTGGCTTTTGCAGTTGCATCGGGTGTGGATAGCCGTGTTATTCTCGATTCAACTGGTGCAGAATCTCTGCTTGGAAAAGGAGATATGCTCTTCTTGAATCCTGAAGTAGGAAATCCCATCCGTGCACAAGGCGTGATGATTACGGATATGGAAATTGAGCGCATCATTTCTCACTGGCAGAAGAATGCTGATCTTCCTAAAGATGAAGCCCCGCCATGGGAACAACTTTTACATGAACCTGAAGAAGATGAAGATGAAGGTCTGATTGAACAGGCCATTTCCATTGTTCGTCAAAGTCAACGCGCTTCAGCTTCTTTGTTACAACGCCGCTTGAGAATTGGATATCCGCGTGCCGCACGTTTGTTGGACCAACTTGAAGAGATGAATGTGGTTGGACCTTCTCAAGGTGGTGGTAAAGAGCGCGATGTATTGCTCAGCCCAATTGATGATTTTAATGAAGATTCACAAACTTAATCTAAAGGATTGATATATTGAATCCGCAGCCAACTTTTTCTGATCGCCTACGAATTCTTTTTAAAGGTTTAATCGACCCCGTCGGTGCTTTTCTAAATCGAATTGGCTTAACTCCCAATACAATTACTTTATTGGGACTTGCTGGCACCACGCTTGGCGCCTATTTCCTTTCCCAAGGAAATATACGTTTAGGTGGATTGATTCTATTTGTCTTTGTACTTGTAGATGTATTAGATGGCACGATGGCTCGTTTACGAGGAGAGCCCAGCGATTTTGGTGCCTTCGTTGATTCGGTCAGTGATCGTTATGCTGAGTTCATCACCTTTGGTGGTCTTATTTATTATTACGTGACACAAAATGATTACCCTGGCATCATTGTCACTTTTTTGGCAACAGCAGGTTCAGTCTTAGTTTCATATGTAAAGGCCCGTGCTGAAGGACTTGGTTTTACCGCTAAAGTTGGCATTCTAACTCGTGTCGAACGATACCTTGTTTTGATTCCACTATTGGTATTCAACCTGCCTTTCCTCGCAGTGACCTTAATTGCAATCCTTGGTAATATCACAGCCTTTCAAAGAATCTTACATGTTCGTGCTCAGGGACATGCAAGATTGGAAGAAGCCAAAAAAAATAAAGAGAAAATTCAGTGAATATCGATGGAGTTTCTCTTGGCCCAATTCTGATTCGTTGGAATGGGATATTAATCATGATTGCCGTGGCAATTGGAGGAATCCTTGCCACCTACGAAGCCAAACGTCGTCAATATGATTCTGAGATTATTTTTGATTTTATTTTTCCCATGATGATTTGGGGGACCTTAGGCGCACGCCTTTGGCATGTTTTCACCCCGCCTCTTTCCTCCGTTCAGCTTGGTCTGACAACCCATCACTACTTGACTCACCCTTTGGATTTTCTCGCAATTTGGGTGGGTGGCCTTGGGTTTCCTGGCGCATTGATTGGCGGAATATTTGCTTTATTTATTTTCTCACGGAGAAATGAACTGAATTTTGGCGAACTTGCAGATATTTTGACACCTGCTCTCGCCTTGGGTCAGGTGATTGGCAGATTTGGCAACTTTCTTAATCAAGAACTCTATGGAATTCCAACCAGCGTTGCGTGGAAAATATTTATCAGCCCTGACCACAGACTTTCAGGGTACGAAACCATTGAGTTTTATCATCCATTGTTTGCCTATGACATGATATTAAATCTTATAAATTTGGGTTTCATTCTCTGGGTCTCTCGTCGTTTTCCTAATAAATGGGGAAGTGGTGGTTTGTTTGTCTTGTACCTCTTAACGTCTTCTTTAATTCGAGGATTGTTGGAGTTTCTACGTCTCGATGTTGCATTGATTCATGGGGTGAATATTAATCAAATAAGCATGTTGGGAATTGTCATTATTTCGGGGATATTTCTCTACATACGAAATCGCTCTGTCCAAGAACTGTAAGGTCTCTGTGAAGGGAAGGAAGTAAGGCTGGGAATAAAATAGATTCTATATCTTTAATTGTTATACAACCATCAGTTTTTATAAGGAACCCCCATGATAGAAACTCACGATCTAAGCAAACAATTCCATGATTTTTGGGCTGTAGATGGTGTCAACCTTTCCGTGCAAGCTGGGCAAATTTTGGCTTTGCTTGGCCAAAATGGAGCAGGAAAGACGACCACCGTACGTATGCTAACGGCACTCCTAACTCCCACTCGAGGCTGGGCAAGAGTAGCAGGTTATGACATTGTAAAAAATGGACGGGATGTACGAGCCTCCATCGGTGTGCTGACGGAACAACATGGCTTATATATGAGAATGACAGGCGAAGAATATCTTGATTATTTCGGCCAAGTATATAGCTTAACTCCGCAGGCTCGAAAATCAAGAAGTGACCATTTGCTGGATTATTTTGGCTTAGCTGAAGCTTCCCGTCGTCGTGTGGGGGAATACTCAAAAGGAATGCGTCAAAAGCTGGCACTGGCTCGTGCAATGATGCATGACCCTGGCGTTTTGTTGTTGGATGAGCCCACATCTGCCATGGATCCAGAATCAGCTCGTTTGGTTCGTGATGAAATTGCGCGTTTGAAATCATCAAAACGTACGGTTGTAATTTGCTCCCATAATTTAACAGAAGTCGAATCTCTCGCAGATCAAATTGCTATTATTTACCGTGGCAAGATTTTAACTTTAGGTACATTGGATGAGTTGAAAGTGAATGTTCTAGGCGCACCTGAGTACGAAATTAAATTTTCAGAGGATTGGGATTCAAGTAGGTTGGAACTCCCTTCAGGTGTTTCTTTGCTTTCTCGGACGGCGAACAGCCTCAAGGTGCGTGTGGAGCGCCCACAAGAATCTAATCCAATGATTTTAAAGCGCTTATCAACCATGTCAGCGCCTGTGATGGCGTTTCAAGAGGAACCGCGCACTTTGGAGCAAGTCTACTTAAAAGTGATGGCTGACGCGAAAGGATTTGTCAATGTTCACTAAACTCATGCCTGTATGGATTGTTGCTCGTCGTGAATTAAAGGACCAATTCCGTGATTGGCGTGTTTTGTTACCAATGACGATTTTAGTGCTTTGTTTTCCAATACTGATGAATGAGTTTGCCAGTCAAACCGTTGACTTTTTGAATCAATATGATGCTAATTTGATTTTGGATCGTCTCGTTCCTTTTTCAATTTTAATTATAGGGTTTTTCCCAATCACAGTTTCACTTGTGGTCGCTTTGGAAGCATTCGTAGGTGAAAAAGAACGAGGTACGATTGAACCAATCTTAAGTTCACCGATGGAAGATTGGCAGATTTATTTTGGAAAATTGCTGGTTGGTGTTGCTACGCCTTTGTTTGCGAGTTTCCTATCGATTGGGTTATACATGCTAATGGTAGTGCGACAAGATTTAACCATGCCTACAACAAAGGTCATGATTCAGTTGTTGTTATTGACAGGTGCGCATGCCTTCCTAATGGTAAGCGCTGCGATTGTGATTTCTGTCCAATCTACTTCTGTAAAAGCTGCTAATTTGCTCGCATCTTTTATCGTTATTCCAGTTGCGATTTTGATGCAAGGCGAAGCGGTGATGCTGTTTTGGGGCAATGATGATGTCTTGTGGCTGGCCATTTCTGGTGTGACCATTATCGCTTTATTGTTAATACGGGTTGGAATTGCGCATTTCCATCGTGAGTATTTGTTGGGTCGAGAGATTGATGTAATTAATGTCCGCTGGCTTTGGCGAACATTCTGGTCAAACTTTTTTGGCGGAGCCAAGGGAATAGTGGATTGGTATAAACTTTCTGTTTTCCCCGCCTTAAAACGCGCGATGCCTTCTTTTGTTGTTTTGACTTTAGTGGCTGTTGTAAGTATATGGATGGGATACAACTGGATCATGGACAACGTGCCTCGTATCTTAAAAGCTGCTCCCCCTGAAGAAATTGCCAAGGTGACGCAACGTTTGCAGAATGCACCCGATTTGAAAAATTTCCGTGACTCGATCAGCGCTCCGTTTCTGTTTTTGAATAACACACGGGCCGTGGTATTTATCTTTGCTTTAGGAGCAGTCTCCTTTAGCGTGTTGGGTATCATCTTGTATATGGTGAATATTTCACTGATGGGCGGTTTGTTCGGGCTGGTTCAGTTGTTAGGCATACATCCTTGGCCGTTATTCCTGGCAGGTGTTTTGCCTCATGGGATTTTTGAAATTCCAGCTCTGATGCTTGGAAGTGCGTCCATGCTGTATTTTGGCGCTTCTTTGGTCACTCCGCAAGCGGGTAAGTCTATGGGTGAAGTGATTATTGAGTTATCAGCAGATTGGACGAAAATATTTCTAGGCGTGGTTGTACCATTATTGGCGATCGCAGCAGTAATTGAAGCCTATATTACGCCGACACTTTTAGTCTCTGTCATGAAATAATTTCAGAGACTCTTAATAAAATACATCAAATTAATCCCTTTTGTGGCGTTTGGAAGTCAGGAGAGATTATAACGAATGTGAGATTTTCAATCCTATTATTTGAGTTAATATAGAGACATGCCTAAAGTAATTATTCTTGGATCTTCCAACGCCATTCCTACTATCAAAGCTGAAAATACTCATATGGTGATAGTGGGTGAGAACCGTATGGTTATGGTTGATTCGGTGTCCAATCCGATTGTGCGGCTTGAACAAGCCGGAGTGGATTTTAGTGACCTTACCGATATTGTCGTTACTCACTTTCACCCAGATCATGCCTCTGGGATTCCATTGCTGTTGATGGACATGTGGTTGATGGGACGCCACAAACCGATCAATATTTATGGCTTGGATTACACCATAGATCGTTTGGAAAAAATGATGGGCTTGTATAACTGGAATGAATGGCCTGATTTCTTCCCCGTTGAATTTGTTCGATTGCCTTCCACAGAATTATTTACAGTATTAGATTGTCCAGATTTTCTGGTTAAATCATCTCCTGTGCATCATATGATTCCTACCATCGGGTTACGCTTTGAATTCAAAAAAAGCAATAAAACGATGGCGTACTCCTGTGATACTGAACCATGTGATGAGGTTGTTCGTTTGAGTAATGGAGTTGATGTTTTACTTCACGAAGCTACGGGCGAATCCTATGGACACTCGTCTGCCAAACAAGCTGGTGATATCGCAACAAAGGCAGAAGTAGGAAAGTTGTATTTGATTCATTACCCAACTGGGAAATTTGCTAAAGACGATTTAATTGCACAAGCCGCCGAAACCTATCAAGGGGAAATTGGGATGGCAAAAGATTTCATGGTTTTGGATTTTAGTAAAAGAATGCCCCTCTCCCCATTTGGGAGAGGGGCAAATCAAGACACTCTTAGGATAAAAAAGTGGGAACCACCCACAGAACCTTAACTCTTAACTTACCATCCTGAAATATAAGGGGTCCATTCGCTATTTTCAGTCAAGTGACGTCCAAAAATGTAGGCTGCATTGGCAGGTGGTTCTTTTGGAACATGTAAAAGTCGCATATGAACTTCCTCAACTTTTCTACCACCCTTATGATGATTGCAACTTGAACAGGCTGCGACCACATTTGTCCAAATGTGTTGACCACCCATATGCCGCGGAATGACGTGATCAATGGTCAAATTTCCTTCACGTTTGCCGCAATACTGGCAAGTATAATTATCGCGGCGAAACACTTCGCGGCGTGATAATTTCACGCGAGGGCGTGGCCTACGAACTTGTGATTCCAGTCGAATGACCGAAGGCCGTGGAAGAAGCTGTGATACAGTGCGGATGGTTCCACGTCCATTGACGACCAAACCGGCTTTCCCAGCAAGGATTAGACCGATCGCTCTGCGTGTGGAACACACGTGAATAGGCTCAAAATTTGCATTGAGCACCAGAACTGGTTCTTGCATAAGGTCTCCGCAATCTGCATGATTATACTGCCAGATTTTGAAAACAAAGACGAGGCTAAGCCAGCGTTCATTACAGGAGCATTGAAATGAAAATACTCATCTCAGGTGGCACAGGTTTTCTTGGCTGTAATCTAACCCGCTCTTTTCTTAAGGATGGACATCAGGTGTATGTTCTCAGTCGCGGTGACCATGCCCCAGAAGGGGCTCAGGCGGTACAGTGGGATGCAAAGTCAACAAATGGTTGGGGGCAACTTATGAATGAAATCGATGTTGTGATTCATCTTGCAGGAAAATCCCTTTCTTCCTGGCCGTGGACATCAGCTACCAAAAAAGGTTTTTATGATTCGCGCATCCTCTCTGGACTTGCGCTTGCTCAAGCCATTCGAGAAGCATCTCACCGCCCAAGCATTTTCATCCAAGCTTCGGGAATTAATCATTACGGATTATCTGGTACTCTTGCAGATGAAACAACACCATCCGCAGACGACTTTCTGGCCCAACTTACAGTCCAATGGGAAGATACCACCAAATCTGTGGAAGATTTTGGAATTCGCAGAGTTGTGATTCGTTCAGCTGTTGTTCTTGGAAAAGGCGAAGGCTTAATGCCACTTATGTCCTTGCCTATAAAATTATTTGCGGGTGGTCCATTGGGAACTGGAAAACAAGCCATGCCTTGGATTCATATCAAAGATTGGGTAGCTGTTGTGCGTTTCTTGGTGGACAATCAGGAAGCCAGAGGCGCCTACAATTTGATTGCACCTATACCAACTTCCAATGCTGAGTTCAATCGGACGATGGCTGAAGTGTTACACCGACCTTATTGGTTCCCAGTCCCTGCCTTTTTGATGAGGACCTTTTTAGGGGAAATGAGCGTCTTGATTCTCGAAGGCAGGTTTGCGCAGCCCAAACGGTTGACCCAGCTTGGGTACCAGTTTCAGTTTTCGGCGGCGCGTGAAGCGTTTTTAGATTTGTTTGGAAAATAGTCAAAGGAGAAAAATCAAATGAAGCGAACGATCTTTTTACTAAGTCTTATCTTGGTTGCTTGTGCACCTGCGGCTACCCAATCTGTGGTTTTGCCGCAACTCATTGCACAGCCAACAGCTTATATCGACCCGTCGTATCCAACCGCACAAGTCGCAATTCAAGCTCCAAACCAAACCGCCAGCGGATTTAACGTAAACGTAGATTCGGCTTGGATGGATGGGAAAAATGTAAATGCAAATGTTTGTTACACCCTGCCAGATGGTTCCGATTGGTCAATTTGGGCCGCCAGTTTAACGTATGGCGGAAATGTTCAAGATATATATGGCACAACCTTGTTGAGCATTCAAGAACCTGCAAATGGTCAGGCTGGTTTACGTTGTGATACCTTGACCTTTGTTGTTACCCCAGATGCAGATTTGACCAATGCAACAATCACAGTCAATTCATTTGGTGCACCTCCGCGTGAAGGGGAGTACTGTGATGTATACATGCCCAAGATACAACAAACCTTATTAGAACGGGGCATTGGTATCTCTCTTGATTGTACAGATGTAAATGGTGTGCAGACCATGCAAATTGTGAACATGCCACCTGATATGACTCAAGAACAAGCAGAGCAAATTGTGTATAGTGATGAATTCTTTACGGTGAAGGGACCGTGGAGTTTTTCATTCAATTTGGCACAGTAAAATTCTTGTTGTATAATAGCGCCATGTTTGCCCAAAGTTTTAAGAACCAATATTATTACGCCCACCCGTAACCAGTTGCGATGGTGTGCTATGAACGCGCCCTCATCATCGCGGGCGCGTTTTTGTTTGTCAATTTTCATCGGGTTGCCGATGGTTTCAATGGAGGATGTGATGAACATCGAAGAGCAGGTCGAATTATTAATGCAGGGAACGGAATATGGCGATGAAGAATTAAAAAAAGCCATGACCAATGAATTGCGCGAGCGTCTTCTCATCTCTGAGAAGGAAGGGCGTCCGCTGCGCGTGTATTGTGGTTACGACCCTACCTCTACCGATTTGCATCTTGGTCACACAATTTCCATGCGCAAGTTGCGCCAGTTTCAAGATTTGGGACATGATGTGACTTTCTTGATTGGAAGTTACACCGCTTTGGTAGGTGACCCATCGGATAAGAATAAAGCGCGCCCCATTTTGACCGAAGAGAAGGTGGCCGAAAATGCAAGGACCTACGCTGAACAAGCCTTCCGTGTGCTTGACCCGAAGAAAACCAAGATTCGTTATAACGGAGAATGGCTTTCCAAACTTACGTTAGTAGATTTGATTCGACTTGGCCAAAACTTTACGATTCAACAGTTTCTTGCCCGCGAAAACTTTGCAAATCGTTTGAGCAAAGGTGAACCAATTTATCTGCATGAATCTTTCTATGCCTTGATGCAAGGATATGATGCCGTTGCAATGGAGACGGATGTGCAAGTGGGTGGGTCTGATCAGTTGTTTAATATTATTGTCGCTGGACGTAAGTTGCAGGAGGCCCTTGGGCAGAAGCCTTTGGTGGGTATCGTCACTGGCATTTTGCCTGGTACCGATGGCGTGCAGAGAATGTCAAAGTCTACTGGCAATATCGTGCCGATTAATACTGGCGCCAATGACATGTTTGGCAAGCTCATGTCAGTCCCTGATTCAGCCATGGGTACGTACTTAAGACTAGCTTCACGCTGGAGTCCGCACCAAATTGAAACATTGGAAAAAGATGTTGCTTCTGGTTCTTTACATCCACGCGATGCGAAGATGAGTATGGCTTCTGAAATCACTGCTGTTTTCTATAGCGAAGAGGAAGCCAAGGCCGCTCAGGAAAATTTCATCAAGACTTTCCAACAAAAGGAAATTCCAGATGATATTCCTGAATATTCATTGAAAGATGGTCAGACCATAATGGATGTTATTTTAGATGCGAAGTTGGCTCCGAGTAAAAGCGAAGCCCGCAGATTATTCGATCAAAAAGGTGTCAGGTTGGATGGCGAGACTGTAGAAAGAGGCGATGTGGCATTTCCACATGCAGGAGTTCTACAGGTTGGAAAAAGGCGTTTCCTGCGAGTTAAGTAAAATAAAAAAGAGACAGCAATTTACTGCTGCCTCTTTTTGTTTAAGGATTTGGGACTTTTCTTTTTTGATTTGGTGGGAAGCTTTACTTTCTTTTCCTTCGCATCAATGAGTTTAAGAAATTCTTTGACTATATAAGGGTCAAATTGCTTCCCTGAAAGATTATTAATGTATTGAATTACTTTTTTACGCGACCAGGCTTTTCGGTATGGGCGGTTTGATAGAAGCGCATCCCAAACATCTACTACAGTGAAGATGCGAGCGGGAAGTGGGATATCCTCTCCTTTTAGTTGTTGTGGATACCCTTCTCCATTCCACCATTCGTGATGACTGTAGGCAATGTCAATTGCTGGGCGCAAATAGGTAATCGGATAGAGAAGATCATATGCATATTGAGGATGTTTGCGCATCTCTATCAGCTCTTCGTTGGTCAGCGGACCTTCTTTGCGAAGGATGTTATCAGGGACGCCCATTTTTCCGATATCGTGTAACAGTACACCACGGCGGATGTTAATTAATTCGGTTTCAGACATGCCCATTTGCCGCGCCAACTTCAAGGTCAGGTCTGTGACGCGGCGCGTATGGCCTTCTGTCTCTTTATCGCGCAATTCGAGAGCTTTTCCCCAACCTTCCAAGGTCGTGTCATATGCAAGAGAAAGTTCTTGATTGCTTTGTTGCAAGTTCTCAAATAATTGGGAATTGTCAATCGCAATGGTAGCTTGCCCAGCTAGGGTGCGTAGAAAGTCCAACCAATCAGGGAAGGGTGTGAATGGAGCACGGAAAAATGTTTCCAGAACGCCTTTTAGAGCACCTTTACTGAATAATGGAATTGCGTAATAGCTTGTGAACTTTTCATTTTCAATCAGGGCTGTAGAAGATTTATCTAATTCTGAATTTAAGTCTTTAATGTACAGATCTTTGCGATTTAATATGGCTTCTCCAGCAATTACTTCTCCAAGTCCTAAAGATTTGTGCATGCTTTTGTAATCATTGAAACCAGATGTAGACAAGTAATTGAACATTTGGCTGTCACTATTGAATACTAAGATAGCAGCAGCGCTTGCATTCATCTTTGATGTGATATGTTCAGTGAGAATACCAAGGGTGGTTTGAAGATCCAAGCTGGCTGTGATGGAAGCATCTACTTCACGTAATGTAGTAAGTCTGCGGATTTGCTCTTCACCTTGTTCATATAAGTTTGAACGGTAAATAGCATTTCCTGCAATTTCAGCAATCGTCGTAATGAGGCGAGTATGATGTGATTCAACTTGATGTGGCTTTTGTAGTGCAATCATGATGACGCCGATTACTTCCGATGCAGTCCTGATGGGAACAGTAATTCCGCCCCAATTTGTTCCAAGCGTTCTTATGTCCTCATTACTTACCATGGGGTCGTTTAGGAAGTCGTAGGTAATGTGTACGTTTCCACTGGTGTATACATTTCCAATAATGTCTTCATTGACTTTGAAACTGGTCTTTTGTAATTCCTTTAACCATCCGCTGGCAGCTTTGGAAGTTAACTCTTTTGTATCTTTCTCATACAACCAGATAGCGACTGAGTCCGTCCCAACGCTTTTCAAGATTTCTGTTAATAAGATAGGGAACATTTCTTTTGTATCACGTGCAGCTCGTAGAGCTGTAGAGACGCGGCTGACTAGTTCTAACTCATCCAAGCGTTGACGAGTCTCAGAGTAAAGGCGAGTATTTTCCATTAAACTGGCGACCTGATGGGCAAAGGTAAAGGCGCGCATGGCGTCGTTTTTTGTAAAAGCAGATGGTGTCTTACTATCTATCGTAATGTATCCAACAACTTGCCCTCGTGCAATTAATGGAGCACCAATCCATCCACGTACATGTTTTGCTTCGCCCCAACCTTCATACCGTGGGTCTGTACGGCAGTCGTCAATAACCAAAGGTTGTCCAGTTTCTTTCATCGTTGTACATAAAATGTTGTCTGCTGGAAAGATTTGATTTATAACATTTTCTGCATTTGGAAGATTTTTTTGTGCTGCAATTCGTAGATGATTTCCTTCTACTTGAAGTATGGTGGCACTGTCATAAGGCGTGATCTGATATAGCCATTCAAGGATGGCATTTTGTAGGAATGGTAGATCCAATAAATTCGCTAAAGCAGATGAAGCCTTACCAAGTGTTTCTGCTTCCTGGCGTTGCCTTTGTTCTGCTTCAAAGAGCCTTGCGTTTTCAATGGCGATAGCTGCTTGTTGGGCTAGGTGGCTGAGGAAGTTTAAGTCTGAAGGTTTAAATTCTCCATCTTTCTTGATACGCCAGACCACTAATAGACCCGTTAATAGCTCTTTTGACTTAATGGGAACTCCCATAATGTGTTCATTATCAAACTGATTTGTTCCTTTGACTGCGATGCCTCTAGGGTCTTCTGCTGTGTTGTTGACGATTTCGCCAAATCCTTGTTGAGCTATATTCCCAACTATTCCTTGTCCTAATGTTACTGGGTCACTCTTAATTTCTTCAGCATCCTGACCGATAGATGCAATTGCAGTTAACGTCATATTGTTTGAATCAGCTAGATAAATGGCGCTTGTATCTGCATTTAATAGATTTTTTGCATAAGCAGCGATGCGCTCCAGAACGATATCCAAGTCTAGTGTTGAAGAAATATTTTTTCCAACTTCAGCAATTGCGCTAGTTTCTTGTGAATTGCGAATTGTTTCTTGTAAGAGGCGACTCGATTCAATGGCAATCGAAGCTTGATGCGCAATGCTGACAAGGAAATTTAATTCCATCGAGTTGTAATACCCTTGCGTGATTAACCTCCAGGCATTAATCGCTCCGATGCATCTTCCGCGAACAATGAGCGGAGCTGACATCATAGTTTCATTTAGACCATCGTCAACATTTGTTCCAGGCACGGTGATTTTTCTTGGATCATTCGAGGTATTGTTAATAATTTCTGGTTTACCTTCTGCAATTAAATGCCCTGTAATTCCCTTACCAAGTTTGATTGTATGTGAAAGTAATTCATTACTGTGGGTTCCGTGAGCTGTTACAATTTTGATAGTTGAATTGTCATCTTGTAACAGGTAAATTGCAATATTATTTGCTTTCAACAACTCGAGAGTGCGCTTTGCTATCTTATCAAGAATAGGCTCTATATCATGGTTTGTTGCTGTTTCATTAGCAATATCTGCCATGGTTTCAATAATCTTGGCACGGCGACTTTCTTGTTCAAAAAGTAGTGCATTTTCAATGGTAACCGCAGCTTGATTTGCAAATGTTTGTAAAGACGCCGCATCATCCTCAGTAAAAAAGTTTTCTTCAGTGCTATCAAAATTGAGAAACCCGATTACTTTTTCTTGGGCAATTAATGGAATTCCCATCCATCCACGAATGTATTCAGTCCCCTTAATCTTTGTGAAACCCTTGTATTCTTGTACATTTGGAATTAAGGTAGGTTTCCAAATATCGAAATCCCACTCATGATTTAGTGGGTAGGTTGTTCCCACGTAACTATAGCCCGCAGGTAATCCATGTTCAGCAACAATTTCAACATACGTTCCGTTTATCATTTCTATAGATGCGCTGTTGAATTTAACTAACTTAGAGCTACCTTCCAAAATAATTTGATAAATCGTCTGTAAGTCTAAAGACTTTGTTAGTAAGGCTGTCGCTTCGCGCAATATTTCAGCTTGTTTATGACGCTTTTCTTCAATTATAAATAGCTGTAGTCTTTGAATTGCATTTGCCAAACCA
This sequence comes from Anaerolineales bacterium, assembly GCA_046328925.1. Lineage (GTDB taxonomy): Bacteria > Chloroflexota > Anaerolineae > Anaerolineales > Villigracilaceae > Villigracilis. Next base: position 49,947 of record JAXLVT010000025.1, read on the forward strand.
CCAGAAATCGTGGAGATTAATTTCTCGTCAGTCTCGTTAAAAGCATCTATTTCCTTGCTTTCCAGATTTAATACCCCAACTACTTTTTCTTCAATGATGATTGGCATCGCAAGTTCTGATTTAATATCGTTTGCAGATTGAATATAGAAATTGTTTTTGGAGACATCACCTATTCTTAATGGCATTTTAGTTATAGCCACTTGGCCGCAAACCCCATTTTCTAAAGGTATTTCTATATACAAGTTTCTTAAATTCTTGCCACGGTAAGATGGGTGGGGAGATAATGATTTTTTCTTTTCATCCAATAATAAAATGCCACAATTATCTGGGGAAATTTTTTCATAAATAATAGTGGTGACTAGTTCAAGCAATTCATCTATATTTTTAGCCTGAACCTCGGCTGATGCTACTGTATGCAGAATATCCAATTCCTTCAATCTCTTTTGTAGTGTTTCTTCAGAGGATTCTCGTTGGATTGCTGCACTTAAAGTGCTCGCAGCTGCCCGAAGCGCATCGACTTCCGCATTTGACCAGATTCTGCTATACCGGCATTCGTCAAATCTGATATATCCCCACCAATCATTTGATACCTTTATTGGTATACATAAAACAGATTGGATATCTTGATTCACCAGAAAACTTTGTTCTGTTTCTGGAAAATCACTGATATCTCCAAAGATTGTAATCTCAGAATTAAATAAATCTACCCAACGTTGAAGGCCATCTTGAGTTAAGTTTGTGTCTCCCACTGACGAAGCCCCAATCAACGAGGCGTTTTCTGATTCATACCATCCAAATTCCTGTTGGACGAGAATATCATCATCTTTACTTATTTTCTTTGCGAAAACAAGAATCCGACTAACTTCAGTTGCCTTTCCTAACCTAAATAAAACTTGATTAATGTTATTTTTCCAGTTTGAGTTTTTTAAGAATTGCTCTGAGGCAAACCCAACCGCCTTGAGTATTTCATCTCTTCTTTGTAAATCTTCTTCTGCTTTCTTTTGTTCACTAATATCCAGTAAAACGCCCTGCCAAAACATGGGCTTTCCATCATCACCTAAGATAATGGATGCATCTTCTTTTATCCAAACATAATGCCCATCTTTGTGACGAAGTCTATATTCAATTCGAAATGGATCACCTGTTTCATCAGTTCTTTTGTCTTCAGCAAGAACTCTTTCTTTGTCTTGTGGGTGAAGAGAGTCTTCCCATAGATGATTTCCCTCTGCCCATTCTGTAGGGGTATAACCTAATAGGTCTGTCAACTTTGGGCTAATATATTGAGTATCTTGTGGATGGTCAAAAACATCCATAAAGACTACGGCTGGTAACTGCTCAACAAGTAATCGATATCTTTTCTCAGTATGTTGTAGCGTTTCTTCATTTTTCTTGCGTTCCGAAATATCTCGGTAGTTGGCAACAATTGCATCAATTCCTAGTTCCCCTAAACGATTGGTTCCAATCACTTCTAGCCAGCGGATACTTCCGTCCTTATGTATGCATCTTACTTCCACTATTTGGATTTCACCCGAATTTCTTGAAATTAATTTTTGAATTCCACTTTTGATTAAATCTTTATCCTCTTCTGCAATAAACTCATATATATTTCTTCCAATAAGTTCTTCTAATGAATAACCTAGAATTCGGGTTGCTGCAGGGCTTTGAAATAAAATTTTTCCATCGGGTGCATAAAGTGCTATTGCATCCATGCTATTTTCTATCAAGGCTCGAAGTCGTTGTTCACTTCTTACTAAAGTTTCTTGATAGAGTCTTCTGCTTGAAATATCACGAACAATGCTTAGTGATTTCCCATTTGGAAGAATTTTTGTGCTGAGCTCCACAGTCAGGAGAGAACCATTTTTTTGTAAAAATGCTCGCTCATTTACTATTATTTTCCCTGCAGAGTATTCATGGAAGCGCAAAGGACGTAATGCTAAATCCTCTTTTGATATGATGTCTTTTAGGGACAAAGACAAGATTTCTTCCCGTTTATATTTCAGCATTAAACATAACTGTTCATTAACTTCAATAATTTTCCCATACAAATCTGTCACTACAAATCCATCAGATGCCTGTTCCATAAGCATTTGGTATTGCGCATCGCTAAGCTGTCGATAGGTTTCTGCACTTTTTTGAGAGGTAATATCTATGAGTAATCCTTGCCAGTAAATTGGATTTCCATTTTCATCCTTTATCAGTGAGGCAATGTCATGAATCCAAGCTTCTTTACCTTCTCGGGTAATAATCCTATACTCAATATTAAATGTTTCGCCATTAGTAAGAGTGCGTTGATTTTCTTCCATGACTCTAGATTTATCTTCGGGATGAATAATTTTCATCCAAAGGTCGGGATCATCTCTCCATTCTTCGGCGCCGTAGCTACTGATAGATAAAATTTGTGGGCCAGTAAAGAAATTTGCAAAGCTATCAGGAGAATCTGTGTATGCTGCTGCTGGCATTTGTTCAAATAAAGTCCTGTAAAGAGACTCGGCTTTATGTAATGCAATTTCAGCATTTTTTTGTTTTGTAATATCTGTGATAAAGCCCTCATAATATTGAAGTACTCCTTTATGATCACGTACTTCATGAGCATTTGTAGAAGTCCAAATAAGGGTCTTGTCTTTTTTTAGATTTTGCGCCTCGAATCTCAACACAATTCCGTCTTTTTTTAAAGCTTCAACAAATTGTTTCCGAGAACTTTCATTGATGTGAATTTGTGTTGAAATATCGCTTATTGCGGAAATCATTTCTTCAGGTGAAGAATATCCGTAAATTTTTGCCATGGCTGGATTTACTATAATAAATTTCCCGTCAATTGAAGACCTGAAAATGCCCTCTTCAGCAGTTTGAAAAATGTCTATATAATGCTGCTCTTTCCCCTTTTTATTATGGGTGAAATGCTTTATGACATAAAAGAGAAGAGCTGAAGTAATAAAGAGAAGAAAAAACTCTACATAAATTCGCAGTTGTATAGCTTGACCTTGAAATGCTAACGAATTTTGCAAAAGAATATTTGATAGTAGAATCAAAATCAACCCAGTAAAAAGGTATGAAAAAGAAACAGCAAAAGCTGGAGATTTGAACCAGTTTTTCATTGTTAGTTTAATATTTTCCACTCATTCTATATTTAAAAGAGTTTTTGCCTCAAAGAATCTTTTTTAATTATAGACTTTTTCAAAAGAAATTTCATGCCAAAAGTGTTGTGATATTTATATGTATGGTGGGGGAGAAAACAAAAAAGCGAGTCAAAAATTGACTCGCTTTAGAGGCGTCGACGGGATTTGAACCCGTGAATAAGGGTTTTGCAGACCCTCGCCTTACCACTTGGCCACGACGCCATATAAACAAGAAGGATTGCAAACTGGATATAGT
>JAXLVT010000026.1:0-52944 GCA_046328925.1 Anaerolineales bacterium
ACATTTGGAAAAAATTGATGGATGGTTCCCGTTACCCAGCCATGTAAAGTTGATGGCAATAGGGGACAGTTTAAGCATGCCCCTCCCAACCGAACTTTTACTGTTTTCCCATCAAAAGAAAGGAAATCAACTGTCCCTCCGTGAAATTGTTCAACGTAAGAACTTATTTTTTGAACCAGTTCGCGAATTTGGATCTCATTTTCGCTTACGGTTGTTGAGAACATGTCAACCTCTTTTTCTAATAATCCCTTTATGATTTCTTGCCAAATTTCTTTTCCAGTAGGGCTTGCACTTGGACATGCGCATTTTCCCAACGTGGGGAGACGATGCTTGCAAGTTTGTTTAAAACAACCTTCCCTAATTCAGGATGCGTTTTGGCTAAACTCCACAAATCTGAACCAAGAATACGAACCGCTTCAACTTCAGATAAGCTGACACACCCAGAGGTGTAAACTTTTCCACCTACTACAGCAGACCAACCACACAAGTCTCCTGCTCTTAAGCGAGTGACAATCAGAGATGGACCGTCATATGGTTTATATTGGATAGCGACCACCCCTTTTGTAATTAGATATAAATGTGTTGCTGGGCTGCCTTGCTCAAAAAGGACAGTGTCTTGAGGATATTCGAAACGCTCAAAGAGAGAGTCGATTAAATCCGATTGGGAAGGGTCAAGATCCTGGAAGAGGGGGATGTAAGCCAAAGTATCCAACATACTTATTCGCATATTAATCGTTGTACAAACATCTTTCTAGTACCAAATATCCTAAAGTCAGTGACATACGTCCCGGTTTCTTTAGTTGACCTAACATCATCAGGTATACTGCTGTTTAGTAGGTAAAGATTCCGAAAGTCGAGTAATCTTTACTTTGTGATAGATGGTGCAATTATTTCTATCAACTTTATCTGCCCAATATCGGCATCGGATTTGAAAAATGACAGAATCAACTCAACCTAACTTAGGACGTTTAATGGCCATGATTATGATTGGTGTGGGGTTAGTCGCCATTGGAATCATGTTTATGCTCTTGTTGAACAATAACTCTACCCTTACCGCTTCTTCTTCTTCTGACTTTTCAGCTGTTCCTACGAAAGTGGATTATTCTGCCCCTGAATTGACCATGAATGATTTGGATGGCAATTTTGTATCCTTATCTTCGTACCGTGGAAGTGTTGTGCTTGTTAATTTATGGGCAACGTGGTGTCCACCTTGCCGCGAAGAAATGCCCACTTTGGAAGCCTTTTATGAAAAATACAAATCTGATGGATTTGTTTTGCTTGGTTTAAATCAAGAAGAGACCCATGATGTTGTTTCACCTTTCGTAAAGGATTTCGGTTTAACTTTCCCCATTTGGCTTGATCTTGATTACATGGCTCAGAAAGAATTTCACACAATGAATTTGCCAAGTTCCTATGTAATTGACCGCGAAGGTCATGTCCGTTTGATGTGGATTGGTGGAATCTCGAAAAAGAATCTTGAAAAATATGTTCCTGATGTGATATTGGAGTAACCATGGAAGTGATATTAAATTGGAAAGGCAAGATGGCATTTTCTGGGGTCTCTGATTCTGGTTTTCAACAAAATATGGATTCAGATGAATCAGTGGGTGGAGAAAATCGTGCTGGTCGTCCCATGGAGTTTATTGCAATGGGCTTGGCTGGTTGCACAGGCATGGACGTAATTTCCATTTTGCGAAAAAAACAGCAAGCTGTATCTGATTTTCAGGTAAAAGTTCATGTGGAACGCGCAAGTGAACATCCAAAAGTATTTACTCAGGCGGTTATTGAATATCTTGTTACTGGTAAAAATCTGGATGAGACTGCTATTGTGCGTGCAATTAGCTTATCTGCGGAAAAGTATTGCCCTGCTCAAGCCATGTTGAGTAAGGCATTTCCCATGAAACTTGTGTATAAGATTTATGACAATAGTACCTTGGCTTTGATAAAACAAGGCGAATACAAAATGAAAGAAGCGACCAATTAGGTCGCTTCTTTCATCCTATGGATAACTGCCGCTGATTGCTGTATACGCATCGCCACAATCACACGCAATCACAACAGCTCCTGATTTTGTAAGTGTCCCTAAATACTCACGTGTGCCGTTATGAGTCGTCCAGCCACTCATTTGTAAGGGGAGAATGCTGTCAGCGTCAATCCACTCTCCATTGTATTTTCTGGCGATATGCACATGGGTTCCTGTCGCATGACCACCGACACAGGATGGATATCCAATTTTGTCCCCTTGCTTGAGTTCAGTTCCTAATAATGTGCGCTGTTCAGCAGCAAGATGTAGATAAAAAATTACCCACCCTGTGCGTTCGTCGCCATCTTTGTCTAAATCGAGTGCCAGGCCATCAGTGGATGAACGCACAACTAATCCATCGGCCATTGCTGTTGCGTAGTTTTTCTCATTTGCTACGAAGCAACCAGAAGTGTCGGATGGAGGCGCAAAGTCAATGGCGGCAAGGGGTTCACCAGTTCCCCAGCCTGTATGCGGCCCACCTGTGTATGACCAGGTTTGGTCTTGAGGAAATGGTAACTTAAATTCAGGTTGTTTCAAACTCCCTGGAATTAACTCAATACTACTTTTCCAAGGGTCGCCAAATAAAGATGTAAAAGTTTGAATCAACCCTTGAGGCCCAGTAGCGAGGGCGTATTTATCTCCAGAAAATATTTTAGAAAAATAATATTGTATTGCCACTGACCCTGCATTTTGCCAAGGGTCTGGCCGAATTAAGATATTATTTGTATCTTCAAATTCAAGTAGCTTTCCAACACGCCAACCATAGTATCCATTGTTTAAGGTGTTGGCTGCAATGACAAGTTGAAGATAAGGGGATTCCCAATATCTACGACTGAAACCAAGAAGATTCTTCTTTACTGGTGGGGCATCTTGTGTGAGTGCGCCACCTTGGTACTCGAGAACAGACAGCAAGAGCTTTGGATTAATGCTGTAATTAATAGAGACGTAATCTACCATCTCTGCTCCTGAGCGCCACTGTCCACCTGCATACACTCGATAATCTTTTAACCATCCCGGTTGTGACTCAACAAAAGCGGTTGTATTAAATCCAATCACCGTTGGCCCATCTACAAATGCATCATCTGGAATAATCTTGTATGGGCTGGCCCACAAGGCTACATAATAGATTGGAATTTTCATAGGCAAGCCAGGTGGCATGGTGGTTGCATCTTGCGGGATAATAAGATTGGCTTGCAGAATTTCCGCTGTGTTTGTATTAAAGCGAGCAGCCAAGGCAGGCAAGGTGTCGCCATTTTGTGCAGTGTAATCCACTAATTCACCAGGATAGTATGTGGTTCTGGTTGGTAATGGGGTTTGTAAAGAAGACCCATCCGATAGACTGGGCTGTGAGATGTTAGGCGTAGGAGTAGGATTGTTGTATGTAACCCGTAAATTGCAGGATGTAACCAACAATATTGAACAGGTCAATACTACAATAATTTTGTGGATTGATTTATTGATCATTCTCTTCACGAACGATGTTTGACCATTTTTGTCCAACGGGGTCGGCGATCACAACTTTGTCGCCTTTGACCATTTTGCCTTCATAGGCTTTTTGGCCAGCAACCACTCGCCAACCACTAAGGATGAAAGGAATAGGTCCATCAGCGGTTACCCATTCACCATTATATTTTCTAGCGAAATGTAAGTGGGTTCCTGTTGATACACCACCCTCACAAGAGGCATGCCCAATGTGGTCATTGACTTCCACCCATGTACCTTTTGCGACACGATCTTTGGCGGCAACATGCATATAAAGAATATCCCAGCCTGTTTGTTCATACCCATCTCCGTCTAGATCAACCATCACAACGCCATTGCCTGTGCGCACTACAAGGCCAGGGGCTGCAGCAGTGACCCAACTAGTCGTTGGGTCGCATCCGCCATGATCGGTGGATGGTGCAAAATCTATAGCAGCGTAGACACTGTTTGATGTTCCATAAATGTTAGGATTGATTTGTCCCCATGCATTATGTGGCCCACCAGTTAGACTCCATTCTTTATTGGGTTCAAAAGGTAAGACAAGAGGAGGTTGGTTTAATGCCGAAGGAAAAATGGGATCAACGGATTCAGCCCGTGCCCATGGGTCACCGAACATTTCGTTGTACATAGCTGGAAAACCCGAAGTTGGGTTGATGATTTCTTCCCATTGTGCCTGGCTGTGTACACGTGAGAAAAGATATTGCATAGCTACTGTTCCAGCATTTAATCGCGGGTCAATTCGTAGCGTAGTTCCATCAGGAAATGTTAGATGCGTTAATGTGCCTGCACGCCAGCCGTAATATGCAATGGCCATATTGTTAATAGCCCATACCAATTGAACAGACATACCCTTGAAGTGATAATCATTAAATCCCATTGGGTAATCTGTGTGGGAGGTGTCAATAGGTTGGCCGCGTACCCAGCGACTTTCGTATTCTAACAGGCCAAGAATCAAACGTGGGTTAATTGAGTTTTCAATCGCAAGGCGGTCAATTGCATCTGGCCCTGTGACCCAACCCGTTGACCCAAGATATTCCCTGAAGTTTTTTAAATACCCATTTGTTCCATTTAAATAATCTGCGACATTAAAATCTGCTGCTGAAAATGAAAAGATAACTTCTGCATCTGGCATGATTTGGATATTGGGCGTAGTAGGTTCGGTAATATGATTTGGAATAATAAGAAGTGTACCAGGATCAATCAATGTGGTTTTTGTTAAATCCGCATCAGACGTGATTTCAGTTGGATCTACACCAAAACGTGCCGCCACAGCGGACAGCATGTCACCGCTTTGAGCGTAATAGAGAAATGGCGCCGTATCTAATGAAGGTGTATAGGTTGGCACAACCAAGGGAGGCATGTCCACGGGGGTAACAGTGGGGGTGTAGGCCAATTCAGTTGCAATGGCGGGAGGAATTGTTGAAGTGGGGAAAACGATTGCGCTGTCTTGAACAGTAAACGGGTCGACTGGAGGCGCAACTAGATTCGATGAAGGAGTAGGAGTTTCGGCCACTCCCCAAATAGAGGCGGAGGGAGAAGCGCAGGCTGAAATTGTCAAAGCAATAATGACGACAGTAATAATGATACGTTGCATATAGGTTTGAATTATATCTGGATAGATTAGGATTTCATGAGTTATCGCGAGATGCTGTTAATCTCAGACCCGCCATCATAGGCTTCAATAGTTTGACTTCCCTTTTTCAAATATCCATCGTATTCGTTATATCCTCCACTTGAAACCCAGCCATCTAGAATAAATGGAAGCGGACCATCTGCGGCGATCCACTCTCCATTATATTTTCGCGCAATATGAACATGAGTAGCGTTTGCCACGCCACCTTCACAAGACGGATGCCCTACAGGCTCTCCAGTAAAAAGATAATCTCCAGGCTGGGCACGTCCATCTGCTGCGATGTGCATGTATAAAATAGTCCAGCCTGTTTCTTCATATCCATCATTATCAAGGTCTTGAATTAATGCTCCATTGGAAGCTCGAAGTACAGGACCATCTGCCATGGCGTCGACCCAGAAAGAACTGGCAAGACAATTTCCGTTATCTCCTACTGGAGCAAAATCCAATGCAGCCCAGGCAGAGCCAGCATCCCAACCGCCATGTGGGCCACCAGTGAAATACCAAGTTTGACCTTTGTCAAATGGAAGAGTCAACGTAGGTTGTTGTAAAGAACTCGGAACTAATGGCTCGATGGCCAAATCAAATGGGTTTCCGAAGAATACGTAATAGGTTAAAAGTAAACCTGTAGGGCCAGAGTCAGTTTCCCATGTGGCGCGATCGTCTAACTGTGCAAAGAAATATTGAAGGGCTGCTGTCCCAGCATTAATAGTTGGATCAAGCGGGGCTACACTTCCATCATTAAGTACAACAGTTGAAATGGCATTTGCGCGCCATAAATAATAGCCACGATTAAGGGTATTTGCTGCCCAGGTGAGTTGACGATACAGTCCGTAATGACCTTCGTCTAGCAAGCCCATTGGATAAGAAGTGTTGAATGGTTCTGGGTTGGTAACCCAGCCGCTTTGATATTCAAGTAAAGCCAGTAACAAACGAGGGTTAACTGAATAATTGCGTGAGACAATGTAGATAATTTCATATCCTGATAAGGTGATGCCATTTACATCCTGTTCGTAACTTGCGAGATACCCTTTTTGACTTTGAACAAAATCGTTGATGTTGAAATAGATTGCTGCAGGACCATTAACTAACTCTGAATCAGGGATCATCTTAAATGCAGATGTTGAACCAATTGGATTGGGTGCAGGGACATTTAACACCTGCCCAACTGACAACTGATCGGATCCGTAATCTGGTTTGATCCCATTAAAGTCTCTATGCTGATGCCGTAATGACGCAATTCCTCCAAGCGTGTCTCCAGATTGAACTGTATATTGTGTTGCATCCTGCCTCGGGGTTGGTAAGATGCGCAACTCATCGGGTGTGGGTGTTATCGCTGTCTCGATATTGATAGGGGTGTATACAGGGGATACTGTTATTGGAGCGCGGGTTGGAGTTGGCTCCCGCGTGGATGTAGGAGGGCTTGTTAATGTAAGGGTTGGGAAGCCAGGTGGTAGTGTGGGTGTACCTGTGGTGATCGGTAGAAAAGGATCATACGTAGGAAATGCAATAGGTTCGACGGTGGCAGGTGCACAACTAGAAAGAATGGAGACAAGAAAGAAGCTAGCGACAAATTTACAGAAAGACATGGGCGTGATTTTACCAAAGGATATAGTAAAAAGAGAAAACGACAGAAAAAGCCACCTCAAAGGTGGCTTTCAAGTATCTTTTCAAAGATGAGTTATTTCTTTGAGCAAATTTTTATTTGCTTATTCTTGTCTGATGCGTTGCTTATTTGAATATACATTAAAGCGATGTTTCCTGGCATACCCAATTAACGTAATTCCATATCGTTCAGCCATTTCAATCGAAAGAGAACTCGGGGAAGTGCGCGAGATCAGAATGGGCGCATTAAGTTGCGCGGATTTTTGTAACATTTCCGAGCTAATTCTCCCCGTGGTAATCAGAACACGATTTTCAGGCCATAGGTTATTCATTAAACATAACCCTGCAATTTTATCCAATGTGTTATGCCGTCCAATATCATCTGCTGCGACAATTACTTTTTCTCCATCACTCAAAGCAGATGTATGTACACCGCCTGTGTCACGATACAACTCTTGCGACTCGAATAACTTTTCGACGAGTTCCATAATCGCATCAGGCTGAACAGTAAATTTGTTTTCTCCAAAATTGACATTTGGCTTCGCTAGTAAATCAACCGCAGTCATGCCGCCTGTACAGCCAGAAGTTCTACGCCAATTTGTTGGTTGCTCTGCCGCGTGGTTTAGCCAGACGTCTACATTGTCACCATGCTCACAAACTCTGGCGTCTGCGACTTCGTCCATGCTTTTGATAATTCCTTCGTTATATAAAAATCCCACAGATAGCGCTTCCAAGTGAATGGGGGTGCACATGAAAGTAATCCACACCTGACCGTTGACAGTCAGCGAGACAGGTGTCTCTACAATGGTCTCAGAATCGTGATGTTCCCATTTTTTAAATTCATATCTGTCGTACTCGATTGTTTTTCTTGGAGAAACCATAAGATTTACCTCTAAACTTGATGCCAGTTGGCAGGGAGCTTGGGAAGATCCCACTTTTCATCAGGATGCCAGTTGAGCCAGTCCTGATTCAGAGGGTATTGATTTTGTTTTAGCTTTTCAAAAACATCTTGCTTGGCAAGCTCAATTTGCTCAACCCATTCGGATTGGATGATTTTTAATCGAACACCTTCTTCGTAATCTTCTTCATCTTTCCAATGCCAACTGAAATCGGGGTTGATGACAAGATCAATTTCCAAATCCAGTGTCTTGAATCCTAAATTTGTTCTTTGAAAGGGAAGTTGAAAGTTAATATAATAACAAAGGAATCGATTTTCAGCATGATTCCACATCAGATTAATGGAGTAATACTTTTCTGGATACAACAATACAAGGAAACGATTGGTGTGCCAGTGATACGGTTGTAAATCCCAATGTCCTGTCAGATAATCTTGCCAACGATTCCATGTTTGACGGCCTCTTATATAGCCACTTGGAGCCATACATTCGACGTCAGGATATACAGCCAGAGCAGTTTCTTCTGCAGTGTCTTTGACCACTACAACAGATTGAGCATACCAGACGCGATTTTCATATATCCCTTGATATAGCGCATGGTCTCCAACTTGGAAGTAGTTTGTCATTCAGAAACCTTATTTTTCTCCGAATTTCGGTGAACTTTATAAAAGAGGTCAGGGTCTGCCAAAAAAGCACCAAGGCAGGAATCGGTACAAAAACGAAGGGTTCTCCCGCGATACTGTGCTGACGGAAAGTATTGTGGGTCTGTATCACGAAAGATGCGTCCGCAAAGAACTACAAATTTTTTTGGAGCTTTTTGCGGACCTTTCTCCTTATTTTCGCTCAACTTCTGCAATCAGAACCTCAAACGCGCCAATTTTAAATTTTGAGTTAAATTTTTCAGTACGTCTTTCAGCACTGGTGAACAAAGTTCGTAAACTAGAATTTTGGATTTCTTCAGAAGAAGTGAAATCTAAATCAATAGGCCTGTTGGAATAATTTAAAATAACCAACACTGTCTGTTCAGCCGATTGACGTAAAAACGCAAAATATTCCAACGCTGTTGTATGTAAGGGAATATATTCCCCTGTTTTTAAAGCAGGAGATTCTTTTCGAATGCGTAAGAGATGTTTATAGTAGCTCAATATGGAAGGTGGGTTATGTTCCTGATCTTGTACATTAATACCATCTTTATAGTTCGGATTAATGGGAAGCCAGGTTTTGATGCCATCGGGAGAAAACCCTGCATTGGCATTATTTGACCATTGCATTGGAGTTCGGTTTTTGTCTCGAGTCATTTCAGCAGTGCGGAATAAAGCTTCCTCAGGGTGAACACCCATTTCCGTGACGATGGTGTGATAGTACCAGGAGCCCATCGTATCTTTGACTTGAGAAATATCTTCGACCAAGTAATCAGTCATTCCGATTTCTTCACCATTGTATAAAAAGGGAGTACCTTTTAATGTCAACATTAAAGCGGCATTTAGCCGAGCCAATTGGGCATCATGGATTTTGTCACCATATGAACTGTGAATCCGAGATCGATCATGATTCCCAAGGGTGTTGCAAGGCCAACCTCTTTCAACGGACAAACTATCTAGCTGTTGCAGTCGGTCTTGTTGATTTTTTCGAATGATGGTTGGGGTCATTTTGGCTTCTTTCATTAATTGGAAATTGAATACCAATTGAAGCTCATCACTCCCATTTCCCATATAAGTAATATTTTCATCTTCTCCCACTAACATGCGGTCTTCGTACTCGTCCATAACCGTTCGTAGTTCCTTCATGAGCTCATGAACCCCTGGCTGGTCAACTTGGTACTTGAACATCGCTTCCCATTGTTTGCCGATTTTTTCTTTTTCTTCAGGGGTGGTTGCCATTTCCTGTGCACGGCGGATTTCTGCCAAAGTCATGGGAATATCATGTGGCGTTAGGTTTGGGTCTTCAAAGATAGTGCCGATGGCGTCGAGACGGTAGCCGTCAACACCCAAATCCAACCAGAAGCGGACTGCATTCCACATTGCTTCTTTGACTTCTGGGTTATGCCAGTTCAAATCGGGTTGTTGCTTCATGAAGAAGTGATAATAATATTGATTTCTTTCAGGTGCGTATGTCCAGGCATCACCATCAAAGCAGGATTGCCAGTTGTTGGGCGGTGTATCTTTCCAAACATACCAATCCGCTTTGGGGTTGGTGCGGCTGGTTTTTGACTCAAGGAACCATGGATGCTCATCGGAGGTGTGATTCAGCACAAGGTCCAGAATGACGCGCAAATTTCGTTTGTGTGCTTCTTTAAGGAAAGTTTTGAAATCATCAAGTGTTCCATATTCTGGAGCTACATTTTCATAGTCTGAAATGTCATATCCGCAATCCCAGTTGGGAGAAGGAAAATGTGGAGAAAGCCAGAGTGCATCTATGCCAAGGCTGACAAGATAGTCTAGTTTTTCAGTAATACCTTTGAAGTCGCCAATGCCATCGCCGTTTCCATCTGCAAAAGAACGCGGATAGATTTGATAAAACACAGCGGTTTGCCACCATTTTAAAGAAGTCATAATTTAGATCCTTGTTGAAATTTTATTTAAAAATTTAGATATTTGAACTTTCCAACCTGCCAATGATTTTTACACAATCATGTTTGAAGACTTCGTCTTCATGTGGAGCATCTGGCATTTCACTGGTGAGATCCTGGCCTGGAAAATGCAAAAACTCGTGCATGCCTGTGCGCCACTTGGGACAATCGGTGACATCATACACGATGCCCTCATGGGCGAGCCACATACGCGAGCCCCGTTCGCCTGTATTTCTTTTGAGTTCAGAAAGTGTGATGATTTTATCTGGAATATTCATAGCCCAGATTATAAACTTAACCACGCCAGTGTGCCGCGACCTGCACCTCGCCCAGTAGCAAAACAAGCTGTGAGCAAATAGCCGCCTGTGGGGGCCTCCCAGTCGAGCATTTCGCCTGCACAAAAAACGCCAGGAATTTTTTTGAGCATCAAGTTTGCATTGAGTTCTTCAAAATTAATTCCACCCGCGCTACTGATGGCTTTTTCGATTGGGCTGGTTGCAATCACTGGTATTTGCAATGCTTTAATAGCATCAGCTAGTTTTTCTGTGTTTGAAAAATCTTCTTTTGAAACAAACTCATATAACAGACCGATTTTTACACCTTTGAAGCCAATCGTTTTTTCAAGATGGCTGGTCATTGATCGGGAACCACGTGGTTTTGATAAAGCGTGAATCAATTTTTTTCGTGAAGAATCAGGCGCAAGGTCCAGTGTGAGCGCCGCACTTCCTGTTGATTGAAGTGCATCCCGTAGCCTTGAAGAAGCCGCGTATACGAGGCTTCCTTCTACGCCTGTCTTTGTCACAATAAACTCGCCTTGTTGTTTAAAATCTTCAAATGACAAAACTACAGATTTGATGGGTTGGCCGTGGAATTTTTCGCTAAAAAGTTTTGACCAATTGACAACAAAGCCGCAATTGGCGGGACGGAACGCTTCCACCTTAACCCCAACTTGTTCAAGCCACGAGACCCATTCTCCACGCGAACCGAGTTTCGGCCAACTCGCACCGCCGAGAGCCAACACTGTAGCATCGGGTTTGATTTTGATTTCTCCTTCAGGCGAATCGAAAACGAGAAAATCATTTTGCCAGCCCTTCCAATGATGACGTAGGTGAAAGTTAACGTCTGCATTTTGCAAGCGCTTTAACCACGCACGAAGCAGAGGGCTGGCTTTCATCTCCTTCGGAAAGACTCTGCCCGATGTGCCAACGAAGGTCTCAACTCCCAGCTCTTTGGCCCAGTTCCGTAGATCGTCAGGTGTGAAATTTTTTAGATGAGTTTCAATTTCTTTTTGCCTGGCACCATACCGTGTGACAAATTTTTCATACGGTTCAGAGTGTGTGATGTTGAGCCCGCTCTTGCCAGCCATGAGGAATTTTCGTCCCAGTGAGGGCATGGAGTCGTACACATTCACTTGCATGCCGCCTTGAACTAACACTTCTGAAGCCATTAACCCTGCAGGTCCACCACCGATGATCGCAACTGATTTTTTCATATTACTTTCTACGTAAAGACATTATGGGACAATGACTGTTCTTACATCGCTGCCAAATTTTTCAAGATTATCCAAAACTTCATTAATTTCTTCTGCATCCAAAGGAACAGTTTTAGTCACAATGCGGGAAGTGTCTAAAACCTTTTTACGTGCCATCTCAACGAGTAAAGGAAGTTCTTGTAAATGATGATCGTTTGAGCCAATCAATTCCACCTCGTTGCCGAGGATTTCATTATAGGTATCAATTTCGATTGGCTTGTTGGATAGACCAACGACGACCACGCGTGCCATCACGCCTGCCACTTGAATGGCCTGTTTCATGGTTTGTTGTAAACCAATCATTTCGATTGCGACATCTACGCCTTTGCCATTTGTGAGTCTTTTGATTTCTTCAACTGCATTTGTGTTTTTTCCATTGACGGTAATAGCTCCATACATTGCCGCAAGTTTTAATTTCTCTTCATTGATATCCACTGCATAGACTTCAAGTGCACCAAAGGCTTTTGCCAGTTGCACGGCCGATTGTCCCAACCCGCCTGCACCAAAGATAGCGACACGTTCGCCTGCCTTAAGCCGACTCTTTTTGAGCGCGTGAAACGCAGTAGCAGATGCACACATCAACGTGGCGCCTTGTTCAAAAGGAATTTCGTCAGGCAGGTGGATGGCGTTCCGCGCGGGCACAGCAATGTATTCTGCATAACCACCGTTTGTGTAATGGCCCAGCATCAAAACTTTTTCACAGAACTGATCATTACCTGTGGCGCAATAATAACAATCTCCGCAGGTTAGGTTGTAATGTAGACAGACTCGTTCACCAATTTTTACATTGGTTACTTGGCTGCCAATTTTTTCAACAACTCCTGCCACTTCATGTCCCAAAGTCAATGGGATGGGGCGTACAGGTGAAATTCCTGCTCGATAATGAGCGTCGGAGTGACAGATGCCCGCGGCTTTGACTTTTACCAAAATATCACGATCACCAATTTCTGGGACAGGGATATCTTGCATTTCTAAAGGTTGCTTTGGCCCGATAAAACGGATTGCTTTCATAGTGTTCTCTACCAGTAATGTTGAACTTGTGGTTTGACTTGTTCGTTGTATAGCGCTTCGACCTTTGCCATGACTGACTCAGAAATCTCAGGCAGGTCTGCAGCTTTGACATTTTCAATTACCTGGCTTGGACGTTTGGCTCCTGGGATGGCGCAAGTAACAGCGGGAAACATCAAAATCCAGCGCAAAGCAAATTCTGCCATGGTCATTCCATTTGGAATGATTCCACGCAGAGACTCAACTGCTTTTAATCCAGTCTCATAATCAAGGCCTGAGAAAGTCTCACCGCGATCGAAGGATTCTCCATTGCGATTGAAGGCGCGATGGTCATCAGAGTCGAAACGGGTGGTGGATGTTAATTTTCCAGAAAGCATGCCTGAGGAAAGTGGGAGGCGTGCCAGAATTCCAATCTTTCGTCGAAGTGCTTCTTTGAAGAACAAATCATTCGGCCGTTGTCTAAAAATATTGAAGATGATTTGTACTGTTTTTACATTGGGATATTCAATAGCCTTTAAAGCTTCTTCCACTTTTTCGACACTGACACCATAATGTTGAATCTTACCTGCTTGCGTCAAGTCATCGAGAATGCCAAAGACTTCAGGCATGTAATACACTTCAGTAGGTGGGCAGTGAAGTTGGAGTAGGTCCAAGGAATCAGTTTCGAGATTTTTTAAACTACGCTCGACATACGAGGTGAGATTTTCGCGGTTGTAGCTGCCAGCGATATGTGGATTTGAACGGCGGCCAGCCTTGGTTGCAATATAAAATTTTTCTTTGCGTTCCTTGCGAAGTTTGGCTAATAATTTTTCGCTATGTCCATCCCCATAGACATCGGCAGTATCAAAAAAATTTACGCCATTGTCTAGGGCTGTATGCAAGGCGGCAATCGAATCTGTATCGTCCACTGTTCCCCAAGTGCCGCCAATGGCCCATGCGCCAAAACTGATGCTGGAAACTTTCCAGCCTGTTCGTCCTAGTTCACGATATTGCATTTTTGAGCTCCGTTTGAATGTTGATAATTATTTAATTTTTCTTGCAGTATCACCGACGCGAATTTTCCCATTTTGAATCACTTTGGCGTTGATGCCACGTAGATGTAATTGTTTCCCGACTGGGGAGTTGACGAACTTAATCGCATCCTGTCCAAATCTCTCGGAAAACTTTTTACAACCGTTGTGCGGTTCGGCCGTGACTTGGATAATCGCTTCACCAATTGCCAGTTTTGTGCCAGCGGGTAAATTCTCTTCACTTAAATCCATGTCGATGAATAATTCATCTCCAGCCAATTGCCAGCGCTCTTTTTGTTGGGCGAGCAGGGCAATAGTGCGGGCATTCATAATATTCAATTGCATGTCGGGATGAGCCGAGCCATCTTCCATGCGAGAACTACCTCGTGCCTTCCAATTGTCTCCTATAAGGCCATCGATGATATTTAGTTCGCCTTCCTGCAATGCCTCACGCTCACCGATTTGTGGACGGCGAACGATTAATTCAAGAGTTCCATTGTCTTTGGGCGAAGAACGAATCTGTTCCAAGCCTGCTTCGAGTTCTTCGGTTGTTAAGTGTTTAATTTCAGTGAACATATTTCCTCTATTGATAAACAGATTTGACGATTATACGAGTTACAGATGAGTTGAAAACAATTTTAGTTCAATATCATCTTCTGATAGCCTAATCATTTTTTCAAAATGGAGACCGATTTTCTCAATCACGCGAATGGAATCCTGATTTGCAGGATCTACAATCGCAACCAAATGTTTTAATTTGACAACGTCTTTTGCAAAATTTTTCATTGCCATTGCGGATTCAACCGCGTAGCCATTGTGCCAATATTTTGGCAGGAATGCGTATCCAATATCTACATTTTCCAGTGCATCCCGTTTGATTAATCCACACATGCCAATGGATTCGCCTGTTGATTTGAGAATGACGAGGCCGAGACCAAATCCATTTTTTGCATAGCTGGTTACAGGTCCATTAAGGATATAGCGTTGTGCATCCTCTACTGAGCGGATATTTCTGTCACCAATGTTTTTGATAAAAGAGGGGTCATTTAAGAGCTCAAAAATAAAATCTGCATCGTCAGTAGTAAATTCGCGAATGTGTAGACGCTCGGTTTCAAGTGTGTTCATCATTCATTCTCGGTGAGGATATTTTTCAGTTCCATCATGGTCTTGAATGGAATTGCACCTGCTCTTTGTAAAGAGTCTGCATCGGTGCAAGCGGCATGCCCATAAACTGTCATTCCAGCACGTACCCCAGCAGTAACACCTAGAACGCTATCCTCGACGACCACACAGCGATGCGGGGGGATGTTAAATGCGTTTGCCGCTGCCAAATATACGTCGGGAGCAGGCTTGGGATTCGAAACTTCCAATCCACTAAAGATGGCTTCCCCAAAATATTTCGTAAGGTTGGCGATTCTTAATCGAAGCTGTACTTCTTTGCGACTGCCATTGGATGCAATACAAACAGGAACAGATAAGCTGTCGAGCAAGGCGTGAATACCTTCGACAGGTTTGAGTTCTTTTTCTGTTAATACAGATAAACGTTTGTTGAAAATGGGGTAAAAGTCTACAGGTGGAGTCCAGTTCAATTGTTTGGATGTGACTTCCAATCGGGAAACAATGGCTGCGCCAGAAAACCGATGAAGGTATTCTTCATAATTAACTTGATAGCCATATTCCGACAACATTTGAACATATACGCGGTTGGCAAGTGGTTCGCTGTCAACAAGTACGCCATCACAATCGAAGATAACAAGGTCAAAAGATGATTTGTTCATAGGAACGGGGATTATATCGTGTAATAAATCCGAGTGTAGTATTGTCTGGGCTGATGTTGGAATTTTGATTAATTTGAATGGAGAAATAAAATGAGTAGTCGATGGACACAGAATGATATTCCCAACCAACAAGGGAAGTTGGTGATTGTAACTGGTGGAAATAGTGGAATTGGACACGAAGCGGCTTTGGCCTTGGCTGGCAAAAATGCCGATGTAGTTTTAGCAGTTCGCAGTGTAGATCGAGGCGAAGAAGCGGCAAATGCCATTCGTCAAAAATATCCGCAAGCACAAGTTGAGGTTATGGCTCTTGATTTAGCAGACCTGAAGAGCGTGCGAAGTTTTGCGCAGACATTTCTTGCCAAGCATAAACATTTAGATATCCTGATCAATAACGCAGGTGTGATGGCATTGCCCGAGCGTAGAACAGCAGATGGGTTTGAAATGCAATTTGGCACCAATCACCTTGGCCATTTCGCCTTGACTGGATTGCTTCTGCCCATCTTGAAAGCGACGCCAAACGCTCGGATCGTAACCGTAAGTAGTGGTGTACATGTCTCTGGTGATATCCACTTTGATGATTTGCAATGGCAGAAGACATATGATCGTTGGGGAGCGTACGCTCAAAGCAAACTTTCCAACCTACTTTTTGCTTATGAATTACAGCGCCGCTTAAGCACGGCGGGTGAAAAATTGATTAGCGTCAGCTGCCATCCAGGGTATGCGGCAACGAATTTACAAATTGCTGGCCCACAAATGGAAGGTTCCAAGTTTTCACTTTGGATGATGAGGCTTGCGAATACACTAGTTGCTCAATCTCAGGAAATGGGGGCGTTGCCTATGCTTTTTGCTGCTGTGGATTCTCAAGTCAATGGTTGTGACTATATCGGCCCGTCAGGTGGGATGCGCGGGTATCCTATGAAGGTGAAGTCTAACGATAAATCGTACGATGAATCCTTGGCGAAGCAATTATGGGAAGTCTCTGAGAAACTCACAGGAATAACATATTCTTTTTAGATTTCAAGTAATAAAAATCCCACTGAGTAGTGGGATTTTTATTACTTGAAAATTTTCATTAACTCTTTAGGTGAGTCAACAATCTTGTCAGCCTTCGCGCGGATTAACATCTCCACACTTTGATGTCCCCAGCCAACGCCGATGCTTATTACGGAAGCCTCAATTGCAGCGCGGATGTCACTCATTGAATCGCCAATCATAAACACCGCTTCACCCGCCGCTGCAAACTGATTCCGTGCCTTTGAAATTTTCTCCGCCTTACTACCTGGCTGCTCAACGCCATAAATTTCACGGAAACATTCTTCCAGATCATGTTTAGAGAGAAAAAGTTTTACATTTTGAGCTGAATTGGTGGTGACAATACCAAGTGTGTTATTGACAGATAAGTTTCTAATGACTTCTGCCAGCCCTGTAAAAATCTCAGGCGGAGACTCTTTTCCTGCGACCTTGGCAAGACATCTTTTTACAAATTCTTCAATTAAATGGTCAGGGACTTCAAGCTGCTTTCCATAAGTGGAAAAAGACATGACTTCTAGTGTGCTTAAATCTTCTTTAACGACATGATGGCGCACACCTAACTCGTTGCAAGTTTCTTGTCCAAACTTGATGAGGTCATCCAAGGTGTCAGCAAGCACACCGTCAAAGTCAAAAAGGATTAGTGTCAATTATTCTCCTTGATAATTAATACCATCATCTCGTTTGGGGAGGAAGACAATAATAAGAATGACCACAGCAATATAAATTAGATAACTTAAGAGCGGAAAAGAATTTGCCAATGCCATTGCGGCAAGATACGAGCCGTTGACAAAGATATAGTTTGGCGTATGACTCCGCATATATTGTTTGCTGAATTCAGAGACTGCCAATTGCGGATGATAATAGACATACACCAACATGATGTACCCTGTGAGGTTACAGGCAATCAAAGTGATGCCGTAAAAAATAATCGGTCCACCTTGAAACGGATAACGTCCTAACAGGGAAGTCGGGAAGGGAATAAAGCTCACGAATAACAACAGCAGAATGTTCAACCATAGGAAGCCGCGATCTGTTTTCTTAATTGCATGCATGGAGTTATGATGAATGACCCAATACAATCCAATGATAATAAAGCTCATCACATAAGCCAAAATGCGCGGAAGGACAGAGATTAAAGTGGCTTTGAATTGACTATAAGGGACTTCGGGGAAACGAATATCTAAAATTAGTAAGGTGATGACGATGGCAAAGACGCCATCACTAAAGGCTTCTAAACGGGATTTTTCCATAATGGGGTTGATTATAGTTTAATACGCGCCCGAACACTGCCATTTGTTTTTCGGCGTATAGGTGCAAGTATTCATGCCTGGCCCCACATAGTGAAATGAGAGGGAATACTCCCCTCCTGTTTTGGAATAATTTATTGATTCACCGTTGACCTCTGTAGGGAGAGTGGTGAGGTAAGCAGGGACAAGTTCATCCAAGGTTTCAGGATAGCTAGCTGTATCTGCCTGATATTTTGCCAAGGCTGTGATGATTGGCTCGCAAGCAGCATAACCAAGCTCTGCTTTTTCTCCTACCCCAGGTGGCTCTGGAGTAGCGAGAAGGCTGCAAGCAAG
This sequence comes from Anaerolineales bacterium, assembly GCA_046328925.1. Classification (GTDB taxonomy): domain Bacteria; phylum Chloroflexota; class Anaerolineae; order Anaerolineales; family Villigracilaceae; genus Villigracilis. The sequence continues at coordinate 18,145 of JAXLVT010000026.1, forward strand.
AATGCTTATAAGTGTAAAGAAGATTGTAAGAAGTTTTTTAGTATACATTCTTGTTTAAATCCTTGAATTTATTTCAAATATGCTATACTTTTAGTGCAAATAAGGAGGCCTGAATGAAACGTGACATGGATTTAATAAGAAAAATTCTCTTTGCGATTGAAGAACAGTACAAACCTGGAGAAGGATCTATTTGGGGGTTAGAGATTGATGGTTATGATATGCCGACAATTGCAGAGCATTGTGATTTACTCTATCAACAAGGATTTATTAAGTCTTATAAAGCATCATACGGAGATGGTGTGATTCAGGTTTTTGCGATTGGTAATATATCATCAAGTGGTTATGATTATCTTGAGTTAATAAGAAACAATGCCGTGTGGGACAAAACAAAAGTAGAAATGGAAAAGAAGGAGTTGCCGCAAACGTTTGAATCAATTGCAAAGATTGCTGGGGTCTTTATGGGCAATGTGATAAAAGAATTAAATGGTTAAAAATTGTTGTTTGTTATCTGTTTATATATTTCTATTATTAACCATATAAGAGATGGAATAATCAAAAGAATTCCGCCAATATATATAGCAGAAGTTAGTGAGTATTCAGCCATTCGGGCTATGAAAATCAGAATTGCTCCAATAGACAAGAGGCTTAAAGATAATCTTTTGAACATCTCTATTGTTTTTCCTTTTATTTCCTTTCCGTAGCGCTCTGATAACACTTTAATGTCTTAAGTTTTTAGCGATTTCCTTTATTCTCCTGTCTTTAGAGTCTTCATTGCTGGTTGAATTGGAAAGACCTATTAAGTTTGCCGAAGCATTATTTATGAGTTTACGCTTTGGGGCAATTCCCCAAAATGCCCAAAAACTATATAGTGGAATCATATTGACTGCTCCCATTAATCTACTTGCTTGTTGCCGAAAGATAGTTTTTGCCTCCTCTCTTTTATTTATGTCGTTGGTAATAATTGCTTTTAATCTCTCTTTTGAAAATTCTTTCTGAATATCTGTACCCTCTTCTTTTTTCAGTGTTGCTAATTGTGAGAGGTAATAATTTTGCATTTCAGACCCGCCAACATTTGCGTAAAACACTAAAGAATCAGCAATTTCAGCAATGAGTTTTACATAATTTTGGAAAGGCTCGATTAAGAACTTTATCAGAACCTGTCCTGCAACGAGTGTTAGGACGCCACCGCAAAGAGTGATAGATGATGTTAGGATTATTTTGTAGAATTCGTCTGTCATGATTTGTGTTCTCCACTTAATCAACCATCTTTATTTTTCGATATATGTAAATCTAGGTCAATTTCTGGATTTGTTTTATTCTTGTGCTCATTAACTTTGTAGATGATTTTTTGGAGTTTTTCCACCTTGTAGTTACCGTATAGAGCGATTGAAGTAATTATATAACCAAATAGTATAGTGGCTGTATTATTTATTGCTGTCAGTAATACGCCAGCTACTAAGCCAAGCATTATTAATGTACTCTGTTGACTTACTCTAATTCTTAAGATAATTTCTTCGTGTGGATTGTTCAGGATAAACTGAACTGTGTTTTCAAAAATCTTTCTCTTCAATTCAGATTTCTTCTTGAAAGATTTTGAAATTTTCTTTCGAAAACCATCTACGTATGGAGTTATTAATATTCCAAGAATTACGAAAAACAAATTTGTTATGATACTGATTAGTGTAGGCATAGAATGTTCCTGTTACTCCATCGGCCAGTTGACAATGGACTTATCAATTTCTTTCATCAATCGAATCGTCTCTTTTAGAGATACCACGACGCGCTGGTAATGATTAATATCTTCTCCTGAGAGAGTGCGTTCTTTGCGGTCTTTCAGCCACTTCTCGCAGACTTGGTAGCCGCCTACCTGAAATTCCCAAACATTCTCTGGGACGCCGTCAAAGTATTGACTGGCATTGATCCAAACTTTATTCTTCTCGTAATTGACCTTTTCTACTTTATTATCGCCAGAGATGGGGAAGGCGGTAATAAACTCTTCTACCTTTGCGGATTTGAGCAAATGCAGTTCAACCAGTTCCTTACCTTTCTCGACCAGTTTGGCAAAGAGTTTTTTGTCACTGGTGAGCGGTAGGCGCGGGAAATCGATTTTGAGGAATTCAGCGTAGCGCGTGCGGTAGGTGGGATTATGAAAGACGGCATAAGCATAGTAAAAGACATCTTCGGGGCCAAAGGTGACTCTTAAATCTCCCTGACCATCTTCAATGAATTTCAATTTGAGCTTCTCGGCAAAGGCAGAGACGAAGGCAGGCGCAAGATTGGCTTTGCGGGTGATTTCAGTTTGGGCAAAGAGTGTGCCCACCGTTTCTTGAGGTGTAGTGTATGTGTATATTGGGAATTGGAAGCTATTACCGCCGCCACCCGTTTTGTTGGCGGCAACATTTTGGTCACCAATCATAGTTGTGCAATACGCATAAGTAAATTCCTTTGGTGATTGCGGACGATGTGTTAAGAAAGCAAGGTTTTCATTTTCCATATGTCGCATAACATCGTAGCGTAATCGCTCGCATACTGCTTCATGATAATAAACATATCGGAAATCAAATGGTCGGTAACAATACTGTTTCACGTATCTATCGATTTCTCTTATTTTTTGCAGTTCTTTTCTTGCACCAGAGAGTGTCCAATATGAAACATCTTTCAATTCGTATTTTGTTTGTAGTTCTTGATCACTCTTGTTCTTGTCGATCAAGTCTTTTATTCGATTTACTAATGTATCAGAGTTGAAAGCCATTGAAAAGTCGTTTCTGGCAGTAGTTACTGTACTTGCATAAGTACCGAAAACTTCTGTAACAGGCCATCCCCTTTCATATTCAGGCTTAAGTTCTGTATTTTGTGGAATAAAAAGGTAATGCGGTGCGGTTGGTTCCAATGCTTTCCATTGTAAGGTGCTTACACTTGATGAATTGAGAGAGGTATATTTGCTGTCGCGTGACCCACATATATGGGCGTGGTATAGACCTTTGTTCTCTCTCTCTTGATGCTTAATTGCCAAAATAATAGCTACACCTTGCTGAATATCAAAGACATTATCATCTTTACCACCATCGGGCGCTTGCTCTTTCTTCTTGCTGTTGCCGTGCAAATCCAGCACATGGATTTCATCAAATGTCTCCATTAAGTGTCGGCGCATACCGCGAAAAGTAGGATTGTCTAAGTAACCGTGGTTGGTAATAAAAGCTAGAATACCATGACCAGTCTGTTCAATACGCCACTCGCCGAAACGAATAAACTTGACATAATCATCTTGTAACCATTTTGGATTACGCTCACCCAAGGGCGAACCATCTACAAAGTAGTACTCTCGTAACAAACTATCAATCCACTCGCCTTGATTAACAGAAACTTTAGAGTATGGCGGATTGCCCAATACCACCATAATATCTTCTTGCTTCTTGACGTGTGCGGCATCTGAGGCTTCTTCGGCGATGTAATGTCCCAAGCCTTGTCATTGCTCGGCACGGGTTAAGCCTTCTTCCAAAGTGTTGGTCAGGAAGACATGCAGGCGGTCGTCTTTGCCAGTGAGGGGCGCGCCCAAGGTTTTTAGAAGCAGGCCAAGTTTTAAGTGCGAGACGACGTATGGCGCAATTAATAATTCAAAGCCGAAAATACGGGAAAGCAATTCTTTGCTCTTTGTTGCCCATTGTCCTGCTTGTTTGCGGTTGGTAACTACTTCTTCATGAATTTGTTGAATGACATAGTACAGGAAGGTTCCTGTACCCGTAGCGGGGTCTAGTACTTTCACACTTGAATCAGCTAACCCCCATGACTTGCCAAATCGAGTCTTGAGCAATTCATCTACAGAACGAACGATAAACTGTACAACGGGTTCAGGCGTATAGTACACGCCGCGGCTTTCGCGCAGTTTTGGGTCATAGGCGGCCAGAAAGGTTTCATAGAAATGTACAACGGGGTCTTCGGTGCGGGTGCGTTTGCCAAAATCAGCAAGGATACTGACGAAGTCTGCGCGGTTGAGCAAAGAAACAATATCCAACAAGTATGGACGGATGATGTCAATTTCATCCAATTCCTCGCTCACATCTGAAAACAAACGGCGCAGGAATTTGTTGCCAAACAAGTACTGATAGGCAGTGGTCAGTGAGAATTTATCGCCTTCGGGGGCGCTGAGTTTGGCGGCGAACAATCCATACGTCATGGCCTGTGCGTACAGGTCTGCAAATTCTTCGGGTTTCAGCGCGGGCAATAACAGTTCACGAAAGGCGTTATAGCGGGCTTGTAAGGCTTTTTGAATGCTTTCATCTCCACCTTGCAAAGCATCTGTGATACGGTCACGGATAAAATGGGTGACTCCTGCCAACCGTGAGGCCAGGTCTTTTGGAGTGGAAACTGTGGGAGTTTCTGTGGCATAGAAATCACGGAATAAGTTCGTGATATTTTCTTCTGCCTGTGATTGGATGGTTAGTTTCCCTTTTGTTCCAATATCTGCAATGCGAAAGGTTAGTTTTTTCTCGCCATTCACATACCAACGAAATTCCAGATAATCTGTCAAAACCAAGTTGTTCAACGCTGTTAAATAGCGTTTCATCTGGTCGCTTTTTTCAATCTTGTTCAGGTCAACACCGACATCTTTTGTTTCTACATACCCAAGCGGAACTTTACCCTTTTCCACAATAAAATCGGGTGCGCCACATTCAATATGTTTGGGGTCATTGGAAGCTGCAATTCCACGTGCCATTGATTCCATTAAAGTTTCAAGGGCAGAGCGATAGGTATACTCGGTGGCTTTTCCACCTTTAATATCTTTTTCAATGCTGGTGATATAAGTGTCAAATGGTGTCGGCATACGAAATGTCCCTTGTCAATAAACTTAATGGTGACCGAATCATAATATTATAGCTGATGATAAAAGAATAACTTTAAACAGAACTAGGAAGAATTAAAAACCTCTCTAGGGAGGATGTAATTCTTTCCTAGAGAGGTTTCCGTACTGAACCTTAATCTTCGGGCGGAGTGCTTACCAAAACGCCCTTTTCATATTCAACGGTAGCCAATACTTTTTTGAATTCCTTGCCCGCATTAAATCGCGGTAACAAGGTGGTAATCTGGGTGGCACGTACTGCATCGGCGGTATCTGCCCCTTCTGAATTGGCCTTTAACCAGAAATTCCCAAAGTCACCCAACTCCACCACATTGCCCGAGGCCAGTTCCTGCGGAATGACGGTCAGCAAGGCTTCGAGGACGGCCATAGTATCTGCACTAGATACCGTGGAAATCTCCGAAATGCGGCCAGCCAGTTGACGCAAGGTTTTGCGCCCCGTGGATGCAATGGATGGATAAAACTTCTTGGGTGCTTCACGATTGGACGGATTCCCACGCTCGACGACGTTATATTTCACGCTCATAGATGCCTCCTTCGGCTATGAAAAAAAAGGGTTGCTTTTCGGGGGATGCGCCTGTTCGTCCAAACGGGTGTCCCCCACGTCGTTAAAAAGTATAGCATAAAGTGAATAAAGATACATCCATCAAAGATAGGTACACAAGTACTATCTTCAAAAATATATTTTCTTCTTTCCTCTTTCTTCTCAAAACCCTTATAATTACCGAGCTTCAACTTTCACACATTCTAAATACAAAACCATCAAACCAAGAGACCCCATGACCCAACTCATTGAATGTATCCCTAACTTTTCCGATGCGCGCCGACCTGAAGTCATCGACCAGATTGTCGCTGCCATCCAATCGGTCAGCGAAGTGAAAATGCTTGACCGTTCCTCCGACCTCGATCATAACCGCACCGTGCTCACGTTTGCGGGCACGCCCGCTGGTGTGGAAGAAGCCGCTTTCCGCGCCATCAAGACCGCTTCCGAGTTGATTGACCTCGATGCGCACACAGGCGCACATCCACGCCTCGGCGCCGCAGATGTGATTCCTTTCGTTCCGCTCAGTGGCGCAACTATGGAAGATTGCATCGCAATTGCCCAAAGGTTGGGTCAGCGTGTCGGAGGCGAGCTCAGTATCCCCGTCTATTTGTATGAGGCGGCGGCTACTCGTCCCGAACGAACCAATTTAGAGAACGTTCGCAAAGGTCAATACGAAGGACTTAAGGCAGTCATTGAAACCGACCCAAGCCGCAAGCCAGATTTCGGCCCTAGCAAACTTCCCAAGGCAGGTGCGTCCATTATCGGCGCACGCAATCCGTTGGTTGCCTTCAATGTGTATCTCACCACTGAAGATGTGGATATTGCCAAGAAAATTGCCAAGGCAGTTCGTCAATCTTCAGGCGGTCTGCGTTATGTCAAAGGCCTTGGCTTGCTTGTAGATGGACGCGCGCAGGTTTCAATGAACCTCACCAACTTCCATGAAACGCCGATTGCGCGCGTGGTTGAATTCATTCGCCGCGAAGCACAACGATATGGCGTGGGCATTCATCACAGTGAATTGGTTGGGCTTATTCCGCAAGAAGCGCTGGTGGATGCGGCGGTCTGGTACACCCAATTGGATCAATTTGATAAAGAGCAGATTTTAGAGTCTCGATTATTTTCCGCGCCCGCTTCAGACTCACCTCGAACTGTTTCCTTCATCGATGAATTAGCCGCCCCGACGCCAACACCTGGCGGTGGTTCTGCGGGAGCCTATTCAGGTGCGATGGGTGCGGGGTTGGTTGCGATGGTTGCGGGTCTCACCATTGGTAAAAAGAAATATGCCGAAGTGGAAGCTGAAATGCAAGCTATCCGCGTGGTAGCTGAAACCGTCCGCAAGGAACTTACTCAAGCAGTAGATGATGACGCTTCTTCCTTTGAAGTTCTCATGGCGACTTTCAAAATGCCGAAGGATACAGAAGAACAAAAGTCTGCTCGCAATGCAGCCATTGTTCAAGCCACACTTAATGCGGCGCATGTCCCATTGCATGTTTCTGAACATGCAATCAAAGTGATGGAGCTTGCCCTCAAATGTGCCAAAGATGCCAATGTCAACGCTATTAGTGACTCCCTTTCAGGCTTTGCCATGGCGCGTGCCTCTCTCACAGCCGCAGGCTACAACGTAAAGATTAACCTCAATACCCTTGAAGATAAATCCCTCGGCGAAAAAATGCTGAGCCAATTAGCCGACCTGGAAAAACAAGCTGATAAGCTCGAAAAAGAAATCCGCCAAATTGCAAAAGACCGCGCTGGGATATAAATTCTGGAGTCCAACAGCTTGCTGTTGGACTTTCCTTATTCTCGTTCAGCAAGCTGAATGACTCCAGAAGCGTTAATCAAAGTCATCGTATATTTTTAGTTTATCTATTGATTGACTCATCACAACATTCTGAAACTCTTCTCCTGTCTTTTCGAGGAACCAGCGGTAACTACAAAATGGATACTCTTCAGCATTTTGAGTCAACTTATGTTTTACAGGGTTGAGATGTACATAGTGTAATCTGGCGTAATAGGATGTTTCGTGCGTGAGGCAGGTATCCCAATAGTTATGCCAAACCTTGCGGCCAGATGTTTTATCTAGCTTGTTCAACTCAACGGCAGTTTTAGAATGGACTTGGCGAATTAACTTTTCAAGAGTAAGTGCGTTCTCTGGGGCTTGGGCAATAAAGTGATAGTGATTTTCAAGAATTGCCCAAGCTTCCAATTGCCAATTCCAATGAGCGGCTCGTTCAAATAAAATTTCTTGAACAAGGTGTTTTCGTTTATCATCATAGAGCAGACGTTTATTGTATAAAATTGCTCCTGTTACAATATACATTGCATTTGGTACAAAGTAATGTGGTGGATTGTGAAGGTATGTTTTATAAATCTCATCCATCGCGGCAGTATACTTTATTCTGAAGTTTAATAGCTTTCTGTTGAAACCGTTCGTTCAGCTTGCTGAACGACTCCAGAAGCTAACATCTTACAATTGGAGAATATAAAATGGGACTAAAACCTGATCACTGGATTCGAAAAATGGCTTTGGAAGAAAAGATGATTGAGCCATTTGAAGATAAGCAAGTTCGTAATGGCGTTATTTCCTATGGCGTTTCATCGTATGGATATGATGTCCGCGTAGCGAATGAATTCAAGATATTTACAAATGTCTTTTCTGCGACAGTCGACCCGAAGAATTTCGACACAAAATCCATGGTGGATTTTGTAGGGGATGTGTGTATTGTCCCGCCGAACTCATTTGCCTTAGCGCGGACAGTGGAGTACTTCCGAATTCCCCGTAAAGTGCTTACGGTCTGTTTAGGGAAGTCAACATACGCGCGCTGTGGCATCATTGTCAATGTCACGCCGTTTGAGCCAGAGTGGGAAGGTTTCGTCACCCTCGAAATTTCCAACACCACGCCGCTTCCTGCAAAAATCTACGCCAATGAAGGCTTGGCGCAAGTTCTCTTCTTTGAAGCCGATGAAGAATGCGAAACTTCATACGCTGATAAAAAAGGGAAATATCAGAAACAGCAATCTATCGTTTTACCAAAGTTGTAAATATAAAAAGGCCTGACAGGTGATGAAACCCTGTCAGGCCTTTTTCAAGATGAGGCATTGGCAATGAAAAATAGAATAGCCGTCTCTGAAAATATCGTTGTGTATTTAATTGCAATCTTAACTGCTGCAATGGGGGGAATCAATGTTCTGTCAGCAGTGACACCATCTCTAAACGATCGACTTAAAATTCTTGAAACTTTCCTGCCTTTTGGCGTTAGCACTGGTGGACATTTAACTTCGGCCTTGGCAGGGTTCGCTTTATTTATTTTGTCTGTCAGCTTATGGCGACGGAAGCAGTTAGGTTGGGTGTTAACTCTTGTCGTTCTTGTAATTTCCATTGTGGTGCATTTAATTAAAGGACTAGATTATGAAGAGGCGATTCTCGCTTCTTTTTTGTTGGGATTATTAATTTATACCCGTCCACAATTTCATGCGCTTTCTGATAGACCATCGGTTCGTCAGGGAATTCAAGTGGCGCTGGCCTCTTTGGCGTTTACCCTTGTCTATGGGTTGATCGGTTTCTATCTGCTTGATAAGCATTACAGTGTCAAGTTTGGCATTTGGGAAGCCTTACGTCAAACGGTATTGATGTTTGTTGAATTCTATAGTCCTAGTTTACAGCCCATCACAGGGTTTGGCCGATACTTTGCTGATTCAATTTACGCAGTGGGTGCAATCACCATGGCGTATGCATTGATTATGATATTACGCCCTGTGCTTGCAAGTCGCATTGCAACTGATGACCAGCGTGCTCACGCATGGGAAATTATCCGCGCTTATGGGCGGACTTCACAAGCTCGTGTTGCCCTGTTTGATGATAAGTTGTTTTTCTTCACAGAAGGTGGCTCTGTTCTTTCTTATGTAGTTGAAAACAGGGTGGCTTTGGTATTGGGTGATCCGATTGGCCCCGCAAGTGATATTGACCTGGCTATTGATTCTTTTAAGAAATTTTGTGCGCTGAATGACTGGGTGCCTGTTTTTTATCAGGTAATGCTAACATACCTTGGCTCCTATAAAACTGCAAAGTTCGATGCCATCACAATTGGTCAAGAAGCCATTGTTGATTTAGAAAAGTTTACTTTAGAGGGCAGTGAAAATAAGACTCTGCGCAATAGCTTCAATAAAATGGTGAAATTGGGATATCAGTATGATGTTCTTCAGCCCCCATACTCCGCTAGAATGTTGCGTGAGTTAAACTCTATCAGTGAGGAATGGCTGACAAGCCGTGGGATGGCGGAGATGCGTTTTTCTCTTGGTTGGTTTGATGAAACCTATCTCAATACATGTCCCATTCTGTTGGTGCGGGATAAAGAAGGATTTATCGAAGCCTTTGCCAACCTGATGACTGAATTCCAAGCCAACGAAATTGCCGTAGACCTAATGCGCTATCGCAGTGTGACAGAGTCAGGTTTAATGGATTTTCTCTTTGTTTCTCTATTTCAGTGGGCAAAGGAACAAGGCTTTTCTACTTTCAATTTAGGGTTGAGTGCCTTTTCAGGGGTTGGCGAGGATACTGACGACCCTGTTGCAGAACGCGCCTTGAACTATATTTATCGGAATGTGAATCGCTTCTATAATTTCCGCGGATTGCATTCATTTAAAGAAAAATTTCATCCCGTTTGGTCTCCACGGTATTTGATTTATCCAAACCCTGCAAACTTGCCAGCGGTCAGTGCGGCCATCTTTAACGCCAATTTGGGTAGAAGTCCTTTTTCTCTTCTGCGCAAAGACTGACACGGTTCGTTGCTGAAATAATACAAGTCTTATCCTATTTAAAATTCGGGAGTACAATCACTGCCGTAGATATAGGAATGCCATGAATCAATCCTTCGACTCACAAACCATACAAAAACAAATTGGTGAAATGCAAAAGATGCTGAACCGAGTCATGGTTCATCTTGCGCGTATCAATGACGGAGAAACTTCCCAAATTGTACGGGACTTGACTCAACTTTCTTCCTCTTTGAATGCAATGAAAACGACTGTCTCCAGTCAGTTTCAAGTCCATGAAAGACAGATTGGAGCTTTGGTCGGTGTGGGGAGTGTGATCAACTCTTCGTTAGGCTTGAAGCGGGTATTATCCGAAGTGATGGATCGTTTAATCGCTTTGATGCATGCTGAGCGTGGTTTCCTCATGTTGCGTGAGCCTGATGGAAAACTGGCTGTTCAGGTAGCACGTGGTATCGATCAAAAAGATGTTACTGAGGATAAATTTGCGATTAGCAATACAGTGGTTCAAAGAGTCGCTGCTACTGGAGAAGTTATCTTAACGACCAATGCGCAGGACGACCCGCGTTTCGGTCAACAGTTCAGTGTGGCGGCCTATCATCTGCTTTCAATTTTATGCGCGCCGTTAAAAATCAAAGATGAATTAATTGGCGTTATTTATGTTGATAATCGTGTCCATTCGGGATTGTTTCAGCAAAGTGATTTTGAGTTAATCTCGGCTTTTGCGAATCAGGCTGCGGTAGCCATTAATAATGCTCAATTGTTTGATGATTTGCAGGAAAGCAATAAAGAACTTGAAATCGCGTACAAAGCGACGCTGGAGGGTTGGGTGCGCGCGCTTGACTTACGTGATAAAGAGACAGAAGGTCATACAAAACGTGTGACTGCTTTAACGCAAATCCTTTCCCGTGCCATGGGAATTAAAGAAGATGCGTTGGTCCACATTACGCGAGGTGCGCTTCTCCACGACATCGGTAAGATGGCCATTCCAGATGGAATTTTGCTCAAGCCCGGAAAATTGACCGATGATGAGCGGGTCATTGTTGAGAAGCATCCAGTATATGCATATGAAATGCTAAACCCGATTAAATTTCTTTTACCCGCTTTAGACATTCCATATTGCCATCATGAGAAATGGGATGGGACAGGCTACCCACGTGGACTAAAGGGCGAAGAAATTCCGTTGGCGGCTCGCATCTTCTCAATTGTTGATGTGTGGGATGCCTTGGTTTCAGATCGACCCTATAGAAAGGGTCTCAAGCCTGATGATGTGCGGAAGGACATCCGCGCTCAATCGGGCAAGCACTTTGACCCGCGTATTGTCGATGCGTTTTTATCCCTCAATGATCTTTCAACAATACTGAAAAAGAATAAAGTAGTAGAAGTATAAATAAAAAAATCACAGGCCAAGCCTGTGATTTTTTTATTGTTGAGCCTGTTTACGAAAAGGAATTGCATCTTTGTGTAAAAGAAATGCGATGACTATCATGACGATGCTGATAATCAGAATAAAAATGGGGTTAAAGATGACACCAGAAAATATTCCAGCAATCAATAAATAAGCATGTGAAAGAAATGGCACCCAAAAGGCAAGCGGATTTACAGGATGCACGTGAAAAACTGGACGTTTGAAAGTAACAATCGCCAGCATTGTGATGAGTGTAATTGCAATAACCGCAGGACGGATGGTGGCAGGTACTGTAAATGTGATAAATGCATTGGTTCCCAAGACCCCGATTAAACCAATGATCAATGCTGTTGGAGCAGGCAACCATTTCCCTGTCCAGTCATTTTTACGGGCGAAAATTCGATACCCTAAAGAGAAGAAAAATATTACCCAAAACCATGCCCAAAAGTTGGCGTAGGGAACGCCGAAGTATTGTTTTTGTAACCCTATACCCCAATCCCAAAATCCGAGACGAATAGCTACAGTGTCGAGGGCAAGGTCAATATTTAGAGCAAGTAGACCATCCAGTATTGGACGCAGCCAGTAAGGCAAGCTACTGGCATCTGTAAATTCCATTACGCTGTAAATGATACAGCCCCATGCTACTCCAATACACAGAGGCACATCAAATACCATGACCATAAAACGCCCATATTGATAGGCATGTAATTGGCGAATGGTGGCAAGTTCCAGCATAACCCCGAATACAATGCCTACTAATAATTTAGATATATTGACTGGGCCGTTTTTGATTGCGTGTCTAAAGCAAATCAGAAATTGAATGTAAATAATGACTTCAAAAAGGATGAAGTAAATATTTGGCATAGATTCCCTTTGTTTATATTTTTACATCCCCAACCATTGACCTGCCATGCGGGCAAGCCCTGCGGCGACGCCTTGTCTGGCTGTGCATTGGGGTAGGGATTCGAGGAATAATCTTCCGTATTGTTTTGTCAACACACGCCTGTCCAAAATGGCAACTACGCCACGGTCAGAAGCGGTGCGGATGAGGCGACCAAATCCCTGACGGAATTTTAGAATGGATTCGGGTAGATAATATTCGTTGAAAGAATCTTCATAAAGTTCTGAACGTGCGGCAATGATGGGGTCAGAAGGAACGTCAAAGGGGAGTTTGGTGATGACGACTACTGAAAGAGAATCACCAGGGACATCTACACCTTCCCAAAATGAACGTGTTCCCAATAAAACCGCTCGCTCTGTTGATTTGAAAGATTCCAAAAGTGCATTTGGAGATGCACCTTCGCCTTGTTCGTAAACAAAGATATCTTCACGAGCGAGTGGACCTGTAATCGCTTGCGCTGTTTTTTTGAGTGCTGCATAGGAAGTGAACAGCACTAACATTCGTCCGCCCGTGGCTTTGGCTGTGGCAACGATAGTTTTATCTAGTGCTTGTTGGTATCCTGGTGCATTCGGCTCTGGCATGTCATTAGCAACATAGAGAAGAGTGCTTGATTCATAATCGAACGGCGAACCTAGTGACATGGTATCGATTTCTTCAGCAGATAATGTGTTGCGAATATATTGGAATTCACCGTGCGCAGTCATTGTGGCGGAAGCCATGATGACGCTGGCTTTTTCGTTCCACAAATGTTTTTGAACGAGTGGGCCAACGCGCAGTGGAGCAGCATTAAGCGATAATCGTTCACCACGTGGATTGACTTCCACCCAATAAATCAATTCGTTGGATGGTTTGTGCATCATGCCAGAGGATGCCGCTTCCGCTTCGGTGATTCGACGCATGAGGCTGCTCAAGTTGCCCATGATATCTTCCACGCTGTCATGACCATCTGCCAATAATTCACCAAGGCCTTTGTACAATTCATCCAGTGTCTTAATTAAAATTGCAAGAGTTTCACCAACTTGTCCCCAGGATAGTTCCACTTCATCCCAACCAGGAACAGTACGGGTTGCAGGGGTAACGCGTAATTGCCAAGAATAATTGCTTTGCGGTTGCCCTTCTCGCTGAATAGCAATGAAATCACCCAAGGTAATGAAAAATTGCTTTGCAAGTTGTTCTACGCGAAAAGCATTGTCAGTGGCGCGTTTAACCTTTTGTTGTAGCAAGCCAAAGTCGGAGGGACGAAGCGAGTCATGAGTCTCAGAAAGCACTCTGCCGAGTAATCCAGCAGAGGAGCCGCCCAATTCTTTCATCATACGTTCCAAATCATTTTGGGTCATGCGGAAAGAAAGTGCGCCTGTTACTGCTGATTCCATATGATGCGCTTCATCTACGATTACATAATCGTACTCAGGTAAAACTTTGCTACCTGATGCAACATCAGAAAGCAAAAGGGCGTGATTGATAATCAATAGATGTGAATTTTGTGCGGCTTGTTTTGCGCGCTGGAACGGACAGCTTCCGCCCATGCGTCCCATACAGGTTTCGGTTGTGCAGTTATCATCTTCAGCTGAAAGGCGAGACCAAACTTCGCGCTCACTTGGCCCAGTGAGATTCAGTTCGTTTCGGTCGCCACTGGCATTATCTAGCATCCATACCATAATCTTGGCAAGCACGCGCATTTCGTTTGCATCTTTTGGTCCGTGTGTGCGGGTGTAATCCAGCTTGCGTGGACATAAATAATTACTGCGGCCTTTCATCACTGCGGCACGCACATCAAGGTTGAGCGCAGCTTTTAGATCGGGCAGGTCTTTTTTGATTAATTGATCTTGAAGGTTGATGGTATTTGTAGAAATTGCAACACGCGTGTTGTTCTGCGTGGCGAAGAGTGCAGCAGGTACGAGATATGCAAAGGATTTACCAACCCCGGTTCCTGCCTCGACCATGAGATGATTACCATTTGAAAGAGCATTGGTCACAGCCTTGAGCATTTGCACTTGCTCGGGACGGTGCTCGTACGATTCAAAGTACTGTGAGAATGGTCCACCGTATTCCAAAATGGAAGCGGCTTCTTCAGGGTCAAGCGGAATCGGATTGTCGGTCTTTTGAACAGGAGATGATTCTTTTTTAGCGGCTTCAAATAAAGGTCCAGTAAAAGATGCGGTTCGCACCTTTTTGGCTTGGACATTTTCTTTTGAGCGAGATTTTAAAGCTTGTTGAAATACCCATCCCGCATCCCAGTTGACAAAGTCACTGAGTTGTACGATTTCATTCAAAGTATCAATGGGAAGTTCTCGCGCCATGTCCAGAAGGCGAACATATACCGCTTGTGTGACTCGGGCATCGTCCAATGCACGGTGGGTTGCTGGTAGTGGAATATTAAGTTGCTGACCTAATGAGCCGAGGTTGTAGCGACTGGCGGTTGGCATCAATACCGATGCGAGTTCGTAGGTATCAATGGTTTGTTGGTATTCAAACAAACCTGCTTTGCGAAGAAATCCAATGTCAAATTTGACATTGTGTCCCAAGATTGGGGCATCGCCTACGAAGGCTGTTAGTTCATGTGCAATATCACGTAAACGCGGAGCCTGACGCACCATGGCATCGTCAATGCCTGTCAAGCCTGTGATGAAATCAGGAATGTGTTTGCCAGGATTGACTAAGGTGGAAAATTCATCTTCCACGCGGCGGCCATTAAACTTAACAGCGGCAATTTCAATAATGGCCTCGCGATTTTCGTCGAGGCCGGTGGTTTCAATATCAAGCGATACAATAGTCGTCATATTAGAACAAGTGTACCATAAAAGGGTAGCCCTCTTATGTAGCCAAAGCCTCTGTGATTTCCTGAATTTTCTGTGAAGTAAGAACCCTATTTTTTGAAGCAGACCTTAGAAATTCTTTCAATTGCTTAAGCTTCATGGCAGGGATGGTGGATTCGCCTGGGTCTACTTCCATGTCGTCGCTAGTAAATACCAGCACGGCGTTGATTTCGGGGATGTTCGCTTCATCCATTTTTTTTGCAAGTGCTTTGTGAAGGGAATTAATTTCACCGCTGGCTTCGAGGTCAGGTCTGCCAATGCCTTCTTGACCAAAAATTCTCATATATCCTTGGATAAAACCGCCACCACTCAAGCGCCAACGATTTTTGACAAACTCAACCTTACCCTTTTGATGATAGGGAAGCACTACCCAAATCCCAGCAGGTCCAACTAATAGATGTGAAACAGGAGAAGAGTAGTGATACATGTTAAATTCACTGTGCAACCCTTTGAGGGCTGCATCAATTTTTTCGTCTGGACGTGGCGAGCGTCCCCAACGGTTTCCCATGTACATACCAATTTGTGTCAAAACAAAGCCAATAATTAAGGAGAAAATAGAATAAGTAAAATATTCTGGTTTGGTAAAGGATATATACATTCCAATACCTAAGATTGCCAATGCACCGAGGCTAATCCAATTTCCAATTTTGCTATTTCTTTCAATTAATTTATCGTTCTTGATAATCTTCATGTTTAATTTTTGATACTTTCTTCAATCGCAGATTTTATTTCTTCTAAGACTTTTACATCCACAGCATGTTTGGCAACGCGGATGGCGTTCTTGATGGCAAATGCATCTGAGCGGCCGTGACCAATAAACACGAGTCCATTGACGCCTAGCAAAGGAGCCGCACCTTGTTCGCTTGGGTCAAGTAATTTCTTAATGGCACCCAATGCAGGGCGCACCAGCATCCCGCCAATTTTTGTGACAAGACTTCCGTTTTTAATCAATTCGCGAATTCTGTCGGTAATCAACTTGGCGACAGCTTCAGATGATTTTAGCATTACATTTCCTGTAAAGCCGTCTGTCACGGCTACATCTACTTTGCCACCGATGACTTCTTTACCTTCTACATTTCCAAAGTAATTTAATTTGGAAGCTTTGAATAAGGGAGTGGCTCCTTTTACCAATTCATTGCCCTTGCCTTCTTCTTCGCCGTTTGAGATTAAACCAACTTTTGGGTTTTTCACTCCGCGTACTTTTTCAGCATAAATGCTTCCCATAATTCCAAACTGAATTAAATTTTCAGGCTTGCAATCTGGGTTGGCTCCAATATCCAATACCACGCAGGTACCAGTTGCAGTAGGGAAGATGGGGGCAAGTGCAGGGCGATCCACACCGCGGATTCTTCCTAAACGGAACAGTGCTGTGACCATCCCTGCGCCAGTATTACCAGCGGTCACAAATGCATCGGCTTCGCCGTTTTTTACCATATCAATACCCACTGCCATTGAATTCTTTGCATCCTTGCTACGTGCCTTAAGAACAAGGTTTTCACCTTTATCTTCCATGGTCAGCATTTCGGGCGCATTGACAATTCGAATTGGAAGATTCCCTGGGTTTTGAGCATCCAGTATCGGCTTGATTTTTGATTCGTCGCCTACAAGGATAATTTCAACACCATATTCCCGTGCAGCCATCACCGCACCTTCTACATCAGGGTGAGGGTACTCATCACTTCCCATGGCATCTACAACGATTCGAGACATCTGATTTCTCCTGTGATTAATATGCTTGACAAGAAAAGCAAGCCGATTATAATACGGCCTGTTCTAGCGCTGGTGCTGGAATTGGCAGACAGGCACGCTTGAGGTGCGTGTGTCGTAAGACGTGGAGGTTCAAGTCCTCTCCAGCGCACAATTACTCCCGAAAGGGAGTTTATTGTTTAATTAGGGTAAAGTAAAGCAAAAAGTCGTTCCCGTCCCATTCCCATCGGATTCAATCCAAATTTTTCCATTATGAAATTCAATAATACGCTTAACCAAAGCCAGCCCAACCCCAGTTCCTTCTGTTGATACATCTAATTTATTGAACAGCCCGAAGACTCTTTCATGATATTCGGGGTCAATTCCAATTCCGTTATCTTTTACAAAGAAGATTTTCATCTCATCTGTGTTGCGCACGCCGATGGTTATTTTGGGCTCAGTCTGTTGGCCCATGAATTTGGATGCATTGTCCAATAGATTTTGTAACACCTCGATGATTCTCGAACGATCTACTTTTACAGCAGGAAGCCCCGCTTCAATCTCAACTTTGATTTGGTTTGCTTCCAACCCGCCTTGAACTAACCGAAGGGCATCTTTGACCATTTCCTCAAATGAAACCGATTCAGGATCATTGACCATACGTCCAACGCGGGAGAGCTCCAATAATTCATTTAGCAACTGCTCCATTTTTTGAACTGCTTCCATAATTCTGGAGATATCACGCTTTGCCTGGATTTGATTTCCAGCAATTACATCTTTTTCAAGAAAGCCTACAAAACCACCAATCGTAATCAACGGCGCTTTGAGGTCATGTGAAACGGTATATGTAAACCTTTCCAGTTCATTATTTTTATCTTGTAGCTCAACCAAGAGTTCTTCCAACTTTGTAATATCATAAGTGGTGTAGAGCAAGCAGATTTCATTGTTGATTTCAATGGTCGTTACAGAGATTAACGAAACCGAAATTTGCCCATCCTTTTTTCGTATCTTTGTTTTGAAATCCCGCAAGTAGCCTTGCTTAAGAACAAGATCACGATGCTGAAGATACTCTGTTTCATTTACCCATAATTTTAAGTCAGATCCAGTGCGCCCGATTATTTCTTCACGCCGATACCCTGAAAAATTACAAAACGACTCGTTGACGTCAAGAATTGTGCGATGGGAAATACGACTGATGAGCATGGGGATTGAAGTCTCATGAAAGACTGTTTGAAATTTGAACTCAGAGGCTTGCACTGCTTCATTCGCTAGTTGGCGGGTGATAGCTGCGCCTAGTAGTCCAGCCGCAATTTGCATTGCATCTACTTCAGCCTGTGACCAGGGTAATTCATTAACTAAATCATCGAAGCCAATGATTCCCCACCATTGGCCTCTTACAAAAACAGGTACATCAAGCAGTGTTTTGATTTCTTGTCTGCTGGGAGTATCGGCCCAGTCAGATTGAAAAACCTTTGTGCTGTTGTAGAAAGGCTTTCCAATACTAACTGTCTCATACCATTTTTTCATGGCTTCTTCCAAGACAGGTACGCTTTGGTAATCCATATTTTCCAGCTCAGCTACTTCCCCTGGGGCGGCCCATTCATATGTCTGACTGGTGACGAGACGATTGTTCTCGTCGAATTTATTTTCGAATAGATATGCATGGCTAGCGTTTGAGGCATTCCCCAATAATTGAAGAATATTATTGATTTCGCTACGCCAGTCAGAAGATTCAAGAAGTGCTTGAGCAGATTTCGCAATAGCAGAAAGGATCGCCTCTTTTTTTAAGATGCTTTCTTCTGTTTTATTGCGGATGCTCATTTCTTTTGTGAGATCTTCCAGAGCAAGGACAAGTAAATTTGATGATAATTGCTGTATGACTCCAATAGCGATGAGGATGATGACAACTACAAATTTGTTTCCTAATATAATGGTTGAATATCGTTCAGGGCTAAAAGATAAAACAGAAATATATGTGATGGCGCATAAAGCTATGGCTACCCATTGCGCTTTTGTAGTGAATAGTAAGGCTGTAAGTATGATGCATAAAACGAATTGTAAAACTGCAACGACAAGCAGGTCAGGTTGTGAGGCGAGGATCCCACCAGTTAATAAGAAGATGAGAGGGAAGAAGTATCTTGTAAATTTCCAGTGTTCAGTTTGAATCAAATACCAACCAATGGCTAGGAAAGTATCCATGCCTAGCATTAGGTAAATTGGCCAAATGGCGGGTTTCTTTGAGGAAAGGTCAACAAAAATGATTATAAAAGTTGAGGCAAACAACCCCATGCCAGTGAGCATAAAGGTTGCACGGGTAATATACTCTTGTCTTGCTTCCTGCCGCCGCATATCTTTCGGTATTTTTAAGGCGGACTGTATTGCTGACCAAACCTGCATTGAATCTCCTGATAGCACACGTATTTCGTGACAAAGATAAAATCTCCGCCATTGACGGAGATTTTATCTCATTTGAAAATAATTTAGATAATCAAGCTACAACAGGTAACAGCACCCTCTGCTTTTGCTAATTCGTCCACTACGACCTGACGGATTTTGTATCCTTTTGATTCCATCTTTTCGCGGGTCTTTGGAAATGTAGTCGGGTAGATAATGTTCCCATGAATTGGGAGACAGTTTGCGGCGAAGGGTTCCGATGCGTCGACCTCAATCCAGTTGAAGTTTTTAAAGTGATGAGTGTCAACCCATTTCGGATTAATGAGGAGCGTATTCTCATCCACTTTTGTAAGGGCGGTTTTAAGATGCAAGCAATCGTGCATGGTGACGCCAGTTACTTTATAACCAAAATGATTTAACAAGGCTTGAATTTGTGCAATCGCTTCAGGGTTGCTACGAGTGGATAGCCCAATGAAAATATCTTTGCCCAATACAAGCACATCTCCTCCATCTACGGTGGCAGGTTCAGAGACATGGACCAAAGGCAGATGAGGTGACAATGCATGAATAATTGTCTCTGTTTCTGGTTTGCGAGAGTCGGCACCAGGCCTGGTGATAACGGCAACTTCTGGCAGGATGAATGCAGTATCTTCTACAAAAACAGAATCAGGCAGATTTTCTTCGGCGGGCAATTCAACAATTTGGCAACCAATTTCGGCTAGCGCATTTACATATCCCTGATGCTGTTCATGCGCGATGTTAATATCAATGGGGGAGCGATCGATATGAGTGATCTCGCATTCGTTGAAGCGTGGGCTGATTTTTCGGGTAATAGCGATGGTCATGATGCGTCTTCGGAGCGATAGCGGTCAATTAGTGCTTTGGTGCGTGGGTCTTTAGGATTCTTGAAAAGATCTTCAGGTTTTGAATCTTCGATTAATTGACCTTCAGACATGACGACTACGCGGTCTGCAACTTCACGAGCAAAGCCCATCTCGTGAGTGACGACAATCATGGTCATTCCTTCTTTTGCGACCTTTTTCATGACGTTTAATACTTCACCAATTAGTTCAGGGTCAAGAGCAGACGTGGGTTCGTCAAAAAGCATAACTTTTGGTTCCATCGTTAATGCGCGGGCAATGGCCACACGTTGCTTTTGTCCACCGGAGAGGCGCATGGGATATTCATCTTTTTTGAATAAAAGTCCGACGCTATCGAGATTGCGTTCTGCCAGTTCAATTGCCTTTTTACGGTCCATGCCTTTGACGATCACTGGTCCTTCAATTACATTTTCGAGAACGCTCATGTGTGGAAATAAATTAAATTCCTGAAATACCATTCCAGTCTTAAGACGGACATCATGAATAAGCTGACGATGCTGTTTGCCTTTTTCATTACCAGCTACTTTTATGCCATCTACTTCAATGGTGCCTTGCGAAGGTACTTCAAGAAAGTTAATGCATCTTAACAGGGTGCTTTTCCCAGAACCACTGCGTCCGATTAAGCATACAACTTCTCGTGGTGCAACTTCTAGATTGACATTCTTTAAGACATGCAAGCGTCCAAAATATTTGTCGAGGTTGGAGATCTTTACAATTGGCAACATGTTATCTGTCTCCCTTTGAGAGGCGGGCTTCCAGTCGACTTTGTAAATAGGATAGGATAATAGTCATTCCCCAATAGAACAAAGCTGCCATAATCAACGCTTCAAGATTGTGGAATTGAGCGCGCCCAACTTTTACAGAGCGCCACATGAGTTCATGCACAAAGCCTGTTGCTGAGACCAGGGCTGAGTCCTTGGTCATGGCGATGAATTCATTGCCTGTGGGGGGAATGGCAAAACGTAATGCTTGTGGAAGAATGACTCGGCGCATAGTTTGACCAGGAGTCATACCTAGTGCCATGGCAGCTTCACGTTGACCCTTTCCAACGGAAGCAAGCCCTGCGCGAAAGATTTCAGACATATAAGCGCCATAGTTTAATCCAAGTGCCAAACACCTGCGGTAAAACCAGAAAGCCGAATATCTAATTGCGGCAAGGCAAGGAAGAAGAAGAAGATCTGTAAATATAAAGGTGTCCCACGAATAAGGGATACATAAAAAGTGCTAAGAGCATAAATTAGGGGAAAGGTGGAAAGCCTGCCAAGCGCAGCCAATAAGGCCAAAATCATGGCCAGCATAATTGACATGACTGAGATACGAATGGTTTCGCCGAGACCTAGTGCGATAAACCCTATTTGCTTAACAATGAAATTCGTATCGATGTGAATTGTGTTGAAGGTATAAGAGCCAATTTTAATATCCTGCCCGCTGAATAAGAATACGAGTATCAGAATAAGGACGCCCCATGAAAGGGCGACGTTGGCGCGGAAATGGCGTTCTTTTCTTAATTGCAGGTCATAGAGAAGCTCGGCCTGCGACTTTGGTTCATCCTGCTTTTTTGACAATATGTTCATGCTCGTTCTCCATCAGTGTGGGGTTTTCAACAAGCGATCATAAAATAAATATGGAAGCGACCTACAAGGTCGCTTCCATATTTTAGTGCAAAAAATATTATTTAGGAGCCTGAGTTAGGTCCATTTTGAACCATTTGTTAGAGAGTTCGGTGAATGTGCCGTCAGAGTGCATCTTGGTGAAGAGTTCATCAACCTTTGCACGTAAGGAAGCGGTGTCAAAGGAAGAGGACTTGTCGAAGGCAGCAGCCAAATCTTCAGAGTACACAACACCATCAAGCTTGACCACAGGCATACCTGCGGCAATGTTGGCGTCCACTACGGTGGAAGAGGTGACATAACCTACGAAGTCTTGACGACCAGAAGCGATTGCTTGTGCACATTCCTGGTCTGTTTCCAAAGGAACAACGGTTACATCGGCAGGAACAGTGGCGTAAATGGAAGAAGCGGGTAATCCAAGGGCTTCCATATCATTGTTCAACCATGACTCGTATGTGGTGGCGGTGCCAGCACAAAGAGCCTTGCCAGAAAGCTGGTCGAGAGAGGTAATTCCAGCATCAGCAGCCACTGCAACAACTGCAGGAGTGTAGTAGTAGGGTACGCTGAAATCAAGAATAGCCTGGCGGGCGGTGGTAATGGTCATGGAGCCAACGCTCACATCCCAGCTATCAGCCCAGTTGCCAGCGGTGATTGCATCCCAGGAAGGGGTTGCAAAACAGGTTTCTACACCGAGTGCATTGCCAATGGCAATGGCGGTATCTACATCGAAGCCTTGCATTTCAGCAGTGGTCAATGCATCAGAAGGACACTTGGTGTCAGATGGGCGAGTTCCTTGGGTGTTGAGGAAGGACTGAGGTTCGTAGTTAGGATCTGTGGAGACTAAGATATAACCACGTTTTGTAATCTCAGAAAGCAAGTCAGCAGCAGGAGCTTCAGTTGCCGCAGGGGCAGAGGTCGCTGCAGGAGCTTCGGTTGCATCGCCTTCTGAAACTTCCTGAGCAGGTGATTCGGCACCGCAAGCAGCGAGCACCAAGGAGGCCATTACGAGTACACTGGCCAAGGTCAAAAGTTTTTTCATTTTCTCCTCCAAGAGAAATAAAAAGATATTGGCAATTAATAGATTGCCGCGAGGCAATTTTGCCTCGCGCCCTAAGCATAGACTATTTTTTTCATTTGTGCAAGGATTATTTTTATAATATTTTCATAATGGTACAATCAGTTTTTATTGTTTAGACAGGAGACTGTGATGACTTTATTCCCAAGTGAAGAATGGTTGACCGAACTGGAACAAAAACTTAATTCAGATGTTAAATACAATGAAACTGCAAATCAATGGGAAGGAGATCTGTTACTTGTCGTTACGCCTACAGGTAATTTAACTCAACCGGTTTCATTATATTTAGACTTATGGCATGGCACGTGTAGGAAAACAGAATACAATCCTGCTCCTACGGCTTTCCCAATCCCCGCATTTACCTTAACCGCCTCCTATGAAAACATTACTGCCGTTTTGGAAGGCCAACTTAATCCTGTTACAGCAATGATGTCTGGAAAGCTTAATATAAAAGGGAATATGGGCTACATTTTGCGGAATGTGCCAAGTGTGCTTGAATTTGTGCGTTGCGCACATGAAATTACTACTGAAGTTCTATGACGGTTGGGGGAACGGACTTCGGAATGTAAACGCATCAGACCCCGCCCCAGCCTGTCGCAACAATTCAAGCTTTTTCAACGCCTCTTCAATGGTTGGGTGATGTCCTTCAGGAATCCACCACAACACTATAAAAGCCTCATTCATGCGCTCAAACCATTCCTTGCGACGGCGCATAATATCTGTATGTGCCGACTTGTATACGTACGAGTTCAAAGATTCAATATCTCGCCAAACAGACATATTTACAATTACATTTTCGCCCAGCGGACGAAAAGCAGTGGCGTTGTTGTCATCAGATTTTAGCCTCCAGACAAATCCATCAGCAGATTCGGCTAGTTCGTTGATGCGGTCTAAATTGTTTACAAAATCTGCAAGCGATGGAGAGTCTAAGGGCTCTTTGAGGGTGGCAATATTTAATTGAGCAAGCTGATATGTAGCCATATTGTTATTCCTATTAAATAGTGATGAAGCCTTCAAGGTAAGTTACTGCTTTGCCTGAAATCAAGACCCGTTTTCCTGCATTTTTACAAAATAACTTGCCACCTCGTGCTGATATTTGCAAAGCGGTTAATTCATCTTTTCCAAGTTTTTGCGCCCAAAGAGGAATCAGTGAACAATGCGCCGAACCTGTGACGGGATCTTCAAAGATGCTGGCTTGTGGCGTAAAAAATCTGGATACGAAATCTACATTTTTCCCTGGAGCAGTGACAATGATTCCGCCAGGGTCGATGTTGATTTGATTGAGCAAGCTGACGTTTGGCGAGATGCGTCGAACGGTTTCTTCATCTTCGTAAACAAATACATAATCCCTGTCCTTTAGTATCTCTAGTGGTTTTACTTTGATGCCATCAAGAATAATTTGTGGCGCTTCGGACGGATGAGGCATGCGGGAAGGGAAATCCAGTGTGAGCAGTTCATCTTTTGCCGTGACTCGAAGCTCGCCACTATTAGATTGAAATTTTATTTCTGAGTTTTTGTAACCAAGGTGTTTAATAAGAGTATGCGCTGATGCCAAGGTCGCATGGCCACACAAATCCATTTCTATTTCTGGTGTGAACCAGCGAATATGAAATCCATCTTGCAGTGGAATAAAGAAAGCTGTTTCTGCAACAGAGTTTTCCATGGCAATTTTTTGCAAGGTCTCAGTGGGTAACCAATTTTCAAGTGGGCAAACGGCAGCTGGGTTTCCACGAAAGATTTCATCAGTAAACGCATCAACTTGATAGAGGGGAAGTTTCATTGAAGGTAAACTCTTTTCCAGAGAGAGGTATTGTGTTTCTTATATTTTATATCTGTTTTTGTTCCATACAATATCTTGCGGCTTTAACTTTCTAAATATATTTTTCCATGCGGATATCCTGCCACATAGTTTCCTGCCAATAGGTGAAGTTGGGGATTCTGGCGATTTCCACGTATCTTGCTTTTTGATAAAGTTTTACTGCGTTTGAATTGAATTCAAAGACACCCAGCTCAATTCGCTTGTAACCTGCAAGTTTGATTTGTTCTTCTATAAATTGAATCGCTAGAAGTCCAATGCCTTTACCACGACCCATTTTTTCGCCAATATCAACGCCAAGCCATGCGGTCCCAAGTTCTTTTTTGAATAAATGGGGTGGATCAATGGTGTAGTTTATTTCACCTGTCAATTGATTATTCAAATAGATTAAGTAAATTTGGTACTGCTTAATTCGAGATAACAAGCTTTCATGGGTAATGATTTCTTTTTTATCAATATCGTCTTGAGATTGATTGACGCGCATGAACGGAATCAAGTCAGGGTCGTTTTCCCAGCGATTAAAGGCCGCGATGATTTCATCAGTTGGTTGTGTGAGTTGTGTAAACTTGATATCCATTTTTCTCCTTTTCTACAGAACCGAAGTATATCAATCCGTGCTTAATGAACAAAATTCATCCCTGTTCATCTGCCTTTATCTATGGTTAATTAACCGTATGAAACTTGTCACTGTTAATAAAATGCGTGCAATTGAAAAAGAAGCCGATGCAAATGGGCTCTCTTATGCTGAAATGATGCAAAATGCTGGAAATGGTCTTGCTGAACTTGTCCACTCCCTTGGGCAGGAGAATGGTTGGAGAAAGGTTGTAGGCCTTGTTGGCTCGGGCAATAATGGTGGCGATGCTTTGGTCGCATTGACTTGGTTGGCACAGGAGGGATGGTCAACACATGCATATCTTGTCAAACGAAACCCGAACGATGATGACTTAATCAAAACCTATTTGGCTGCCGGTGGTGAGATTTCTGAATTTGCAAATGATACAGATTTTAAAGCCTTGCAGAATTTTGTTGATGAGTCTGATGTGCTTTTGGATGGACTGCTTGGGATGGGTATCAAACTTCCGCTTAAGAAAGAAGCGGCACTTGTCCTTGAAGAGACGGCAAATCTGCTTTCTGAAATGGAGCTTCCACCTTTTGTTGTAGCTGTCGATTGTCCCTCGGGTATAGATTGTGATACTGGCGAAGTTGCAGATGAAACCATTCCTGCTGACCTTACAATTACAATGGCAGCCATCAAACAAGGCTTGTTGAAATTGCCTGCCTTTGAATTTATCGGCGAATTGGAAATGGTTGAAATCGGTTTGCCTGATGATCTGAATTCAATGAGTGAAATAAACACGGAAGTTGCAGATGAAGATTTGATTTCTGGATTATTACCAGAACGTACACCCGCCTCACACAAAGGGACATTTGGTACGGCTTTCGTTGTAGCTGGTTCCACCTCTTACACAGGTGCGGCATTGTTGGCTGGCACGGCTGCTTATCGAATTGGCACAGGCTTGGTGACAATGGCTGTGCCTGAACCTTTGCATTCTGCACTGTCAGGTCACTTGCCTGAAGCGACTTGGGTCTTGCTTCCGCATGAGAATGGATTTATTTCTGAAGCAGCAGCAACTGTTGTGTTAAAAAATTTAGGCCGTGGCACTGCATTTTTGATTGGCCCAGGGTTGGGGAGTTCAGAATCAACTGGAAGATTTGTTGAACGCATTATTTCATCAATTGCTCTGCCAATGGTGATTGATGCAGATGGGTTACGCCATGTTTCAAAGGTTAAGGACTGGAATAAAAAGCTAAAAGATGTAGCAGTATTGACACCGCACCCAGGGGAGATGTCTGCGTTGACTGGATTATCAAAAGAAGAAATTCAGGAACACCGTGAAGAGATTGCCATTAAGTATGCCAAAGAATGGGGACATGTGGTTGTATTGAAGGGAGCTTTTACAGTTATCGCTGCTCCGGATGGGCATAGCACGATCATTCCCGTTGCAACGCCTGCCTTGGCTCGCGCTGGCACAGGAGATGTGCTGGCTGGAATCATTGTCGGTCTTCGTGCACAAGGGCTGAGCGCTTATGATGCGGCAGTGGCTGGTGCATATATTCATGCGCAAGCAGGTTTGTTTGCCGCAGATGTAATGGACACAACAGCTTCCGTATTGGCTAGAGACGTTCTGGATGCTATTCCCGATGTGCTTGCAGGTTTGGAAAACTAAATTTGAGCCAAGTGACTTAAATAAAAAGAGACTTTCTGAAAGAAAGTCTCTTTTACAAATTACTAGCTATTCATGAACGCTTCAAGATTATCTTTACTAATGCGGAAGGATTTACCGACCTTCTTGGCTTTCAAACTTCCATCTTGAATGGAGGCCATGATGTCATCCTCTGTGACCTTCATGAATTGGGCTGCTTCTGCAGGGGTCATGATATCAGGCATCTTTGCGCCAGAAGCTCCACCACCTGAGTTATTGTTTTGCATACCGCCTTGTAAGGCTTGTCCCATCAAGTTTCCAATTCCCATGCCAGCACCAATGCCAGCGGTGAGACCTGCTCCGCCGTTTTGGTTGTTGGCTGCATCGCGCATCGCATCTGCGGCTTGAAGTTGGGAATAGGTTGCCACATCGAGAAGACCCATATCGCGCAATTCTTGAGCAGACTTCTGGCTTGGCTTGAGGCTACCGATGTAGAAAGTCTTGAGAGTCAAACCAATGGCTTCAAAATCTTCTTTGGCTTTTGCGCGGACGGCTGCGCCCAACTCTTCGAGCATGCCACTTAACTTGCTGGCTAAATTATTCTTTTCGCTGGTCTCGCCGACTACATCTGTCAACTTGGATAACAAGATTGATTTCAAGCGTTCTTCAATTTCAGAGGTGCGGTAAGTGCCAGTTGCACCGACAATTTGAGTTACAAATTGTTGAGGATCCTTCACTTGGAAGGAGAAAGTTCCGAACCCTTGAAGCAGCAACCAACCAAAGCCAACGCCTGGAGTTTGAATCGGAATTGCTTGAGGAGTACCCCATTTTTCGTTTGCAAATTCTTTTTTGGAGACGAAGTACACTTCAGCAGGGAAGGGGTTCGGTCATTGAATGCCTTGCCAATAAAGTCAATAAGCATTGGGATGTTGGCAGTTGCAATGGTGTGGCGTCCAGGTCCAAAAACATCCAACGCATTTCCATCACGGAAGAACACTGCGCTTTGACTTTCACGGACAATCACCTGTGAACCGATACGATAATCGCCAATCCCTTCTTCTGGAAAACGATGGACGATCTCGTTACTCATTTCATTTGGGTATTCAATCACATCAAAAATTCTAGCCATGTATCTCTCCTTTTAGAGTACTTGAAACAATTTTCAAATTATAGTCCAACCGACAGGCGGGTACAAGAACCCGTTTGTCTTATTTTTATACGGGGATTCAAAACGAAAGTTTCAGCCTGTCATCGGCTGACCAGTACCTTTGTCTCTCACCATGAGCACTTCTGCCATGATACTGACGGCAATTTCTTCGGGTGTCTCAGCTTGTAATTCCAACCCCATCGGCGAGCGGACTTTGTTGATTAATTCCTCAGAAATGCCGATTTCCTTCAAAGCCTTGACCGTAGTAGCCCATCTTCGCCTTGATCCAATGACGCCAATGTACGCCGCCTCGCTGGCGAGCAGATTGGGCAACCCAACCGCATCGACCCCTGACCCGCGACTGGTCACTACCAAATAGGTTTGATTTGTCACTGTCAGTTTTTCTGTCAATTTTCCCATTTCAATTGGGAAATATTCATCAGCTTCAGGTGTGACTTCAGGATTACAAAACTCTACACGGTCATCACAAACTGCTACGCGGAATCCCAGCCATTTTGCCAAATGAACAACTGCTTTGCCTACATGCCCCGCACCAATCACGACCAATGTTGGAACTGGAAGAATAGGTTCCACGAACACCTCCACTTGACCTCCACACACACCAGGATCACCACGTTTCGGGTCAGCCATGGTGTAAGAAAGAGTTTCTGCTTTGCCGCTCTTTATGGTTTCGAGTGCTTTTTTGATCACTCGATTTTCCAATTCTCCGCCACCTACAGTTCCGATAAACTTTCCGTCAGGATAGACCAGCATCTTACTGCCCACATGCCGTGGCGTAGAGCCTTCACTCTTGATGACTGTGCACAAAGAGGCAGAACCGTTATTTTTTTCAAGTTCAGAAAGTGCTTGATATATTTTATTCATATTGTTTATATGATGAGAGGCACAGCAATGCTGTGCCTCTGCTATATTATCTTTCCAATAGACCCAATACAGCGGGCAATAATTGTTTCTTTCTTGAAACTACACCTTGGGCGTCGCGTGTCCCGTCTGCGAGAGGAGGATAGGGTAAATCATTTAAAACACTTGGTGCATTTTCAGATAATAACAAACGGCTTGTACCGCGCACTACATCTGTGACAAGCAACATGGCAAAGTCCATGCCGCGTTTATCGCGCAGATCATTAAGGGCTTCCTGTAGAGGAACAAGGTGTTCTGTCAATTGTAATAAGTCCGTGACTTCCGCTTGAGCCACAGCAAATTTAAACCCGCCACCTTCAAAGGGCTTAATATCTGTGCTAACAACATCTTTTGGATCACGATTGGAAAGTCCAGCGCCTGCGCTGAGCACGGCTTTGCCATAGCTTTCGATGGTCTCGCCTTTGAGCGGGCTTCCGCCGACAAACGCCCAACGGGATAAACGGTCTGCTGCGACCTTGTCACGTGGCGTGGTGGTAGGTGATGTTAGGATGAGTGTATCCGCTACCAGTCCAGCAAGAAGCGCTCCTGCCAATGTGGGGGGCATGGAGAGTCCAGCCTCCGCAGTCATTTCCGCAACGAGCGTAGAAGTCGAGCCGACCACATCCACGGTGAAACGAATCGGTTGGTGTGTGTATGGATTGCCAAGACGGTGGTGGTCAAGAATTTCTAGTAGCTCTGCTTCTTCCAATGCGGCAATTGCCTGACGTGGTTCATTGTGGTCCACAAGAATAATCTTCAAGCGCGGCGGGTTTTAAACTTCGCGTTGATTGGCAATGCCCACATACATGCCGTTTTCATCCACAACCCAATAGTCGTTAAATTCATCTCGCAAAATACGATTGAGTGAATCGCGAATGTGAGCGTTGGCTGCATATTTCGGAACTGAAGTGTCGGCGGCGTCTTTGCTTTCAGCCGACATCATTTCACGCACTGTGGCATCGCCTGGACGAGGGCCAAGGGTCTCTGTGAAATACTTAAATAAGCTCATGCCATTGATAATTCCGTATGGCTTGCCATCTTCGCCAACCACGGGGGCGAGGCCACCTGTTTTGCTGGCAAGAGTCCATGCGGCGCCTAATTGTGAATCGGGGCGAATGGTATCTAATCGGCGCATAACGGATTCGAAACGTGGGGATGCGTCAGTTAATAAGACGGGTGCTTCAATGCCTAGAGTTTTCAATACCCAAGATGTTTGTGCGTTCAACGCCCCTGCGCGTGCGGCAACGGTGTTAAGCCCGTCACGCTCTCGAAGAAGCCACGCGTATCCCATTGCGGCTGCAACTGAATCGGTGTCGGGATTTAAATGTCCAATTACGTAAATCTGGTCTGCCATTTTGAAAAAAGTGCTCCACTTTGAAATAAACCCAGTTTGCCTGGATTGTGATTAAGAGTGCCCCGCCTCCTTCTTGACCTGAAGTTGGGGCGTGTTTCGAGTGATTTGTTCGACATTTCACATCGGTGATGTGTAAATTATATCTTGCCTTTTTAGGTGTTGGGGGATTTTTACAATTAGAGATAGGTTACAGAAATCATGCCTTTATGTCGGAAGTGAATCTTCAATTGTAACCACCACGCGATTTCTTCCGAGTTCTTTGGCTTTGTAAAGCGCCTTATCGGCACGCTGCATCAGGCTACTTACGTCTGTATCTTCTAAGGTTAGCGAGGTTAATCCGATAGATAGATACATGGGAACGGCTTTTTCATTGTGTTTGGCAGGGTTTTCTTCCATAAAAAAACGAATTCTCTCTGCCACCACTTGAGCTTGCTTTTCGTTTGTTTCTTTTAATAAAATGACAAATTCATCTCCGCCAAAGCGTGCCAACAAGTCAAAGCTTCGTATGAGCATTTTGAAAACCCCAGATGCATGAATCAGCACTTGATCGCCGACAGAATGGCCGTATTTATCATTGACTTGTTTAAAGATATCCAAGTCAACAATTAATACAGAAAGAGCCAGATTGTATCGCTTTGCTCTTTGAAATTCCTGTTGCGCATTTTCATAGAAGTGACGTCGATTGTAGAGTCCAGTCAGTGGATCTGTGTTTGCAATTTCAATCATCTTTTGATGGGCAATTTCAAGATTGCTCTCAATTCGGGCACTGTTTAGAAAGAAGAAGTAAATGCTGAGAGCAGTGATAATGGCTGTAAAAACTAATGATTGAAGGGTGATAAAGAAATCTGATTGGATGTTGATTTGGGTTTTGCTGGTCAGTGCGTAAACAACACGGCTGATGTTTATTAAAGCGGTAATGAAGAGCGTAATGCCTGCACTTTTTGAAGTGCGGATTGTACTAATCAATGCCTGATTGTATAAAGTTAACCCAGCAGGAATACTGACCGCAGTTAAAAAGCTGGAAGTAATCACAATACGGGCATTTATGTTTGGATTGATAAAAGTGAAGAAGGTTTGTAGGATTATGTATACAATGAAGATAAAGCTAAGAGTATTTTTTGTAGTATCTGTTTTTTCAAAAAATAAATTTATTCCACTATTGATTAGCAACATGGCGTAAATAAGTAAACAATTTCCTATAACCACGGAGAACAGGTCGGGAATCCATCCTCTTAGGTCAATGAACAGGAAGCCTATTCCAAAAACGAGAAAAGCCAAAGCCCATTTGTCAAAGCCTGGATAGGTTTTTCTAGTTTGTCGGTAATCCCACATGGCAATTGCCAATACGGTTGGGATAATGGCATTTGTCAGGCTCGGGATAAGGGAATTGGCCACTGCAAACGACATTAAATTTCCCCTTTTTCTATCAATCCAATAAAAACATTTACCACGCGTGGATCAAAATGAATGCCATTTTCTTCAGCAAAATAGGCAAGAACTTTTTCTCGTGGCCATGCCTTGTTATATGGGCGATCTGAAGAAAGCGCATCCCAAACATCTGCAATGGCAAAGATGCGAGCAGAGAGCGGAATTTCTTCTCCGCGTAATCCATGTGGGTAGCCTGTTCCATTCCATTTTTCATGGTGATAATAAGGAATGTCTAATGCCTTTTTTAGGAAAGGAATGGGAGCGAGCAATTTGTAGGCAATTTCAGGATGCTTCTTAATCACTTCTCGTTCTTCCTCAGTTAATTTTCCTGGCTTGTGTAAAATTTCATCTGGAATTCCCATTTTCCCGATGTCATGCAAAATCGCACCACGACGAATCTGCTCGAGGTCTTCACCGTCAATGTTCATCGCTTGCGCTAATTTAAGAGTCATATTGGTAACACGGCGCGAATGTCCTTCGGTTTCCTTGTCTCTTAATTCCAATGCACGAGCCCAACCTTCAAGGGTTGTGTCGTAGGCATCGGCCAATTCCCATGTGCGAGCGCGGACACGATCTTCCAGTTCTGCATTTAACTTGCGCAGTTCGTTTTCCAGCTCTTTCATGGCTGTAATGTCATGGGAAATATAGATGCGACCAGTCATTTCTTTGTTTGTGCCAAACATAGGCCAGACAGTTAACTCATAGTAAATATTTTTTCCACCAAGGGTAAAAGTTGCTTCGGCGCGTGCATAAGAGACCTGAGTGTACATTTTTATGGGAATTGGAAAATCATCGAATATGATACGCGCAGGTTCACCAATTACATCCTCTGATGATTTTCCTAGCAAAGCTAACATGGATGAGTTGATATCAACAATATTGTTCTGGTTGTCCAAAATCACTACGGGTTCAACCATGGCCTCAAAGACCTTGTCACGTGCAATTGGCGTGACATTGAAGATGCGAAACCGATATACCCCCCAAGCGATGATCAAATTCCCAACTGTAGCCGTGATGGGGGTGATATCCAATTGGGGGCCAATGTAAATTCCCAACAGTGGAAAGATGGTGCCGAAAATGGGCACAATGATGCCGATTGAAATTACGAAGGCTTGTATGCGATAGAGCCCTTGGACGCGAGCGGCACGACGCAAAAGTTTAACCAGACACCAAATGGTAATGGCGTATATATAAATCGCATATCCGACAACAATGGGTGTATAGCGATACACTAACTCAGAGTAATAATGGGTAGTACTTAAATGCGGGAGGTTATGTACCCAATGAAAGATGGGGTCAGTTGCGAGAAATAAAACAAGAAAGCCAGGGACTAGCCACGATAAAACAAAAAGTCTTCTGGGATTGTCAACCTTTGTTTCTGTGTATTGCAAAACAAAGATGGGGAGAGAAATAATAACAACAATACTTCCTAACCATTGGAAATCATCCCAAAATAATTTCCCTATCAGGCTGTTGCTGATTAGACCAAGGATAAATCCAATAATCCATACGGTTTGACCGAATGTGTAAAACGCGAATGCGTATGCCCCCTGAACGGTTTTTTTGCTCCATGTGTAAAAAAATATCCCCAACGATATAGCTAAGGATAGAAAATAAGGGAAAAGATAAAAGGCTTCTGCGCTGGTCATAACGTGAAGCTATTTTACCTCTCCGCTGAAGAGATGGGACAGTCATTTTTGAAAACTTTAGGGTTATATCTCTCCCAGATGGACAAGTTCAATAAACTTTTCCACAATATTTGGGTCAAAATGCTTTCCAGATTGATCGATTAAGTATTTGATAACTCTATTTTTATCCCAGGCAGGTCGATAAGGACGGTCTGATAGAAGCGCATCCCACACATCAACAATTGCAAAAACGCGTGCAGTAAGTGGGATTTCCTCTCCCTTAAGTCCACGTGGGTACCCGCTACCATCCCATTTTTCATGATGGCAGTACGGAATTTCAATGGCATTTTTTAAGTGAGGAATATCTTTAAGGAGGTCATATGCTACACGAGGATGTCTTTCAACAATCTTTTTTTCTTCAAGACTTAACGCACCGTTTTTTCTCAAAATTTCATCTGGAATTGACATTTTGCCAATGTCATGAAGGATAGTCCCTCTGCGGATATCTACAATTTCTTTTTCTCTAAACCCTAGGGCTTTTGCCACAGTTAGAGTTATTTGAGTCACCCTTCGGGAATGGCCTTCTGTTTCCTTATCTTTTAATTCAAGAGCCTTGGCCCAGCCTTCGATGGTGGTATCGTAGGCAATCACCAAATCATCCTCCGCCTGTTTTAAGTCGCTAATATCTTGAATTGAAACAAGAACTCGTCCCCAGCTTTTTTCATAGCCTGGAGCAATTGTGCCATTAATAATCAAATGGAGTGGCTTGTTGTCCATCGTTAATCGTGAGATGGATACTCTGTATCGATTATCTCCATGTATCAATGGAAGCAATTCGCTGATAAATCCTTTCTTCTCAAGCGGATTCAATAATTGGCTGAGCTTCACTTGAAGCTGCGTTTTTGTTTCATATCCATACCAGATGATGGCTGCTTGATTGACATCTACAATTTGTATTAAATCAGGATAGGTGCTTACTTCCTCTTCATGCGTGTCGAAATAATCCTCAAGGTCTTCAATGCCATTTTTCCTCAGCGTGTCAATATGAATTTTGAGGGCGGAGAAATCCTCTTCCAATAGTGGAATCGGGGAATCTTCGAACAAGGCGCGATACCGTTTTTCGCTTTCCTGGATCTTTTTTTCTATTGCCTTGTGTTCGGTTACCTCAACAAAGGAAGCAATCCATAAATTTTTTATTGGACGCATCGTGATTTCTGTATTGTGTAACTGACCACCTTTGTCTGTGACATCATATTCACGTAAAGGAGTAGCAGTGTTGCTTTCTATTGCCCTGGCCACGTCCTCCGACCATTGCTTGGTGACTTGTTTCCTGTATTCCGAATCGGGATAAGCAAGCTCCATCCA
>JAXLVT010000027.1:0-51990 GCA_046328925.1 Anaerolineales bacterium
CTGCTGATGAGTATGGTTTTTATATTGAAAAGTGTTATCCGTCGGTTGAAAATCGAAGAAAATACTTTGAGGAAAAGATAAGATTTGCGAAATCGCATGTTGGGTATCAATTGTTGTGCTTATTTGCGGAGGCGCAATTACTTGACACTGTTTGGACTACAAACTTTGATGGTCTTGTTGCCAGAACTGCTGCAAACTATAGACTTACTCCAATTGAGATAGGTATAGATACGCAAGAAAGAATTCTTAGAACGCCAAGCGCAGGTGAGTTATTATGCGTTTCATTGCACGGGGATTACAAATACGATAAATTAAAAAACACCAGCCAAGAAGTCCAATCTCAAGAAACGATTCTTGTAGATGCTCTGTCTAGTCGCCTCACAAAATCACCATTGATAATCTGTGGATATAGCGGTCGTGACAAGTCAATTATGGATGCTCTTCGCACTGGATATTCTCAAAAAGGACAGGGAATACTTTATTGGTGTGGATTTGGTAGCACTATTTCTACTGAAATAAATGAACTTATTGAATTGGCAAGAAACAATGGGCATGAGGCTTATTTTGTGCCGACTCAGGGCTTCGATGATTTAATGACAAGACTCTCACTATATTGTTTGCCTGCTGAACATCAAACACAGTGTCAGAAAATAATATCATCGCAGGTGGATGAAAATAGTATAGTGGGTAAGTTTTCAATTCCAGAAAAATTGAATCCTTCTGGCTTAATCAAAAGCAATGCCTTTCAGATAGACTTGCCGTCCGAAGTGTTTGAGTTTGATGTAAAAGATGCTCCTACTCGTTTGTGGAATTGGCTAGATTTAGTAACTAAAAACACTCAAATAGCAGCAGTTCCTTATAGGGGAAAGATTTTGTGTTTAGGAAATTTGGATGAAATAAAGAAAGTGTTTAATAGCAATATTGCCAGCAAAGTTGTTCGTTCGCCAATTGGCGATAGCGATTTACGAGACGACAACAGTATAGTTAATTCGCTTTTGCGCAAAGCATTAGTCAGGGCTATTGCTGGTTCTTGTGAATTACCATCAGATGGCAAAGGCTTGATTTGGGAAAAGGGATTTGAACAAAGGACAGAGGCTCTGAACGTTTACAACGTTCACAAAGCGGTTTTGGTTTTCCTGAGAAGGATAGCCGCCAAAACTTATATGGTTCTCAAGCCGACTATCTATATTACGGATAAATATGGTGTAGAAGTAAGCGAAGAAATCTCAAAAACGATAAAGATTAAAGTCCTTGGTTATCAACACAACAAAGAGTTCAGCGAAGCTGTAGATGGTTGGAAAAGCAAATTTTTTGACGATAAACAATCTACTACATTTGAATATCCCCTTAATTCTGGTTCTCACTTTTCTTTTACTCTCCAAAAGTTACCAATTTATGCGGAACTTAGAGAGAAAACGAGTCAAATTATTCCCTTGGACAAATGGAGACCATTAATAAAGCATACAGGATTTGTGCTACAAGAACCCGATTTGTTGTTTTCTGGTCGGACAGGTAATGGAAATCCTAAAGATAAGCATCCGCTACTTGGATTAGTAAGTAACCGCCCATACGATTATTCACTAAATCAATTAGGCTTTACTCAAATAAATTTGGGGATTGTATGTCCAGACGTAAGCGCACCGATTCTGGAAAATTTTTTGTTCACATCGCAGCAAAAGTTTTCACCTTCAAAAACAGAAGCAGACTACTTGATTGAATTTCCAGGATTCTCTCAAGCATTTGGGGTAGGTTTAGATATTCCCAAACACGGAAGTTCTGGTTGGCAATCAGTCCCAGAAATTCAGGCAAATCTTGATGAAAAATCAGGGGCGTTACGGCTAGCAAATACTATTACTGCTGCTATAGACAGTCTGCTCGCTTCCCATAAGCCGAACTTGGTTGTAATTTTTATCCCCGCTCGCTGGGAAAAGTGGAGAAAATTTACAACTGAAGATGAAAGTTTTGATTTGCATGACTTCGTGAAAGCATATTGTGTACAGCGGGGTATTTCTACTCAGTTTGTAGAAGAACCTACACTAACTGACACATATAAATGCAGGGTGTGGTGGTGGTTATCTGTAGCGATTTACTCAAAGGCAATGCGGACACCTTGGGTTTTAGACACTCTTGACAACAATACGGCATTTGTAGGATTGGGATTTAGTTTGCGCCATAACGCTGAGAAAGGCAGACAAATTGTTTTGGGCTGTAGCCACATTTACAATTCACAAGGAGAAGGTCTTCGATTCCGCCTGTCAAAGATTCAAAATCCAATTTGGATTAGACGTAATCCATATATGTCTAGAGAAGATGCTCGCCAAGTTGGAGAAACCATCCGTACCTTATTTTACGAATCGAAAGCTAAATTACCCGAAAGAGTTGTGATTCATAAACTGACTCCCTTCAAAAGAGAAGAACGGGATGGATTAATGGATGGGCTTAAAGGAGTTGTCAATGTTGATATGATAGAAATTAATGTTGATGACTCACTTAGATATTTTGCTTCACGATATGATTTTTCTCAAAAAAGTTTTTCAATAGATGGCTATCCTGTAAAACGAGGAACTGTTATTCCAATCGATGATTATTCTGCATTGCTTTGGGGACATGGCTCAACTAAAGCAATGCAAACGGGAAGAACATACTTTCAAGGCAAACGAAGAATTCCAGCCCCATTGATTCTTCGTAGATATGCTGGAAATTCAGACTTAAGTTTACTCGCAAATGAAATTTTAGGACTTTCAAAAATGGATTGGAATTCTGCTGATCTTTATTCTAAACTGCCTGTTACTGTATATTCATCGCAACGCATTGCAAGAATTGGAACTTTGTTGCAAAGGTTTGAGCCAGTATCTTATGACTATCGTTTATTTATTTAAGTTTATATAAACGTCAAATCCAAAAAAGAGAGGGCGTTTTTTTTCTAAATCTTATCAAAGTATGGCATTTCGCCATCGCTTGCAATGACACGAATTGGCAATCTAGTAAGATTAAATAATTCTTCAATAAAGCTGACAGCTTTTCGGCTGTTTTTGTTAGTTTCGTCATCATCAAAGTGATTAAAATCAAACCTTGAAACATTACTAAAGGACACTTTCAAATAGTACCCCTTGGTATTTGGGTACCAGACATTTTTGCTAAAATCGCATAATACTACCTTAAGACTGTAGCTAGGGTCTTTGGAGGATTTTTGGGCTACGTGCCAAGAATCTTCGGTAAATCTCTCTAGAACATATTGGTTGCGATAAACTTCGTTTACATACCTAGTCATTGTAGATTCTACAATGTCAGAAATTGCTTGAGATATACGGCGGATTTCATCGGTTAGTGAAGTGTCTAAATGGGTTGGTTTTAGAGCCATATTGTTCTCCTGTTTTCAATAGAAGTTTTCAAAGCAACTAATTATGAATATTGTGGTAATTATAATATGGCAAAAAATAGTTTATCAAGCTAATATAATTAGCTCAATTGTTGATGTAAGTTATTTGATCATTTTTAGTGATAGATATGTCTCTCCCTGATGAGCGCCATAATCGGTATGTTGACTTGTCCCTCTCCATTTGGAGAGGGTATTTTTTGTCTTCTTTTCTGTGTGATAAGGTTGTTGGCTTTCCTAGTCAACGTTTTGTTTGAGGAAGGTTTTAGCTTCTCCCCCTTGGGGGACATCGTACCCGAAGCGTAGCGAGTGGTGGACAGGAAGAGGGTTTGATTTTGGTTCGCAGATTGGTGCAGGCTGAAGCCCTTCCTCCAGTTCATGGAAGTCGGCTACGCCGACTCAGCGCGGAGCCAATGGATTGAGCCTGTCAGAAATCGCTTCCATCGTAGAGCTGCAGGAGTTTATCCCGAAGCGAATACAGGAGCAAGGGTAAATAACAAGCGACAATCAACCACCAACTGGAGTTCGCCATGTAGACCATCAGAAGCACCTCGTCTGGCCTTAGAGAAGGAATATAAAAA
Organism: Anaerolineales bacterium; assembly: GCA_046328925.1. Taxonomy (GTDB): domain Bacteria; phylum Chloroflexota; class Anaerolineae; order Anaerolineales; family Villigracilaceae; genus Villigracilis. The sequence goes on from JAXLVT010000027.1 coordinate 3,958, forward strand.
ACGATTAAGGCCATTACAACAACGCCATATGAATTGAACGCCTGTCTTTGACGCAAAGGTTCAGTCATTATCGTGTTTGAGGTTGACGGCCACAGGCAAGGGACGGCTGATTAAGTCTGCAATACGACGTTTAGACCCGTGGGTTTCGCGTGGTCCCATCACACCGCCGCGCACCGCTGAAGCCTAACTGCCGTGGATGTGGCGCTTCTGACGGAATTCCTGCTCGTGGTCAAATGGTGGCCTTCGACACCTCTTGGTATCGCAGAGGTCTTAATCGATAGCAGAACAAGGAACTCTCAACGAGAACGAATTGCGCGCCTCGTATCAAGACATCGCTGAGTTCGAAGAAATGCTGGCCGCCGATGGAACGGTCATCCTTAAGTTTTGACTTGCGCCAATTGAAGCGGCCAAAGAAAACGCATCAAAATTACACCAAAGGATAAGTTGACCGCCTGGCAAGTGGGGGAAGATGAATTGCAAAATGGGAGTTATGAAAAATATGCGGGTTATGTTTGAGATAACGTTGCGCGCAGCTCGCCCTCATTCTCCCTGGACGATTGTTGGAAGCCACCGACAAATATTACATGCGCATCAAAGTTTTTGAAAACCATCATCGCTTCGCTCGAAGCGCATTTAGAGTTGACTCCCACAGTAGGGGCGAAAGCCAAACGTCCGCGTGTGGCAAGGAAATGAAAGGAGCCGTCAATGCTTGAGCGCCTCGACCTTTACGCGCAGTAGACGCGATGAATACAACAAACGCTCAAGGCGTTGCAAGCTGAACTTCACGAGCTGGCCTTCCAGTCTACCGCGCGAAGCGGCCTGTGGTCATTGTCTTTGAAGGCATGGATGCCTCAGGCAAAGTGGCACAATCAGCTTTTATTCGGCGCATCGATGCGTGGCTATGTGGTCTGGCCGATTGCTGCCCCTTCAGGTGAAGAAAAAAGGCATATTATCTATATCGATTTCTGGCGCCGACTGCCAGAGCAGGGACAAATCACGCCATCTTTGACGCTCTGGTATGGAAGGCGCGTCTTAATGGAGCGCCTCCGAAGGCTTTTGCTCCGAAGCAGATTGGCGCCGTACAGTGAGATCGATCGAACCGAACGTCAACTCACCGATGGGTACCGTCGAAGTCTTCAAATTCTGGATGCACATCGGCGGCAGAACAACTGAATTGCTTTTCGTGAACGCACGCGTACTCATTACAAAACAGGTGCCGGTAGAAGTTGACAATCGTGGCAAGTGGGAAGATTACATCATCGCCGCCGAAGAAATGCTCCTGAAAACCAGCACCCCTGATTCTCCCTGGACGCTGGTGGAAGCCAACGACAAATATTTTGCCCGCATCAAATCCCTGCGCACAGTTGCAGAAAAACTACGACGAACGTTGAAGTGAAATTGAACCATAGAAAAAGTCAACTACCGAAATGCAATTCACACAGTTAAGTGTGAGACAAAATCTTTTATAAAGTAGGTATATATGAAACTTTTACGCGGTCTTATGTTCTTTGGTGGTTTGGTTGTTTTGTTCATTGCTTTTGGGTTCATCTTTCGGCTTACCCCCGTCATTGCAATTTGGCCATGGGAAGATGGACGTTATTCTTACTTGTTCATCGGCTCCATCCTGGCTGCAGTCAGTGCCGCCGCCTTGTGGATTGGCTGGACAGGAGAATTTGGTGCGCTCCCCGCAGGTACATTTAATGTTTTTGTCATTGCACTCTTCTACAATTTGTTTTCAGCTCGCCTTACAAGGGCGCTCAAACTTATTGCTCGCTGGTGGGTTGGGAACCCTGAGCACCGTAGCAAGTTTGTTCGTCTTCTTCTGGAGTTTAAAATCACCGCTTCAAGAGAGACTCGCCCCATACCTGCTCTCGTAAAAGTCTCATTTTGGATTTTTATCGCCACACTTCTTATTGTCGGGCGGTTTGCTGATTCTAGGAGCACCCATCTTCCTTGGGCATTGAACCCGATTCATCCGTCATCTTCGGTTGTATTTTTCTTGAGGATGCTTTTTTGCTTTCTCTATGGTGTATTCCGCCTAACTGGCACAATGCACTTGGTCAATTGTTGAGCTTCCTGGCTTATGACCTTGTGTTGATTTTTCCATTTATTGGGTTAATCAACACCATTGCTTACAAGGAAAATTTTCGATACCATCGTATATATCGCCCGTCCTCGTTTACAGTGGAGGCTTGGCTATATGTTCTTGTTCATCAATTCGCAAACACGTTTTGGGTCAAAGTCTATTTCTTAAGTCGCTTTGGCACGTTTCTTCGGTGTCTTTTCCTGTTCTCAGAATAAAAGCCGCATCATCTTTTAACCGTCGGTATTGTGTGTCCATCAGCTTGTACCAGGAATACCAACTGAAATACGTTACAGGCCGCAACAAATTGACCCAGATTAACAACTTGGTTTTGCAGGTCACGGCTTGAAACGAGTAACAATGAAGAAATTAGCAGAAATCAAAATCAAGGCCGCGGCATTGAACGCCCATCCGCGACAAATGCGTAACCGACTCCGCCCGTACTCGATCAAGTTTGCAAGATATTCATTTTTGCTATAAATCAACCGTCTGTCATCTCTGGCATTGTCAGAGGATGAGTAATATTTCTTTTGCAGTTTGGGAACCGTTGCTTCGAACAAAACGTCAGCAATGCGATCGGTCACAATGCCCACGATGTACACCAGCGAAAGAAAAGGAATCAAGGTAGGGACGGAGAGAAACCCCTCCCCAGGGACCCAACTGTAGCCGAAAATGCTAAAGGTCCCCAACAGAATCCAAATGACAGCCCCAATGCCAATCACAATCAACTCTACGAAAAGTTCAGTGGTTCCCATACGCTGCTCCTTTTTTGTGATTATAGCATTTGAAGATTGGAAAGAGAAAAAAAGAGGATGCCATGGGGCATCCTCTTTTTATATCCTTCCGTGAATTAGCACGTACACATCCCCGATGCGGTTTTCCACACCTGCGCAGTGACTCGGTCACTTTTTGAAGTTGAACTTGTATTTCTTCAGGGGTAGAAGGCTGCGCAGGGAAGCAGCGAAATCATGTTGCAACAGTGGATGTTCGTTGCCTGCTCGCTCCTCGGACAATTTCATTGGCAACTTCCACCACTGGGTACACGCCTCAAGTCTGAAACAAAAACGATGGTCTCTTTGCGCGAATAGGTTCGAATGGCATCATAGAACTTGTGGGTTGTGGAAATGGTGCAAGGCGCTGTGTGACATGACCAAGTCGCCGCTTTGTTGCGGTAACATGTCATCAGGCAAAAAGGCTTGCATAAGGTTTAATTTGTAAAGCCAGGCAGGTTCTGCTTGTATATCCTGCTTGGCAATATCAATCATTGCTTGTGAACCATCTACACCAGGATCGCTTTGAGGGAATGCACGGGCGAAGCGAAAGATCATATCGCCAGCGCCACAGCACAGGTCAAGGATGGAAGCGGGATTTACATCCACGCCATAGCGTTCATGAAACCAAGTCACACGCAATTGATGCGAAGTGGCAAAATCTGCATGTGCATATGCCAACGCCTGCTCCATATCTTCCATCAACTCAGGTTCGAGAATGCGCTCCATCATTAGGCTTGTTCCGCTTGGGCCACGGGGATGCTTAATACTTTTTGCCAATCTTTACGGCGCAAACCTGCCATATCGCGTAAAAGGTCCATGGCATTTTTTGCTCTCGTGTTGGCAGGTAGTTTACTTTGCCAAATTTTTTGTGCAAGCGATGCATCCAATCCTACCTTCGAGGCCGCCACCAGAATATGTTGTTCCATATCCTGTACATAGTATTCATGGAATTGTTTAAGAACGGTATAAGCTTGTTCTGATTGCAAGGGTTGGTTTGTTGCAACTCGTTCTTCCAAAGTGATTTTAAATTGTTTGATGGCTTGCTTTAAGAGATTGTAAGTTAGATGTTGTTGCTGTGCATCAATGCTTTCAGTTTCCACCATGGTGGGGCGTAGTTCAGCTTGATAGGTTTGCAAAGGGAAGATGCTGGCGTACCACATACTTGCTGTGGTGCCACGGAACAGACGCGTGGCTTTCCATAACCATTGCGTACCTTGCTGATCATTTCCTTTTGCGAATTCATCTGCACTGTGTTCAAAACATTCCCTGGCAAAAATATTGAAGTGTTGCCAGATGTGATGCCCGATCAACAAACGATAATATGCAATGGAAATGGTTCGGCCGACGTTCTCCGCCTCACTTTGCCATAACGGAAGTTTTGCTTCAGCTACGAGAGGCTTTTTCCCACTTTGTGAGTTGCTTTCTACTTCCATGCCTTCAGGAAGAATCCATGAGAACATTTCAGTCAATGCAGCCAGCAGAGAAATTTCCTCATCCCAATTCAATAAAGTATGAGGCAGGTCTTCAACCACAGCCAGTGAAACAAAGACCAGCGTGCCAAGCCATTCACGCGCTTGCATATCTTTGACGCGCACAAAGCGGAAATAATGGTCACAAACGTTGTATCCATTGTGAAGTTCTGGGGTGCCATCAGGCAATTGCCAACGGACTGTCTCTTCGCTCATTGCGTCGGTGGCACGTAAGGTCAATGCTTGATAATCAGCATGGACGTGTTGTAGAAGTTCATATAAAGATTGTTGTACGGGGGCAAATAACCCAGGGAGTTCCCCCGAAGTCACTACATTCGAACCGAAATGCTCGAGCAAACTACTGGCTTGGCTAGCTACGTTGGCAACGAGAGCGAGGGTCTCTTTATCCAAAGATTCCAACCCGATAATCGAATCCTTTAATCGTTTCCCTGTCAACACTGCAGGGACATAGACTTTCAAGGTGGGGAATACATCGTGAAGTTTGTGGCTCATTGTTCATTCTCCAAATCAATAAATAATTTTTCGCCTTCTTCAATCACCTTATAAGTTCGTAAAGGGTCACAGGCTGGACCTCGTTTGCAAGCTCCAGTGGTCGGGTCAAACATGGCTCCATGTAGTGAGCAAACCACGTGTCCATCCACCATATAGCTGTCACTGAGTTTCCATTCTTCGTGTGTACAATTGTCGTGAAAAGCAAAATATGCCTGTCCCACTTTGCAGATGGCTACTTCATGTCCATCCTGTTCCAACGGCAATAACCCTTCGTCTGGAACATTATTCTTTTCAATTTCAATCACTGCTGTTTTAATCATCACGATAAACCTCGCAAGAATAAAGATAATCTCAAAATAACTTGCGCGAGTATATAGTAAGTAAGTTATTTATAAAAGCGACTAGCCTCCCCCAAAGGGAGGAGTTTATGCATCCACCAAAAGTTTGATTGAAAGCCTTTTGAGTAGGCAATTTGGGGGTTGGTCAAAAAGCTTTATCAGTGCGAAAATTCGGATATCTCACAGATATGGAGTTATCATGGCGAATAAATTTGTCGAACCCACCCAATGTCCCAAGTGTAATGGAACGATGAAACCTGGGGTCTTCATGCCCAAAGAGGCAGTAGCAGGCTATAAAGGATACAAAGGCTCCTTTCTGGAGTATTCCACCAGTATTGAGACCTGGTGGGAGATTGCCTATTTTGAGTCCAATTCGTTTTTAGGGAAAGGCAAAGGAATGGCGTTACTGGCAGAGGAAAAGCCGTTTCAAGTGATTCATTATCGCTGTTGCGATTGTGGCTACCTTGAGTCTTACGCTCCCAACCCTGCAGATTGAATTTATCAACAATCCGAGGATTGCTTACTCCTCGGATTGTTGACTAGAATTACTTAATCAGTTTTCTTCGCTTATTTTCCATGGACCAGTAAAAAACAAAAATTGTGATTAACATGCTGCCCATTAAGATGGTGAACCAGTTGACGAGGCCGCCTGTAAAATCCGTGGGGTTCATGAAAGCTGCTACAAAGACCAAGCTATAGGCGATAAAAATTCCTTCCAACATGGCTCGCCAGCCTGTCCAACGTGAGTCTAGAGAGATTGCCCAGCCGCCTGTCCCTATGACAGATAGCCAGCCACATAGCACACGAGCTGTGAGGGGGGTTAGAGTCCACGGACAGATGTTGATAAAAAGTGACGGGAAGAAGAAACCTATTGTCACACCGAGCAGTACAAGGGTTCCGATGATGCGGGTAATAAATTTGGCAGTCGAAGGAACTACTAAATCAGATTCCTCTGGCTGTTTAGAATCGGTCCGCTTGTTATAAATCCATAATGCGGGAATTAAAACTGGTGAAACGATATATAGAATTAGCCAAGCTAGGAATGGGATTGTGCCAATTGAAAAGCGTTCCCAGTGTAACAAGGTTGCTGTTAGCATGGCGATAGTGAAAACTGTGACAGCTGGGAAAACTGCCTGTACTCGGTGCCAGCGTGGACCAACAGCGACTTGTGCCAAAATCCAAGCGCCACCGAGATAGGCTGCACCAAAAAACATCGATGACATATGAGGTTTTATTGCCCAGGCAAATAATTCCCCTGTTCGATCTGGTAGAAAAAATAAGATTCCAAATGCTAGTACTAAAAATAAAACAACAACTACTGCAATCGCACGGGTTAAAGGTAGAATGGCGTTAGTTTTCATTGAATCTCCAGTAAAGTTTTTGGTGATGGTAACATGTTTAACTTTGACTTTCAATGATATATTTCATTCGCCGTTATAATTCTTGTATCTTTACAAAGAGGAGAATACCATGTCAGATAACGAGACAAGAGGTGAAACGCACGGATGTATTGTTTGCGGAAAACCATATCAAGTATATGCTGTGTATGACTCCGCAGGACGATATGTCGATATGCGCGTGATGAGCGCAGGAGCTAAGCCAGTTCGGCATATTCATCGTCCGCTGGTGGCTTGTGAAACACATGATGATGAGCAAATTAAAGCGGCTGTAGATAAAGCTTATGGCCCGCAAAAGGATGAGGACGACTAAACTTTAAATAGGTAATGGATTATGTGACAGGCTGATACCAACTGGTTTCAGCCTGTTGTGTTTATTGTCTTTGGCATGGGAGTAGTTATTTTGGGGGTTGGCATAAAATACGGTTTGATGTCAGAATTCTAAAAAACCAATATATGAAAAATAATTTTCAAGGAAATGAGCCTGTACAATGAACACAAAAATCTTGATGACGGGAACAAGTTTGATTTTAGGGTTGGGAGGAGTGGTTGCGCTGTTTTTCCCTGAATCCCTTCTGGCTGTAGTGAATTTGCAAGTGGTGAACCCAATGCCGATGGTGATTCAACTTATTGGCGCTTTGTACTTTTCATTTGCTTTGATGAACTGGACGGCAAAAGATAGTGTCATTGGTGGAATTTATGCTCGTCCAGTATCTTTAGGGAATTTCTCTCACTTTTTTAGTGGCGCTTTGTTGCTTGCAAAATATCAATTGTCAAATTTAGGAAATATACCTTTTCTTATCTTGCTTGTAATTTATACAATTTTTACAGGCTTGTTCTGGTGGTTGGTCTTTAAACATACTGGAGTTCCAATGGAACAAAGTGATATAAAATAGTTTTCCAACATAAAAGAGGATACGCAATGGCGTATCCTCTTTTATGTTGGTTGAGTTTATTTCGAATTAATACCCAACGCTCGAAACATCGTTGGTAGGTCTCCACTGCGACCACTTATCTGTAGCAGGATCAATCGTCATATTGCCTGCGTCACCACCTTGCCAGAATACCTGGAAGATATTCGGGTCATTGTCACGGGTGGAGGTAAATGCCAGATTGGTGCCGCCGCAGTCCCAGGTTGGGCCTGAATCGGGACCATCAAATGTGGTCACGCGATATTCTTTGCTATTGGGCACATCATAACTATAAATGTCCAAGTTGCCATTTCGTTCTGATTGATAAGCGATACGGTTTCCTTCAGGTGACCAAACAGCATTGTTGGTCTTTCCGTCTGTTGTGATGCGTTTCGTGGTCTTGCTCGGTATATCATAGATATACAAGTCTGTGCCGCCGTTTTCATCAGAGAGGAAAGCAATTTGTTTGCCATTTGGAGACCAGGCAGGGAAAGTCTCATTGAAGGTTGTATTGGTTAAGGCGGTTTCATTGCCTGTTTCCACATCGAGAATGAAGATATCCCAGTTTCCGTTTTTATCGCTTTGATACACAAGGTATCTCAGATCTGGTGAATAGAACGGATTGATTTCGTTCGTATCATCACTCGTAATTTGGGTTTCCTTGCCAGTGATTTGGTCAATGGTGAACAGATCGAAATTACCATTTCTATCGCTTTGATACACGATGGTGCGCGCATCTGGACCGTACATGGGGTTGGTGTTATTCGATTGAGTATTGGTCAAGCGAGTAGCTTCACCACTGCCTAGCATGTCAGTACGATAGAGTTCAACGTTTCCGTTGCGGTTGCTTTGGAAGACAACTTCTGAATCGTTGGGCGCACGGCTTGGTCGGCTATCCACTGCTCCATTTTTCGATAAGTTGTATAGCTTGAAGCCAGGCTGACCTTCTACTCCATCCAGACGATAAATTTCTAGATTATTATCGCGGAATGTGTGGAAAATCAGACATTGAATACAAGGTTCTGTCTTTGCTGGAGCCAGCGATGGAATGGATGCTGAACCCGCTTCAACACAGGTAGTCATATCCACAAATGCGCTTACATTTGAATCGTCTGGACTGGATAAAACATATGAAGTAGAAGTTCCACTAACCGTAATCGTTTGACTTGCACCTGCGAGCAATTGGAAGATGGCAGTTTTCACAACATTGCCGCTTGCATCCTTGATTACATAAGTATATGGTTTGGTCATGTCACTGCCTTTGTTGGTAATGACAAAGGTGGCTGTATTGGAAGCGGCACTACAAATTCCAGAAGATGTTAAAGCTGGGCTTGGGGCTGCTGCTGCCGCTGCTGTAATACAAGTTGACATGTCTGCACTTGCCACCAAATTTTGGTCGTCTGGGCTATATAGGGTGTACAAACTTGAACTGCCATTGACGGTAATTGTTTTACTAGAGCCAGAAGTCAATTGGAAGGTAGCTGTTTGAACGATGTTTCCAGTTGCATCTTTGACATTATATGTATAAGGAACAGTCATATCACCGCCGTTGTTTGTGATAACAAACGTGGCAACACCTGCATTGGAAGTACATACGCCAGAAGCGGTCAAGACGGGTGGGAGTACTTGTTTCACACAAGCGGTCATATCTGCCACAGCGGAAAGATTATTATCATCTGGGCTGGATAATGAATACGAGTTTGAATTGCCATTGACTGTAATCGTAGTGCTTGCACCAGCAGTCAATTGGAAGGTATTTGTTTGTACAATATTTCCAGCCGAATCCTTGATATTGTAGGTGTATGGTTTTGCCATATCACCGCCATTGTTTGTAATCGTGAATGTTGCTGTGCCATTGTTGGAAGAACAAACACCAGACGCAGTTAATGATGGTAAATTTCCACCAGCCACATTAGGAGTTGAGGTTGGTGTAAATGTAGCTGTGGGTGTGTCTGTTGGCGTGCTGGTAGGAGTAGGTGTATCTGTTGACACATCTGTTGCGGTGGGGGTGGCAGTAGCAGGCTGGGTGACACAGGAACCCACCGTGCTCAATGTAACAGAAGAGAGGAACGAAGTTCTATAGGTAACGGTCATGGTGGCGTACCCTGCACCGTTGATAGAAGTACTTTGTCCAGGAGCTAAATTAATAGAACCAGTTTTAGATGGGTCCGATAAATTATAGGTGCCATCACTGACTGAGCCAGATATGTTGCTGATCACGAAGGTTGCGCTCAAATCATTATTACAAAATACCTGTAAGTCTAATTGTCCATCCAATATTTCGATTGTTGGTGTTATGGAAGGAGTATAGGTGACAGTTGGCGTATTGCTAGGTGTTTTGCTTGGCTTGGGTGTATTTGTGTTAGTAGGTGTAGGAGAAGGCCCAGGTGTGATGGTAGAAGTAGCTGTTGGGGTGTTACTAGGTGTTTTTGTTGGCTTGGGTGTATTTGTGCCAGTCGCTGTAGGAGAAGGTCCAGGCGTGATAGTAGAAGTAGCTGTTGGCGTATTGCTGGGTGTTTTTGTTGGTTTGGGTGTATTGGTATTGGTAGGCGTGGGGGATGGGCCCGGTGTATTTGTGGGAGAAGGTGTGTATGTTGGGCTAGGTGTTTTGGATGGTGTATTGGAAGCCAAAGGTAGACAAGTTCCAACAGCAGATAAGTTAACTTTTGCCAATACAGAAGTGGAATATGTTACTACAATCGTAGCATTTCCTGCAGCGTTAAAGGAGATACTTTGATTTGTAGTTAGATTGATTGAGCCTGATTGCACAGATTTGCCTGGTTCAGTGATGGTGTAACTACCTCCAGTCAAATCACCGCCAATGTTTGTGATTTTAAAGGTCGCAGTTAAATCTCTATTACAAGCTACGCTTAATCCAAGGTAAGGGTCTACAACTGCGGCCCCTACTACTACTGGCGTACTTGTCGATGTCGCAGTATTTGTTGGGACAGGTGTGGCAGTATCAGTACTCGTTGGAGTGGCCGTTGAAGTTGTTCTAGTGGCGGCTCGACCAGAGATTGCACTTGTTTGGGTGGGTGTGGGGCTGGCGGTTGAAGATACATTTTGGCCGGCGCTGACTGTAGGGGTAAATGTAACCGTTGGTGTAAATGTAGCAGTATTGGTTGCCGCTACAGCATTTGCAGTGGGTGCTGTGGTATTGCTAGCTGCAACAACCGGAGCAGAAGTATCCGTCGCAGCTGGCGGATTATTGGCAACAACAGGTGGGTCGGTCGCTACGACAGGGGGGTCCGTTGCAACCACCACGGGTGGAGCCTCTACGACAGGTGGGTCTGTGGCAACAACAGGTGGATCTGTCGGTGCGATGGGTGGTTGTGTTGCATCTGCACCACCGGCGCCGCCTAATGTATTGCCGGGTACACAGGCTGCCATGAGCAGGGAGCCTATCACGACTAGGGAAATGATGTTTAAAATTCTAGAACGATCTTTTGTTTTCATAAAACCTCTAACTACATATCAATCTATATCAAATTAATTAAATAAAGCTAATGAAGCCTTGACCTTGCGAAAGGATACGATGTTCTTTCCAAGTAGAAAGATTAATGCGACGGGGATGAATAAATAGATTATACCGAAATGAATCATCTTTCCTCCGAGTTCTGAAAAACAAATTAATATTTAATGCTCCATAGTCTTAGTTGCCATTAATCCTAAAAAAGGGTTGTCAGAGTATGATTTTAATCGTGGAACCCTTTACTGGTGCCCTTTTTCCTGAATTGCAATTAATATTCAATAAAAAACCATCCCCTGATAAAACAATATGCGCTAGAATACATAGAACTGATTCGCCTATAAATGAGGAATTTTTTACTATGATGAAAATTCGCACAAACTTTTATCGTCTTTTTACTCTTTCTTTGGCTTTTCTGCTATTGACGGCTTGTGCACCAAAGAATACCCCACCTCCTACAGAAGCGCCTGTTGCTGTGGATGGAGTGGCAACTACGCCTCCTACTCAGCCGACAGTTGTTCCTGCCATCAATGCCGATCTTTACCTCGACCCTGCTCTCACACAAGACCCAGACTCTCTTATGATTTCCGAATATCTTTATGAGGGATTGGTTCATCGTGGGCCCAATGGTGAGGTATTGCCTGGTTTGGCATCTTCATGGAGGGTTTCTGACGACCAACTCGACTATAAATTTGACTTACAATCTGGAGCCGCTTTTAGCGATGGCACCCCAATTACCCCAGATATTATTGTGGATAATTTCAATCGTTGGTTTGACCCACAGAGTCCTTTACATGGTTCTCAAGACTTCGCAACGTGGAAAAGGATATTCTTCGGGTTTCATGCTGAGATTGGCCCTGATAAGCGACCCGTTTCACCCATAGATGGTATTCAAAAAGTAGACTCCAATACAATTTTGATTCACTTAAATCGCCCAGAACCAAATACGCTGAGATTTTTGGCAGATCCCGCTTTTGCTATTTTAAAACCTGACGCGTTGAATTCTAGTGATTATGGCAAACGAGGGAGTACGATTATTTCATCTGGACCATATGTGGTTTCTAACTGGTCAGATGCTGGCCTTACCTTGAGTCCCAATCCGAAATATTGGGGTGTGAAACCAACTGGAGACTTGAACTTTGTATGGCGTTAGGCATTTGCGATCATGATTAAATGTAAAAGAGCCATCATACGATGGCTCTTTTATTATAAAAACTCAATTGAATTATTTATTGTTTTCCCCATACAGGTTCACCATCATAAGCTGCGGTATGGGTAAGGCGAGTAAATTCGTTGGTTGAAATTGTTACTTCATACAATTCCATGTCCCCTTCTGCTTGGGCTTGAAATGCCAATCTTGTTCCTTCAGGTGACCAGGATGGGTTGCCGCGTGGTTCCACCCCAACTGAAAATAGTTCAGTGACAGAGTTGTCATTAATATTGAAGATATCAATTCCATAGCCAGCGCTTTGTTTTGCGTCGGCTGCGAAGTAATTTCCATCTGGTGACCAAACTGGGGCGCCATATTCTGCAGGGGCAGTTGTCACACAGTGCTGGTTGAGCCCATCACGGCCAATGACACAGAGGTTTGAGGTATCGTCTGAATGTGTCTTGAAGGCGATCATGCTGCCGTTGGGCGACCAAACTGGAGCGGAGTTGGGGGCGGGGTCTTGAGTCAAAGTGGAGATATTGCCAGAGAGATTCACGATGAAAATATCTGAATTGCCAAAGCGATTGCTGACAAATGCAATTTCATTCGCAACAGGAGACCAGACGGGATTGCTGTCACCAGCGGGGTCATTGGTAAGGCGGACTGGGTTGGAGCCATCTGCATTGGCCATATAGATTTCAAAATTCCCATCGCGGAAGGATTCAAAGGCAATATGAGTTCCGTCAGGTGACCAGGTAGGGGAAGTGTCTTTTTCGGCGGCATCTGTGATGCGAGTGACGTTACGGCTCGCTAAGTCCAGAACATAAATATCCATGTTGCCAGCTACTGTCGAGACAAAAGCAACGCGAGTTCCGTCAGGAGAGATATGCGGGTCTGAGTCCTCGCCAAGGGCTGTCAGGCGGATAGGTTCAGAAGTACCATCAGCAGAGGTCGTATAGAGGCTATTTTGGCCATCGCGATTGGATACGAAGATAATATGTCCAGTGGGAGCGGGAACAGGGGTATTGGTGGGGATTTCGGCCACAGGTGAAGCTGTAGCCTGTACTTCGGTGGTTGGAGTTTCTGTGTCTAAACCTGCTGCGCCTAAAAGATTGGGGTCTGAAGGTGCGCCGCCGCAAGCGCTTAATCCAGCTGTAAGAATGAAAAAAAATGCGATAACGAGCAGGTTTGTAGACTTAATTCCCAGAGTATTCATAAATTATTCCTTATATTTCAGTCTTTCCGAAATCGGATGAGTTTGATGTTGCTGCGTGGCTCCAAAAGTTCAGGAAGTCTGCTTACATTAAGGTCAAAATTTATGAGCCTGCTACAACCTTAGTTGCAATTTTATGTCCAAAAGGGTTATTGAAAACAGGCAGATTCTTTCAATTTTGATAGAAAACCCAGTCTCTGGAAGATGATAAGATTATGCCATGTCGAGGCCATTAAACCAAATTTCCACTGACCAGGCTGTTGCGATTTGTACTCGTGAGCAAGCCGCTCAATTAGTAGCCTATGACCATCATGTAGTTGTGGTACTGGGCAAGCCTGGTGTTATGTTGACCCGCGAATGGAACCCCATCGAAGAGAAGCAGGGGCCTTTTATATTGACTGTCGTTTTTCATGGGGTAGAGAAGTATCCATCCGTTCCAGAGACAGTTCAAAGGATAGTAGATGCGCTTAGATTCCAAGTGAGAGGTCAACCACGTTAGGTGCCGTCTTTTTCAATTTCTTTTATGAACACTTCTACTACAGCGGGGTCAAAGTGTTTCCCAGATTCTGATTTAATATATTCAATCACCTTTTGCTTTTCCCAGCCACTGCGATATGGGCGGTCGTAGGAAAGCGCATCATAAACGTCGATTACAGAGAAGATACGCGCTTCGAGTGGAATTTGATTTCCAACGAGCCCATGGGGATAGCCTGTTCCATCCCATTTTTCGTGATGATAATAAGGAATAATCAGTGCAGGGCGTAGATATTCGATGGGATAGAGTAGGTCATATGCAATTTGTGGGTGAGTGCGCATGATACTCATTTCCTGCTCGGTGAGGGTGTCTGGTTTTCTGAGGATTTCATCAGGGATACCTAGCTTGCCGATATCGTGCAGAAGCGCACCCCTATGGATTTGAATCAATTGCTCTTCATTAAACCCCATTTGAAGGGCAATTTTGGTGGTCAGCTCAGTGACACGCAAGGTGTGACCCTCAGTTTCCCGGTCACGAATTTCCAGTGCGTGAGACCAGCCTTCTAGGGTAGTCTCATAGGCATCTTTGATATCTCGATTTGATTTGCGTAAACTGTTTACCAATTCATCATTTTTATTTTGAGCTTTTTCAAGTTGCACTGCAATTGCCCAAGTCATAAACGCCAGGCCAAACAATGCCGCAATGGCAGTTAAGTTATATTCCCAAAGGTAGTTTGTTAAATAGCTATTTAGAAAATAAGCAATCGCGGTGATAAAAGCAAATAGAAATGAACTCCCAGGGTTAATCACGAAACTGGAAATGCCGATGGGTAGAGCAAAGGCTACCATCAGATACTCCATGAATTTTGCGTCACTGCCAAAGGCTGCAGCTAGAATATAAATAGTAATCGACAGATAAGCTGCAAGCGAAACTTTCCCTTTTTGATTTATCTTCCAAAAAATATATAAGGGGATAAAGGTCAACACCTCTTGGATTATATAGATTCTGTATTCAGTAGAGGGTTGAAAATAATATACGCCGATATCATTAATAAGTATGTAGCTTACAAGGCCGAATAGCAGCACAAGGTAGAGTGCAAGCATTTGGCCTTTACGCTTTACGATGGGATCTGTGGTTTGTATATCTGCAAATTCAGTGAAGCGTTCCCAGCGTATTTTATTTTTGTTGTAATCCTTTGAGATATTTGTCATGCGAAATCAACTTGAATCTGATTATAACTCTCGAAACAAGTTGAGCTTTACGAAAATTGAATTTCAATTAAGCGGTCATGCCCTGCCAGGTCTTGATGAATTTGGACATTTGCTTTGGGGAAAAATTGGCTGGCGAGATTTGAGGCGGACTGTCCTTGCGTATTTTCGATTTCTAGCAAAATTAAATATTCTTCCGCTATTCGATTTGTAATTTGTTTAAGTAGCTTTCGATATAGGTCGAGGCCATCTGGACCGCCATCGAGAGCCAATGTGGGTTCTCGTCCGTAGATGGGCAGGCCATGTAAAGTCTCAGTGGGGATGTAAGGCAAATTGGCGCACAAGAGATGAATCGGCGCGCGGGGATTGGCAGGCAACAAATCACATTCAACGAATTCAATTTGTTTTTCAACCTTGAATTTTTTCGCGTTGCCTTTGGCTATATCCAACGCGGCGGGAGAAATATCTGTTGCGAGGATGTGGAGATTGGGAACTTGCGTGGCGAGCGTGACGGCAATTGCGCCAGAGCCTGTGCCAATATCTGCCACGCTTGCTTTCGGGACGATTGGTCAGCCAACGAATGGCATTCTCTACCAAAAGCTCTGTCTCTGCCGAATGAGCACATCCTTGGTGACGTTGAAATCGAGGCCAAAGAATTCCCAATGACCGAGGATGTACGGCAGCGGAGTCCCTGCTTGGAATTGGGCAAATGCTTTTTCTGCCGAATCAAGTTTGGGCGCAGTGAGAGGCGCATCGAGATGTGTGAGGAGCCATGTGCGCGAGCGTCCCAGCACGTGAGCGAGAATCAACTGCGCTTCGGAAATCATCCCAATTGCCTTTGTTGTCGAAGGTATTCTTCGCTCACGTTCATTTGATGGCGAGCAGGGATAGGTATTCGAAGGCGATGTTGGAGGCGAGAATGGCGGTGATGTCGGCGTGATCGAAGGGCGGCGAGACTTCCACGAGGTCGAAACCGATGAGGTCGAGGCCGTGTAAACCGCGGATCAGTTGAAGCAGTTGATAACTGGTGAGTCCGCCAACTTCGGGGGTGCCTGTGCCAGGAGCAAAGGCGGGGTCTGCGGAGTCGATATCGACAGTGACGTAGACGGGTCCCTTCATGCGCTCGTGGACTTCTTTGAGGACTTCCTTGACGCCTTTTTCCATTACTTCGTGAATGGTAACTGTGCGGGCGCCGAGTGCTTTTGCATCAGCATAATCGTTCTCGCCACTGAGCGGTCCGCGAATGCCGATTTGCATGTATTCATCTTTGCGAATCAGCCCTTCTTGCAAGGCATAACGGAAGGGAGTGCCGTGACTGTAGGGGACGGAGTCAAACTCTGATTCCCAGGTGTCGAGATGTGCATCAATGTGGACAAGAGAAACGGGGCCATATTTTTTGGCATGCGCACGCAAAAGCGGAAGCGCAATGGAATGGTCTCCGCCGAGGGTGATGAGCTTGGTGCCTGTTTCAATAATTTCACTGGCGGTTTGGGTAATGGCAGTCATGGTGTGTTCGATGGAGGTCGGGATAACAGAGACATCGCCATAATCCACCACGTTGAGTTTCTTCAATGGCGTGACGTTGAGTGTGGAGTTATGTCCCCAAATCATGAGCGATGTTTCGCGAATCTTGCGCGGACCGAAGCGTGTGCCTGTGCGATAGGATGTTCCGCTATCGAATGGCACGCCCATAATGGCGGCGTCTACGCCTTTGAGGTCGCGTGAAACGGGTAAACGCATAAAAGATGGAATGCCCATAAAGGGTTGCAAGCCTGCGCCGAATGCTGGGTTATCGTTCATGTGAGTCTCCTATGTTTTATTAAACACAAAGGACACGAAAGTCACGAAGGAAAATACAAATTGCCTTTGTGTACTTGGTGTCCTTTGTGTTTTGGTTAAGAATGAATTATTCGTCGTCGTCCACGCCTGTGGCGGCGAGTTTCCCTGCTTGGTCTCTGGTGGAGAGCTCATCAATGAACTGATCAATCTCACCATCCATCACAACAGGCAAGTTGTAACTTGAAAATCCGATGCGGTGATCGGTGACGCGGCTTTGTGGGTAGTTGTAGGTGCGGATTTTTTCTGAGCGGTCACCTGAGCCGACCTGTGAGCGACGATCCGCTTCAAGTTCAGCCTGGCGTTTGGCTAATTCGATATCATACAAACGTGCACGCAAAATGCTCAAGGCGCGTAATTTGTTTTGTAATTGTGAGCGTTCATCCTGACAGGTCACAATCATGCCCGTGGGTTTGTGATACAAACGCACAGCGGTGGAGTTCTTTTGCACGTTCTGACCACCCGCACCTGAGGAGCGATACACTTCAATTTCAATATCGCTTTCGGGAATGTCTACTTCTACATCTTCCACTTCAGCCAAAACGGTCACAGTGGCGGTGGAAGTGTGGATGCGTCCTTGCGCTTCAGTCGCAGGGACACGTTGAACGCGATGTACGCCCGATTCATATTTTAGCTTTGAGTATGCGCCTTTTCCCTTAATCTCAAAGATGACTTCTTTATATCCACCAATGCCAATGGCACTTTCAGACATCATGTCAATCTTCCATTTTTTGTCATCGGCATATCGGGTGTACATACGGAACAAGTCCGCGGCAAAGATAGCGGCTTCATCGCCACCAGCGCCAGCGCGGATTTCAACGATTACGTTCTTGTCGTCACGAGGATCTTTGGGAACCAGCATATCCTTAATGACTTTTTCAAGGACTTCGATTTTTGGCGTGAGATCATCCACATCAGCTTTGGCGAGAGCGATTAATTCCGCATCATTTTCTGTGACGATGATGTTTTTGGCTTCTTCCAAGCTTTTCATTGCCTGACGGTATTCCCGCGCTTTTTCGATCAATGGTTCCAAATCCACGCGTTCTTTGTTAATCTCAGCGGCGCGTTGATAATTACTGCCTACTTCCAGCAGTTCAGAACCGAGTTGGTCAAATCTTTCTTCGATGGCTTGTAGTTTGTCGAGCATTCCAGCTTCCTTCATGTAGCGGGAGACTTCCCGCCCTGTAATTTTGCGAAATAAAGCGCGGCATGAGCCGCGCGGACAAAATTATACCACTCGGAATTCGCTAGAATTTTGAAGTTGCAGTAAGAATCATTGAAAGAATCAGAATCACAGCAAAAGCTGCGAAGACGATTTGCGCGGTTCGTTGTGATTTGGTGGTCGTCAGTTTTTTCGGTTGCTTGTTCTTTGAAGTTTTAATTGCCATTGTCATTTCTCTCTATTTGATATGTCTGTAAAAGGCTTGCGCCATTACTTTTTCCAATTCTTCCAAGGTGACGGGTTTCATCACATAGCCATCAGCCCCAATCTGCATGGCACGGTCCACGGTGACATCAGCCGCCTCTGAAGACAACATGATAATGGGAATATCTTTCCATTCCTTGCGCCTGCGAATAAATTCCAACAGGTCGAGTCCGCTTACTTCAGGCATATTAATATCCAGAATCATTAAGTCTGGGTTGCCACCTGCCAACAATGCCTGTGCGGCGAGGCGTGCATTCATGTAATGGGTAGAAGTGCAATCCAGCAAGGAGAGCATTAAGCTAATGGCACTTCCCATTTCCTCGTCATCGTCCACAATCCAAATTCTCTTCATTCCAGATGAGCCTTTATGCTTTCTGCTGCGCTCTCGGTCATGCCTTTTACCGCAGCCAGTTCTTCCTTCGATGCTTCCTTAATCTTATCCATAGAACCAAAATGTTTCAAGAGCGCTCTTCTTCGGGTTGGACCAATGCCCGGGATTGAATCCAGCTGAGAGGCTAGACCCTGCTTCGAGCGGCGGGAACGATGCGCTGTAATTCCGTAGCGGTGAGCCTCGTCACGAATCCGCTGTACAAGATAAAGTCCCTGCGAATGACGCGGCAGCATCAACGGTTCACTTTTGTAAGGGAAGAAAATTTCCTCTTCTTGTTTTGCAAGGCCTACTACAGGAACTTTGCCAAATAATTCAAATTGCTCAAGCACTTTGACGACTCGTCCAAGCTGACCTTTGCCACCATCGATGATGATGAGGTCGGGCAAAAAAGAGAATGACGCATCTGGTTTGGACCCTGGGCCTGATTCGGTTTCCTGCGAGCCTTTCCACCTTCGGAATCTTCGCGTGAGCATTTCTTCCATTGATGCAAAATCATCGGGGGCACCGATGCTGGTGCTATCGATGTTGAATTTGCGATATAAATTTTTTGCGGGCACGCCTTGTTCAAAGACGATCATTGCGCCAACGGTCGCCACCCCTTGTGTATGACTCACGTCGTAACATTCAATGCGATTCGGTGGGGTGGGGAGGTTGAGGGCGGTCTGCAATTCTGCTAATGACTGCTCCTGTTTGTGGGCATCGGCTTGCCATTGAGTGCGAAGTGCTTGCAGAGTTTCGGTGGCATTCTCTGCCGCCATTTTCACCAAGTCATGCGGCTGGCCTTCTTTGGGAACAAGGAACTCCACTTTTTCTCCGCCACGTTTCGAGCGCAACCATTGACCGATGATGTTGGCCTCTTCAATTTCTTCTGGCATCATCACTTGTTGTGGAATGTTGGCGGCTTCGGTATAAAATTGTTTGACAAACTCTGACATCACTTCAGTATCGGCGGTGTCTTCAGTCCCTTCGAGGATGAAGTATTCGCGGCCAATTAATTTTCCGCCACGAATAAAAAAGATTTGTACACAAGCTTCACCATCTTGTCGTGCCATGGCGAGCACATCTGAATCTTTATAATCTGTAGCGAATACAACTTTTTGTCTTTCCATGATGGAATGCACAGCCTTAAGTTGATCACGTACCGCTGCTGCTTTTTCAAAGCGGAGTTCTTCTGAAGCTTTCGCCATTTCATTTTGCAAGCGCGAAACAATCTCTTCGCTATGGCCACTCAAGAAAGCCATGAAGTCAGAAATCATCTGACGATAGCCTTCCTGTTTGATAGCTCCAATACATGGAGCATTGCATAATTTAATATCGTAGTACAAGCAGGCACGTTTGTCGTTGCCTGTGATTTCACGGTCACAAGTGAGATAAGGAAAAATGTGACGGAGCACATCCAGAGTTTGATAGACTGCCCAAGCTGAGGTGTATGGCCCGAAGTAGCGTGAGCCGTCTTCTGTCATATGGCGGGTGACTGTTACGTGTGGAAAAGGTTCATTCCAATGAACTTTGATATAGGGGTAGCGTTTGTCATCTTTTAGGCGAATGTTGTATTTGGGGCGATGTTTCTTGATTAGGTTCATTTCAAGAATCAACGCTTCCAATTCTGACCCAACTACAATCCACTCTAGGTCTACAATATCGCGCACTAGGCGGCGGGTCTTGGAGTCATGGCTTGAATCCGCATGGAAGTATGAACGCACGCGGTTTTTCAGGTTAATGGCTTTTCCCACATAGATAATGGTCCCAGCTGCATTTTTCATAATGTAACAGCCAGGTTTGGTAGGGAGGGTGGCAAGAATGCCTTGGAGTTTTTCTGAAATTTCCATTGCGGGCTATTCTACCGCTTGTTTGATAAATTTCTAATTAGATTGAGATTAAGTTTGAGTTTGGTTGCAGTTTGGGAATTGACCTTGACTTCAAAAAAAATGACCTTAAAATTAAAATTGATTACGAATGTGCCAAATGTTAATAATAAGGAGAATGAAAAATGGAACAAATACCTTCGAATACCCCAATGATGGATGCAAAGCCTGGCCCTGCTGGGTGGCTGGCTGTTTGGATCAAGGTGATTACAAAACCTGGTGAGCAAACTTTTATCGATATTACAGAGACCCCAGAAGCTACTTCAAAGACTGCATTCATCTGGATGTTTATTGTTGGAACACTTTCAGGAATGGTGCAGGCGCTCCTTGTTGGAATTCGTTCTCTCATTGGGGCTGCGCCGCAATTCCCAATTCCAGGACTTGAACAGTTTTCTCAACAATCCAGTAATGGTGGCGGCATAGGCAGTGTACTAATTTCCTTTTGCGCCTCTCCGATTGCTGGACTTTTGGTTGTTTTGTTTTTTGCGCTGGGCGTTGCCATTATTCAATGGATTGCCAAATTGTTTGGTGGTACAGGTACTTTTGAGAAATCCGCATATGCATTTGCGGCAATTTCAGTTCCTGTTTCATTGGTATCTTTGGTTTTGACTTTGTTTAGCGTAATTCCATTTGTTGGCTTGTGCACTGGCTTGATTTCTATCGGGCTTAGTTTGTACGCCCTATTTTTACAAATTACTGCTATCAAAGCTATCAACCGTTTTGGTTGGGGGCAGGCCGCTGGTTCAGTATTAATTCCTAGCTTGGTTATTTTGTTCGTGTGTGGCTGTCTTGTCATTGGTAGTTTGATGTTACTTGGCCCTATGATTGGCAATGTCTTTAGTGGCATCAATCAAAGTTTGGCCCCGTAATTGATTTGTAAATAAAAAAGTGCCAGTTCAACTGAACTGGCACTTTTTATTTTGCAGGTGAAAACAGCTTGTGGCATTCGGTTGTGCTCCGGAGTAGTTGCATGCCTGCCATACTATAGGCATGCTCAAAGGCAGTTCCCGCTCCGCCTTCCCCGATAATTGGCTCAATAATTTGATTTTCATTTGAGTCTGTGCCAGACACAATTTGAACCGATAATTGAACCATTTCTTCGATGAGTGGACTCATTTCAGGTCCAATTGGCATGGCTTGTAATTTCATGGCTTTGTCAAGAAGCTGTTTAGACCAGCCTTCTGTGTTTTGCGCTGAAATAATGACAAGCTTACTCTGTGTTTGGATATTTTCAGTAGTGTCTAAAGCTTGCGCTGCATATTTTGCGTGCGATATTACTTGCGGAATGTATCCCTGGTCGTTATACCCCGGGTCTCCATTGGATAACAGCCCATAGCCATCTCCTGGATCTTCAATACTTCCATCCTGATTCCAGTCCAGATACAGTTGTTTATTGGCGTTGCCAACCAATTGGTTAATAATCTCTTCCACTTTTATCTGGACTAGTGCCTCATCACCGTTTTCATAGGCTTGTCTAAGCTCATCTGTAGACTGAGCTATGCTATCTGCGCTGAACCATAATCCGTCAACAAGGGCTGTATGGTTTGGGGCTGTTTCAAATGCGGAAACCAAGTGGCGAACGTGCACAAGAGCAAGTGGTGGGTAAGCATAAGAAGCGGCAATTTCTCCAGAGCTTTCTTCAGGCCGAGGATCATTGTCAGGTTCAACCGTAATTTCGATTTGGTCGAAGGCGCCTACTAAGTTGGTTTCTTCAGGATCGATAAAAACCAATTGACCTTGGCCCGATGAATCCATGATGACCGTGCCTATGTTTCGAGTTATTTCGCCACCTTGACCTAAAAACCAAGCTTCCATATGAAACCCTGTTTTAGGAGGTGGAAGATTGGTTATAGAAATTGTGGCTTTGTCCATTGAGCTGTTAAAATCTGTATAAACTACAGAGCCCACGGGGTGGTTGTCATTTTTCGGATTTCCAAATCCAAAAAAATAAGCGGTTGTTATCAACCCTGCCAATATCAAAACACCAATCCACGTCAGTGGACGATTAGATCCGAATAAAGAAGATGAGTTTGATTTTTCCTTATTTTTTTGAGCAAGGGCTCTTAACCTAGCTGTATCCGTCGAAATGGTTTGACCGTTAAATACATCGGTAAATTCTTGTGCAAGCGCACGTGCGGTTTGATATCTAACTTCTGGGTCTTTGGCGAGTGCCCGATCGATTACAGTTTGCAGGTCTGGAGAAATGCCAAAGATGGGGGGAGGAGGCTCATTGAGGTGTTTCATGAGCACTCCAAAGGAGGACTCGGACTCAAATGGAACAGTACCTGCCAACATCTCGTATAACATTACACCCATGGAGTAGATATCAGTTCGCGCATCTACTTTGTCGCCACGAGCTTGTTCCGGGCTCATATATGCAGGTGTCCCTGAAACAGTTCCTGTTGAGGTTTGGATGGATGAATCTAGTAGGCGCACCAGCCCAAAGTCAGTGAGAATCGGTTCGACATCTTCTGGTATGGGTTGACGTGGGTCAATGGGTCCACTAGCAGAGCGTAGAAGCACGTTTGCGGGTTTAATATCTCTATGAACAATGTGAAGACTGTGAGCGTAATCGATGGCAGAAGCAAGTTGTTGCAGTATTTTTACAGCTAAGTTTAGAGGGATTTTTTCCTGCCGTTTATGGAGTTCCTTAAGCAGCATTGCGAGAGATGCCCCAGGAATATATTCCATGATTAAAGCAGGTTGTCCATCCAGTACATCGTAGTCATATACTTGAATGATGTTTTGATGACGCATGCCTGCAATGACGCGAGCTTCTCGTTCAAAGCGCGCCATGGTTTCTGGCTCCGCATCGACATGGTCACGCATAATCTTAACTGCAACTTTGCGATTAAGGCTGGTGTGATCCCCTTCATAAACTTCAGCCATGCCGCCACGTGCGACGAGATTTCCAATTACTACTTTGTTGAAGGTTTTACCTGTCCATGTTGGCATGCGCGGATTATACCCGATAGTCCCTTATGATTATTCTTATTAAAAACATAACAGGCGACCTCATGGTCGCCTGTTATGTTTTACGAAAAAATGAATGTTTTACTTATGGACTAATACGAACAATCCGCCATTCGTTACCGTAGTTTGATAGCCATCTTTTGAGGCAGTGCCTTGTAACTCAATCCACTTGCTTCCATTCCAGAAGAAGATGGTGACGTCATTGGCATTGGTGCCCTTAGGAAGAACGAAATTGATGGTAATGGTTCCACCTTCTGGAAGCGGGGAGGCAATTTCACCATTTTGCAACACATCAACATACAGACTTGTCACAGGAGATTGACTATTGGGAAGGTTTGCTGGAAGTCCGTTATTGTCAACAGTTTCAACGACACCTTGGAAATCATTACAGAGATTGTTAAAGGTTACAGAATAGTCAGCAGACTTCTGTGTGAAACTGTCTGGTGGGCACTTGATGTCGAATACATCAGCGCCTGTAATTGGAATGAGGCTAGCGTTGGTGTTTGCAAATGTATTGGGACCAATGTGACGTGAAAAATCAACAGTCACTGTGAATTTTACAGGTTTGGCTGTATTTCCATGAGCATCAACTGCTGTACAGGTTACTGTTGTAACGCCTACTGTAAAAATACTACCAGAAGCAGGGGTACAGATGGCATATCCATTTCCGTCAACGATATCTGTAGTTCCAGGAACTGCATAGGTAACAACTCCACCAATCAAATGAATTGTCTGCGAAAAGATGTTAGCCGCAGATGAGATGATGGGGGCTGTGGTATCCTGTACTTTAACATTGAAGGATTGAGACGCTGTGTTATTGGCAGTATCAGTTGCAGAACAGTTAACCACAGTTGTTGTGATGGGGAAAGTTGAACCAGATGCAGGAGTACAGGTTACGTTTACAGATCCATCGACAATGTCAGTAGCAGAAGTTGTAAATGTGACAACTGCGCCAGCAGGTCCAGTTGCTTCTTTTGTAATATCTGTCGGCAGGGTTAGAGTTGGTGGCGTGTGATCTCCAACTGTTACGGTGAATGTATTTGTGCCTGTGTTATTGTGTACATCGGTAGAGGAACAGGTGACAGTAGTGGTACCAATGGCAAAGGTGGAGCCAGAAACTGGAGAACAAGAGACGGATGTGACTCCATCTACAAGGTCATTGGCTGAAGCTGAGAATGTAGCAATTGCACCTGTTGGGCCAGTTGCTTCTTTGCTAATGTCTGCGGGTACTGTAACTACAGGAGCGGTTGTATCTTGAACCATAACGCTAAAAGTATTTGATCCTGTATTGTTGTGTGCATCAGTGGCGGAACAAGTTACTGTGGTGGTGCCAAGTGCAAATGTTGAGCCTGAGGCGAGTGTACAAATTGGAGTAAGGTTCCCGTCTACTGTATCTGCTGCACTAGCGAGAAGTTGACTGTTGCACCAGAGGCAGCAGTTGCTTCTGCCGTTATGTTGGCAGGAACAGTTACGCTCGGCGCAGTTGTATCCTGTACAGTAATCGTAAACGAATTGCTGCCCATGTTTCCTGCCTGATCCGTAGAGGAACATGTAACTAGTGTTGAACCAATTGCGAATGTACTTCCACTGGATGGGGTGCATGAGACTGTAACATTGTTATCTAATGTGTCAGAGGCAGATGCTGAGTAGGTAACTGTCGCACCAGAAGCGCTGGTTGCTTCTCTTGTAATATTGGCAGGCACGGTAATGGTTGGATTGGTTTTATCAATATTGATGTTGGTTACATTGGCAGTATTGCTGACATTACCAGCTTTATCTGTACATGTTCCAGAAGCAGATTGTCCTGCGCCTTCCGTGCTCAGCACAACATCAGCGTCACAAACATCAATGCCAGAAAGAGCATCGCTGCCAGTAAAGGTGACGGTGACGTTGGTATTATTCCAACCATTTGCGTTAGGTAATGGAGATGCACTTGCTGAAGCAGATGGAGCAGTTTTATCAATATTGATTCCACTTGCAGTTGCTGGAGCGCTAACATTGCCAGCATTATCAGTACATGTGCCGGATGCTGATTGCCCAGCGCCTTCGGACAAATTCACCGATGCAGAACAACTTGCGATTCCTGAACCGCTTCCATCCACGCCTGAGAATGATACAACAACATTATTATTGTGCCAGCCATTTACATTAGGTACAGATGACAAGTTTGCAATTGCAGACGGTGCGGTCTTATCGATCTTGACGGTGAATGTGTTACTAGGGGCACTTGCATTCCCAGCAGTGTCAGTTACAGTTTGAGCTGAAGAGGTTACAGATGAACCTTCAGTACTTAGGACTTCGTCAGCAGGACAAGCTCCAACAGGTAAGCCTGAACCACCTGTATCGGCACAGGTAAAGTGAATAGTTACATTGCTTGTATACCATCCATTTGATCCAAGAGTACCGGAGATAATTGCTGCTGAAATCGTTGGGATTGTCTTGTCAATTTTTACTGCAACTGTATTGCTTGCAAGGCTTGTGTTTCCAGCAACATCTGTTGCGGTCTGGGTAGTTGATGAGCCAGTAGCGCTTAGAGTTTGATTCGCTGGACATGTTGCAATACCTGAACCACCGTCTGTACATGTGAATTGTACGGTGACGTTACTGTTATACCAACCTGCGGCATTTGGAGAAGTTGTAGCTGCCGCTAAGATGGTGGGGCGGGTTTTATCTATACTTACTGTGATGATATTGCTTGGTGCGCTGACATTGCCAGCTCGATCTGTCACTGTTTGTGCAGTGGAAGAGATTGAACTTCCTTCTGCGCTGAGCGTTTGATCTGCTGGGCAGGCTCCAAAGTTTATATTTGAACCACCTGTATCAGTACAAGTGAAATGTACAGTGACATTGCTTCGGTACCATCCATTTGTACCTAGTGTCCCTCCTGTAATTGCTGCTGTAATTGTTGGCAATGCACCATCATAATTAAAATTACTTGAGTTAACTGCGGCGCTGACATTACCTGCAAGATCAGTACAAGTTCCAGTTACGCTTCGGTTGGTTCCATTTGGTCCACTATAGACGATATTAGAGCAGGAGGCGATACCAGAATTGTTGTCTGTTCCTGTGAATACAATATTCACTGCGTGGTTATACCAGCCATTTGAGTCTGGAATTCGATTTGGTGCACCATTGACGTTGAAAGGTGCATTTGCATCGCGATACACGGTAACAGAATTGCTGGTAGTACCGCCACTGGTGGTGGCAGTGCATGTAACTGTTGTCCCTGCGGATGAAGTGTTGTTAGTGACATTGGTTGTGCCACAGTTGTTGGTATTTGTTATAAAGGATTCTGAATCAGCAATTGTCCATGTCACCTGAATATTGCTGCGACACCAACCATTGTTTCCAGGCGTGGCACAAGTTACGGTGGGTGTTACGGTGGGCGGTGTTGAATCAGAAATGACGTTCGAATTTCCCATGCCATTTCCTGAGAAAGTAGGTTGAGAAATTACATTTACTGTGGCATTTAGAATCTCAAGCCCATAGCGTTCATTGTTTGTGAAATCTCCACCTGTGACGGTTACAACTGTTGTGCCAGTTCCATTTACCAATACGCCGGACCCTAGGCTGTTGTTTGGTCCCGTTGGATTAGTGCCATTTCCATCTGCTGTTACATTATTTAGAGTGATAGTATTGGCATTGCTGATAGCGATACCGTTTAGGTCATTATTTTGAGTGTCAACATTGGTAAGGTTGACGGTTGGAGCACTCAAGGTCGCACCATTGCGATTTGTCCCAGTGCCATTGCCTTGTGCGTCTGAAAATGTAGTGTCACTGATTGAAATGGTACCGCTTGTGGTGGTGGCAGAAAAACCTAAGTTGTTTCCATTCCCGTTAAAGGAACTATTGTTAGAGATTGTAATATTTCCGCTGTTTGAAGTAATTAGCCCAGTGTTGCCAGTATCTTGATTTGATACGTCAACATTATCAAGACTGACATTTCCACTACTGGTTGTAATATTTAATGCGGTATTTCCTTGACCATTGCTTACGTTTACATCATTGAGAGTCACTGAACCGGTTGAGCCAAACACTTGAACACTTGTATTCGCACTTTGGTTGTTATTAACATTGATGTCTTGCAGTGTGATATTGCCAACCCAGGAATTACCAGCACCGCTGGAGCCAAATCGTACAACTGCATTGTTGCCAAAGTTTGTATTTCCACTTAGGGTTGTGGTTGCCCCACCATTCCAACCTCCAATGACAAAGATATTGAAGTTTTTGAGTGTGTTAAAGGAAGTACCCAGGCTACCTACACTATTATCAAAGATAAGAGATGTTGTAAAACCTGCTCCATTTGGTTTTTCGAGGAATATTTTCCCATCTTGTGAGAATGCATTTCCAGCATTGGCGCGCATTAAAGCGAGTAACCCAGTGATGGTTTGGTTGGTTGTACAGCCATTTGCACCTGCTGTTGGGATTAATACACTTGCTGGACACCAAATGGGATCTGCTTCTTCAAGAATATTTGCTGCTTCTTGGGAAGCTAGGTTAACAGGATTTCCATTTTCATCGAGAACGATAACTTCAGTGTCCGCCGGTGCTACTACGAGAACATCAGAAATGGTTGCTTCATCAACTGGTTGTGCACCGATTTCTAAGGGAAGAGGCGTAGTCTCCACTACTGGTGCTTGTGTGGGGACATCTGTTGATACAACAGGTTCTTCGGTGGGTGTCTCTTCTGTAGCGATAACTGGAACATCAGTTACTGGCTCTTCAGTGGCGAGTACTGGTGCACTGGTGGGCGGGATGTTGTCGTCTGCAAATGCGGATTGCACATTTGTCAAACTAAGACACATGACGATAACTAAAAAAATTACAAAGATACTGAGACGCTTATTTTTCACCATTCCAAGCCTCCTGTTTGCTTATGCCCTGTGATAGATGGTTTTCTGTCAGCCTTTTGAATACAATACAAAAACTAATTTGGAATCAACATTCCCGTTTTAACATTTAAAACGCAAGCAGCTTTTCGTAAGCTACTGAGGTTGATATCGTTATCTTTAAAATCTTCAAAATGTTCGTAATCGCCTCGCCATATTTTCATGGTAGTAGGTTCACTGCATCCTTTTTTACGCATTTCTCCAACAAATTCATCACAAGTCATATTAATTTTTTCAGCTAGCTCTTGAACTCTACTTTTCATTGTTCAATCTTATCGGGTAGTGGTGGAGTTATTTAAAGATAATTAAAAATTGCATTTTCATTACATATTTAAATATTTAATTATTTTTTATTTTTCTAAATACATTTTTAATTTAGGTTAAAAAAATATACTTACAATAAATTTCTTTACGTTTTTGTAAGGTCTGTTTGGATTTTACTTTATTTCATATAAAAGTCAATGATTTTACTGCGCATAAGCAAAGCAAGCCTGCTTACAAAGAATTTTATTATCAGGGTCACAAGAACACTTTATAGCCTCGTGCAATTTATTGACTACTAACTGCTTTGCATGGCACATAGTAAAATCAAGTTCTGGAGAGCCTTATGTCTACAGCATTAGAATTTCAACTCGGCGTTATGCTTCATAATTCTGGTACTAAGCTAGCTGCAGCTGAGTCCTGTACGGGTGGCCTGGTTTCACATCGCATCACAGATGTACCAGGGTCTTCTGAGTATTTTATGGGCGGCATTGTGGCATATGCATTTCAAGCCAAAGTTGATTTGCTAGGTGTTTCTTGGGATACTTTAAATAGAGTTGGGGCTGTATCACGGGAAGTTGTAATTGAAATGGCTTATGGAGCTAGAAAAATATTCAAGGTTGACATTGCGGTGAGTGTCAGCGGAATTGCTGGTCCGGGTGGGGGAACGCCGGAAAAGCCTGTAGGCACAACTTGGATTGCTCTGGTCGCTTCCGATGGAGAATGGACAAGGCAATTTGTCTGGGATGGGGATCGCGAGAAAAACAAATATCTCTCGTCTGAGGCAGTTCTTCAACTTTTAATGGATTATCTTGAAGGAAACCTAAAATAAAAAATCAGCGGCATCTATTTCATAAATAGATGCCGCTGATTGTCTTCTTAATTTTGAGGATTTAAAATACGTCCGATAAATAAAATCTGACCACTGTTGGTATCCCGAATGACAAAGATAAATGGACGGTCTGCGACGAAGCTGGCCTCTGGCATTATTGCTCCAGCCGCTTCCATAATGACTGCAGTAGCGGCGGCAGCCTCAGTACCCTTTTCATCTACTGCTACAAAAGCCTTGTGAATAACATTGCTGATGTATAAATCCTTTTTTCCTGTCATCCCAGAGAAATCGGCATTATCTGAATCAAAGGCATCGACCATGCCTAGTGACTGTAAAGCGTTGGATAGTGAAAAATCTTTTGTGAATTGAAACTTTGGTAGGCTGACGCTTACAGAAGAACTTTCTTGTAATCCCTGAATGACTTTATGATAGACATCCTGATTGAATGAAGCTTCAAAGGTATCGAAGTTTCCTTCATCTGGCAGGATAATATCCATCGCAGCACTTTGACCTGAGTAGGCTAATTCAATAGCTTGATAACCATTGCCTTTCACATATGGAATCCCATGAAACACCTCGTTCATTGTGGGCGTTGAAATCTCGGAGCCATCTAATAAATGGAAGGTGGCATCGTAGGTCGAATTTGCGTCAAACTGATTGGCCCAGTCTGCTTTGAAATAGATTGCATTAACCAACACCATTCGTGTATCAGGAGTGATTGAGCCGTCAGGTAACAGGTCATTGATTTTCTTTTCAGTTTGATTACTCACCCAGGAATTAATTGCAAGGCGTTCAGGATCGGGGGAATTTTTAAAGTCAGCTAGATGTACACCTGCTCCGTAATTCACCGCCAATATATTGAGAAAATCATCCAGAAAAGTTAAAGTCTTTTCAGCCCAAACAGCGTTGGCAATGTTGAGCCGCATTGGTTGTTGGTCATTTCCGATGCCACTTTTTGCTCGTTCGCTTAATCCAAGATCTAAGGCGTTGAAGGTGGTGTGGGTTAGGATTTGTCCCTGAGTGAAATGCAAGGCATCTGCCATTTGACTTTCAGTATTTCCGCGGGCACCTGCGTACGTCATGGCTAGGGCGAGTGAAATGCTGTATGGTGACAGAATCAAGTTTCCGTTTTCGCTATGAAGCGTTTGATACATATCCCATGCAAAAGCATTGTTTCCATCCACAAGGGTTTGCAACTGTGAAGTTGTGCTGGCTGGTTTTTTCTCGCGAGCCAGTTTTGATTGAGCCATCTCACCTGCTGTTGCTTGGGTACAGGCACTCAACATCATCGAGATGCTTACCAGACATGTAATTAGTGTATATATTTTTTTCATAAGTTCTCCTCGTGTAGACGACGCAATTTGCTGGCTTTTTGTTTCCACAATTCTACCTATTTGTTTGCGGGTTATAATCCTTGCGCTTCACCCATATTTCCTATGACCTTAGCCGAAAACAACGAAATCCAAAAAGAAAACTTTCGAAATGTGCAAATTGATGCAGTAGGCGTCAGCATTTCAAACGTCGCCGCACCCTTTTTGCCAGTATTTCTTACTCGCTTGGGGGCGTCAAATTTTCAAGTAGGGTTGCTGTCTTCCATGCCTGGCATGACCGGGTTTGTGTTGGCCATTGTTGCCGGGCGGTTTTTGCAATCCCGTCGCGATATTGTGCCATGGTATAGCCTTGCCCGTTTATTTGTCATTTCCTGTTACGCATTGACTGGGTTATTAACTTTAGTACTTTCAAGGGAATATGCTGTTGTTGCAACCCTTGCGATTTGGGCTTTTGCTACTTTACCGCAAACGGTTTTGGCAGTGGCTTTTTCAGTAGTTATGAATGCTGTAGCTGGACCCGAAGGTCGGTATGCTTTGCTCAGTCGTCGTTGGGCGGTTTTTGGATTGACCGGTGTAGTGGTGACTTTTTTAGTCACCAGGTTGATTGACCTTGTGGCTTTTCCCCGCAATTATGAATTCATGTTTTTTAGCTTATCGATTGGCGGATTGATTAGCTTTTACTTTTCGCGAAAGATTAAACTCCCGCCTCAAACTCCGCCCGTATCGACTCCATCTCAATCGGTTTGGGACTCAGCTCGAAATTATTTTTCCCTCATTCGAAATACACCTGCCTTCGCATCTTTTGCCACCAAGAAGTTTGTCTATGTCTCAGCCATTACGTTGAGTCAGCCCATTCTGCCTTTATTCTTCGTGCGTGAGATGAAAGCCTCAGACTCACAAATTGGTACGTTTACCATGGCGATGACCATTGTTATGCTGGCTGGATATTTTCTCTGGCCTTGGGCTTCGCGCAAATATGGCGGACGCTTTGTTCTTCTCGCCACTACCTTCGGTATGATTTTTTATCCTGCTTTGGTAGCAGCCACACCACATGTAGGCTTGGTGATTTTTTATTCGGCAGTGACTGG
This sequence comes from Anaerolineales bacterium, assembly GCA_046328925.1. GTDB lineage: Bacteria > Chloroflexota > Anaerolineae > Anaerolineales > Villigracilaceae > Villigracilis. Next base: position 35,849 of record JAXLVT010000027.1, read on the forward strand.
ACTTTTTCAAGCAGGTTTGGATTTGGTGTTTTTTGATGAGTTGATGAAGACAGTTCCCGTTGAATACAGTGCCACCTTTGTTTCGCTGGTGCAGTCTATGCAATATTTATCGGCCATCGTTGCTCCGTTGATTGGAACTTGGTTGGCAGATTCTATTGGACTCGGTGGGGCGCTGTGGGTGAGTGCCGGTCTGAGGTTGTTTGGTTTCTTGTTATTTTTGTGGAAAGACGTACGGGCTTAACCTGTGGGGATTTATTTCCCTGTGGCAGGCATTTGATTTTTTCCAACGAGAATTGGAATGTCCGACATGTAGTAGGCATGTTGATAAGCGTTCAATGCGCCGCCTTCACCTGGAATCGGTTCAATGATTTCATTACCATTGGTATCCAGACCATTGAGGATTTGATTGGCAAGTGCTGTTGCTGTACGCACATCTGCTTCGATATTGGCATCGTTGGGAGCTTTCACGATGCGCTCGGTAATGTCACGTAATTCAACAGCCCATTCTTCAATATTGTGAATCGATATTTCTACATGACCATCGTGCATGCGAATGGCTGGCGTAGAGTCATCTGCATCAGCAGAATAACTGGCATGATGATGAACGCCACCGACATAACCCGTCTGGTCGCCGTTTACTAAAAGGCCATACCCATCTCCAGGATCGTTGACTTTTCCATTCCCATCCCAGTCGAGATAAGAAGAGTCTTGATTGCCAACAATCAGGTTGATAACAGCTTCAGCGTTACTACGCATCTCTTTTTTGTTCCCTGCTTCATAAGCGTTGAGCATATCTTCTGCTGCTTGGTTTAACAGAGTGGTGTTATTTTTCAAACCGTCAATCATGCCGATGGTATTGGGAGTTTCGTCTGTAGAGACGATTAAGTGCCGAATGTGGGCCAACGCCCTGCCCGGGATGCCTGAGGAATAAGCCACATCTTCAGAGGGATTGGGGTTATTGTCTGGGTTGGGCTCGATAGTGATTTCCATGTGAGAAAAATCAGCGAGCAGGTTTCGGCTTTGTGGGTCGACAAAAGTTAAGCTATAAGTACCACTTTCATCTTTTTCTAGCACCCCAATGCTGCGACTTTTTTCTCCGCTGTCATCAACCAGCCATGCTTCGTATTGTTTGCCTTCTGGAAGAGCATCCAACGTAGCACTAATTGTGACCTGATCTGCCAATGCTGCTCCATCTTGAAAGCGTAAAGTGCCGACAGATGAATCAGCCATAGCTGGCATTTGAGTTGGGGAGGTAACAGGGATAATTGATGTAGGATTCCCTGCGATGTTAAGTTTTGGAGAAAGGAACCATGCTGAAAGACCTAAAGTGCTTACTCCAAATACTGCAACGCAAATACATAGAAGAAGACCTGCGCCAATCCAGAGAGGATTACGAGAAGGCTTCTGCTTTTTGGCAACTGAAACAGTTCTCGGCTTGGAGAATTGAAGCGCATGGATGGTCTTTGCTTCAGCATGCATGCCAACTGCATCATAAAAAGCTACAGCCAAATCGCGGCCGTTTTGATAGCGGTCCTCGGGGTCTTTGGCTAGCGCCTTATCGATAATGGATTGCAATTCAGGCGATACATCTTCAATAACAGGTGGTGTTTCGTTAATGTGTTTTAAAATAACGGTGATGGTGCTTTCACCTTCGAAGGGCACACGTCCCGCGATGAGTTCGTACAAAATTACGCCCAATGAATAAATATCGGTGCGATGATCTACCTTTGTTCCGCGTGCCTGTTCAGGAGACATATAAGCTGGAGTACCGCTCACCAAACCAGATTCAGTTTGAGTAACTGAATGAGCCAGCCGCGCCAACCCAAAGTCAGTGATGATCGGTTCAACATCATTGGTGAGAGGTGTGTCTATGGTCACTTCACCGTTTTTGCTATGCAACAAAATATTGGCGGGTTTTATATCACGGTGAATCACGCCTTGCGAATGAGCATAATCGAGGCTGGTAGCTAATGTGCCTAATAAATGACCAATTTGATTGAGGGGAAGTTTTATTCCTTGGTCGTGTAAGGCGTGCAAATATGTAGAAAGCGCTGGCCCTTTGAGATATTCCATGACGATATAGGGATGGCCTTCGTATGTATCGAAATCAAAAATTTGTACAATGTTGGCATGACGTAACCCAGCCACGGCCTTGGCTTCCCGCTCAAAACGGCCTTGCAGGTCTGGATTTGATTCAATATAACTATGTAATACTTTTACAGCAACGGGGCGATCCAGCGTAAGATGCGTACCAAGATATACCTCTGCCATGCCCCCGCCTGCAAGGTATTTCTCGACTCGTACTCTTCCAATCGTCTTGCCGATCCACTCTGGCATAACCCGAATTATACATCTGAATTAGGATGCAAATGGTCTAGATTGCATTTTAATTGGATTTCGAAATCGCTTCTTTCTCCCTGTAAGTTGATTCTCTTCCTTTGGCAGATTCGCTGCTGGAATTTTTGCCGTATAATTTGTTATCACTCATCGCCGTTGGAGGAAGAAATGCCAAAGACCACCCAAGAACCCCTGCCACAAATTGATTTCGATGCCCTCACAAAACGGATTCGTGCCAGTCTGCTTGAAGCGGATTCTTATACGCAAAGAAACCAACGCCTTAATTCTATCTTGAGTATGATTACCATTATTGGTTCAGCTGTGACAGCTTTTCTAACGGCGCTTACTGCAGCGAAAGGTCCAACAGTCATCCCTGGTTTGTTAGATTGGCAGGTGGCTTGTTCCATTGGAGCAATATTGAGTTTTATCACCGCGATTGCCTCAGGAATTAGCCAGCAAATGAATATTGGACAGCGGTTGATTTTGGGAAGTCAATGCTCAGGACGGTTGCGTGCGCTGGAGTTGGTGGCTTCTACTCAAACTCGTAGCTTAAATGAGATTACGAATGAATATGCAGAAATTCTCCGTACTTATGCGGAGACTCTCAGTAAATAAAGAAGGCGGTGGAATTTTCCACCGCCTTTATAATTTCATTTCCATCGAAAGATTATCCATGCTTTCTCGATAACTTTCGATTTCATAAAATCCCAGCTTTTTATAAAACTCTACAGCACGGACTTGTACTGTGCCAGTTTGTAAGCGAACTTTTTCATAGCCGTTTGCGCGTGCGAATTCCAGTAACTGCATGACAACACGATACCCTATCTTTTGTCCATGATAAGACTCCAACAGCCAGAGACGTTTGAGTTCGGCTGTTTTCTTATCTATTCTTTTGAGCGCACCAGTCCCCACTACATTTCCATCATCCAGCATGACGAGAAACAAACCATGATTGTGGACATACTCTTGTTCGAAATTGTCCACATCATGAAGCTCACCTTCTTTTTCAAGGACATCATAGAAAAACTGAGGAGTTTCTTCAGGATAGTAAATCCGTTGTGCCACAGCGGAGATGATGAGTTTCGCGTCTGTGACCTGATGCGGCTGGAGTGATGCGATTTGAATCATACATCCAATTGGTTAATAACTTCGTCAAATATCTTTCCGTAATTGGATGTGGCACTGACGAGAAAATCTGTGAAGGCAAGGACCGCTGAGTGGTCAGCTTTATCTGACATGGCGCGGATACACAAGAATGGGACTTGGTTGACTTCACAAGTGTGGGCAATGGCTGCGGCCTCCATGTCGGTGCACAATCCTTGATGTGTATTCCAAAGGTGCTGGGCTTTTTCCAATTTACCGATGAACTGATCGCCGCTTAGGATGCGGCCTGTATATATTTTGGGAGAGTGCCCGCCAAGATCGGTCAGCTTGATGGATTGTGCAATCTCTACTGCTTTTTGTGTCAGGTCGTGGCTTGCGTGAAAGATCTGTTGGGAGCGGAATTGCATTTGACCTGTCTCATCTGACATGAGAATATCGAACATCAATTCGCCAGGTTTGAGTCCCCAATCGGTGATGTCAAAATCATGTTGAATAAATTCTGCAGCGACCACCAAGTCACCGACTTCCAGTTCAGGAGAGAGGGCGCCAGAACTTCCCATATTGAAAATCACATCGACTGAAAATAAGTCAATGATTTGCTGGGTTGCAATGACTGCATTAACTTTGCCAGGGTCGCAACGGGTGAGGACAATTTCATGCCCGTGTGCGGTTCCGCGCCAGAAGGTGCGCCTGCCTTTTTCGATTTTTTCTGAATTTTGAATGAAGGCTCGAATGGAAATCAATTCTTCTTCCATGGCTCCGATGATGCCAATTTTCATTTGCAAGTTCTCCAGTTTTTTTAATTTTGAAAATTATAACAGTGGAAGCATAATTTAATTTATAATGGTGTTTAAGAAGAAACAATAACTTAACAAGGAGAGTGCTTCATGGGTGTTATCGGTTTTATCATTGTAGGAATCATTGCAGGGTGGCTGGCTGGCAAGATTATGAAAGGCAAAGGCTTTGGGTTAATCGGTGACTTGATTGTAGGTGTCATCGGTGCTTATCTTGGCGGTTGGTTGTTTGATACCCTTGGTTTCGCCGCTGGTGATGGATTTATCGGTTCACTAATCACCGCTTTGGTGGGTGCCATCGTCTTGTTATTCGTCTTACGGTTGATTCGAAAATAACCAAATATAAAAAAGAGCCGCGACTTGAAAAGTCGCGGCTCTTTTTGTTTCAGGCCTTATTATTTATTTGCCTGCCAGGTCATTGTGACCGCTTGTGGGGTAATGCTGACAGATTGAAGTGTTGCATTTCTCTGTCCTTTTCCAAAATTGGCAATGCGATTGGCGATGGTTTGATTCCAATTGTCCACGCGAGCCTGGTCGATGGGTTGCTTGTCGATTTGTGCATTAGAAACGGATGCAATTAATTGTCCATTGCTGACGCTCAAGTCTATGCGGAAACTGATTGTGTCGGTCTTGCTGGCATCGTTTAGGCGTTGACGGGTGCCAATGACGGAGATATAACCCGTTTGCAAGGTCACGGTTAATTCTTGTACAAGCGGGTCAGCAATTGATGAGCTGATAACTTCTTGCAGTTCTTGCTGAGTGATGGTGGTTTCCACGTTCAAGGAACCGTTGTTGCGTGAAATATTCGCCTTGCAGGCACTGGTCAATAAAGCAATGGACAGTAATACAACAGAAAATCGTTTCAAACTTTGATTCATTTCATCCTCCAATGTTTTTTCTCTAATTATACAAATCCTTGTGAAAAGACTTTATTGAAGATGTAATCGTTTTGTAAATTCTTCAACTTTGATTTCAAAATAAACTCGGATGTCAACTTGACATCCGAGTTTATTTTTTTAGTTTCCTAATCTTGCTCGTTCTACGTCAATCACTTCATTTTCCAACTTCTTGAACAGCGGACCTGGTTGATTCAGCTTTGCGCCTGGTTTCAAGTCGCTGGGTTTCCATTGCAAGCCTTCAACAGGTTTACCCACAGGGTGCTGAGGAGCGCGATATCGCAGCACAGTATGTTCGCCGAGCGAGTCCTTGACTGTCTCTGTGTATTGCTCGCCGAAGAGGGGAGTCTCATAGCCAAAGAAGCCGTGCAATTTACTGCTGGTGAAAGGCAGGAATGGCGCAAACATCACCTTCAGCGAGTCAATGGCTTTGAGCGCGGTGTAAACGGTTTTGGCAGCTCCATCTTTATCCACTTTGATGGCAGACCACGGCGCGTTAACGTCAAGGTATTGATTGACCACGGTGGCGAGTTTCATCGTCTCGCTTAATGCAGAGCGCAGGCGCACGGCATCGAGTTCCGCGCCCACAGTGTTGAATCCATTTTCAAGGGTGGCAAGCAGTTCAAGGTCCGCGGGGCGAAGCGTGGATAGATCCACATCGGGCACTTGTCCATCCCAATTCTTATAACAAAACGCCAGCACGCGATTTGCTAGGTTGCCCCACGTGGCCACCAGTTCGTTGTTGTTGCGTGCCACGAACTCAGCCCAGTCCCAATCACTGTCTTTGCTTTCGGGCATGTTGACAGTTAGGTAATAGCGCAGCGCATCAGGGTCGAAGCGGGTTAGAGCGTCGCGTCCCCAACAGGCCTTCAGTTGCGCGAGCCATTGATCTTTTTACTTTCGAGATCTCATGAATTGATTGGCGGCGCACATCATACGGCAGGATGAGCGGGATTTCTTCGCCCGCAAAAATTTCCACAGAACGCGCTGCCCACGCCCATCAATTCGGCAGGCCAGAGCGATGTGTAGTAAGATGCTGTTCTTGCCGGGGATGAAGCGATATTGCCTTGCTTTGGGATCTGGCCTAACAATCACGCCACGCATCTTTCGACCCGATACCTGTGCCCACTCAATAGGAGCGGAGAGATACCCGACACTGCTTCAAACCACACGTAGAGCTTTTGCTCTTCAGCCTACTTCGCTTGCTGGCAGGAATGCCCCAATCGAGGTCACGTGTGATGGCGCGTGGCTTGAGACCTTCGGCTTCAATCTTTCTACGCACTTGCCAAGTACTGTGGCCAGCATATCGGCGCGGCCTCTTTGCGATACTTAATGACATCGGGTTCATAAGCTTCGAGAGATCGATGAAATAATGTTCAGTGTCGCGCAATCAGATGTGTCGCCTTCCACTTTTGATTTCGCCGACCAGTTTGGCAGGGTCGAGCACATCGCGCATCGCATTGATCGGAGCGTGCGCCGTCGGTGCCAGATATAGCAAGTCCCTTCGATGTAACGGTCAGGCATAGCGGTTTAATCCAGGGAGAACCATTGTACCGGTCTTCGAAACAGGAATCCGTTTTTCTGCAACGCCAAAAAGATGCTGTGAACCTGAAATGATTTTCTCGCTGTGCGTGGTAGTGTACAGGTCGTATGAAATACCGATTTGTCGAACAGTTCCCAGAAACCTTCAGATAGAATTATACACTTCTTCCACGGGTTAGCGAGTTTGTCCGGCGGCCATGGTGACGGTGCCGTGTGAATCCGTGCCTGATCATCAATACCTTGTCACCCTTAAGACGGTGATAACGGGCAGAAATATCCCCGGGCAGGTGTGAACCAGTCAGGTTCCCAACGTGGATTTCAGCATTGGCATACGGCCAGGCAACTGCGATTAATATGTTTTCGGACATGGTAAAACTCCGTTCATCGATAATAGGTGTTTGATATTCGAATGATTCAATCTCGAATATCGGCTTTTATAAACAAAAAGGCTGTCCGCGAAATGGACAGCCCGTTTTCATTCAGGTATGTAAACCTAACGTGCTTTCCACTTGGCGCAGGGGGACATTTCCATTCGCATCATGCGCATGGCCATGGTCATTGGCACCATTGGGTAAGCAGGTTTGAAATTCATAACGCCAAGTTTACTATGTCCTTTGGTGGATGGCAAGTGGAACTTGATTTGGTTACAATCTGCCCATCATAATTATGGAGATGATAATGAAAAAAATGCTTTTGTTCTTAATTCCTTTGGTCCTTGCAATTCTCGCCTGTGGATTTCCCCAATCCCAGCAACCTCAACCAACACAAGATGTGAGCGCGATTGTGAATGCTACTTTGACCGCAGTTGCTCAATCTGAGCAGGCAGTGGCACAGCCGAGCCCCACTGTAGCTCCAACTCTGGCCGAGACTGCTTCGGCCACTCCTACTCTAGTCCCTGCAATGGATTTTAGTCCACCGGTGGGAATTATCACTGGGAGATTGTCTTATCCATCTTCTTTTATCCCATCTATGCGTGTGGCATTCACCGAAATTTCTACAGGTCAGGTAAGTTATATGGATACGGCTGAGAACCAAGGAACTTATTCGATGGAGCTACCTGCAGGGACTTATTATGTCATTGCCTATCCATACAGTCCCGACACAATTCCTGCAGCGGGAGACCCAGTTTATGCAGGTGGATATACTCAATTTGTTTTGTGTGGCTTATCGGCCGAATGCTCCGACCATACCCTTGTCCCTGTTACAGTGATTGCAGACCAAACCGTCACAGCTGACCCAGCAGACTGGTATGCACCAGTCAATACTTTCCCACCGATGCCGAATTAGAATAAAAAAACTCCCCGTTCACATAGAATGGGGAGTTTTTTGTTGCGAGTACCAGAGCCAAAGTGTAGTGAATAACACAATGACGGTATTTCCCAAACTCCATAAGTCTTTCAGCGTATTTGCTTGCATGGCCAATGCGAAAAATGAATACGTTACTAAAACAAAAAGAAAACCAAAGGCCAATAGATAGCCCTTCTTTTTTTCAACCAGTTTTCCCATAATCCATGTGATTGGGATAATGTAAAGAATCTGGTCATATGCCCACAGATAGAGTGTTGATACAAATCCAATGGGAATTATGACGTTAAACGCTTCCCATGCCGTCAATTGGGCTTGATTCTTCCACAAGAAAAATGCGCCCAACCCAAGCAGAATCAAACTAGCTGTTCCGCCGAGAATTTGAGAACAAGGTGAGGCACCTTTACACGCAATATATGCAAAAGCCCAAACATTCGAGTGGACTCCTTGCGTTCTGTCTACCAGTGCACCGCTTACGGAAAGGAATTTTGAAATCCAGTGGGTATCTTGCAAAAAGCCAACAAGCAAAAGCAATATTCCACCCAGTGCAACTCCTGCAATGGCTTTCCAATTTCTGCGAGTTAAAAACCAGATACCAACCAAAAACAGAATCGTTGCTCCTTGCGAAGGTTTCAATAGTGTAAATGAAAGCAGAATCCCTGCCAGCAGGGATTTATCTTTTTCCAAAGCAAGGATGGCTCCCAACATAAACAGTAGAGTCAGTGCTCCCATGGAGCCAATTTGAATAGTCAAAAAGAGTGGGCCAAAAAATAATAAGAAAACCATCATCGGCAACAACAAAAGCAGAGGCGAGGTCTCTTTCCATTTGTAGTTTAATAAACAGTAAATTGTGATGGCAACGATTAATTGTGTGAGGACTTGCCATACGACATATGCCTCTTTAAGAGGCAATGCCCCCAGAGGAATCATAAATAGCGCAAGGGGTAGGGGATAGTGGAATATTTTATTTGGCATCCAGCTCGAGCCATAGGTTTGATGTCCTGCCAAATATTGTGCCTCGTCATATGGGTTTCCACCCGTAACGATTAAGCGACCTGATACCCAAAATGTAAAGAAGTTTGAGTTGGGATAATCCTGCGTGGATAGATTCTGCATGGCACGCAGATAAAAAACAACAATCAACAAAATAAAAGAAACAATGATGCCGAATGTTTTTTTAGTAGAAGCTGTCATTTCAATAAATCTTTTAATTTTGCAAACGGAGAGTCGTTTTCTTCAGGGCGATGACCGCAATCTTTTTCATTCAGGTTTTGACCACATTCAGTGCATAATCCCTGACAATCCGCTTTGCAGATGGGGCTAATGGGAATCTCAAGCAAGGCGTATTCACGTAGAATTTCAGCTGCATCAATATGTGCGTCTTCAGGCAGAATCAGCTCCTCCGATTCTGTTTCGGAGCGTTTATCGAAAGCATATAACTCAGTAAATGACCAATCTAGTTCGTGCTCGAATTGAGTCAAACAACGTACACATTCAAGCGTGGTCTCAGCGGAGAAATCTGCTTGTACGACCAATCCCTGTGGGGTTTTGCCGACGTTGATAATGCCTTCAAAGTTGCGCAGTTCCAGATCGTCGCCAAGTTTGACCTTTGCGAACTCAAAAGGAAAATCATAGTTATTGCCGATTTCTTCATGAATGATGAAACCAACATTTAAGCGGAAGGGTTTTTTAGGGCTAGGCATAGGAAAGAATTAATGAATATGGAAGGATTAGTAATAAAGAAGGGCATTGAATCTACCCAACTATAAAGCTAAACCTTCCGATCAATAAAATACTTTGCGAGATTTTCCAGCGCATCGCGTTCAGCACTGGGTTCAATTTTTTCAAGCCTTGTTAGGGCACGGTCAATATGTTGCTCGGCTTCGGTCATGGCTTGTTTGGTGAAACCACTGGCGCGGATATTATCAACAAGACGAGTCATGTTGTCGTTGTTGGTCCAGCCGCCGTTAGGGAGTGATAAAACGTCTGGGTCGTTGGGATTAGCTTCGGCGTAGTAAATAGCGGGGAGGGTTACCAGGCCGTTATGTAAGTCGGAGCCGAGTGGTTTCCCTACAGAGGCTTGATCGCCAGTGAAATCCAGAATGTCATCCACGATTTGAAATGCCATGCCGAGCTGATATCCGAAATCACGCATCGCTTCGATGGTTTCTTCTTTGGCAGGGCTGACCATGGCTGCCGAGCGGGAAGTCATTTCAAATAGAGAAGCTGTTTTGGCGTAGATGCGTTTGTTGTAATTGTCGCGATTAATTAAGCCACGCGAGGTGAACATTTGAGTCAATTCTCCGTTGACGATGATTGCGAGGGTTTCGGAGAAAAGTTTCATCAATGGCAGGTGGTCAGTATCGGCGGCAAGTTTGGCTGCGCGGGCGAAGATGAAGTCGCCAGTTAATACTGTGGCAGGCGGTGACCAGCGTGCATTCAAAGTGGGCACGCCTCTGCGAAGCAGAGAACCATCAATCATGTCATCGTGGACTAGGGTGGCTGTATGGAGCAATTCAACGGCAGCGCCAAGGGTGACGAGTTTTTCAAGGGGTGCTCCCAGCATATTGCCGACGAGCAGGCCGAGGGTAGGGCGGATGCGTTTTCCGCCAGCCGCGAGCAAATGGTCAAGGGCTGCACGCAGGTCAGGATGAGCTTCATCTGCCTGGATACGCATTCGTTCTTCAACGAGTTTAATTTCTTCAGTTACAGGGGTTAGAAAAGTTACCGCGTTCATCAGTCTCCCCATGCGAAGAGTCGCGCCGCGTTGGCGGTTGTGATGCTTGCGATCTCTGCAGGGCTTTTGGAATGGATTTCTGCTATTTTATCAGCAATATGATGAACAAAGGCAGGTTCGTTCCTTTTGCCACGAAATGGCACGGGAGTCAGAAACGGGGAGTCGGTTTCAATGAGGATTTTGTCAAGGGGAATTTGTCTGATGATTCCGCGCTTTTCCTCCGCATTTTTATATGTCACGGGGCCTGTGATTCCGAGGTAAAAGTTGAGCGCCAGTGCTTTTTGTGCGGTTTCAAGATTTCCATTGAAGGAATGTAGCACGCCAGGCCGTTCTGCTTGAGTGCCTTGCAAGCCACTTTTCCATTCTTCCAAAATTTTTAGTAAGTCAATTGAAGCATCACCGATCCAGGCATCGTTTTCCTCGCGCATGTGGATGATGACTGGCTTGTTCATTTCCTTCGCAAAGGCCAATTGTTGTTTTAAAACTTCGCGTTGAAATACGCGTTTCTCAGGTTCCTTCACCCAATAATAGTCAATGCCAATTTCACCCACTGCGACCACTTTGGGATGACTGGCAAGTTCTTTCACTTGCTGAAATGTGGTTTCAGAGAATTCTTCTAAATCGGTGGGATGAAATCCAACTGCCGCATATACGCTGGGATTGGTCTCTGCCAACTGCACCGCATCTTTACTTGACCTGTGCTGGAGTCCTGGCACGAGCAGCCGAATCAACCCTGAATCAGTTGCCCGGCGAATGACATCCGCGCGGTCAGAGTCGAATTTGTTGTAATCAAGGTGACAATGGGTATCGGTTAACATGATTTGTTCGTTAAAAAGTTTGCAGGTTGGAACGTGTAAACATTCCAACCTGCAAACGTGTAAACACTTATTTAATCCCTGCGACCTTCAAACCATCTTCCAAAATCGCCTTGACCTTATCCTTATGGCGAGTCTCTGTGTATACACGGAGAATTGGTTCTGTGCCAGAGAAGCGACCAACATCCAGCCGCCATCTTCCATTTTGAATTGAAGCCATCTACGGTGACTACTTCTGTCACTTTCAAGCCACCTAAAGTGGTGGGATAGTTATCGCGAATAATCTTCTTGCGAGACTCATGGTCACCGCTGAAGGGACTATCTACGCGGTCGTAATAATACTCACCGCCAACCTTGGCAAACAAGTCCTTCAATAATTCAGTGGGTTTCTTGCCAGTCTTCACCATGAAATCGAGCATATACAAGCCAGCCAAAATTCCATCACGTTCAGGGACATTGCCACGGAAAGCATAGCCACCTGATTCTTCACCGCCGATAAGGGCATTGGTTTCGGTCATTTTGGGAGCTACAAATTTAAAACCTACTCCTGTTTCATGAACAGGCACTCCGTAAATTTCACCGAGTTTGTTCAACATGCCTGTGGTCGAAAGGGTTTTTACAATGTCGCCGCGTTCTTTGCGGACCTCAAGCAGGTAATACGCTAACAATCCATACACACGTAATTGATTAATAAACTCGCCATTTTCATCACCAATGCCGCAACGATCTGCATCCCCATCGGTGATGAGCAATACGTCAGCTTTGTTGGTGACTGTTGCTTTCAACCCCACATCAATGTTGGGTTGAATCGGTTCTGGGCGTTTCATCTCAGGGAAGGAGGGATTTCGTTCATTATGAATCTCAATCACACGAGTCTTGCCGCCTGCCAATAATCTTGGAAACCAACCCGCGCCGTTGCCCCACATGGTGTCGACCATTACGGTCAAGCCAGCATCTTTGATGGGTTGCAAATCAATGAGTCCATCGCGGGTGAGGTGTTCAATATAAGGAGTCGCTGCATCAAATTTGACAATTTCACCAGCGGCTTCTGCTTCTTTATAATCCTTGCGTTTGACATCCTTGATATCATCAGGAATGCCATTTTCAATTTTTACCAAACCTTCAGGGTCAATGGCACCACCCGTCTCATTGCGGACCTTGAATCCATTATCAGTGGGTGGGTTGTGACTGGCGGTAATATTCACAGCGCCAGCGGCTTTCTTATCAACAACTGCATAGGCAATTACTGGAGTCGGAGTGGCTTCTTGCGTTAGGTATACTTTTAAACCATTGCCTGCCAGCACTTCTGCAACGGCAGCGGCGAAATGTTCACTACTAAAACGCTTATCGTGCCCAACGATGATCCACTGTCCCTGCTTGCCGATGGACAACATGTAAGATGCAAAGCCTTGAGCCGCGCGACGGACATTATCGAAGGTGTAATCTTCAGCAATGACTCCGCGCCAACCATCTGTGCCGAATTTCAATTTTTGTGCCATGAGTTTTCTCCTGAGAAATAATAACTTGCGAAATTATACTCGCCACAGGCGTTTTATATCACCTTAAAAACGAACTCCGAGATTTTGTCTCGGAGTTTTAATTCTATGGGGTGGGGGTTGAAGAAAGAGTCGCAGGGGGCAAGGGTGTGGCTGTGGCAGCTTCTGGCGTCGGCGTGGGAGGAAGCGATGCTTCCTGACCAGAAACGAGAATCTGCCAGGCGATTTCTACATCTCCCGAAGCAACCACTGGAAAGTCGGGCAAATTTCCAAGGGCAAGGTCAAGGCGTGCTACTACCTGTTGAGTCAATTTGTCATGAGTTTCATTATTTAAATCAGCAAGCAAATCACGTGCGGCTTGTACATCTGCTTGCGCCAAACCGAAATTACTTTGCGCGAGATACATCCTTGCGCGTCCCAATATGTCCAATGCACGGGTAGCCATGATCTGATGTTTCAACTCAAGTAAGGTCTTATCGTTATTTTCTTTCAACTGGGTTTCGAGGGTCGCCTGCATTTCGGTTAACTTCTCAATCGCGGCAGTATGGGTTTCAACGGATGTTTCAAGTGTTGTAATGCGGCTATTGGTCTCGTCCAATTGTTTTTGTAGCGTAGCTATATCATCTTCCAATTTGCTAATTTGCGCCGTATTTTTTTCTACTGGTGCGATGAACGTGCGGTTGATATAGGGGAGCCCATAATAAAAGGCCGAGCCAATGACCACAAACAGAAAAACAATCATCACCAATCGAACCAGTGCCCTCAAAAAAACGAGGAAGGCTTTTCCCATACGTGCCCAGAAGGAGGAACCTGAATCAACTTTTTCTTCCGCACGTTGACTTTCCTCCACGACAGCAGGTGGCGCTTCTTGTTCTACGGGAATCATGGCTCTGTTTTCTGATTCTGTGATTTGCGCTTCGGCAAATGCTTGCAGTCGAGAGAGTAGACCTTTGCCCATGCCATGTACTTTTAAGCAGTCATCCACCGTGTCAAATGGACGGGCTGCGATCATATTCCCAGCAATGGAACGGGTAATGCCAGAGACCTGAGTCAATGTGTTGAGGTCTGCTGTATTTAGAAATTTAAGGAAGTCACTCATACCTGCCACCTTTTTCGCTTTTTCATTATTGTATCATTCGATGCAATTTGTTTGTAACTAGCACTAGGTCTTACACGAAGGCAGTATAATCCCTCCCATGATTTACCTTGATTATGCCGCCACAACCCCCGTTGACCAGCGGGTTTTAGACAAGATGCTTCCCTATTTCCGTGAGACTTATGGGAATCCTTCCTCAATTCACCGCTTTGGACAAAAAGCCGAAGCCGCCGTTGAAGCAGCGCGTGAGAAAGTCGCCGCTGTGTTGCATTGTAAACCTGAAGAAATTATTTTCACTTCCTGCGGCTCTGAAGCAGATAACCTTGCTCTGCGTGGAGCAGTCATGGCCAGGCGAAATGCTTCAGGTGAAAAATGGATTTTGACTTCCAAGACCGAGCACCATGCAGTTAGCAAAACAGCGGAACAACTTGAAAAAGAATATGGCTTTTTGTTGGAATGGTTGGATGTTAATGAACATGGGTCCGTTACACGTGCCTCTTTGAGTAAGGCAGTTTGTAACGATACCGCCCTGGCTTCTGTGATGTATGCCAATAATGAAATTGGCACCATCAATCCCATAGCCGACCTGGCTGAAATTGCCAAAACCAACAATATCCTTTTTCATACCGATGCAGTGCAAGCTGCCGCTTATTTGGATGTGAATGTTGAAAAGCTGGGCGTAGATTTAATGTCTCTGGGTGGGCATAAATTTTATGGGCCTAAGGGTGTGGGCGCTTTATACGTCCGCAAGGGTACAAAACTGGTTCCGCATTTAACGGGTGGGGGGCAGGAGAATAGTTTACGAGCTGGAACTCATAACGTGCCCTACATTGTAGGCTTTGCTGAAGCTTTGCATCTTGCGGCAGAAGAGCGAGAGATGCGAACGGGACATGTCAAACCGTTGCGAGATCACATCATTGGAAATGTTCTTGAAACAATTTCTGATTCACGCCTTACGGGACATCCTGAACAACGCCTGCCCAATCATGCTTCCTTTGTTTTCAAGGATGTGGATGGGAATCTCCTTTTGCAATTGTTGGATTCTGCAGGGTTTGCCTGTTCATCTGGATCCGCTTGTAAGACAGGTAACCCTGAGCCAAGCGAAGTTGTGACTTCTTTAGGATACTCACGTGATTGGGCATTAGGTTCCTTACGAGTAACTCTCGGTGTTGACTCAACGCTCGAGCAGATTGATTCTTTCTTAAAAACTTTGCCTAGACTGGTTGAAAAAGCAAGATCTTTAAACCAGGGATAAACGGGGATGAACAAAGATGACGATGGGTGAGGTGTGATTTGGCTGATCCTGTTTTAGACAAAATCACCGAACGAGTGATTGGATGTGCTTATAAAGTAAGCAATGCATTAGGTATTGGATTTGTGGAAAAGGTGTATGAGAATGCACTTTTTCACGAAATGAAAAAGGAAGGTTTAGCTGTAGTACAACAGTTTCCAGTAAAAGTTAAGTATGACAGTGTAATTGTTGGAGAATTTTTTCTGGATATACTTGTGAATGAAGTTGTAATTGTGGAATTGAAGGCTGTCTCAACCTTGAATAATGAACATCTTGCTCAGGCTTTTAATTACCTTCGCGCCACACAACTCCCTGTATGTTTGTTGATCAACTTTGGGCAACCCAAAATACAGCTTCGTCGATTGTATCCATCTCCTGCATGGAAACTATCAAAATAAAATTTCTACTTATCCCTGTTTATCTCTGTTCATCAAGGTTTATTTTTGAAAACCCAAATCATCACCCTTGAATCTCATGACGACTTGATCTCAGTCCGCGATAAATTATCGTGGGCGAAGACTCCGCGTATTTTGCTTGTGTGGCCAAAATATGAAAAGGTGACTCTGCGGGTTTTGGATTTGAAAGTTCTTCAACGCCATGCTGATTCGCTGGGAGCCCAGTTGGGATTGGTCACACGCCGTGCCAATGTACGGCGAGATGCAGAGTCTTTAGGGATTCCAGTTTTTGCCTCAACAACGATAGCTCAAAAAGAGACATGGCCTGAGTCTG
>JAXLVT010000028.1:0-51747 GCA_046328925.1 Anaerolineales bacterium
TCCCATCAACTCGATGATTGAATTCAAACAAATTATCGGGCGTGGCACTCGTCTCTTCGAAGATAAAGACTTCTTCACCATCTACGACTTTGTCGATGCCCATCACCACTTCGCCGACCCTGAATGGGATGGCGAACCTGAAGAACCTGTTGAAAAGACAGAACCCACCGATCCTCCCAAAAGAAAAACGCAAGAACCGCCTGTTGATTATGAACCACGGGTAAAAGTCAAAGTAAAACTGCGCGATGGCAAAGAACGTGAAATTCAATTCATGTCCACCACCTTGTATTACAGCGCCGATGGACGCCCCATCTCTGCCGAACAGTTTTTACAAAACTTATTTGGTGCTTTACCTGCCTTCTTCAAAAGCGAAGCGGAACTTCGCAAGGTCTGGTCGAACCCTGCCACACGCAAAGCCCTGCTCGAACAATTGGAACAAGTCGGCTTCGGCAAAGAAGAACTGACGATGATGCAATCCCTCATCAACGCCGAGAAGAGTGACCTGCTCGATGTGCTGGAATATATTTCCTTCGCTCAAACGCCCATCACACGTGAGAAGCGCGTCGCCACAGCGCAGTCCAACATCTTCGCGGCGCTCAGTGCAGAGCAAAAGCAATTTGTCGAATTTGTCCTCTCTAAATATATAGAGACAGGCGTGGAGGAACTCGATCAGGAAAAACTTCCGCATCTGCTTACACTCAAATATCAAGCCATTGAAGACGCCAAGGAAATCCTCGGCAGTATTGATTCAATCCGCAATGTATTTATTGAGTTTCAAAAATTCTTATACCAATCCCCAACTACTTCTTAGTGAGCATCTAGAAAACAGGCATGTCCAGCATCAACCTCCCCAGTTTTGTTGAAGGCTTACTCACAGGCATCTTAATCGGCGTGGTGACGCTGGCCGTCTATCAATTCCTGCATGCCATCCTCAAACAACCCAGGCTCACTTCACGGGCCGTCAAGCTCAACGATGAAGACTTCCCCACCAACGAAGCGCGGGCGCTCTTCATCGCCAAGAACAGTTTGTATTCCGCCATCGAACGTCGCCGCTTGCGCAACAACAAGACCAAACAAATTTTGCATGCAGGCTATCGCAACTTCCGCGAAAGCTGGGCGCGTGATTTTGGCTTCGCGGCCTTCGGCTTGTTAGCCATGAAGCAATATCGAGTCATCAAAGATACACTGGAAGCCTTCCTCGATCATCAAACCGAGCAGGGGCAATTGCCCGTCAAACTACATTCCATGAGTCCCACCGTGCGGTATTTCCATTCGCTCTTCGAACGCGAGCAACCCATGGAGATGCCTTTGCGCCCGAAGTATTTGTCAGCGCATGGTGCGCCTTCGTTGGATGGTCAGGCCTTGTTGGTGATGGCCGCGATTCATTACAGTCACGAAGCGGAAGATGTGAAGTTTATCCAGACTCATTGGGATGCTTTGGTCAAGGCGCTGGCATGGATTGAAACTTCTGCCAAAGACCCAAACGGTGAACTGCTCATTCAAGGCCCTTTTGCCGATTGGGCTGATAGCATTGATCGGCGCGGGCGCGTGCTATACACCAACGTGTTGTATTGGCAGGCCTTGCGCGAAATGTCCACGGCTTGTTTGCGTTTGGAGAATCAAGCGGGCTGTGCTGCCTATAAAGAGAAAGCTGAGCGAGTCGCAACTGCGATTCAAAAGACTCTATGGCGTCCATCTCTGGGATATTTCGCTGCCAGTGATGCGCTCGACCATCTCACCAGCAGTGGCAATCTGCTCGCCATTGCCTGGGGCTTGGCGACTGAAGAACAAGCATCCATGATTTTAGAAGCTATGGATAAAGCCGAAATGTCCACGCCTGTTCCGGCCAAGGTCGCGCATCCACCCTACCCGATGCATTTAATCGCCCTCGAAAATCGTTTAATCGGCGCCGCCAATTATCACACCGACGCCGCCTGGATGTGGATCGGTGCCTGGCATGTGATTGCCTTGGCTCGTGTAAAGCGCTTGGAAGAGAGTCACACCCTGCTCGCCCGCATCGCAGACCTCATCGTCCACGACCGCCAGATTCACGAAGTCTATTCCCCAATGGCAAACCGCTCTCAAACTTTGGTACACCTCCGAGTCACCGCTTACCTGGAACGCAGGCATGATTATCTATGCTCACCATGTCTTGGAGCATACCGTCCACACCGAAGCAGACTTAATCAACAACGCTGAAATGGATGATGATTAAATAAAGTTTCTCACCACGGAGACACAAAGACACGGAGAAGACAAAGTAAAAAACTTTGTGTCTCCGTGTCTTTGTGATTCAAATGGCCTTATCGATTTATGCCTTGTGCAAATAATTTGCGATGAACCCCGCCGCACGTTTTCCTTCAATGGCGCAATGATCCGCAGTTTCTACGCCGCGCAATAAATTGCCAGCCACAAAGACTCCCTGCACCGAAGATTGAAATTGCGAATCGATCACAGGTCCGCGCGTGGTGGGGCTGATTTGCAATCCGCCTAAGCGCGCCAGTTCATGTTCTGGAATCCAATTGCCTGTAAAGATGAGCGTGTCACATTCCACGAGTTGAGTACTTCCGTTTTTATCAGTGAGCTCAATCGCTTCCACGCGTTTGTGACCGAAAATATTCGTGACGCGGGTATTCGTCAAAATTGGCGTACGGGTCAACAGGTCGGCAATCGCCCATTTCATCGTGATGTATGGAAATTCAATTTGATGACGCGCTTCTTCCGTGACCATCATTGCACATTTCACATCCGCGTGCATCAAGGTCATCAAAGCCGAGAGACTTACCAACTCTGCACCGATGATGACCGCCTTCTTCCCCACTGGAAGTTTTTCCTGATAGACAAAGCGTTGTAAAGACCCCGTTGTATAAATCCCTTGCGGGCGTGTGCCTGGAATCAAGCGTGCCGAGCGTGGTCGCTCCCGCACCCCCGTTGCCAGCAAGACCGCTTGTGCTTCAATTGACCCTAATCCATTGGGTGAAGTAAAGTTCAGAGTCTTTCCACTTGCAGACGAGTCCCAGCCCAAGACCGTTGTCGAAGTCTGCACATCTACATTCCACTTCTGGGCTAGATCACGATAATACTGCGCATATTTCGGTCCCTGCCAAAAGCGCCATAAATCTTCACGGCCAAAACCTGTATGGTGACACATACGCGGCATCCCACCTGCTTCAGGCTCACGATCCACGACCAAAATATTGTTAATGCCTTGTTTCTTTAATTCGATCGCAGCCGAGAGTCCCGCAGGTCCACCCCCGACGATCAAAACATCCTTACTTTGTACACTCTGGAGTGAGGGAGCTTGCTCCCGCTTTTTGGTTTCAGAAACCGACAGCAAGCTGTCGGACTCCAAAGTCTTTATCAACGCCGCGTGACAATTGAATCCCTGACAGCGCCCCTGTGAAGCACGAGTCCTACGTCTCAGCGCATCCAACGAAGTCGCAGGGATGGGCGCCTTTAGCGCATCCATCAATTCTCCACGTGAGACTCTTTCGCAATGACAAACTATTTCAACGTAGGATGCATTGCGCGCAATCATCTCCGCATTCTGATGCGGGCGAATGTCCGCTTGTCCAATGCTCGGTAATTTGACGGTCTTGAATTCATCTTTCAACTTCAAATCCAAGCCAGCCTCGCGCAGCAACTCCGCACCATATTCCGCAATGCCCATCGCACCCGAAATGCCTGTAGATCGAATCCCACCTAAACACAAGTAGCGAAGCGCCGCATCCATTTCAATTTGGTAGTCACTGTGTTCCGTCGCCGCACGTAAGCCTGAATACGTCGCGGTCACTTCTTCATCCAAAAGTTGTGGCAAAATTTCACGGCCCTTACCAATCAACATCTCCAATCCATCGGCGGTGGTTTGCGTGGCAGTCTTATCGGGCAGGTCTTCCGCAGTCGGCCCGAGCAAAATATTTCCATACACCGTCGGGCTGATCAACACGCCTTTTGTTTTGGAGGTCGGCACTGGCAACAGAACGTGATTCACCAGCGGCCTCGCCAATTTATCATAGATGATTAACTGTCCGCGCCTCGGCGTGACTGTGAAGCTGGTCTTTCCAAAATGAGCATGGATTTCATCTGAAAACAATCCCGCCGCATTGACGACATAATGAGCATGAATTTGACGATCAAGAATCCAAACATCTCCGTCCTGTTGAATTTCCTTCACAGGATGATTGAGAAATAACTCCACGCCATTCAAGACCGCCTGATACGCAAAAGCCAGCGGAACAGAGAAGGTGCATAGAATTCCCTCGCCAGGGACGAACAATCCGCCCAAAGCGCCTTTGTTGATATTAGGTTCGCGCTGATAAATTTCATCTGCAGAAATAATTTTGACTTCGTATTCCCCATTATCGTGTGCCTGCTTGAGCAACTTAGGGAGTTGCTCAAATTGCTCTTGATTCCATGCAATCAACAACCCGCCCAGCAATTCATGTGCAATATTGGCTTCTGGTAAATAACTTTCCATCAGCTTGTAACTGCGCTTTAAAAGTTTCGCTTCCAACGAACCTGGCTTTGCATCATAGCCTGTGTGCCAAATGGCCGTGCTGGCTTTTGATGTCCCCATCCCCACATCTGAATTCGCCTCCACCAAGGCTACCTTCAATTGATAGCGGGATAATTCCCGCGCCATCGCGCTCCCCACCGCCCCCGAACCGATCACTGCCACATCATAGATTTCAGTCATACAACAAAACCTCTTTTATCTCATGCACTATTGCGGGCTCCTAGCTCTGTTGGGGCTTAGCCCCCGACAGAGCTAGGAGCGAATTATCAACCATGAAACGCTTTGACCGCATTTACCGCCCTGCCCCACTGCTCCAGTTTCTTTTTTCTCTCTTCTTCACTCATTCGCGAGGTATATACTTTTTCAGATTTCCAATTTGCAGCGAGTTGCTCAAAGGTCGTCCCCAGCGCAGAGACTCCTGCCAAGTTGGCGATACCAATCGCAGTCGCCTCCACCGAAGCAGAGACACGCACTTCAAGGTTCAGCAGGTCGGCGATCATCTGCATCAGGTAGGGATTGCCCGCAGGGCCGCCGTCCACTTTCAGATGAGGCGGAGGCGTTCCTGCATCCTGCGACATGGCCGTAACCACTTCATACACACGGCATGCAATGCCATCTAAAGTCGCACGCACAATATCATCCGAGCTGGTACTGCGATTGAGTCCAAACATTGCGCCACGTACATCTGTGCGCCAATGCGGAGCAGCGAGTCCTTGCAAAGCAGGCACCACTACTACGCCCATATCCGCCGACCTGTTGGCTGCGTCATTGCTTGCCGCAGAGTCAGGAATAACTTTCAAATTATCGCGCAACCATTGCACCGCCGAGCCTGTGACGAAGATGCCGCCATCAAATGCATACGCCGTGTGACCGTTGAAATTCCATCCCACCGTCGTCAATAATCCATTGTTCGAGAGTTGTGGTTTTCCGCCGATGTTCATCAACAGAAAACTGCCCGTGCCAAATGAACATTTCATTTCACCAGCATTGAAACAAGCCTGTCCAAATAACGCCGCTTGTTGGTCAACAAGCAGAGCGTGTAAAGGGAAAGGCTTGCCGTTTCCAAAATCCACATCGCCAATATATCCTGCCGAAGGTTTTACTTCAGGCAACATCCCCCGTGGAACATCAAATAATTTCAGTAGGTCTTCATCCCACTCAAATTTGTTCATATCAAATAACAAAGTACGCGAAGCCGTGGAAGGATCAGTCACATGCAACTTGCCTTGAGTCAAAGACCAAATCACCCAAGTCTCTGTCGTGCCAAATTTCAATTTGCCTGCATGGGCTCTTTTGCGAAGCTCTGGATTGTTTTCAAATACCCACTTGAGTTTGGGTGCGGAAAAATAACTGTCGAGAAGTAGCCCCGTTGTTTGGCGCAACCAATTCGCATCGACGGAGGGTGCGAGTGCATCGCAGACAGATTGTCCGCGCGTATCCTGCCAAACGATGGCAGGAGTCACGGCTTCGCCTGTCTCTGCGTCCCACACCACAAAAGTCTCACCTTGATTGTCAAATCCCACCGCAGAAATTTCATATTTATCAATCAGGGGTGCACAAGCCTCTTTGACCGTTCGCACAATATCCGCTGGTTCTTGTTCCACCCAACCTGCTTGCGGAAAACGCGCAGGCAGTTGCGCTGAATTCTTTTCAATCATCACACCGCTTTCATCCACAATTACGGCGGTGGTTTGGGTCGTACCTTGATCAATGCCGAGCAGATATTTCATGGAGGCCTCCGATTGATTTTATTTCGCCAGACTGCATTGCACAATATAACTTTGCCACTGCGCCGAAGAAGTGCCTGTCTCTACATCCACCCATGGGCCAAGCACACCGACAGAACTTGGGTCATTGCTATCTTTATTGATTGCACGCACTTGAGTGCAATCTGCATTGAGTTCACAACCAGCTTGATCGTTGCTGTAATGTCCACCACCTTTTTTATCGTAAAAAAGAAATCGACCTGGTTGTAAATTAAATACGCTGTTGCTTTTGGAATAGTTATAGGTACCACGAATAGAAAGCTGACAATCACTTGGCGTGGAAGTAAAGGTCGGCAAGGGAGTCAGCGTGGCGGTTGGGATGGGTGTTTTTGTGAGCGTGGAAGGGATGGGACTGTTAGGGATGGATGTAGAAGTGGGAATTGCTGTAACAGGAACGCAAGAATAGATTCCAATGGCAAGAAATAAAATCAACAAATACACTCTTGTTTTTATGATTGACATGGTACGCAGCATCCTCGAAGTCCCATAAAACATACGAGCGATATCCCTTTCGAGATATCGCTCGTAATTTTACTGTACAACAGAATCTTAGTGTTCGCCGAATTGCTTTTCGATTTCAGCAATCTGAGCCTGGCGTTCCTTAATCTTGTCACCTTCTGGTACGCCTTCGAAGCGGCTATCTTCACCACCTGTGACAAAGGTAATCACGGTGCCAACGACGCCAACCACAATGGCTGCAATAGCGGTGCCGCGATCTGGCACGAGGAAGTGGAAAACGTTGGCTTCATTGACGGGAAGCAAGGTCAACAAAAAGCCAATCACAGCCACTACGATGCCAACAGGGGCTAACTTCTTCGACCAGAATGCAAGCAAGGCCACTACAAACACGATAGTGAAGTAGAAGACTTTTTCATTGGGTGGGAAGAAACCGCTGATTGCCAAGGTGATACCGAAGATAATGGCGAGTACAGCATTGGCTTTGGAAAGACCACCGAGATTGAATGGGCCTTTTTCTTTCCACTTGGCTGTGCCTTCTGCCATCAACCCTGCAGCAATGGGCATCACCATGGAAATGTATAAGAACACAGCACAAGCCACGGCCAAAACCAAATACGCAGGTGCATACAAGGTACTAATCAAAGCAAGAATGGCAGAAACCCAAACTGCGGTGCCAGGGGTGCGATACACAGTGCTGACTGTGGAAAGAGCCTTGGAAGCAGGCAAACCGCCATCGCGGGCGAAGGCATACATCATGCGGGATGTAGAGGTAAGACCAGCAAGAGCACAAATGTAGTTTACGACGACCATACCAACGGCAAGGAAGAGGCTCAACGCAAACGGCATCTTGGAGGCGCTCCACATATAGAAGAAGGAGTTCCAACCAGCTGCCGCAGCTTCTTTCAAGATCAGGCATGGTCAATACATAGGCAGCCACAGCTACTAAACCGAAGACCCAAGACCAGAACACTGCGGTCCACATGCCCTTCGGCACGTTCACCTGAGCATCTTGTGTTTCTTCAGAGGTATGAGCCGAAGCATCAAACCCTGTGATGGTGTAACACACATAAGAAAGACCTAACAAGAAAGCGAAGGCAACACTATCCGTATGGAAGGGCACCACGCCGCCACCTGCATCACCTGTCACGTTTTGGAAGGTCCATAAGCGGGAGAAATCCAAAGGAACAGAGCTGAAAGCAAATAAAGCTACAAACAAAACGACGGTCAACCCGAGGATGATATATCCGCTCCAGTCGGTCAACTTGGTGGTGATGTTAATGAAGTAGTGGTTCAGAATCGCTTGAGAGGCCAGGGCAATGACCAGGAACACCATCTGCCACATATCAATGACGAAAGCGTCAGAAAGTTGAACAGTCCAACCCGTCATAAAGGTTGTGTTGCCGAGCACGGTCTGCACCAACAGCCCTTTGAAAAAGACTGTGTAGAGCAATACATCTACGGAGGAGACCACACAGATCAAACCGATGAGGTTAAACCAAGCAGTCGCCCAACCCCAGAATTTCCCACCAAGGTGAGAACTCCAGTGATAGAGACCACCCGCAGTCGGGAAGGAAGAAGCGATCTGACCCATGCCGACGGCAACGCTCAAAGCGAGGATGCCACCCACCAGCCAAATCAATACAGCTCCACCAGATCCAAGTGCGTTGAACGCAGCAGGAAATGCGGAGATACCGCCAGCTAAAATACAAATGATAGAAAATGAAATTGCGAAATTCGAGAAGCCGCTCATGCGGCGGGAAAGTTCTTGTGCATACCCCAACTTGTGTAACACTTGCTTATCGTGCGCTTGACTTTTCTCAGCCAAGTTCGTAATTCTCCTTGTGCATTTTTTGTTTTGACATCAAGAAACTGAACTTACGAAAAGCAAAAAATATATCGTGCAGTACACATCCTCCTCACTCCCTTTAAAAAGAGAGCTTCCCTCCGAGTTAGTATGAAATAAAAACACTGACAATAAGACAAAGGTACGGGCCAGTTACGCTATTATGTCACAAAACCTCGCTTGCAAGAATAGAAAATGTGTTCTATAATGAAAAAATGAACGATTTAGACAAGCTCAAAAATTTAAGTGAGCAAACCACCTTCGAAGCAGATGGAGAACCACGCCTCTCGACTCCACCGCCGACCTGCTTCAGTCCGAAGGAAAAGGATCACGCCTTTACACATCCCGCCCAACTTCCCAATGGACAGAAGATTATTCTATTAAAGACTCTGCTCTCCTCTGCTTGTGAGCGGGATTGTTTCTATTGTCCATTCCGTGCAGGTCGTGACTTTCGTCGCGCCACCTTCAAACCCGATGAATTTGCGAGTCTGTTTTCAAAACTCACAGCGGCGAATATGGCTGAAGGAGTATTCCTCAGCTCAGGGATTGCAGGAGGCGGTGTTCGTACGCAAGATAAACTCCTTGCCACTGCAGAAATCATGCGCAAGAAATATCAGTATCGCGGGTATCTTCATCTAAAGATGATGCCTGGTGCAGAAAAAGATCAAGTCTATCGTGCCATGCAACTTGCTGACCGTGTCTCCATCAATCTTGAAGCACCCAGCACTGAACGATTGGCCAAACTCGCACCCCATAAAATATTTTTAGAAGAGTTATTACAACCCTTGAAATGGGTGGAAGAGATTCGCAAAACTGTCCCTGCCTATAAATTTTGGAATGCGCGTTATCCATCCACAGTGACTCAATTTGTAGCAGGCGGCTCTGATGAAAGCGACCTTGAGCTATTAACCACCACCCACTGGCTGATGAAACATGTCAGACTCAAACGTGCTTACTTCTCTGCCTTCCATCCAATTCGCGATACGCCATTGGAAAACAAAGCAGCAGTGGACCCCATGCGTGAGCATCGCTTGTATCAAGCCTCCTTCTTGTTACGTGATTATGGTTTTGATTTGGAAGACTTGCCATTTACAAACAAGAGCAACCTGCCTTTGCATACAGATCCCAAACAAGCCTGGGCGCAAATGAATTTACTTGAAAGACCGATTGAAATTAACAAAGCCGAGATGCGCGAATTGATTAAGATTCCTGGCATTGGTTTAAAAGGTGCAGAAGAAATCATCAAAGCAAGAAGAACCTACAAGCTACGTGATTTGTCTTCGCTAAAAAAATTGGGAGTGCTTGCAGAAAGAGCCGCACCTTATCTTTTGCTTGATGGTCACAAGCCTGCTGTTCAACTCACATTGTTATAAAAAAATAAAAATTAAATCAAAAGAATAACAATATAAATACATCATCAATATTTTGTTGATGATGTATTTATATATAATCACAACCTTAAAATATTTTGATAGTACCCATTTGACTCTTGTATTTAATTTTATTGTTGCTATACTAATCGAAACAAACATACTTTATAAAATGAAAAGGAGTTCGTAAAAACAAAATGGTATCAACAACCATGGAAACACTTGCAATCAAAACGGAAAATAAATTCCGCACATTGATTACAAAGCAATCTTATAAAAAAGGTGAAGTGATTTGCGAAATGCCAAGCGAAAACATTACTGATAAACCCAATCGCTTTACAGTGCAAATCGCACGCGACCAACATACTCACGTCGGCAAGTTAGCTGCCTTGAATCATTCTTGCGATCCCAATGTTATTTTGGATACAGACAAGATGCTGATGATTGCCCGTCGCGATATTGAAAAGGGTGAAGAACTTTCTTTCTTCTATCCTTCCACAGAATGGGAAATGGCTGCCCCCTTTATTTGTTTATGTGGATCCGCCAACTGCATTCATGTCGTGGCAGGTGCGCGCTTCCTGCCGCTTTCCACGCTTGAGAATCATTACTTGAATTCGCACATCCGGGAAACCATTACTGATTTGCTCAAGCACACCAAGAACCATCTAAAAAAATTGCACGAAGCCTAGAAATAAAAAAGTCGAGCTCATTGAGAACTCGACTTTTTTATTTATGATAATTTTCGGTGCAGCGCCAAAAGAGTGTAGGCTCCAGTCCACGGGGTGCCCAGCCTGTGATTATCAGAGACTTCAATCTTTTGAAACTTCTGTGCCAGTTGCGGCATGAGCATGGCAATAGTCGCCCAGTCATCTGTCAGCACCGCATCTTTCATCTTTGTCGCCAGCTGACCTGCCCACATCCACTCCATGCGGAATTTGTCAGCCTTCACCCAATAATCCCGTTTTTCCCAGGCTGCCACAGAAACATCAATCCCCTCAGAAATGGACTGTAGTGCCAATGCAATAAAGGCGGCCTGATCTTTTGTTTCAGGCGTCACTTTGGCTTGTTTCGCCAATTCGCGAATACACAGCACAATGGATTTGGACAGGCGGGTTCTTTCTTTTCCTACAGAATCGGGGTTAATCACGCGGCTCAAGGGAGTTCTCCAAAAAATAGATTGTTTCACAACTCAGCGTACACAAGAGCGGGATTATACCCATCAATTGAAAATCGTCAACATACGCCATAAATTGCAAATTCAAAGTATAATTCCGCCGCGCTTTTCAACAGAAGCTCAACACGGGGATGTGTTGGAATTGGCAGACAAGCATGACTTAGGATCATGTGCCGCAAGGCGTGTGGGTTCGACTCCCACCATCCTCACCAATCGGTAAGGGCGACCCTTCATCCATAGATAGGCTGGGTCGTCCCTGCTATTTGAAAATAAAGAACCCTGCAGGGTTTGAAAACAAAAGAGGTAACTTTGAACATCGAAAAACAAATTCAAGAAGACCACTCCATCAAGCTGATTGTTGAGATGGAGCAGGAAAAAATGGATCAATACAAAAAGCGCGCAGCGACCAAGCTCGCTTCCCGTAGCAAGATTCCTGGCTTTCGCCCAGGCAAGGCTCCTTATGATGTAGTCTTGCGCACCTTCGGCGACGGTGCCATCACCGAGCAGGCCATTGACCTGATCATTGACATGGAATATGCCAACATCCTTAAGGAAGCAGACGTCAACCCTGGTGGCTCAGGCTCCCTCGAAGCCGTTGACAGCCTCACGCCTCCGAAATTCACCTTCCGCGTGCCTCTCGCCCCAGAAATTGACCTCGGCGATTACCATTCCGTCCGCATAGACTATGAATGGAAAGGCGTGGAAGAAAAAGATATCGAAGCCGCCATCGAAGACATGCGCCAGATGTACGCCACCACTGAAAATGTTGACCGTGCCGTTGAAGTTGGTGACTACGTTTTATTAGATGTCAAATCTGAAACCACAGAATTGAACCGCACAGGCTTTGCTACCTTTGTCCGCAAAGAAGACCGCGATACCGAATGGCCCTACAATGGCTTCGCCAAGGAATTGCTCGGTTTGAAGGCTGGCGAGAGCAAAACCATCAAGCATAAGTTCCCTGCTGATTGGGAAGTGACCGAGTTACAAGATAAAGATACTGAAATCGAAGCCACCATCAAGACCGTGCGCGGCGTGATTCTCCCTGATATGGACGATGCCTTTGCCAAGCAGGTCGGCGCTGGCGAAACTGTCGATGCCTTGAAGGAAGCCATCAAAAAGGATGTCGAAGCACGCTCTCAAGCTGAATATGATGATAAGTATTTCGTGGAATTGATTGAAAAAGTCAAAGAAGGCGCCACGATTAAGTATCACGAACACACCTTGGAGCACGAAGGCGAACACGTACTCTCCGACCTCGCCAACCGTCTTTCTCAGCAAGGCATGGACTTGGACACCTATTTCAAAGTCCGCTCCACCACCCGCGAGAAGTTCATTGAAGAGGAAGTAAACCCCGTCGCCAAGAAGAGACTGGAACGCGGCCTCATCCTCGATGAAATTGTCCGCAAGGAAAACATTCAACTCGATAACGAAATGTTGGACGCTGAATATAATAACGCCGTCAACAGCCTCGCCATGCAGGGCGTTGACTTTACCAAGCTCAAAGGCGGTCGCAAAGGCCAAAAGCAACTCAGCGAAGCCATCGCCATGGACGCCGCCAATCGTGTCATGACCCGCAAGGCGCTCGATATGCTCAAGTCCATCGCAACAGGCAATTACAAACCCGCTGAAGAAGCTGCCCCCGCCGAAGCAGGCGAGGAAAAAGCCGCAGAGTAGGCAATTTCCACCGATGGCAGACCAGCCATCCCCTAGTAAGAAGCGTGCGTCGCATCTAAATGGATGATTAATACATTCGGGTAGGTGCGACGCATTTCACTTAAAACTTTAATAAAAATCCAACATACTTTGTGTATCATTGCCCCATCAAAAAGGAGACAAAATGATCCCTGATTTTAAGAATGTAGTTCCAATGGTTGTTGAAAATACTGGCCGCGGCGAGCGCGCTTATGATATTTACTCGCTTCTTCTCAAAGAGCGCATTATTTTCCTCGGTACCCCAATTGACGACCAAGTGGCCAACGTGATTGTTGCCCAGTTGTTGTTCCTCAACCATGAGGACCCCGAACGCGAAATTCGCATGTACATCAATTCCCCTGGTGGTGTGATTTATGCTGGTCTCGCGATTTATGACACCATGCAGATTATCTCCAACCCGATCAGCACCGTTGCCGTTGGCGTCACCGCCTCTTTCGGAACCGTGTTGTTGACTGCTGGTACCAAAGGCAGACGCTACGCTTTGCCACATGCCACTGTCCACATGCACCAGCCTCTCGGTGGCGCACAAGGTCAGGCCACTGACATTGAAATTCAAGCCAAGCAGATTTTGCGCTTGAAATCTCTGTTGAACGGTGTGATGGCCAAGCACACAGGTCAGCCTCTCGAAGTCATCGAACGCGATCTCGACCGCGATTACTACCTCGATGCCCAACAGGCCGTGGATTACGGTTTGGTCGATCAGGTCATCGAAATGCCTGAGAAAATTCTCAAGTAAAGTAATATCAAAAATTGAGTGCCCATCCCCTGAAGAGTATTCTTCAGGGGATTATTTTTATACAGAGTTCATGTTCGCTGGGTATAATAGCGCCGACCTTCATCATTCCCAATTATGGAAAACGGAAAGCAGTATGACATTTTCAATTGTTGCTTGTGACTTGAAAGAAAAATCCTGGGGAGTTGCCGTTGCTTCGAAATTTCCAGCGGTCGGTGCAGTGGTCCCGTGGGCCAATGCAGAAGCGGGCGCTGTCGCCACTCAATCTTTTGCCAATACTTCTTTTGGTCCACGTGGCTTGGAAATGATGGCGCATGGACTCTCGGCCCAAGAAACGCTCGCTAAATTATTAATGGATGACCCAGACCGTGAGCTACGCCAGATTGGATTGGTAGATTTAAAAGGGAAAGCAGCGACTCACACAGGGAATGGTTGTTTTCCTTGGGCAGGCGGAGTGACTGGAAAAGGATACGCCATTCAAGGAAATATTTTGGCAGGTGCAAAAGTTGTCCCTGCCATAGAGAAAAAGTTTTTAGCTACCAAGGGCGACCTTCCTACTCGTCTGCATGCAGCGCTACTTGCTGGAGATCGTGCGGGAGGTGATAAACGTGGAAGGCAATCCGCCGCTATCTATGTGGTCAAACCTAACGGTGGTTATGGCGGGTTCGTTGACCGTTGGATTGACTATCGAGTGGATGACCACGAAGACCCTGTCTTCAGGTTGGGAGAATTGCTCGAATTACACCACTTGTACTTTGAGAAAAGTCCAGAACATGAAAGACTTGCTCTCAAGGGAAAAGCTCTTGAGCAAATGACTGGAATCCTAAAGCGAACAGGATATTTAAAGAAGACAAAGTCTTTTGTTGATGCTTTCAATGAATTTATTGGCAATGAAAATTTTGAAGAACGCGCCGACCCCAAGGCACAATGGATTGACAAGCCTGTAATGAAATATATTCTAAAAAAGTTTGGATAACATAAATGATTCCCTCAAATATCAAAGCTCTGATCTTAGACATGGACGGTGTCATCTGGAAATCAGAAACTCCCATTGGAGATTTACCAGCCACCTTTAAACGAATCCGTGAACGTGGGTTGAAATTCGTCTTCGCCACCAATAATGGAACCAAGACCCCTGAAGAGTATCAGAAAAGACTCGCTGAACTGGGTGTACAGATTGAAGCAGAGCAAATGGTCACCTCTGCAATGGGAATTGCCTTCATGTTGGCAAAGAAATTCCCAAAAGGAACAAAGATTTTCATGATCGGCGAAGCAGGCATTCGTGTGGCGTTGGAAGAAAAAGGCTTTCAAGTATTGAGCGTGGAAAATGCTCCTGAAGCGCAAGTGGTGGTCATGGGGATTGACCGTGGCATCAATTTTCAAAAAGTAGCTGAGGCCACTCTTTTGGTGCGGGCGGGAATTCCATTCTATACCACCAATACAGACCGCACCTTCCCAACCCCACGTGGAGAAATCCCTGGGTCAGGCTCTTGGTTATCGGTCATCACTTCAGCGACTGGAATAGAACCCATCGTGGCAGGCAAGCCATTTCCATTCTTGATGGAACTATCCCTTGAAAAATTAAGGACAACCAAAGATGAAACTTTGGTCGTTGGTGATCGCTTAGAGACCGATATTGCTGCGGGTCAATCGGTGGGGTGCCCGACTGCTTTGGTGTTAAGTGGTGTTTCAACCAAAGCCGAAGCCAATCAATGGAAGCCTCAAATGAATATCATTGCGGATGATTTAGCCAGTCTGGTTGCATGATGCAGTTGAATCGCAAGAGAAAGTTAAAGTTGTTGAAAAAAAATTCAGGCAAGCTTTTTGTCCTATGGATTGTTGTTGCCATTTTGTTACAAGGATGTGCCAACACAACCAACTTATGGGGAGAGGGACAAGCTCCTGAGGTAACCCTTCCTCAAATCTTTTCCACGGATACTCCTACAGTCACTGCCACGGTTTTGCCAACGGAAACTTCAACGCCAACAGCGACCTCCACGCCAACGTTGACTCCGACCATTACATCAACACCCACTGAACTTCCAGCTTCAGCAAAGATTAAACATGTCATCATCGTCAGCTATGATGGATTGCGTGGTGATGCCGTTGAAAAAGCTCCAATGACAAATTTAAAGTATATGATGCAGAATGGATCATATACTTTAAAAGCACGGACCATTAACTACGCTGTCACTCTTCCTGCGCATGCCTCCATGCTTTCTGGGTTATGTCAAAGCAAACATGGGGTGGATTGGGACGTAACCACTTATTACAAAGGATATTCAAAAGGGGTGGATATCTATGATGAAGCCCACGCAGCGGGGCTAAAGACAGTCATGGTGGTCAACAAGGAAAAGTTACGTCAACTCGCAGAACCCGAGACAACCGATGTCTTCAAGATCGTGTATGGCACCGAAGCCGTTATTATGAAAACCGCCATTGAACAAATTCCACAAGGCTTTGACTTAATGTTCGTTCATTTTGGTAGCCCTGATAATCGTGGACATAAAAGCGGTTGGATGTCCAACGCATATATGAAAGCCTTGCGTGATGGAGACGCCGCACTCGGCCTTTTGCTGGCTGCTCTCGATGAATATCACATCCGCGACAGCACGTTAATTATCGTTTCAGCAGACCATGGTGGACATGACCGTATGCACGTCGGCACCGTGATTGAAGATTTGTTAATTCCATGGGTAATTTATGGTCCAGGGGTGTTGCCCAATCATGAGCTTGTAAATCCAGTCAGCATCATGGATACAGCTCCAACAGTCGCTTATGCACTAGAGCTTCCCAGTCAATCAGAGTGGGATGGACTGCCTGTCTTTGAGGCCTTTGGGTTGCCTTCTCCAACAGTTCACCCTGAGAATATGAGGATTTGTAAATAATAAAAAGAATGGCTTGCAAAATTTTGCAAGCCATTCTTTTTCAACTAAGGGGTTGGGGTAAACGTTGGTGTGTCTGTTGAGGTTGGCTGAGGTGTATATGTAGGCGTAAAGGTACATGTTGAAGTAGCTTGGGCTCCCTGAGTGGGGGTCTTTGATGGAGTAGCAGTAGCACCTGTCGGTGTGACAGAAGCGGTTCCTGTCGTCGCACCAGATTTAATCACCACAGTCAACAAAGTACCGAATGGTGCTCCTTTATCGTTAGATAAGCGCCAAGTCCCTTTAACATCACCCGCAGTAGCAGGTGATACCATTGCAACAGAGACATCCAAAGTCTCGCCAGGGTTGACAGTTTTTCCTATGGCAGTTGCTTTTCCACCCATAGTATCTCCTGATAAGAAAATGATTTGATAGGTCGCCGTCCAGGCACAGGTTCCTGTGTTTGAAACACGCCATGTTTTTGTAAACGATTGTCCAGGATTGATAATCGTGCCATCGGGAATAGTTACATCGCTGACATATAAAGAATTGTCACAACCCACGGCACTACTCCCTGCAGAAGTTGTATTGGTGGGCAAGGCTCCAAGGGTTGGGCTGGGAAATGGTGTAAATGTGGGCGTTGAGGAAGCACCCAACGTTGGAGTTGAAGTAAATGCAGCTGCACCTGCTTGCAAAGTCTGCTCTTGGGCAGCCAAAGTTTGAGCTGCGTTTGTGTAAATGATATTTACCTGTGTGGTCGCATCTTTCTTCCCGCCGAAAGACAGGATGATGGTCACAATCCCTGCAACAACCAGGATGGCAACTCCAGACCACAAAAGTATCGTTCTCGTTCTCATATCCATTGTATTTTTTCTCCTTATGTTTGGCAGATTATAGTGTGATGGGGAATTCCCAAAAGGCACGAAACCCCGATGAACACCCTGCCTTTGCCATACAATTCTATACTATTTTCAAATTTACCGTTTTAACGAACATCTCGGTTTGGTAGACGAAACTCTGACTTTGTTAGTTCCCAGCAATGCGGTACTGTATAATCATCCCATGCTTATCTACGATCTCGACCTCCCCGCACTCACCAACCTGCTCAAAGAATGGAAAGAACCGTCTTATCGTGCCAAACAGATCTGGCAGGGACTGTATCAACACTTCTATAATTCCCCAGAGCAATTCACAACCTTGTCCAAACCATTACGTGAAAAATTAAAGGAGCTGGATTTTGCAGGGTTCTCCCCTACATTGATTCAAGATTCTTCCGATGGACAAACCCGCAAGACCCTTTTCAAACTACATGATGGTCATTTGATTGAAGCTGTCTTGATGCGCTACGACCCAGACTCCAGTTCTGCACGCGGCCGCCGCACTTTATGTATTTCTACTCAGGCTGGCTGTGCCATGGGATGTGTCTTCTGCGCCACGGGTCAATTGGGATTCAAGCGCCATCTTTCCAGTGGTGAGATTGTGGCTCAAGTAATGTATTACGCACGCTTGCTAAAAGAAGAAGACCTGACCGTCACGAACATTGTGCTGATGGGCATGGGTGAACCCTTTCATAATTACGATAACACCATGGCAGCCATTGATCGACTAAACGATGCGAAGGCTACAACTTTGGAGCAAGACGCTTCACGATCTCAACCGTTGGGCTGGTTCCAGCCATCAGGCGATTTGCCGACGAAAAGAGACAAGTCAACCTCGCTATTTCTTTGCATGCCGTTGACGATAAATCACGTGTAGAAATGATGCCCGTCAACAAGCGCTACAAGATTGAAGAAGTCTTGGA
This sequence comes from Anaerolineales bacterium, assembly GCA_046328925.1. Classification (GTDB taxonomy): domain Bacteria; phylum Chloroflexota; class Anaerolineae; order Anaerolineales; family Villigracilaceae; genus Villigracilis. The sequence goes on from JAXLVT010000028.1 coordinate 18,240, forward strand.
AGCCTGTGAATACTATGTGGCGCAAACCAGTCGCCGCGTCACCTTTGAATGGGCACTGATTCATGGCGTCAATGACACTCCCGAAGTTGCCAAAAAACTTGCTGCACTTTTGCGTGGATTAATGTGCCACGTCAACGCCATTCCCCTCAACCCCACTGCAGGCTATGACGGCCAAGCGACCGATCGTGAACGAGCGATGATCTTCAAAGAAACCTTGGAGCAGGCGGGGATTCCATGCACGATTCGCATGCGTAGGGGAATTGACATCCAAGCGGGGTGTGGTCAATTGGCAGGTTCTGTTTCTTCTTGATAAAGAAGAATAAAAATAAAGGGCACAGTCCTTTTTGACTACACGCAGTATTATAAATTAAAATCTTTATGTAATACTCTCGTAAGCAACTTCTCACTTCGTATTAAACTCTTGCGAATATCATTTCTTGTCAGAACATATTAATTAAAGTATAGTCAGCCCTACCTTAAATATGAATGGTGTCTAAATGGAACAAAAACAAAATTGGCTTGAACGCCCTATCCATCCTGCCTTCCCATCCATCACAAATGAAGTTGTGATATTTATCGGGATCATCCTGGTTGCAATCGTCACCAGATTCTATAAACTCGAAGCGCGCGTCATGAGCCACGATGAAAGTCTGCACACGTATTTCTCATGGCTGTTGTATCGAGGACAAGGCTATCAACATACTCCCATGATGCATGGGCCGTTTCAATTTCACATCGTTGCATTGACTTATTTCCTTTTTGGCGCCAGCGACTTTACTGCCCGCATCCCTGCTGTTCTATTTAGTATTGCGACCGTATTCATGGTCTGGTATTGGCGTCGGTATTTAGGTAAATGGGGTGCACTCATCTCAGGCATTCTATTGGTGATTTCACCTTACATGCTTTATTACGGTCGATATGTCCGCAACGAATCTTTTGTCGGCTTTTCAGGCATTGTCATGCTATACGCTGTACTACGGCATCTTGAAGTAGGTGGAAAAAAATATTTATTCATTCTAGCTGCTGCACTTGCACTCCACTTTACTTCCAAAGAAACATCCTTCATTTATGTCGCTGAACTACTAATTTACCTCGCTGTGTATTTCTTTGCCCAAGTGACACGCAGACCTTGGGAAAATAACGAAAAAGAATATCGCATCTTTGTCATCGCACTGGCACTGGGCGTTCTCTTAGCTGGAGCCGCTGCAGGATATGGAATTTATAAAAAGGATACAACAGCAGCTTCTGCGACACAAACCGCTGTTCCAAGTGACCCATTAAGCGCAACACCCTTTGTACAACCACAAACTGGTCCAGCACCACTCACATTGATTCTGGGCGGTCTCGCAGTGATTGCCTTAGCGGCGGCTGCTTACTTCCTAATTCGTGGATATACCTGGGAAAAGCTTCGTGCAGAACGTTCCTTTGATTTACTCATGGTCTCAGGGACCATTGTTCTTCCCATGCTTTCACCGTTCCTGTTGAAGCTCATGGAAAACAGGCTACACGTATCCATCCCAACCACAACTGAAGAAATCCAAGCCTTAAGCGGAAATATGAATTCCATCTTAATCATCATGGGATTCTTAGTCTTGATGTTCGTCATTGCCATTGCAATTGGCTTATTGTGGAATCCTGAAAAATGGTTGAAGACCGCAGGCATCTTCTGGATTCCGTATACCGTTTTATACACAACAGTTTTCACAAATAGCAACGGCTTCTTTACAGGCACGATCGGCTCCCTTGGGTATTGGATCGTACAACAAGGCGTAGCACGAGGAAGTCAGCCCTGGTATTACTATGTCTTGGTGCAAATTCCCATGTACGAATTCCTACCCGCGCTTGGTTTTATCCTCGCGCTCTTTGTAGGATTCAGACGTTTGCTCATAACACCACCAAGTTCATACGAGACACTGTCTGAAGATGAACTCGTGACTGAATTATTGGTGAAACAAAGCGAAGAAAAGAATTTCACCAACACCTTTAGTCTGCTCGCATGGTGGAGCTTTATCAGCATCATAGCCTTCTCATTTGCTGGCGAAAGAATGCCCTGGCTTACCTATCACATCACACTTCCCATGATTTTGATCACAGGTTGGGTTTTGGGACATCTCATTGATAAAACAGATTGGGAAGGATTAAGAGAGAGGCGCGCTCCGCTTGCATTGGCTTCTGTCGCAATTTTTGTAGCCAGCGTAATTGGGATGATTGTTGCTTTCAACAGTCCCACTCCCCCATTCCAAGGCAAGGACCTGGAACAACTTCAAGCGACCAGTGCATTTATCCTGCCAGCCATCATCGCTACCCTCAGCGCCATCGCCATCATTTATCTCTTACGTGATTGGACTTTCACCCACGTCAATCGTGTTGTCATCTTAACTTCGTTTACATTCTTAGCCGTTCTCACCGCCAGAGCTGCTTTCCGTGCTTCTTATATTACGTATGATCAAGCAACAGAATTTCTTGTCTATGCGCACGGCGCTACGGGCGTAAAAGAAATTATCAATCAAGCCAAAGAAATTTCAGAGCGCACCACAGGCGGGATGGGAATTCCAATTGCCTATGATGCGAGTGCTCCAGATACAGGTGTGTCATGGCCTTTCGTTTGGTACTTGCGCGACTTCACCAATCAACGTGCATTTGACCAACCCACTCGATCACTACGCGATTCGACCATTATTATTGTGGATCAGAAAAACTTCGACAAAATCGAACCTGCCATTGGTCCGAATTATTATCGTGTGGATTACATCCGCATGTGGTGGCCCATGCAAGATTACTTCAACCTGGTAAGCGATCGCGACCCAAGCCAACCCTTCCCAGATGACTATGCATGCAATGGCATCATGAGCTTCATGAAATTGCATAAGTCAAAGGATTATTCACGCTTCTGTGCTGGAATCACAAACCCTGCAATTCGTGCGGGCATTTTCCAAATCTGGTTAAACCGAGACTACACCCAATATGCAGAAGCCATGGGCGAGAAAAACTTAACTATTGATACATGGGAACCATCCAATAAGATGCGCATGTACATCAAGTCTGATGTCGCTTCTCAAATTTGGAACTATGGCGTTCCTCCAACTTACACCGAAACAGTTCAGGACCCAACAGAAGGTAAATTTATTTCGTTGGCTTCTGACACCATCGTACAGATTACAACTCAAGACCCCAAGCCAATGCAGGCTCCACGTGCACTGGCCTTTGCATCTGATGGAACTTTTTATGTAGCTGATTCACGCAACAATCGCGTGTTGCATATGGATGCGCAAGGAAAAATCATTAATCAATGGGGCACCTTTGCAGATGGAACAACCATTCCCGTCTCGAACGGGACCTTCAATGAACCTTGGGGCATTGCAGTTGGGCCTGACGGCTCAGTATATGTCACTGACACATGGAACCATCGTATCGAAAAATTCACTGCCTCTGGAACCTTCGTCAAAGCTTGGGGCTTCTTTGGGCAAGGCGACACTCCTGAGGCATTCTATGGGCCACGTGGACTCGCAACCGATTCCTCTGGGCGAGTATATGTCACAGATACAGGAAACAACGCATCGTTGTGTTTGATGCGGATGAATTTCATCACCCAGTTCGGTAGTGCAGGCTTTGACCCAGGTCAATTCGATGAACCAGTCGGTGTCACAGTTGATAAAAACGGAACTGTGTATGTTGTAGATACTTGGAATCAACGCATTCAAACTTTCATTCCAAACCAAACAGATACTGGCTTAAGTTTTACACCTGGCAAACAATGGGATGTATATGGATGGTTTGGAGAATCGCTCGATAACAAACCTTATATCGCGGTCAACGATCAATTACATGTTTTTGTCACAGACCCTGAAAGTTATCGCGTTCTTGAGTTTGACCAGAACGGTGGCGTAGTTCGCACTTGGGGTGAATATGGTGATGGTCCTGCCAACTTCAACCTGGCTTCTGGCCTCGCCTTTGATCCTGAAGGTCATCTATGGGTGACAGATGGAGCACTCAACCGCATTCTGCGATTCACATTACCATAATTTAAAAAAGAAGAGCAGGCAGTTATGCCTGCTCTTCTTTTTTCCAGTGGTATAATGCCGTTGCTTATAGCAAAATATCCTCCGAGAGAGACACATGAAACTCCACGAATATCAATCAAAGACAATTTTTTCAAAGTACGGTATCCCGATTCCAAAGGGAAGAGTAGCGGCAACCGCTCAAGAAGCAAAACAAATTGCAGATGAGTTGGGTGGCCGCGTAGTTGTTAAAGCGCAAGTATTGGTTGGCGGACGTGGCAAAGCCGGCGGTGTAAAACTCGCCAAAGACTCTGCTGAGGCCGAACAGCTTGCGACACAAATTCTGGGGATGGAGATTAAAGGATTGCCTGTTCGCAAAGTGCTGATTGATGAAGCCTCTGCGATTGATCAGGAAATCTATTTCGCCATCACAGACGACCGCTCTGCCAAGAAGCCAGTGATTATCGCTTCTGCCGCTGGCGGTATTGACATTGAAGAAGTTGCGGTCAAGAATCCTGAAAAAATCATCAAGATGAACATTGACCCATTGTTGGGCATGCGCGAATACATCGCACGCGATGTGGCCGCCGCCATTGACCTGCCCCGCGAATACTGGCGCGATTTCACCAAGATTGCCATGGGCTTGTATGAAGTGTACAAGAACACCGATGCTTCCTTGGCAGAAATCAATCCTTTGGTTATTACCAAGGATAAGAAGATGGTTGCATTGGACGGCAAGATGATGATCGACGACAATGCGCTCTTCCGTCAGCCTGAGTTAAACGAAATGCGTGATACCGATGAAGATGCTCCTTCTGAAATCGAAGCGCGCAAGTATGGACTTTCCTTCATCAAGTTGGATGGCAACATCGGCTGTATGGTCAACGGTGCAGGTTTGGCCATGACCAGCATGGATGTGATTAAACTCTTCGGAGGCGAACCCGCCAACTTCCTCGATGTAGGCGGTGGTGCAAGCGCCGAAAAAGTGGCCGCTGCCATGCGCATCATCCTCACCGACCCAAGTGTAAAAGCCATCCTCTTCAATATCTTCGGTGGTATCACCCGTTGTGATGAAGTAGCCCGTGGCATTCTCACCGCGATGGATGAAGTCAAGCCGAAAGTTCCGATGGTGGTTCGCTTGGTAGGTACCAACGCGGAAGAAGGCCGTAGATTGTTGGAAAATGCAAATATGATTACCGCAGAAACCCTCGCCGACGCGGCGAAGAAATCTGTTGAAGCCGCGAAGAAAGGGAAATAGTCATGAGCGTATTAGTTGATAAGAAACACGCCTCATTGTCCAAGGCATTACAGGCAATGAAGGTTTATTCCACCACACAGATGGTGGCCTATTCCAATATTGTTGTCGGTGGTGTGACCCCCGGCAAAGGTGGCGAATGGGTTCTCGATGGAAAACTCCCCGTCTTTGACTCAGTCAAGATGGCGAAGGATGCCACCGACGCAAATGCATCCATTATCTTCGTCCCTGCTCGCTTCGCACCGGATGCGATGCTTGAAGCAGCCGATGCAGGCATTCCCCTCATCATCTGTATCACCGAAGGCGTACCTGTACAAGATATGATGCGCGTGCGCAATTACCTCGACCAAAAGAAAGTCCGTTTGATTGGACCCAACTGCCCAGGCTTGCTCACTCCAGGTGAAGCCAAGGTCGGCATTATCCCTGGCAACATTGCCATCCCCGGCAACATCGGTGTAGTCTCCCGCTCTGGAACCCTCACCTATGAAGTGCTATATGCCATGAAGAATCTCGGCATGGGCGCTTCCACTTGCGTAGGCATCGGCGGTGACCCAGTCAACGGCACCAACTTTACCGATGTGCTTGAAATGTTCGAGCATGATCCCAAGACCGAGAAGGTCATTATGATCGGTGAAATCGGTGGTAATGAAGAAGAAAAAGCTGCCGAATATATTTCATCCAAGATGTCCAAGCCCGTGGCTTCCTTCATCGCTGGTCAAACCGCTCCTCCCGGAAAACGCATGGGACATGCAGGCGCGATCATCGAAGGTGGAGCAGGCACCGCTGCAGACAAAGTCCGCGCACTCGAAGCGGCTGGCGTCAAAGTTGCCAAGCACCCAGAAGAAATTCCCACCTTGTTACAGTAAATCATAAACTGCTCTTATGGGGGCTAAGCCCTCATAAGAGCAGTCTTTTTTTATCACAATCAAATCCTCTCAGAAACACGTAGAGCCGCCTGTATCAGGCGGCTCTACGGTTATAATCTTCTTACGAATTATTTCTTGTTGGCGTCGATGTAAGCAACAGCTTCACCGACTGTGGTGATCTTCTGAGCAGCTTCGTCAGAGATCTCTGCGCCAAACTTATCTTCGAAAGCCATGATCAACTCAACGAGATCGAGAGAATCAGCTTCGAGGTCTTCACGGAAGCGAGCTTCAGGCGTAATCTTCGCCTCATCCGCGCCAAGTAAATCCTTTACAATTCCTTTAAGTTCAGTATATGTGTCAGACATGACAGCCTCCATTTAAAATTTGACTGGCTTTATTGTAATCGGTCACAAAACCGTGTCAAGTTGGCCAGTTTTGATTATCAAACACAGGAACACTCCCTTATGACAAAAGTTGCGCCCATTGACCAAAGAAAAGCCGACCACATTAAAATTAACTTAGAACAAGATGTACGGTCAGCGCTCACCAGCGGATTGGAAAAATATCATTTTACTCATGAAGCCCTGCCTGAACTGGATTTAAACCGCATCGACACCAGCCTCAGCCTGTTCGGCAAACCATTGACATCCCCCACCCTCGTCAGTTCGATGACGGGCGGAACTTCTGAAGCAGAGACCATTAACCTACGTTTGGCAGAAGCCGCACAAGAATGTGGCATTGCCATGGGAGTCGGTTCACAACGCGCTGCCATTGAACATCCAGAACAAGCGCAAACCTTTCAAGTGCGGCGTGTAGCACCTGACATTTTATTATTTGCAAACATCGGCGCTGTGCAATTTAATTATGGCTATGGCGTGGACCAATGTCGCAAAGCCGTGGATATGATTCAAGCCGATGCGCTTTATCTGCATTTGAATCCATTGCAAGAAGCCGTGCAAGATGCAGGCGATACCAATTGGATTGGCATCACAAAAAAAATTGAAGAAGTATGCAAAAAATTAGAAGTGCCCGTGATTGCAAAAGAAGTGGGCTGGGGAATTTCAGAACAAACGGCTCGCAGGCTGGTGGACTGTGGTGTACAAGCCATTGACGTGGCTGGCGCAGGTGGCACCAGTTGGTCGCAAGTAGAAATGCATCGTGCGCCAGACGAGTTCACTCGTCAACTGGCAGCGACCTTTGTCGGCTGGGGAATTCCTACTGCAGAATCAATTCTCAGCGTGAAACGAGCCGCGCCTGACCTAATCGTCTTCGCCAGCGGCGGCATCAAAGATGGACTCGATATTGCCAAAAGCATCGCCCTGGGTGCGACTCTCGGCGGCATGGCGGGACAGTTCCTGAAAGCCGCAGCCATCTCCACAGAAAAAGCAGTGGACATGATGAAGCTGACCAAGAGACAAATTGAAGTGACCATGTTTGCCAGCGGCGCTGGGACGTTGGATGCCTTGAAGGTTGGGAAATTGCACAAAGTAGAATAAAATAAGAGGGTCAAAGACATCTGCATGTCTGATACAAAACACTCCTCTTCTTCTGAAAAAAAGAACATCTCCATTGACGGAGATGTGAGAAATAGCAACGTCTTTATCGGGGGAGATCATTTATTTCATCCAGCCATCATTCAAAAATTATTGAACAATATCAACCACTGCCTTGACCTGATGATTCAATCCGCAAAACATCTTAACCTTGATGATAAGGATTACAGGATTATCTTGATTGGGAGTCTTGCAAATCAAGGCAATCAAGCAAATCAGGTAAATCAAGGTTAAGACAGAAGGAGTTGACGTGCAGCACGAAGACTTGACCCGCCGCATTATTGCCGCCGCCATGAAAGTCCACTCCACACTGGGCAACGGCTTTCAGGAAGTTATCTATCAGCGTGCGCTAGAGATTGAGTTTCCATATCACAATCTTGCCTTTGAACGTGAAAAAGAGATGTCCATTCATTATCGCGGACACGAAATTGGTACCCGTCGTGTGGATTTCTTCGTTGAAAAATTAGTCATGGTCGAACTCAAAGCAGTCATTCAATTAGAGGATGTTCACCTTGCCCAAGCCATGAACTATCTCGAAGCCTATAAAATGGAAATTGGACTGCTCATCAACTTCGGCGCGAAGAGCTTACAATTCAAGAGAGTTCATAACAATAAACTTCTTAACCATGATGAAAAGGATTAGAGGATTACCCTGATTTAAAAAATCGAGATAATCCAAGCAATTCATCATGGAAATCAATCAAGACAATCAAGTGAAACAAGAAAATCGTCTTTGCCATCATTGGAAATCCTACAAATCGGGAAATCCAAATCATGGCAATCAAGCAAATTAGGAAAATCAAGGTTAAGACCATGCCCCATGACCAAGCCTACCTCCAAGCAGAAAAGAAAATCGAAGAAGCCCTGAAATCGGGCGCAACGAAACTCAATTTAAGTGATATGAGCCTCACTGAATTGCCAGAATCAATCGGTGAACTAACTCAATTGCAAGTACTTAACCTTGGACATAATTGGACTGTAGGAGATGACGGAGATGAGTGGAATCACTTAACTGTATTACCAAAGAGCTTAGGAGAGCTTTCTCAGCTAAAGTCTTTAGACCTTTCCTGCAATCAGTTTATGGAATTGCCAGAATTTATAGGCAAACTTACAGAGTTAGAAACGCTAAGTGTATACAAGAACCATCTAGAAACCCTACCTGATTCGTTGGAACGCTTGGCAAAAATAGAATCACTAGAAATTGATGATAACAAATTCAAGAAAGTGCCAGATGTTATAGGAAGATTCTTGTTACTAAAACACTTAAACCTTTCAGCTAACGGGTTTACTGAAATTCCTGAATGGATATTAAATCTTCAAGATTTGGAATTTCTTTCGTTTGGAAATCTTCTAGGTGGCAATCCATTAAAAGTATTCCCCCCGTTATTGAGACACATGACTCAGCTTAAGGAACTCAGTCTTTACGAATGTCAGTTAAGTCTTATTCCCGACTGGATAGGAGAACTGAATCAACTCGAAGATTTGTGGCTCGGAAAAAATTCTATAGTCAGTATTCCGCAAACGGTGGCCAGTCTTAGAAATATAAGAAATCTCAGGGTCGAAGATAATTTATTATCTGAAGTTCCTCAACAAATTACTGAACTTGTGAAACTTGCACGCCTTGAACTCGACAACAATCCTCTCAAACCCGAATTAGCAGAAGCATCAAAACAAGGCGCGGAAGCTGTCAAGCTTTTCTTACGAGCAGGACCAGTAGTACCTGTCTATGAAGCCAAACTCATCCTCGTCGGAGAAGGCGAAGTGGGCAAGACCTGTTTGATGGATGCGTTGCTAGATAAAAAATGGCAGGATCATCCATCCACACATGGTATTGAAATTCAACAAATCAAAGTCACTGATCCCGAAATCGAAAAAGAAATCACCATCAACAGCTGGGATTTCGGCGGACAGCGCGTTTATCGTCCCACGCATCAATTGTTCTTCAGCGCGCCCGCCGTCTATCTCGTTGTCTGGAAACCACGCGAAGGTCCACAGCAGGGTTTCGTCAAGGAATGGATTCAACTGGTCAAACGCCGCGAGCCAAGCGCCAAAATTCTCGTCGTTGCCACGCATGGCGGTCCACAGCAACGCCAGCCCGATATTGACCGTCAGGAATTGTGGGACCTCTTCGGCAAGGATACAGTCGTTGACTTTTTCTTCGTGGATAGCAAGCCTGACAAAAAGCGCAAACGCAAAGGCATCGCTGAACTCAAAGGAGCCATTGCCCATGTCGCCGCAGAATTGCCCGAAGTCGGTCGCTCCGTGCCCAAAAGTTTTGCCGATGTCCGCGCCGCCCTCGGTGCCACGGGCGCGCCCTACCTGCCTTTGGATGAAGTCCTTGCCATCTGCCGCGCCCACAACATGGATGACGAGATCGCGCGGCTCTTCATCACCATCTCGCACCGCCTCGGACATCTGACGCATTACGAAAACGACCCCGCCCTGCGCGACATCGTCATCCTCCGTCCCGATTGGCTGGCATCCGCCATGAGTTATGTGTTGGATGATGAAGAGACTCGCAAAGCACATGGCTTGGTGGATTTCTCCCGCCTCGGTCATTTGTGGGATGACTCGACTCGTCCAACGGAGACGCGTTATCCAGCGACTCTCCACCACATCTTCCTGCGCTTGATGGAACGCTTCGATCTTTCCTACCGTGTGGCGGGTCTCTCCAAAGATGAAGACTCCAACCCTATCAGCCTCATCGCCCAACTCGTCCCCGATACCACTCCCAAAGAAGAGGATTTCACCAAAGCCTGGGCGCCCAAACTTGCATCAGGTGATATTCAACAGACTCAAATCTGCCGCATCGTCGATGCTCAAAATGGTCAATCAGCTAACGCAGAAGGCTTGTTCTTTCAACTGATTGTTCGTCTGCATAAATATTCATTAGGTCGCATCCATTACAACGACAGTGTCCACTGGCAACGTGGTCTTATTCTGGATGCAAACTACAATGGCCGCGCTTTATTACGTCACATCGGCAACGATGTGCATATCACTGTCCGCGCTGCATATCCTGAATATTTTCTCGGGTCATTGACATCAGAAGTCAAATTCTTGGTTGAAAGTTTTTGGGAAGGATTAAGATGTGAAATAACTGTTCCTTGCCTTAATCCATCTCCATGTAAAGGTTTATTTGAAGTAAGCAAGCTAATTGAGATCAAGCGCGAAGGACAACCTAAATATCCGTGTCCAATATGCAATAGTTGGCAAAATATCGACTCACTTCTGCGAAATGCACCTGTAGCTGCACAACCAGTTCCTCTTGAATCATTGCTGAAAGAATTTGCGCAAGTCAAAGACACATTGAACGAAGTCAACGACACCACCAAGCGCATCTTGAGTCAAGCTGACAAACAATACGCCGACTTCATCCAACTCTTCACCGACGAAGCCAAAGAAGGTCCGCGGCTTTTCAGTCTCTTCCCATTGGATGGCAATAAGTTCAATCCTCAAACTTGGGTGCGCGAAAAATTCCGCTTGGTTTTGTGGTGCGAACATTCACGGCTTCCGCTCCCTGTCCTAAACGATGGAAATATGCAAAAGGGCGTCTACGATTTTGAATTCGACCGTGAATGGTTTAAACAAGCCGCTCCTTACCTAAAATTTGTCACTGGAACATTGAGTCTCGTTTTGCCTGTTGCCTCTTCCGCGCTGAAAGTCACGAAGGACGCCGCTACCCAATCTCTGCAAGACAAGATCGGCTTTGGCAAAGAAGTCATTGATGCAATCGCTGGAACAGGAACCGCCTTTGCCGAAATCATGGGAGCAACTGATTCAATCAACCTCAAACACGGTGTTAGAACTCGTGCCGAAAACGCCACACTGCGCGAACTCCACGCCCTGCTCAAAGCCAAAGACCCTGGCTACGGCGGTCTCGTCCGCGTAATGAACAAACGCCAGGAGTTCCTCTGGGTCCACGAGAAGTATGCGAGTGAGTATTAAACCCACCAAAAATGATTCCCTGAGCGCAAGCGAAGGGTCTCTACCACGACATAAGAGTCTCTTCAGTCGCGAAGAACACGCTCCCTCAGAGAGTCATAAGAGAATTTTATGAGCAAAGAATACTATGTGTACATCATGACAAACAAATCTCGCACGCTTTATACAGGCGTGACAAACAACTTGATGAGACGTGTCTATGAACACAAAAATAAACTCATTCCAGGGTTCACCAGCAAATACAATATCCAATTTCTTGTATACTACGAATCAACTCCAAGCATACATGTTGCACTTGAACGCGAAAAACAAATCAAAGGCTGGCTACGAGCAAAGAAAATTGACTTGATCAATTCGATGAACCCAGAATGGAAAGACCTGTATGAAGAATCGTTTGTATGAATTTTTATGCTTTTAGTTGCGATCATGTCACATGTATATGCTGTACAGTGCAGGCACACGTGCGCGGAGCGAAGAATCACTGTTGAGCATTAATAATAAAAAGGAGTCTCCCATGTCCCCTGTAAAAATGTCTGAACTCGAAAGATCAATTCGCTTGGTGATGGAATTCAACGAGGCGTTAAACCACCATGATGCGGCGGGGATGATGGCTTTAATGACAGAGGATTGCGTCTTTGAGAACACGTTCCCCGCTCCAGATGGGACGCGTTATGAAGGCAAGGAAGCGGTTGGAAAGTTTTGGGAGGATTTCTTCCACAACTCGGCGAATGCGCACATAGAGATCGAAGAAATCTTTGGGATGGGTCTGCGCTGTGTAATGCGCTGGCGCTATAGTTGGGGCGAAGGTCACATCCGCGGGGTGGACGTGTATCAAATCCGTGACGGGTTGATCTACGAGAAATTGTCCTATGTCAAAGGATGAAAGTGCGTGTGAAAAAGTTACTCCCGTGCTTGCCTTTGGGCAAGGAGTATGAAATAATTACCGTATGCAATGTCCAAAATGTAAGCAGGAAGATTTCGAGACAAATCAAGCTTGTCCGCAATGTGGGTTTCAAGCGGAGGCGAGTCAACTGGAAGAACTGTATCATCTCGAATGGTTGGTCAGTCAAATGAAAGAGTGGGATAGCACCAAGGAAAAAGAGGGCTCTGTGTCCAAACTAAAAGAAACCTATACCTCACGTCTGAAGGAGACTCAAGTGTCATTGGGCTTACGCTTGCCATCCTTCACCTCTGAAGAAGCAGAAAGTGCCTGGGTGGAACTTGCTAACCTTGAAATTCTTTTTGAGAAGGTGGAAGAATGGCGCAGCGCAGGATATTTCAAAGCAGAGATGGAAGCGCTGGACCCTGTCAAAACGCAGCGAGCCTACGCCGAAGAATTAAGTCAACGGTTGGAAGAATATCAACGCCCTGAGTTTCTCCAAACCGACCAGAACCGACTCAAGACCGCCAGCTTCCTGCTAGATCAAATTGACCTACTTGCATCCAGACAATGGTTTAAGAAAAAAGAACTGGAACATGTTGTAGCTCCCATCACAGCCTTGATGTTAGAGCTGATGGAAAAAGATGAGTCAACTGAAGATGGAGATGAAGAGCAGCCGTGAAATGAAATGACTGCCTGCCCATCTCCCTTATGGGCAGGTCGGCGTATTATCGGTAATCAGGTAATGTTTCTTTTCTTCATCAGTCAAATCACGGAAGATATGAGCACAAGCTGAGCGCAGTGTTTCTGAAAAATCGGTATCCCACAACCTGGCTGTCTGGTCCGCACTGCCCGTTAGAATGAAAGTACCATCTGGAGAGAATGCCACTCCCCGCACAGAAGCCGTATGCGCCACAAACGAGCGCACCAACTCCCCTGTTGAAACATCCCACAGGTTTGCAGTTTTATCGTCACTGCCTGTCACAAGATATTTTCCATCAGAAGAAAACGCCACACTCTTGACCTGATTGGGATGCCCTAAAAATTGACGGACTTCCTGCCCTGTATTTACATCCCACAATCGTGCTGTCTTATCGTCACTGACGGTGGCGACAAACTTACCATCAGGAGAAAAAGCCACCCCTTTCACTTGGTCGGTATGTCCAAGAAATTCACGCACTTCTTTGCCTGTTGCAACATCCCACAAGCGTGCAGTGTCATCATCTGCACCTGTCACCACAAATTTTCCATCTGGCGAAAAAGCGACACTCTTCACTTCATTGGTGTGACCTACAAACTGCAGGATTTCAAGGCTCGTGGCCGCATCCCACAACCGTGCAGTCGCATCCCCACTACCCGTCAGCACATATTTGCCATCTGGTGAAAATGCCACGCTGTAAACTGGAGCTGAATGCCCCTTAAATTCACGGATCAAACTTCCGTTCTCAATATTCCACAAGCGTGCAGTGCCATCCCAACTTCCAGTCAACACCTGCCGACCATCAGGGGAAAATGCCACAGAGGAAATCCAATTGGCATGCCCCTTAAATATTTGAATTTGAGAATAGGTATTGAGGTCCCAGAGCCAAGCGGTATTATCCGCTCCACCCGTTAGCGCATATTTATTATCAGGAGAAATGGCAACTGCAAATATCTGAGCAGGGTATCCACTAAAGATGCGAGCCCGTTGTGTCGATTTCGCATCCCATAAACGAGCAGTCATATCAGCACTCGCGGTGACAACGTAATTCCCATCAGCCGAGAACAATGCACTGCGCACCTGATCTGTATGTCCACTAAACACACGCAGCACAGATCCAGTCTCTACGCTCCACAAGCGGGCAGAATTATCAGAGCTTCCTGTTAAAACGAATTGACCATCTGGAGAAAAGGCTACGCTTCTGACTCTATCCGAATGGCCGATAAACTGCCGAACCAAAAAAGTTGAAAAGGTTTCAACCAATTCTGCAGATGTGTCGCTGGCAAGAATTACATAATTACCATCTGGTGAAATATCCACAGAAGAAACTTCGCGTGTAAACCCACGATACACCTGCACCTCTGTACCAGAGGCAATATTCCACAAACGAGCAGTTTTATCACTGCTGCCTGTCAATACAAATCGGCCATCGCGTGAAAACACGGCACAGTTGACTGCATCTTCATGTCCAGTATATGTCGTAATCAATTCACCAGTGACAGAACTCCACATGCGGGCTGTTTTATCATTGCTCGTAGTTAAGATGTAACGACCATCATAAGAAATAGAAACGCTATTAATTTTATCAGTATGGCCCGTTAGCTCAAGTAGTTCATTCCCTGTGGCAACATCCCATACACGAGCAGTCATATCATTACTGCCCGTTACTATAAATTTACCATCAGGAGAAAATGCCACACTCTTAATCTTTTCGGTGTGCCCGACAAATTCTCGAATCATGTTTCCCGTGGCAACATCCCACAACCTGGCAGTTGTATCATCACTACCAGTTGCTAAATATTTGCCATCAGGAGATAAAGCGGCTCCAGTTACAACATCAGTATGGCCTTTAAAAGCTTGAATCGTATATAGCTGTGTAATTGCCCGCCCAAGGACAACATCTGCCTGTGGAACATAACTGGTCTTCAAAGCACGCAAGCTGAGTAAAGCCGCTGTTTCAATATTGCCAGGGGGATCTTCCATGAGTGCTTTTGCTTCCAACGCAAGGCGCAATCGATCGGATTGCACTAGGTTAAGCTCAGCACTGATTTGCGCCGTAGCAGCAGTATTGGCATTAGCAATGGCATTCGCTTGAGCCGTGGCCGCTTCATTTGCATGTTGCACAGCCACCGCCCGCGCAGCTTCTGCATCTCGCCCGGAAAGAATGGCATTCCGAAACCCAATCAACGAAACTGTGGTTGTGATTAACATGACGAGGATAAAAGTCAGCCCCAAGGTTTGGGTGATGCGGGTACGGCGTTCAGCATCATTGCGGCTGGCTTGAATATATTCCCCATGAATATGTAAAGGCTTGGGTTCTCGAATCGCGCCACCTTTGGCAAGCCATGCCTGGGCTTGGCTTAAGTTCGGGCCACGTAAAAGCAGGTTTGAGTTACGTCCAGATGCGTCCCATTCCAAGGCACGTCCCAGCAAGCGTGTATGTTCCCGTACCCAATCCAAGTCTGTATTGATAACTTCAAGCATCGAATCTAAGTTGGTTTGCAATTCTTCTTGATTGCGCATCTGCACCCAATTGGAGGCGGCAATGGCAGGTGGAATTTTTATCCCTGCAGTAGCCTCACGATGAAGCACAGGCACAAGGCGTTTGTTATTATCAATGGCGGCTTGCAACTCGCGCTGGCAAACTGCCGAGCTAAGCGAATCAGGAGAGATGACAAATGCAAACGCATCGGCTTCCCGAATGCCACGCACAATCTCATCCCACCAATCGGAAGTCAACGGAATGTTTTCCCAATCCACCCAGGTGTTGATACCTACTGCGCTAATTGACTCATGCAGAGATTTCACAAACTCTTTGTCACGGCGTGAATAGGAGATAAAAACCCGCGTCTTACTTAAGTCGACTTGTTTCGCCGCCGCCGCAGAGGCAGTCCCCGCTTCAATCGTCCGTAAACGAGCAGCAATCACTCCAGTCATCTTAAAAGCCAACTGCGGGTGATGAGTTAAGAGTTCGTTGAAGTCCTGATTTTGAAGCCGTAAAATCGTACAATCGGTCAAAGCTTGAGCTGAAGCGGAGCGTGGTTTATTTTCAATCAAAGCCATTTCGCCTAAATATTCACCTGACCCCAACTTAGCGAGGATTTGACGATGAGGATCATCGGCCTGCCCACGGAAGACTTCAAGCTCACCCGATTCAATGACGAACAACACGTCCCCTGCATCCCCTTCCTGAAATAGAATTTCCTTCTCACTCAGGGATTGGGTGGTCACCTTTTCGGCCAAATGACCCAACAATTCATCATTTAATTCTGAAAAAAGCAAAACTTTTCTAAGGCTTTGGTTGATCTCTTCACGCATGGCTTCGGTTCCTCTGTGATTAATTATAGCGTATCAAAGCGTTGAAACATCAAGTGATAAAATCGGTCTCATTGCAGTTTTAGAGAAAGCATCCTATGAGCCTAATACACATAAAAGACCTGACAAAACATTTTCAAATCCTCAACCGCCGAGAAGGATTGGGCGGCGCCTTTCGTGACCTATTTTCTGGCGATTATCGTACCGTCAAAGCCGTGGATGGGATATCCTTTGATATTGATGCTGGCGAAATTGTCGGCTACATCGGCCCCAATGGTGCAGGAAAGTCCACAACCATCAAAATGATGACGGGTATTCTCAAACCCAGCAGTGGCACCATTGAAGTCAATGGCATTGCGCCGTACGCAAACCGCATCCGACAGGCGCAAATTATGGGCGTGGTCTTCGGTCAGCGCACACAATTGTGGTGGGACCTGCCCGTCATTGAGTCCTTTAAGATTCTCAAGGAAATTTACAAGGTCGATTCAAAGACCTTCGATGAACATATGGGATTATTCAATGAATTGGTAGATTTGAAGAAACTCTACACCCAACAAGTGCGGACGCTTTCACTCGGTCAGCGCATGCTATGTGACATCACCGCCTCTTTCCTTCATAACCCACAGGTGGTCTTCCTCGATGAACCAACCATCGGCCTCGACATTTCCGTCAAAGCCAAAATGCGTTCCGGTCATTAAAGAGGTTGGATCCAAAAACGTAGCTTTTACCACCATCATCCTCACCACCCACGACCTCGGCGACGTTGGGGCGCTATGTCAACGCATCATTATTATTGACAAAGGTTCCGTGCTGTACGATGGCGATATCAAAGGTCAATTCTCTTTTTTCGGCGCGTACCGAACCAAGTTACAAATTGACAGGTACAACGCGACTCACCCTGCAAATGTTGCAAGATAAGTTTGGCGAAAGGTTTGGTGCAAATCACGGCATCAGCATCGCAACAACTGAAGAATTCTGGACCGATGTCACCATTGACCAGGCTCGCACGCCCTTAGCAGATGTACTAAACTTTGTGATGACCAGCTTCTCAGTCTCCGATGTCCGCATCACGTGGAAATTTCAATGGAGAATGTGGTGCAAAAAGTCTACGACGGAGCACTGAGATGAGAGAGTATCTTGCAGTCGTCCGTGGCACTGTCCTTGATCAGAATGATTTACAGACTTGGCCTGATTTTTACAATCCTTGGAAATGTTGTCTACCTTGAAGATTGCTATTTATTTGTGGAAAAGCATCTACAAATTCAGTCACCATTGCGTGGCTTAACGCTTTGACCCAAACTTTTATCTGTGTCGGGTTGGGAAGCGCGATCTTCATCCTTTTAAAAAGCCTACACGTTGGTTTATGAACGGCGGATTCGAGACGGATCGATTGCCATGTATCTCACCAGCCCTTAGACATTGGCGCTTACTTTTTGTCTACAGCTTTCGGGTCAATGCTCGTAGATATATATCCATTGTCAGCATCTAACCATCTTGCTATTGCTATTTTGTTTTCAAAGTTCAATTCAGCACTGGAATTGGCTTGCTGCTCTTCCCCATCGGATTCTGGCCTTCTCATCAGTTTCTTCCGCCGATTTACTTCCAATAGGATTGGTCTGCTTCTATTCTACGAATCAGTTTGGGGGCTGAGCGCACAAAAGACATTATCGTTACAACTGTATCCAGGTGCGTTAATTCCTTTACAGTTCTTCCCCCTTGCTATGCAAAAAGTTTTGCATTGGCTGCTTTCAAGCAATCTACAACACACCTCTGACCATGGTTATCAGTCCAAATCAAAGCTTGAATGTTTTCATAAAAATGCTCTTGTTCAAATTCTCTGGGCAGGACTCCTCTTTATGTACACGACTATTTTACAACCAAGCGATTAAAACTGTCTTACACGCGTGGCAGGAGGCTAAAAATGCGTAGCCTTCGTGAATACATCCGCTTGTACTTTATGATTGAATCACAGTACATCAAAGAGGCCGAATGCAACCATCGTTCGGACTTTATCATCAGTTCAGTTGGAATGTTTTTTCCAGTCTTGCCACACTCCTGGCATCTTCTGGGTGATTTTGATACGGTTCCCAACCTCGCAGGCTGGTCACTGATGGAAATGGTTTCATCTACGCCTTCTGCATGATCGCCATCTCACAATGCAAATTCTCTTTGACCATGCCTGGCAATTGCGTTATCACATCCAACAAGGGGACTTTCCTCAAATATTATTTCCGTCCGCTAAATATGATGTTCTACTATATGTCGGAAGTATTTGACCTGAAAGGAATAACTCAATTGGTGGCAGGGATTATTTTATTAATATATGCTTCCCATCAATTACAAATAGAATGGACTCTATGGAGAATTCTTCTTTTGCTAATTGCGTTATTCA
Source organism: Anaerolineales bacterium (assembly GCA_046328925.1). GTDB lineage: Bacteria > Chloroflexota > Anaerolineae > Anaerolineales > Villigracilaceae > Villigracilis. The sequence goes on from JAXLVT010000028.1 coordinate 37,144, forward strand.
GTGCGGCCCTCGTACAAATTTCAATTATCGTGTCAGCATCCTGCGCGGCATTTTGGGTGGTTAATTCGTATCCTGTGCTGGGGCTGGCATGGAAGTTGCGGGAATTCTCTCCTTATCCCATGACTATTTTTGATGGAGCATTCCGTTTTGCCTTTACCTACGTTATCCCAATCGGGTTTGTCGCTTTCTATCCATCTCAATTATTCCTCCGCCCACAAGATGTATCATCTCTCGTTTACTTCTCCCCCATCATTGGTATAGGCATGTTCGCCATTACCTATTGGATCTGGAAAAAAGGGGTAAACAGCTACACAGGAACTGGGTCTTAATTCCATGCGTTCAAAAGATATTCAATACATTGGTCTCGGTTTGGGAATCGGCATTCTCGCTGGTGCAGTCATCTTTGGAGGCTTATTTCTAATACCAAATGTCAGGAATGCTGTGTTGCCTTTAAACACACCAGCACCCACAGCTTTTCCAACAACACTTTTTCAACCTACACCTACACAACCTCCTACAATAATTACCAATTTATCTGAAAGCACTCAAACAACTGAAGCGACAACACCACCAGAAATCTTCACACCTACCATAGAAGTTTTGCCAACTACTACTATTGAGGCAACCAGTACCGCTACGCCATCTAAAGCTCAACAACTTGAAGCCAGTGGTGACCTTGCTATTGTCGGTCCGCTCACAGAGCAACAGCAATTGAGTTTATATGAAGCTTCGATTACATTCATCGCTCCAACACTAGCCGAAAGCAAAAAAATGTCGGTCCAAATCAATGGACTGCGCTTCTCTGATCCCACTACCACTTGCGGTCCATTGGCAGCGGCTATCCTTCAAAAGGCTGGCATCCTCAATGCTGACTTTGTCCCTCACAATTTCTTTTTAATCAATCCAGATAATGGCATCGACCGAAATCTTTTGGAAAGAACATTCCCTGATGACCGTTACACCAACACCCGTTATAAAATTAAATTAAACAAAGTCAACTGGATTCAACAACCTCTTCTACCTGGTGATTTTCTTTACATCTATGCAGGAGAACAAGGAAATTTTGAACACATGCTAGTCGTTACCCGCGTAGATCGTGCTGGGCGCGCCTACTCCGTTACAAATTATGGAACAGAAGCGGGGTTCATCATCAATGAAGTGATGCTTTATGACCCAGCAGACCCCACCGCTGGAATCTTTTATCAATGGACTAAACGCGAAAAACAACTCCTCGGCTCCACAGGTTTCGCAGGTTATGAAGTATGGAGACAAAATTAAAAAGGCATCTATGGCAAATTCAATCAAGGCAATTATCTTTGATTTCGGCGGCGTCCTAATTGGATGGGATCCGCGCAACCTATACCAACGCTATTTTCCAAATCAACCAGAAGCGATGGAAGAATTCCTCAATGAGATTCATTTTATGGAATGGAATGCGCAACAGGACAAAGGCCGTTCCTTCTCAGAAGCAGTTGCTCTTCTTTCAAAAGAATTTCCTCATCGAGCAGAGTTAATCCGTGCCTATCAAGAAAATTGGGCTGACTCTATTACAGGTCAAATTGACGGGAGTATTGACCTGCTAAAAACACTCAAACAAAAAGGCTTTCCCGTTTATGGTTTGAGCAACTGGTCCGCAGAGACATTTCCCATCGCTCGCAAACGCTATCAAGTTTTTGAATTGCTTGATGATATTGTGCTTTCTGGTGATATTAATATGATTAAACCGAACCGTGATATTTTCGAATACACCTTGAATAAAATTGGCAGGTCAGCAAATGAGTGTCTCTTCATTGACGATTCAGAGGCAAACATCCAAACTGCACGTCAAATGGGTTTTGTGTGTATTCACTTCAAATCACCAGAACAGTTACAAGCCGAACTTCAAGCCTTGGAACTGATTTAAACTTATAAGAGGACCATCATGAGTCTAAAAAAACATATCGAAGAAATGCTCCCTGAAATTGAAAAAGAATTGAAACACCAAGTCAATCGCCTGGATGAGTCACGCACAAAGATATTTCATGAAATGCTCACCTACCACATGGGTTGGACAGGAGAAGGCGCAGGCCCAGAGGCCACAGGCAAACGAATACGCCCACTGATGGTTTTACTTTCCGCGGCATCTTGCGGCGGCGATTGGAAGCAAGCACTACCCGCTGCAGCCGCAGTTGAGTTAGTTCACAACTTCAGCCTCGTTCATGATGATGTACAAGACAACTCTGATAAACGTCGAGGACGTCCCACCGTTTGGACAAAATGGGGTGTGCCGATGGCGATCAACGTCGGCGATGCTTTATTTGTCATTGCGAATCAATCCGTTGCAACTTTGGATAAAGCATACCCTGCCGCAACTGTAGTTCGCGCTTCAACTATTTTGAACGATATTTGTCTCGACCTGACTCGTGGTCAATTCCTCGATATGTCTTATGAAGAACGATCCGACCTGAACATGGATGATTATTGGCCCATGATTGGCGGAAAAACATCTGCCCTGCTTTCAGCTTGTACCCATATCGGCGCATTGCTTGGCGGTGCCAATGCGGAAGCACAGGAAAATTATCGCTTATTCGGATATCATCTTGGATTGGCGTTTCAAGTACAAGATGACATCCTCGGAATCTGGGGCGACGAGGCAGTCACGGGCAAGTCCGCAGCCAGCGATTTAGTAGAAGGAAAGAATTCTTTACCCGTTTTATATGCCCTCGAAAAAAATGGGGCATTTGCGAAACGTTGGAATCAAGGGCCGATTAAAGCAGAAGAGGTAAAAGAAATCGCCAGCCTATTGGAAACTGAAGGGGCTCGTACGTATGCCATGGAAATTTCTCAAAAAGAGACTGAAAAAGCACTTGGGTTTCTGGAAAATGCAAATTTACAAGGGGAAGCTGGTGAATCTCTGCTAGAGATGGCGTACAAATTACTGAAACGAGAACAATAATCAGGGAGAGCGAAGCGGATTTTTTCATCAAAAAGTCTCAAGGCTTGACATGCCTTTTCCGCGTAGCGTATAATCGCCCCTGTTCGATCTAAGCGGGTGTAGTTCAGTGGTAGAACATGTGCTTCCCAAGCACAATACGCGGGTTCGATTCCCGCCACCCGCTCACATAAAAGCCGAGGCTTGAATCACCTCGACTTTTTTTGTTATACTTATTGTAAGGTTGCTGTTATGTGAGTATTTCTACGTTACTAGTAAAATTCAATTCGGAGGCAACTTGTATGATGCCACAAGATAACAAGGCTACTATTCTATACGTGGAAGATAATCCAGATAACAGAAGCTTAATTCGCAGGGTCTTAAATGCGGAGGGGTATTCTGTAGTCGAAGCATTTAATGCCGCTCAGGCGGTAGAAAAATTACAAGGAAATTCAATAGACCTGATTCTCATGGACATCAACATGCCTGATATGGATGGTTATACCTTAACCGCCAAGATCAAAGGAATGTCACAGTTTTCCAAAATCCCAATAGTTGCGGTCACAGCCAATGTGATGCGCGGCGACCGTGAGAAATCGCTCGAGGCAGGTTGCGATGGTTACATTCAAAAACCTATTGACATTGATATTCTTGCCATGCAAATCGAGCGATTTTTAACAAGGAGCGCAAATGTCTGATTCAAATCAAGCAATTTCCGATACCCAACCCATTCGCAAGCCTACCATCCCCAAAGACGCAACTGTGTTGGTTGTTGAGGACAATGTTTCGAATTTCGTTTTAATCGCCCGCATGTTAGGTTATTTGGGAATTCATTGTGAATGGAAAACCTCAGGGTATGAAGTAGTTGAATATGCTGACACCCTTCCGCGCCTCGATTTAATTTTAATGGACATCCGTCTTCCTTATGAAGATGGATATGGTGCCTTGAAGAAAATTCGCGCCTCTGAACGCTTCAAGGCTGTGCCGATTATTGCGGTCACAGCAGAAGCCAGCATGGAGCAAATGAACAAAGCCCGCGAATCTGGTTTCGATGGATTCCTTGGAAAACCCCTTGACCCGGATCGCTTCCCAGACCAGATCCGCCGCATTTTAAATGGAGAACAAGTCTGGGAGTTTAGTTAATTCGCGATATGACATCGAATCAAACGACGCCCGCACTTGACTCTACACAAAAAAGATTTAAGGGCAGTCTGGCAGGAACGCTTGTAAGAACGCTCTTATTCTTTACCTTTATTCCCCTCGCCTTAATGGCGGGGGCGGCTTATTTACGCGCTCAATCGCTATTGCGAGAACAAGCCGTAAAACAATCCGAAAACTTAATTGTCTCCCAATTGAGCGTCGTGCAGGAAAAAATACAAGATAAAGAAGAACAGTTGAAACACTTGCTCTCCAGCAGCGACTTTAGCATTCTGACCGAGTTGGCTGTTCATGCCAACCCCAAAAGCAATGAGTTTAAACAAATTCGCAAAAGCGTAGTCACAGAATTTGAGAACCTAGATAAAGAACAAGGTACTCCTGTATTTAGTCAATATATGTTGGTAGACACAGAGGGAGTTGTCAAAGTCTCAACCAAGGAAGAGTGGCAGGGAATCAAGATTGCAGACCCGTCATTTCTGCAACAAGCGACAGCAGATCACCCTTCTATAGCTGTCTTCAACGTCTCACCACTTATTGAAAATCAATTCGTCCTCTTAACAGTTCTTGAATATAAGACCTCACGCGGATCCTCTTTGGGATATTTGATTGGAGTTACAGATACCAATCAAATCAATACTCTGCTTGAGCCACTGCAGGCATTGTCCCCGCTTGCACATACTTATTTTATTTTGCCAACTGGCCAATTTATCACCAGACCAAATGCAACCAGCGAATTTTCTGTTCTGGAAAATCCAACTTCTGGGCAAAAAAATAAAGTCATCCCTGGCATTGAAAACTTAAAATCCACAAACATCACTCAACCTCAAGCAATTGATATCAAATCAGCTGATGGCAAGTCAGCACTGACTCAAATTCAATGGTTCCCTGCTATGCACAGCGGGGTGGCTATGGAATTCGACACAAGCTCCGTCTATAGTGGCTTGAACAGTTTGGCACCATTTACGATAGTTCTGGTTTTGGTCACATTGTTGGCAACCAGCGGTGTTATTTATTTGCTCATTAATCGCATTATTACACCTTTACGTGGTCTTGCTCAAATCACTCAAGAATTTTCAGCAGGGAATTGGAACAGCCGCGCAGCTGTAAAAAGTGAAGATGAAGTAGGCTTGCTTGCAAGTTCATACAACCAAATGGCAGATGAATTAAGCAAAGTCTATCGTTCTCTCGAAGAAAAGGTGGACGAACGGTCACGTCAAATTCGTACAACCGCTGAAATTGCACAACAAATCACATCCTTCTCCAACCTTGGAGATATGTACGATCAAACTGTTCAACTCCTAGTTCAGCAATTTGGGTTTTATCAAGCTAGTATCTTCCTTACTGACTCTTCAGCAGAAAACGTTGAGTTTAAAGCTGGATATGGAACTGCCACATCTGGACTAATGGACAGTCAATACCACTTACCCATCGGCTCAGACTCAATCATCGGCTGGGTCGGCGCAAACAATGAGACACGTGTTGTGTCAGAAGCACAAACAGACAGCTTACATCTTAAGAATGAATTGCTTCCAGAAACCCAATCAGAAGCTGCCGTCCCCATCTCCATTGGAAATCTTGTTTTAGGCGTGCTTGATGTTCAAAGCACACAACCAGATGCTTTTAGCAACACTGAAACAGTAATCATGCTACAAACTCTGGCCAGCCAGGTGGCAGCCGCCATTCAAGCCGCAGGGCTAACCGAAACAACTCAAGTTAACTTTGAGGAACTTTCAAGACTATATCGCTCCAGCCGATTAATCGCAAAAGCAGGCCATGAAGATGAGAGTTTCCAAATCAGCGGTGATGTATTACGAGAATCGCCATATTCATTTATTGTCACGTCCATCAACGGTGACAAACTCAATATCGTTAGTGCATCTGATGAAAATGGTGCACAACTCACGAGCCGCATTCCATCAAACGTACAAATCAATCCAGACGAAATAGATGTCTATCTTGAACGAGGGCCTGTACTTGTAAAAACAAACAGCAATGTACCTCTTGGCCTCAAAACAGTCATTGAAGCACTTGAGTTTAATTCTGTTGCTTTTATACCTGTAACCAAAAGTGGAAACGTAGTCTCGATTTTCATTATGGGAACAAAAGACCTAGGGCTTGGCAATACTTCCATCCAGCCTTATGGAAACTTTGCTGATTTAATTTCAATCACTCTTGAAAAAATCGAGGCAGAAAAACAAACTGCGAAACATTTACAGGAAGTGGAATCTTTAGCTTCCGTAAGTGAAGCGATTTCTACATCCTCAGATTTACCAAGTTTCTTTGCTGCCCTTCATGAAAAGATAAAACAAGTCATTGGTGACTTTAGCTTTATCGTTGCTCTTTATGATGATCGGACAGACACAATCAGCATACCGTTTAGTTTTGAAGAAAACGAATTTATGAGTATTGATCCCTTCCCACTTGGAGAAGGTTTGACTTCGATACTCATCAAGTCGCGCCAACCGCTTTTGTTAGTAGAAAACACTGAACAAAAGGCCGCTGAGTTGGGAGCTAAAATCCAAGGGAACCCAGCCAAATCGTGGATGGGCGCTCCTATGATGGTGCAAAACAAGCCTGTCGGCGCACTCATCATCCAAGACACCAATCAAGAATTTGCATTCTCAGAAGAAAATTTCACATTTTTCATTACGTTGGCATCCCAAGTCGCTGGAGTAATTAACAATGTTCGTCTTCTCGATGAAAGCAAGCGGCGTTCCTTGCAATTGGAAACTGCAGCAGAAATTGCACGTGACATTAGCGGTTCTCTAAACCTTGACGAGTTATTAATCAAAGCCGTGAATTTGATTCGCGAAAGATTTGATTTCTATCATGCTGCTGTCTTCCTTCAAGATATTCCTGGAGAATTTGCAATTATCCGCGAAGCAACTGGAGAAGCGGGCGCTCAACTCAAACGCATGGGGCACAAAATTGGCGTGGGTTCAAAATCTATCGTAGGGTTCGTAACAGGCCGAGGCGAACAACTTGTCGTTAATGACACTTCCAAAGACGCCACCTATTATGCCAACCCAAGCTTGCCTGATACCCGAGCAGAAGCGGCTTTCCCCTTAAAAGTTGGTGAAAGAATCTTAGGTGCCTTGGATGTTCAAAGCACAAAGGCATATGCATTCACAGAAGACAATTTACGAAGTCTGCAAATTTTGGCAGACCAAATGGCAATTGCTGTTGTAAACACAGAGTTGTTTGCTGAAACACAGGAACATTTATCCCAGCACCGCCTGTTGCATCATATCACCACAACTGTAGCCTCTGGAACAACACTTGAAGAAGCTTTGGAAAGTGCAGTTCAAGGATTACAAGTTACCCTAGGTGGTGATCGTGTCACCATATTGTTGGCAGACAAAGAGAAAAAGAAGCTGGAAGTAAAAGCCTCCATGGGATATGCCGAAGATACAACCAAAGCATACGTTGCAATTGGTAGCGGTATCACAGGTTGGGTAGCTGCGAATCGAAGATTATTACGTGTGCGAGATGTAACTGAGGACCCACGCTATATTCAAATTAGTTCCAACACTCGCTCCGAATTAGCCATTCCTTTAATTTACCGAAATGAACTCCTCGGTGTTTTAAATGTCGAAAGTGAGCAAGTAGATGCTTATACAGAAAACGATGAGGAAATGCTAGGAACCTTAGGTGGCAGTCTTGCAGCTATCATTGCAAATGCACGGTTGGTGGAACAAATCCGCCAACAGGCAGACCGCGAACGTATCATCTATGAAGTCACCAGCAAAATTCGTCGTTCAACGGATATTCAATCAATTCTTACAACGACAGCTAGCGAACTAACACGCATTACTGGATCAAGACAGACAAAAATAAAAATCCAGCCTAAAACTGACAATCAGGAAGGAAAATCCTAATGTCACAGCAACCTTCCTCAACCTTTATTGCTACGCCAGAAGAAAACACTCGCAACATTTATAGAAACTGGCGTGAAGGGTTTGTAACTCCTCTCTTAATTGGGTCATTAATTTTTGGTCTTCTTGCACTAATCCCTGCGGTAGGCTCCGCAAAAAGCAATTTCATTGCGATAGTTTTTATTGCTACCTACCTAATAACGCTTCTAGTTACGTTTATTAAATTATCGTACAAAATAAAAATATGGGTATTCATATTAATTATTTACGTACTTGGATTAAGTGAGCTTGCCACCCATGGCATCCTGGGAGATGGTCTATTCTTCTTCCTAGGCGTTATCATCTTTGCTACCATGATGATTTCTCCTAGGGCTGGCATCACAGCAACAGCCGTAGATATCGTCACTTTCATAATTTTTGGGTGGCTCATGCTAACCAAAACCGTCATGCCTGTAAATCCAAAAGCTGTTGAGGCAGGTATTTTAGACTGGCTTAGCGCAGGTGGCGTCATTATCATGTTTGGAACTATCATCATTCTTGGCTTTCAACGCCTTGAAGCCGAGTTTTTAGATGCACAAAAACAAATCGATACTACCCTAGTAACACTTCGGGATGAAAGAAATAATCTCGATAATAAAGTTCAAAGCAGAACATACCAACTTAAGCGAGTAAACGAAATTGGTCGCGCAGTCACATCCATCCTAGACCCCAATGAACTTCTCGCCCAGGCAGTTACCATGATCGGCGATGAATTTGACTGCTATTACACAGCAATTTATCTTATAGACCTAACCCAACAATGGGCAGAGCTTAGTGAAGCCACTGGAGATGCAGGAAAAGTACTACGCGAGAATAAACATCGCATTGACTTAAAAGGAAAAAGTGCCATCGCAACTGCCATCCAAACCAGACAGGTCCGCATCGCACTTGACACTGGAACTGAATCCGTCCGATTTGACAATCCTCTTCTCCCGTACACTCGTTCCCTATTAATTGCCCCTCTCGTCGTTGGAGAGAAAATTCTGGGTGCTGTCGAGCTACACTCGACAAAAGAAGCGGCATTCTCCATGCAAGATGCAGACACATTTCAAAACATGGCCAACCAAATTGCCACCGCCATGGAAAACTCCAGGCTCTTCCAAGAGGCACAACAAAGTATTCTCGAAATGCGCGCAACCCAAAGACAATACCTACAAGGGGCATGGTCATCTTTAATTAAAGATCAAACTCTCGAGTACGAATTAGGAGATGACGAAACCGCCAATAAAGGTCTTGAGGTTCCACTCACCCTTCGCGAACAAATCATCGGACAAATTTCAATGGCATCAACAGATGATTGGACTCCTGAACAAAAAAATCTGATTGAAACCATTGCGGCTCAAGCTGCTCTTGCCTTAGAAAATGCTCGGTTGGTTGAAGAAAGTCAATCCATTGCTTCAAGAGAACGTGCAACCAATGAGATTATCTCGAAAATATGGTCATCGACGACAACAGAAAGTATTTTACAAACAGCCGTGAGAGAACTAGGCCGCACATTGGAAGCTGCGGAAGTAGATATTGAATTATCAACGAGACCTGTCGATGAATAAAAGTAATTTGTCTAATACCAAACCTGTTAATCTGAATGAAAGCGCCTTTGACTATAAACAATGGCGCGAAACTTTCATTTTAACCATATTAAGAATCGTTTCAGTACTTGGAATCGCGCTCATCATTTCTTCTTATTCAACTACCACCATTCCAATCGTGATTCTATATGTCGTTATGTATGCTGTAATACTGGCTGTTACCTTTTTACCTATTGGGTATAACACCAGAGCATATGTATTTCTCGCAATCCTCATCTTGACAGGTTTAAACGCACTGGTTGCTTGGGGACCATTGATTGATGGTAGTTTATTTCTTATAACCGCTGTTGTCTTTGCCTCTCTGCTCTTCGATTCGAAAGTAGACATCTTTGTATTTGCGATTTCAATTGCAATAATGGTATTACTTGCAGTCTTAGGCAACCTCGGGTTCTTTACTCCCATTGGACAAAATGCTCCAATCCCCACAACCTATGATTGGATTGTATACATTGCTGACTTCACAGTTCCTGGCATTAGCTTATTAATTGCAACTTCACTTTTCAAACAAGCATTTGCAAATGTTACACTTCAAATGCAAAGAACCTTAGCTACGCTAAACAATGAAAGAGCTCAGCTCGAAAACAAGATAAAAGAACGCACAGAAGAGTTAGAAGCAAAATCATCACAATTTCGAGCCTCAACTCTTATTGCTCGTAATATTGCAGAACTACAAAGTGTGCCAAGCATTTTGGATGCAGTCGTCGCATCCACAGCGGACCAATTTGGGTACTACCATGTTGGTATCTATTTATTAGACGAAAGAAAAAAGGTTGCATTTCTTCAGGCATCTTCATCAATGATTGGGCAACAATTAATAGGTCAAGGCCATTACATTGAAAAAGGCGAAAGAAATCCAATCAGCATCGTTGTTGAACAAAAACAACCCTATATGGCATCTGACATAGGAACCACGCTATTCATCAAAGATGCAAGCTTCCCCATTACACGTTCTCGCCTGTCAATTCCACTGATTGTCCGCAACGACATCATTGGAATCCTAGATATGCACTCGGATCAGACTCAAACATTTAACACCCAGGATGTTGAAATCCTTCAAATCCTTTCTGACTTAATTGCCATTTCGATTGATAATGTTCATCTGCTTAATGACACCAAAACTCTGGTGCAACAGCTTGAGTTATATACGTCATCGCAAACCTATGAGACTTGGGCAAAACATACAAGCCGTAACACGCCAGCTTATCAATATACTCCTGCAGGCGTCCGTCCAATTTTTGCACAAACAAAAAAACAAGAACCTACTGATGATGCTCTACTCGTTCCGCTTTCATTGCAAGGGCAAAATATCGGCAAAATCACCCTGCTAAGAAAAGGTACCTCTTCTACCTGGTCTGACAAAGAAAGAATCATGGTAGAAAAAATTGCTGAACAAATCTCCCTTGCGTTGGAAAATAGTCGTCTTGTGGATGAAGCGCAGAGGAACGCCCAACGAGATCAATTGATTGCAAACATCTCATCTCGAATTCGCGAAACACTTGACGTTGAATCTGTCATCCGAACGGCAACGACTGAGTTTAGAAAAGTTTTTGATTTAAAAGAAGCTGAAATTAGTATTGGGTTGCCTCAGGCAGCGCCACCTAAACCAACTCGCAAACAGACAAGTTCATTAAAATTAAAGTGAGAATAGAAATGTATCAACCATACCAAAGAGGAAAATCGTGATTCGTTTAAGAAGTCCGCTTATTTGGCGGCTTGTCTTATGGCTTACCATTTTTGGCGCCATCCCTTTGGCGACTCTATACGCTTTTATGCAGAACCAAATGAAAGTAGCGTATATAGATTCACAAACAAAAGCACTTGAAACTCAAGTACGCATGTATTCAGCGCGTCTTGAAGCTGGCTCAGGCAATGAGCAGGAAGTTACTACGTCTCTAACAAACATTACAAGAGGCAGCACATTTCTCGTTATTGGTTTAAACGGAGAATACATTGCCCACTCCACTCCAGCAAAAGTTGGCACCTTGGCGAGTAATGACCTTGGATTCAACACAGCTCGTATTTTCCTCTCCCGCAACAGCTTCACTTTGGTAGATACAGAAAAAAATATACTAATCACCTCATACAGAAAAGCACTTACAGACCCCGTTGCTGTCACATACACAAGTCTCAACAATGTTTATTCACCTGTCGATACGCTGACAAATACAGCTCTTCTACAACTTTCAATTAGCCTTCTTCTAGTCGCTTTGGGTGGCGGCGTAACGTTATTTATCTTATTAACACCTGCAATACAGTTATCAGAATTCACTAAACAACTTGGGAAAAAGAATTTCCTTGCAACTTTAAACATCTCAAAGTTTCGAGGAGAGCTCGGCACCATCGCAAAGAGTTTGATGGATCTCTCGACTGCAATTCAAAGCATGATTGCTGAATTAGAGAATAAAGTCCTTGAAAGAACACACGAATTAGAGCAACGCGCTATCCAACTGCGCGCCGCCGCAGATGTTGGAAAAGCTATCACGTCTGTTCGAAATTTATCTGAGTTGCTACAACAAACCACAATCTTAATCCACGAAAGATTTGGATATTACCATGTTGGAATATTTCTCCTGGATGAGAGAAAAGAATACGCAGTTTTAAGCGCCTCCAACAGCGAAGGTGGCCGAAAAATGCTTGAAAAAAATCACCAACTTCGAGTCAGTGAGACAAGTATTGTAGGCTACACAACCTTAAATGCAAAAGCCCGCATCGCCCTTGACGTTGGAAAGGATGCTGTTTACTTTGACAATCCCGACCTCCCAAACACCCGCTCTGAAATGGCTCTTCCGCTTGTCGTCAGCGGACAGATTCTTGGTGCATTAGACGTTCAAAGTACCCAACAAAGTGCCTTTTCAGAAGAAGATGTTGTAACACTTCAAATCCTTGCTGATCAAATTGCAGTAGCAATTCAAAACGCAAACTTATTCAATGAAACAAACAAAGCGCTTGAATCTGCCAGACAGGTTTATGGAGATGTAAGCCGTGAAGCGTGGCGAAAAATACTACACAATCAACCGCGCGTTGGCTTCATTGCAACACCACCTGGAACCACACAAACATATTCCGAGACTCTCGAACCTAGCATCGTCAAAGCCTTTGAAACAGGCGATGTGATTGTAGGAAATGACAACCTGACCATCAGCATCCCTATCAAGATACGCGGTCAAGCTATCGGAGCATTGAGATTGAAAAAATCGGACATTGCAGACGCATGGAGTCAGGACGAAACCAATCTAGCAATCGCACTCTCAGATCAATTAAGTGGTGCTCTTGAAAGTGCACGTTTATATCGAGAATCACAACAGCGAGCGGTTAGAGAATCTCTGGTATCAGATATCTCAGCTCGAATTAGTGCAACTACCCACATGGAAGCAATTATTCGCGAAACTGTACAGGAACTTGGACAAGCAATCGGGAATGCAACTATCTCCTTCCAGCTTGCTGAAGTTTCAACGGAAGAGAATCAAGACAAAGGTCAAATTGGAAGCGAAAGAAGGGAAACCAAATAACCATGGCCAACTTTATTTCGTTCTTAAAGGTATTAATTGCTCCTCACCCGTCCATCGAAGAGTTGAGTGAAAGACGACGTGCTCAGATATTAGCCAGCCTTACAATTGCAGTAATGAGTTTTATTGCCATTGTCTCTATCATAAGTATTCAGCAATACGGAACGCTTTCTATCTTCTTGCTTCCGTTAATGTTTTTTTATGTATTAAGCCGAACCAGATATCATTCCATTGGTGCATATTTATTCGTTTACTCAATTGTCCTCATGGGCGTCTTTAGAGTGTATCAAGGGCAAGCTGTTAGCGTTGAAACAGCCATGATTGTCAGCACCCTAGTTGCCATGATCATTGCCAGTGGTTTATTTCCACAACCTAGCTTTTTGATATTGCTTTTATTCTCTAGTGTTGCAGCCTTCTCAACGTCATTGTATTCAAATGTTCCATCAAACACCACAGACAACAACATCAGAACTGGCGTAATAGTTGTTTTCATGGGCGTATTACTGTATGCAATTAATTTTTTCAGAGCCAGGCTCGACCGAGCATATCTAGAAGATATAAGTGACATAAAAGCTGACCTGAATAATCTTCAATCAGATTTTGAGTCTCGCGTAACAAACCGCACATCAGAACTTTTAAGAATTAATGCTGAAATTCAAACCCGTGCCACAAAGTTATTGACGGTCTCTGATATTTCGCAAAGCATTGCCATTAACATTGAAAAGAAATTGGCAGAAATTTTGTCAAATACAGTCCACTTAATTAGCGAAAAAACAGGCTACTACCATGTAGGCATCTTCCTACTTGACGAAAATAAAGAGTATGCAGTTTTACGGGCCGCTAATAGTGAAGGTGGGCAAAAAATGCTTGCCCGTCATCACCAACTTCGAGTTGGTGGAACAGGCATTGTAGGTTATGTGTCTCAAGGAGGCAGAGCGCGTATTGCTCTTGATACAGGTGCTGACGCTGTATTTTTCAACAATCCAGACCTGCCTGAAACGCGATCAGAAATGGCTTTGCCATTAAAGTTTGGATCTCGAATTATCGGTGTGCTGGATGTACAAAGCAAACAACCAACAGCGTTTAACGAAGAAGACGTAGCTGTTTTAGGAACTTTGGCTAACCAAGTTGCAATTGTGATTCAAAATGCGCTCATTATAGAAAACCCAGGTTCCTCATTAAGTCGAGAAAACCCAAGCATGGTTTTAAGTCGAGAAAAACAAAAAGGGTTCTCCTATTTACCTGATGGAACGATTACTTCTATATCTTTATCAGATAGCTCTGTTACATCAAAAGCACTAACAACAGGTGAAATTACAATGTTGGAACAAAATCAAAACAATCCAACATCAAAACTTGCTGTCCCTGTAAAACTTCGCGATAACGTCGTCGGAGTTATTCATTTAGAAGCATCACAAAATAATCGCAAATGGACAGATGATGAAAGTGCGTTGATACAATCTGTTTCTGAAAGAGCCGCTTTGGCTCTTGAAAATGCCCGTCTCTTTGAAGAGACCGAAAAAATA
>JAXLVT010000029.1:0-50214 GCA_046328925.1 Anaerolineales bacterium
CGTTATCAAATTCTCGAAGAACTTGGCTCGGGTGGAATGGCCAATGTCTATCGTGCCCGCGACCTCATGCTGGATCGCGATGTTGCGATTAAAGTCCTGCGCAAGGATTTTTCAACCAACCCTGATTTTCAAAACAATTTCAGGCAGGAAGCCCGCGCAGCGGCGAATCTTTCTCACCCGAATATTGTCACTGTCCATGATTTTGGTTTTGCTGATGACTTGCTCTACATCGTCATGGAATACATTCCTGGCAAAGATTTAAAGAATCTGATTCGAGCTCGCGGACGGTTCACCATTCAAGAGGGGATTCCGCTCATGATTCAAGCCTGTGCAGGGATTGGGTATGCCCACCGTGCGGGACTTGTCCATTGTGATGTCAAACCTCACAATATGTTGGTCTCGAAAGATGGTCGACTCAAAGTTACAGACTTTGGAATTGCCCGCGCTCTCGCCACCATCATGCCTGGTGAACGCACTGATATTGTTTGGGGTTCGCCTTTGTATTTTGCCCCCGAACAAGCCCGTGGTGAAACCCCATCACCTGCATCAGATGTATATTCCTTGGGTGTGGTTCTTTATGAATTATTAAGTGGCACGCCGCCGTTCACGGCTTCTTCAGCAGATGAATTGGCTCGTTTGCATATTTCCGCGCGCCCGATTCCGATTCGTGAATATGTGCCTGATATGCCAGTTGCTCTTGAACAAATTATTATGAAGGTGCTTTCAAAAGAACCTTCTGCCCGTTATCGCACAGCGGATCAACTTGGCCGTGTTTTAAAAACATTTGGGACACAACCAGTGGTTGCACCAACACCAGTTGCTCCAGTAGTTTCAGCACCAGTGACTACATCAGTCGCCCCTGAAATTTCAAATCGACTTCCTTCTCGCGAGCGGCCCTCTGCACCTCGGCCTGTTCCTGCTACCACGCAGTATCAAACACCCAAGCCAGCGCCTCAACCTGAGCCCGAGCCTGTCTCTGCTTTCGAAGAGTTTGATTGGGCAACGATTGGGCTGTGGTTTCTCGTGATTGCATCAGTCGGTGGTTTGATTCCATTTTGGATGGCAATTTTCTTTGCATATTTTCCCCCGAAGTAAATTCATTTTATGAATCAATTTATTATTGCTCCTTCCATTATCGCGGCAGATTTTACGCACATCGCCGATGAAATTGCCACCGTCGAAGCTGCTGGCGCTCGTTGGTTACATGTGGACGTAATGGACGGAAACTTTGTCCCAACGATTACGATTGGTCCGCTGTTTACTGAGGCGTGCAAGCGAGTCGCAAAGATTCCCTTGGATGTTCACTTGATGATCGTAAATCCAGAAAATCATATTGAGTCATTTGCCCAAGCTGGAGCGACTAACATTACGGTCCATGTAGAAGCGTGTAATGATTTGAAAAAAACGATTGAACAAATTAAATCTTTGGGTTGTCAGGCTGGAGTCACGTTAAGGCCAGCCACACCTGTATCTGCCATCGAATCAGTTTTCTCTTTGGTAGATCTTGTGCTGGTAATGAGTGTGAATCCTGGGTATTCGGGGCAGGCGTTTATGCCAGAGATGATTGACCGTGTGCGAGAAATTCGTGGCAAGTTGGATGGTGTCAATCCAAAAGCCCATCTTGAAGTGGATGGTGGAATCTCTGTCAAAACTTTGCCGTTGATGAAGGCGGCAGGTGCGAATGCTTTTGTCACTGGTAATGCCGCATTCAAACATCCTGAAGGAACAGCAGCGGGGGTAGGGGAATTGGTTCGAGTTTCAGTAGCTTAAACAAAAATCACGGCTTGCGCCGTGACCTTTGATGTGAGTGGAAAACAAACCTAAGCCGCAGATTTGCCGAGAGTTTTGATGCACTTGGCGCAAAGCGTCTTCTTGACCAAACGGCCCTTTTCCATCACCGAAACCTTCTGGAGGTTGGGTTTGAACTTGCGGTTTGTAGCTCGCAAGGAGAAAGAGCGATTGTGTCCGAATGTGGTTGTCTTGCCGCAGGTGTTGCACTTAGCCATTTTTATAGTTCCTTTCCGAACAATGATTCCATAAGCACTAGCCCTCTTTAAAGAGCACGGCATTTTACCATATAAAGTAACCATCTTCAAGTAAAATAGGGGCAAGTAGATACCACGGGGCTCTGGCCCCTTAAATGAGGAAAATATGGGCGAAGAAACTACCTCTCTGGGCGGGATTCAAATCTCGCCGAACGCAGTGGCGACGATTGTATATCACGCCACTTTACAATCTTATGGTGTGGTGGGCCTTGCCCCCAAAAATCTTGCCGATGGCATCGTGGCGACTATTACCCGCGAGCCTTCGCGTGGAGTGTCTGTTCGTTATGCAGGCGATGATATTGATATCGATATTCATATCATTGTTGAATATGGTACACGCATCAATTCTGTAGCTGTGAGCGTTGGAAATACTGTCCGTTTTCATGTGGAAAAGGCACTTGGATTGAAGGTCAATTCAGTGAACGTCCACGTGGCAGGTTTACGCATCAGCGATACTGACTAGGAGGCGAGAGATTCATGGCTATTGATACCGCGCGTGTTGCGACACTTCGCAAGAAGCCGATTGATGGGCAGGCTTATAAACGCCTCATTGACGCAGGGGTAACCTGGCTCCGCACCAATCAGCAGGTGGTCAACTCTTTGAATGTGTTCCCTGTTCCCGATGGGGATACAGGTACCAATATGGTACTGACCCTGAATGCCGCTTGGAATGAGATTAAGGATATGGGTTCCCATAACTTAAGTGAAATGGCTGCTGCTGTTTCCAAAGGTGCCTTGATGGGGGCTCGTGGAAATTCTGGAGTCATCACCAGCCAGATATTGCGTGGTTTTTCGCGTGGCGTACATGAAAAGGCGACGCTGGATGCAGAGACCTTGGTGAAGGCGTTTGGAGAGGCACGGGATACTGCTTATAAAGGCGTGGTACGTCCGGTGGAAGGAACGATCTTAACCGTCATTAAAGAAGTTGCCATTGCAACAGAAGCAGCTCTCAGCACGGCGAAAGATGCATTTGATATTTTAGAAGTAGCGGTCAAAGCAGCCGATGATGCGGTCAAAAAGACCCCTGAAATGCTTCCTGTTCTTAAGCAGGCAGGTGTTGTTGATTCTGGTGGCAAGGGATTGTTCTTCATCCTTGAAGGGATGTTGCGCCATGTGTATGGTGAGTCGCTTGAAACACCGACTATGAGCGTTCAGCCAATGTCTGCCATGAATTTACAAGATGCCATGGAAGAAGTCGAAGACGGTCAGGATTATGAAGTTGTTGTGGATTTTGTGCCCAATGGCGAGTTAGACCTAGCTTCTTTTTATGGAAAGCTTGAAGAGATGGGTACATCTATTCAAGTGGGGGAAGGCGAAGGGATGTATCGTATGCACATCCATGTGCCGGTAGAAAACCGTTATGTGCCCATTGATTACATTATGGGAATTGGTACGGTTACGAAGGTTGCGATTGAAAACCTGCTCGCACAAATGGATGATATTCAAAAGTCAGCGCAGATTAAATTTACACCGATTGAACCTGGCAATATTGCAGTGGTAGTGGTTTCTCCGGGACAAGGCTTGAGTAAAATATTTGCCAGTTTGGGTGTGGCCGCAGTGGTGGCTGGTGGACAGACGATGAATCCTTCCACTCAAGATATCTTGAATTCGTTTGAAAACTTGCCGACCGATAAAATCATTATTCTGCCGAATAACAAAAATATTATTATGGCGGCTAACCAAGCCAAAGAAGTGACAGTGAAAAAGGTGCAGGTTGTGCCGACCCGTACTGTGCCTCAAGGGCTTTCTGCCATGCTATCCCTGATTCCAGATGGGGAACTGGATGCGATTGCAGAGAAAATGACCAAGGCCATGAGCAATGTGAAAACAGGGGAGATCACGGTTGCCACTCGTTCGGTTGAAATTGATGGCGTGGTGGTGAAAGATGGTCAGGTCATTGCTTTGTTGGATGGCAAGTTGGTAGTCTCTGCTGAGACAGTGGAACAAGGTGTGATGGATTTGCTTGAAAAGGCAAATGCAGGAGAACATGAAATTATCACTTTGTTCTATGGCGAAGGCATGACTCATGCAGAAGCAAATAGAATAGCAGATGTGATTACAAGTAAATATGAATCTCTTGAAGTGGAAGTGCAAGAGGGTGGGCAGCCGCACTATCAATTCATTATTTCGATTGAATAAAATTAAAATAATAAAGCAAAAGCGGGCACAAACTTGTGCCCGCTTTTGCTTTTAATTTTGGATTACGCATTTTATCTTTTTGTTATTAATTTGTAGACCGTCTTGATAATGTCGATGATTGTGACGAAGATAATAAGTCCCATCAGGATTGGGGAGCCATGTTGCGCCATGTTTCCCAGAATTTTCACAGCTTCCGCGTCCATTTGTCCGCTGAGACTCAAAGATTTTGTTGTCACAGCGAAAATAGATGGGCCGATGAATAGTAAGTAGGCGATTACAACTTGGAAAATCTTGATACCAATGGAGAACAGGCGGGTAGGCAGTTCCCATTTTCCGGAGCGGAGTAGCAGTCCATACAAGATAATCTCAGCAACCCAAGCAATGTTCATCAACGGTAGCCAGCGGAAGAATGCATCACTCAACAATGGGAGAGAGATCCACTTACCGTCGGTAAAGGTGTAAATGCCAAGTAGCTGTGAGTTGAAATTGAAAATGCTTAATGCAATAAAGATGAATACGATGGATAAGATTGCTTCCCATGGTTTTACCTCTGTAGGTTCGGGTTCTTTCATCAAGGAAGCAGGATCCCATTCCTTTTCTTCATTCATATTAAATTCCTGATTGGGAACAACGCGTTCGAGGACAGCAAAGATTAGTACGATATTTCCAAAAGCAGCTACCACGCTTGAGATTATCCCTCCCAAGCCATGACCAATTGCTCTTACAAATTCACGACCTGCCAGAGTGGGGGCCTGTGTCACAATTTCAATGCCAGTGGTCACAGCAAATGCAATGGCAATTGCGAAAAAGACGATCTGCAGAATCTTTATGAAGAATGGATACATTCGCGGCCCGATTAAATAGGGATGCGGGTCATATGTGGCGGCGACTTGGTCTGGTGCGCCATATTCTTTCAGCAGTTCAATTTCCATGGATTCATCGGCAGGTTTGCCTGCTTTTTGAGCACGATCTTCGAGCATATCTTCAAGAGTGGAGCGTAGCTCTTTTTCGATGTCCACACGTCCCTTTACGAGCGGGAGGCGTCTGCCAACTTCAGTAACATAACGATCAATGAGTTTCATTTTCTTTCCTTTCTTACGCCAGCATTTTGTCCATGGTAGCGACAATGCCAGCCCATTCTTTTTTCAGCTTTGGAAGGATTTTCTTTCCTTCCGCACTGATGACGTAGTAACGGCGAGGGCGTGCTTCTTCCAACTTCCAGACAGATTCAAGCAACCCTTGCGCCTCAAGCCGACGGAGAAGCGGGTACAGCGTTCCTTGATCCACTTCCAAGCCTTGATCAGAAAGCTGTTTCAGCAGGGAGTAACCATACTGTTCCGTTCCCAGTTGACTGAGTGCGGCCAGCACAATGACTCCGCGCCGCAGTTCAAGGACAACATTTTCAAGCGATTCAGTGTTTGCCATATCTCAACCTTTGTCGCATTATACTGTGTGTAATATAGTATGTCAAGGAGAAAGTATAGCCCTATGCTATACTCATCAAACCATGAACATTCTGCGCGCCTTCACACATCGGCCCTTTGCGCTGTTATGGACGGGACAGACAATCTCCCGTCTTGGAGATAGCCTTCATCGGATTGCGCTGGCTTGGTGGGTGCTGGAAAAGACAGGCTCTGCCACTGCCATGGGAACGGTGCTTGTCCTTACTCAAATCCCATTGCTTTTATTTATCCTGGTTGGGGGCGTAGTTGTGGATCGATTTCCACGCCTTCGCATCATGTTCCTTTCAGATGTACTGAGTGGGTTGGTGGTTGTATGTATCGCCATCTTTTCATGGTTAGGCACTTTGGAAATTTGGCATATTTACATTGCTAGTTTAATTTTTGGGTTTGTAGAAGCCTTTTTCTTTCCCGCGTATCAGGCGATTATTCCGCAAATTACACCTTCAGATATGTTGACCAGTGCCAATTCTTTAAATGGCTTGAGCCAACGGGTGATGGGAGTGATTGGTCCCATCCTTGGAGCATCTTTGGTGGCAGTTGGTGGGACTTCTTTGGCTTTTGGTTTGGATGCTCTTTCTTTTTTTATTTCTGCATTGTGCGTGTTTCCAATTTTACGTATGGGATTATATGAATCTTCAAGATTGGAAAATTCCGTTGAAACAAATCCCAAGCCAAAGACAATTCGTGAGGCGGTCAAACAAGGTCTTGTTGATTTGCGTGAAGGTTGGGATGCCATTATCACTGTCCCATGGATTTGGGTCACCATCATCATCTTTGGGGTTTTAAATATCATGGAAGGGAGTCCACGCTCTGTGGCTATGCCTTTTCTTATCAAGGATGATCTTGGTGCAAATGTTTCGGTAATGGGTTGGTTTGGTTCGGCATTTTCGCTTGGGTATATTCTCTGTGCTATTTGGCTTGGGCAATATAAACGTTTGCGGAGGCGAGGTTTATTGGGATATCTTTCCGTCATGTTGAATGGATTCTTACTTTTATTGTTCGGCTTTAAATTTCCAATCCCTGTTTTAATTGCAGCCATGTTTGTGTATGGATTTTGTTTTAATGTGTTTGGCTTGGTCTGGAATAATACCTTGCAGGAAATGGTTCCTCATGAAAAATTAGGAAGAGTGTATGCAATTGATTCGCTTGGCTCATGGGTGTTGTTGCCAATCGGTTTTGCGCTGGCAGGTTGGGGCACGGACTTGTTTGGCGCGCCTACAGTCTTCTTGATTGGTGGCGTTGGCACTATCTTAATGATAGTCATTGGTCTTTCTCATCCTGCGATTCGAAAGTTGGATTAACTATGAAAATTGGCATTGTCACTGACTCTACTTCCGATTTGCCCTCATATCTAATTGAACAATATGAAATTAAAGTAATTCCAACCATCCTTGTGTTGGAGGGAAAAGAATATGCTGATGGGGTAGGTATTTCACGTGAAGATTTTTATAACCGTTTACCTGTCTTACAAAACTCGCCAACCACTGCGGCTCCTTCTATTGGAGATTTCACCACAGCCTATCAGGATTTATTTGCACAAGGTTGTGACCATATTCTTTCCATCCACGCTGCTTCACAATTGACTACGATTGTCAATGTAGCTCGACAAGCTGCTAAAGAATTTCCCAACCGAGTCACCTGTGTGGATAGTGGATCGCTTTCCCTTGGGCTGGGGTTTCAAGTTGTGGCCGCTGCTGAGGCCATTGAAAATGGTTTGAAATTTGCTTTAGAAGAGCTTCAATCTGCACGCAAGCGATTAAGTGTTTTTGCCACATTGGATACGATGGAATATCTCAAACGTAGCGGACGGGTTCCAGGTACGGTTGCTGCATTAGGTGGTTTGTTGTCGATTAAACCAATTGTTGAATTAAAAGAAGGGGAAGTGAAACCCATTGGAGCGGTCCGCACTACCAAACATGCGAGTGATCGAATTTTGAATCTTCTATTTGAGGTTGGTGAACTTGAGCGCCTTGCCATTCTTCATACGAATGCAGAAGCTCGTGCCAAAGAATTCTTAAACGAGCTTATGAACCGTTCTAGAAAATCAGTTCCACGTGATATTCTGCTGGTCAATGTCACTGCAGTAATCGGTACCCACTTAGGACCCAATGGTCTTGGCTTTGCTGCAATCAGGAAATAAATTTAAGTTTGCGTAGTGTTTAAATATTTCTTAATCTCAGCGTCCATTTCCCCTCTCCACATTTTGTAATACATGACCATGTCACAAATGGCTGCCTTTAGTGGATAACGAAATGTGATTGGAATGTTTCTTTCAACAAAGAAATGACCAATCCATGCAAACATGTAAGAGGAGATAACAGCAAAACCAACAAGAAATAGGGAGCGATTGATGATGGATAGTCCTAGCCAAATAAATAGGTTTGTGTTTCCAATAAAATGTAGCCAGCGAGTACCTGCTTTACTATGTGCTTGAACATATCCAGGCCAGAATTGTTTGAGGGAATTGATGTAATTGGTTATCATAAAAAATCCTTTATGAACTTCTTGATTATAGTTATTTACATTTTTTCGATTCTTCGATTACCCTATGCTATTTTGCCATATATAATAAAACTTGGCTTGATTGGCTTTTTGCGTAATTCTTTTTCTTTATTTTGGGAGTCATTCCCTGTTCAAGTAATACGAGTCGTTGGGGATATTTTAAATTTGCTTCTTACTTCTTGGCTATTTAATTTTCTAATTCAAAACCATAGCTTTTTTATTATCTTAAGAATTGTATTTATCGCAGAGTTTGTGCGTTTACTATGTGAAAAAGGGATAATGATGGGAGCTGCATTTTGGCAAGCCCTTCCACACCGTAAAATCGCAAAGTTTTTAGATGGAAAAAGCATTTTTCAGAAATATGTACGGTATTATATTCTTTCTGATGAAAAACGTTTAAAAAAGAGTTTGTCTAGGCTGAAAGCACTGGCTCGTTTTTACGGAAAAAAACAAACTCTTGAAAAACTTAGATATGTATCCTCTTTCCAAATTGTTCCTGATAACTTTCCACTACGTTCAGGATATGTTCGTAATATTGCACATGGGGAAGTTTTTGTTCATGCGAAATGGTCTAGTTGCCCAGATATTTTGCGCGGCCTAGCCCTACGTCGCTCTCCTTGGATTTTTGACCCTAGATATTTGCGACGCCCGTTTTACTACCGTACAGAAGCGAATCCTTTAATGACAAGGTTTGTGTTTGAAAATGCCCGTTTTTGCCTGTTATTTAGTGTATATCAATTTGGCCACGAAATTAAATCTGCACGTTATGAAATTTTTTATAAATTAATGAGAGCTATTGGGTTGGATTTTGAGCAGCCAATTCGCCAAGACGGCACTCATAATTTTGATGTTTTTGCTAAGCGCATTTTTTATAATGAGACTAAAATTCACTCCTTAAAATCAATTGAAGAAGTAGTGGAAGATTTTTCTAAGGAAAGTTTGCTTCATCCTTTGCAAATTGCTGATAAGTATCAACTCCCAATGATTTTTGTTGAAGAAGTGCTTCTTCAAAAGTTCAAATCAATTTCAGCTAATCTGTTAGAATAATCAAAGTCGATTTGTTAGTTATATGTTTAAGCACTAAGGAGATAAACATGAAGGAATTTTTGATAAAACTCGCGAAGCTTTTTTCTCTTTTGGGATTTCTTGTGGTGGCTGGAATATGTACTTTGATGTTACTAGCACCTTATATCAATAATGCTCTCCTTCCCCCAACTTCTAGTGCTCAGTAGCCATTTTTCGTAAATCTATAACATTTAGATTAGTTATTAAACTCATCAGCTGACTTTCGGGCATGTTTCTATGTACCCAAATGGTCTTCATGCCAAATGCTTTGGCACCTGCAATATCTGCAGGGTTGACTCCTGCATAACCAAAGGCTGATTCTGGTAGGTTGAGAGTTTTTGTTGCGAGTTCATAGGCTTTTAGTTCTGGCTTGTAGGCTTGCACCATGTCTACGCTCAAAACAGCATCTAGTAAGGATGTGAGTTTGTTATGAGCCACCACTGCATTCAGCATTTCCTGCGTCCCATGAGACAAAAGAACCAATTTGTATTTCGGGTGAAGAATATCTAAAACTTCTTGTACTTCGGGGAATAGCTCTAAACGGTGATATTGGGCGCATAGATCTTCCTTGGTTGTAAGAGGGATATCAACTTGAAAATGCTTGCACGCTTCTTCCATTGCCTGATCCATTAGAACTCTTAAATTTCTATACCTACGCGTCAAAATACATTGGCGTGTTAGAGCAAGTTGACGTTGCCGCCACCAATGTAGAAATTCAAGGCCCTTTCCTGGAATTGCCAATTCAAATATAGGAGCCGCAGATTCTAAATTGAATAAGGTTCCAAATCCATCAAAAATAAGGGCTTTGATGTTTAATTTTTCCAAATAAGGCGCCATTTTTGTTTCCTCGTTTAAATTGGGGATATTTTACAATGTTTCCATTACTGGATGGTTCAGGTTTATATTCCCTCCCCATGATAAAATTGGCCCCATGCAACCGTCCTTAGAGAAACTCCGTAAATTTTTTCGCCTTGAACATGAGAATAAGTATCAAAATACCGCCATCATAGGTGGTCTTGCCAAAATGCTGGATTATTGGGAGGGGGAAGCCCGGGTCGATGGGATTGCCGAAGAAGTGATTCAAGCCGTGGTGGCGCGATTACGTTCCTACGAGAAGCTCAGCCCCGATGGAAGAGCTGAATCGCTGAAAGGCCTGTGGAAGCGCATTGGAGATACTTATCCTGAAGCGGGGCAAAAGCCAAAGACTCAACAACAAGCGCCTCGCTCTGCACCCAGGCCTGCTCCTGAACAACGAACACAAGAGCCAACAAAAGCAACTGCTCCTGAGGGAGAAGGTGTTGCCACTCCGCAACCTCCACAACGGCAGTATCAAAACAATAACCAACAGGTACAACAACAGAAACCAAGGCAGGCACCTCCTGCTCGCTCTGACGCAGTGGTGGGGGCGAAGCATAGCCAAACTCCCGCCGCACTCAACGCCAAGTTGACCGTGCTTCAGGGCGTTGGACCCAGGAATGCAGAATCTCTTGAGCATTTGGGCATGCAAACCCTTGGCGATATGTTGTATTACTTCCCGCGCCGATATGAAGATTACAGCCAGCTCAAACCGATTCAATCGTTAATGTACAACGATGTCGTGACTGTGTTGGGCACCATTCAAAGTGTTTTCAATCGCCCAATTCGTGGTGGCAAGTCTTCTCTCATTGAAGTGATCATCTCCGATGGAACTGGTTCGTTGCGCGTTTCCTTTTTCAATCAGCCTTGGTTGATGAATCGCATGAAACAAGGGGATGCAATTTCCGTCTCTGGAAAGATAGATCAATATCTCGGCCGCATCGTGATGAACAGCCCCGATTGGGAACCGATTGAAGTAGAAAGTTTACATACCAATCGCATCGTTCCCATTTATTCATTGACCGAACGCATCACTCAAAAGTGGTTGCGCAATCAAATGAATCAGGTGGTCACGTTTTGGGCTCCTGCAGTTGTCGATGCGCTCCCTGATAGCATTCGCCTTGCTGCCAAGTTGGTATCCCTTAGTGAAGCCTTACAGCAAGTGCATTTCCCCAGTTCGCAAGACCGTCTTAAGTTTGCACGAGAAAGACTTGGATTTGATGAAATCTTTTATCTGCAAATGGGTGTGCTTCGTCAAAAACGGGATTGGAAATCTGTGGAAGGTCGCCGCTTCACTGTCTCTGACGAGTGGCTGGGTGCACGTTTAGCAGCTTTACCTTTCACCCTGACATCTGCCCAACAAACTACGCTGACAGATATTCGCAATGACCTAGACTCTGGCAAACCCATGAACAGACTCGTACAAGGGGATGTCGGTTCGGGTAAGACCGTGGTCGCCGCTTTGGGTGCGACGATGGTTGTCTATGGTGGCGCACAATCTGCCATCATGGCACCAACTTCTATTCTGGCGGAACAACATTATCGTAACTTCATCAAGCTCCTCACCGGAGATGGCGGAGTTATGAATCAGAGTGAGATTCGCTTGTTGGTGGGGGATACCAGCGAAAGTGAGAAAGAAGCGATCAGTCAGGGATTGGTAGAAGGTTCCATCAAAATTGTCATCGGGACTCATGCAGTCATTGAACCAGATGTCCAATTTAAAGATTTGCAGTTTGTAGTGATTGATGAACAGCATCGCTTTGGTGTGGATCAACGCGCGGAACTTCGTAGCAAAGGGACAAACCCGCATTTGCTGGTGATGACTGCTACGCCGATTCCACGCTCATTGGCGTTGACTGTGTTTGGTGACCTTGATATTTCTGTGATTGATGTTATGCCCGAAGGTAGACAACCTATCAAGACCTATGTGCTTCGTCCGCAGGAACGCGAACGTGCTTATACATTGATCAAAAGCCAAATTAAAGATGGCAGACAGGCTTTCATTGTATATCCGTTAATTGATGAGAGTGAGAAGATTGATGCGCGTGCCGCAGTGGATGATTTTGAGACTCTTTCAAAAGAAATTTTCCCTGATAAAAAGTTAGGTCTCTTGCATGGACGCATGAAGCCCAGTGAAAAAGATGAAGTCATGTTGAAGTTCCGTGATAAACAATATGATATTCTTGTTTCCACCACGGTTGTGGAAGTGGGTGTGGATGTTCCGAACTCGACCGTGATGTTGATTGAAGGCGCTGACCGTTTTGGTCTCGCGCAACTTCATCAACTACGCGGACGTGTGGGGCGTGGCGATGCACAATCCACTTGTTTGTTGATTCCTACACATGAAGATGCAACTGAGAATGAGCGCCTTCAAGCAATGGCCACCACCAATAGTGGCTTTGAGCTTGCGGACCTTGATTTGAAATTGCGCGGCCCTGGTGAATTTTTAGGGACTCGTCAGGCAGGTTTTGCTACCACTTTGAAGATGGCTAGCATCACCGATGTTGCCTTAATTGAAAAGGCCCGTACACAGGCTCAATTGCTCTTTGAGCGTGACCCCGAATTAACTCAGCCTGAACATGCTCTCCTTGCCGAAGCCTTTGAAAGATTTTGGGGCGCTGGCAAAGGGGATGTGAGTTAAGCAGAGTTGTATATTTTGAACTACCAAACTTCATGATTACCAGACTATGAGAATACGAGACTAAACTATGGTTAGAGCTTTATTCCCCGGAACGTTTGACCCCCTCCACTACGGCCACATGGACATTGCCAATCGCGCCTCGAAGTTGTTCGATGAAGTTGTGATGGCAGTTTATGATAAGCCTTTGAAGACCCTTATGTTTTCCCCCGAAGAAAGAATTTCTTTGGTGCAGGAAGCACTCAAGAATAATCCTAAAATCAAAGTGACTGGTTATAGTGGCTTGACCATTGATTTTGCTCGCAAGATTGATGCGCAAGCTATTGTGCGCGGGTTACGTGTGTTCTCTGATTTTGAATTTGAATTCCGCATGGCGTTGGCCAATCAACGCATGGCAAAAGATGCAGTGGAGACCGTTGCTTTAATCACTGCGGAACAGCACACTTTTCTTTCTTCATCCACCGTACGAGAAATTGTATTGTTAGGCGGTGATATTTCCAGCATGGTTCCTCCACATGTGGAAAAAGCTTTGAAGGAAAAGGCACTTAATATGGGAGAGCAATCTCCGCCGAACGCTCTTCGGGATTAATTTGTGCTAGAATTAGAGAAATACTCCTGAATTACACGAGTTTCCTATGGATATTCTGCAACTAATCGACCGCTTGGAAGAACTTTTTAATGACGCGAAAGCTGTTCCCTTCACACACAATGTCATTGTGGATGAAGATCGCATGTTGGAATTGATTGACCAAATGCGCATTGCCATCCCTGAAGAAGTGAAGAAGGCGCAACAGGTTGTCGCTCAACGTGACCGTGTGATGGCACAAGCACAAGAAGAGGCCAATCGCACGTTGCAACTTGCCCGCGAAAAAGCGGACCAGCATGTACAAAAAGATGTCATTGTGCAGGAAGCCCAACGCCGCGCGGACCAAATTATCAGCCAGGCGCGCGCAGAAGCCGAAGCGACCCGTGTGGATGCCGATAATTATGTAATCGACACCTTGATGCAGTTGCAAGATCAAATTGCCAAGTTGAGCAATCAAGTGAGTAATGGGTTGCGGGTGGTACAAGATGAACAAATGCGAAAATCTTCAGCATTTCCATCCAGCCTCCCTGAAAAAGCTGAGAAGAATTAACGAAAAGTCCCTATCGTACGATGGGGACTTTTTTATTTAAGAACTTTGTTCTCAAAAATTATCCAAACTCAAAAGTTGGCATACCTTCGGTTTTTGTTTCTATTTTGAACAACCCACCAGAGAGTGGATATTTCGCCAAATCGGCTTCGCTCATGTCTTTTGTGGCGGAGGTGATGAATAACTCGTTCATATTCTTTCCGCCAAAGGCACAGCAGGAAGTATGCAAAGCAGGTACAGGAATTTGCTCCAACAGTTGACCAGTGTTCGGGTTCCATTTTGTGATTTGCGCACCACCCCACATGGCGATCCACAAATTGCCTTGGGTGTCTGAGGTCATGCCATCGGGCCAGCCAGCGGTGTTGCCCAACTGAATCGCCACGCGTGGATTGGCAATTGCACCTGTGGCCAAGTCATAATCAAAGGCTTTGACTTCGCGTGTGGGGGTATCGATGTAATAAAAAGTCTTGTGGTCTGGACTCCATGCCAAGCCGTTGGAGATGGTCACCCCTTTTAGCAGGGGAGTGCTTTGCTTTCCATTGAAGGAATATAAATTGCCGTTGGGGTCTGTTTCGTTCATGTCCATGGTGCCTAAGATGAAACGGCCTGCAGGGTCGCTTTTGCCATCGTTTATGCGGTTGGTGGGTAGTTCATCACTCAACGTGGCGAGGTGAGTCGTTTGTTTGGTAGCAGGGTCAAGGTCCACGATAGAGAAGCGCGTGCCTAAGATTAAATGTCCATTCTTGCGCGGCGCAAGACAACCGATAAACTCATCCAACTCGACGAGCAAGTCAGTGCCTGCATACACTCTTTTATTGAGAATATCAACCCAGTATAAAGTTTGTGTTTTGGCATCCCAGGTGGTGCCTTCGCCGAGCCGCGCTTGTGCATTGAGAAGTAATTCAGGTTTCATTTTTCCTCGCCTATCTATGTAATAATTTTCTTGTCTCATCCACATCTTCGTGGATTTTCTGTATCAACGATTCCACGGAATCAAATTTCAACTCATCGCGGATTCTGGTGATGAATTCAAGTTTTAATTCCTGTCCGTAAATATCGCGATCAAAATCAAGCAAGTACGCTTCGAGGCTTTGACTTTTTCTTTCAGGGGTAAAGGTTGGGTTGAAGCCGATGTTGGTAGCGGCCATGAATTTTTCATTGCCAAGCGTTGCCCAGCAGGCATAAATACCGTTGGAGGGCGAGGCTTTCTGCGATGGGTAATCCACATTCGCTGTCGGGAAACCGATGCTGCGTCCACGTTCTGCGCCGTGAATCACTTCGCCGCTCATCGTGTAATTGTGACCGAGCAATTTGTTTGCTTCGCTAACATTGCCGATTGAAATCAACTTGCGAATTTCAGTGGATGAAATCACGCCGCTTTCGTCGCCCAAAGCTGGGATGACCTCGACGGAATATTTCAAACTCTGACCAATTTCTGCAAGACGAGCTGCATTGCCTTCACGTCCCTTGCCGAGAGCGAAGTCATAGCCAATCAGCAGGCGCTTGAGTCCGAGAGTCTGCTTGAGCGTGGACATATATTCTTGCGCAGTAGCAGTGGACAGGTCACGGGTGAAGCGCTGCGTGATGACATAATCCACGCCGAGACTTGCAAGTAAATCCGCACGTTCATCAGGCGTGGTCAGACATTTGATGTCATGTCCACTTAAGACGTTGGCGGGATGCGGGTCAAAGGTCAACACCACGGCGGGTTCATTTTGCGCGTGAGCATCTGCCACAAGTTTGTGGATGATTTGTTGATGCCCACGATGAACGCCATCGAACACACCGATGGTGAGATGCGAATTTTTTAAATTGAGATTTTCAAGGGAACGATAATGATTCATAATTAAAATACAGCCGCCGAGAACGGCGGCTGTAATCGATTGAAAATTCTACTCAGATGCGAAGAAGACTTTTTTCGGTTGCCATTCTTTGGAGCCATCTTCGTTGATGGTGAGTTCCATGAGGGCAACGAGTTCGCCTTGCGTGCTCACGCCGCGAACCTTGGGCTGGTCAATATCGCCATCCTTGGCTTTGACACGATGACCGTGGCGCACGCCCTCAACTTCATCAGGGTTGAGTTCAACGGCTGGCCAATCGCCAAGCGCTTCTGCGGCAGGGATAAGGTATTGATACCAATTCCCTGCGGTGAAGGCTTCTTGTAACTTGCGGAGTGGTGTGGCGTCACGCAAAGAGAAACGTCCGCTTTTTGTGCGGCGTAATCCAACGAGATAAGCGCCACAACCCAGTTTGACACCGAGGTCATTGGCTAAAGAACGAACGTATGTACCTGAAGAACAATGTACATCAATGACTACTTCGGGTGGAGCCCATTCGAGCACTTCAAGGTGATGTACAGTAATGGTGCGCGGAGCTAAATCTACTTCTTCGCCTTTGCGTGCCATTTCATAAGCTTTGCGTCCCTGCACTTTGACGGCAGAGTACGGTGGGGGAGTCTGTTCAATTTCACCAACGAAAGTTTTGAGCGCTTCTTCAAATTGTGCTTCGGTCACGTCCACAGGATTTTCTGTGCGCTTAACCTGACCTTCACCATCAAAAGTATCCGTAGTGCCCCCCATGCGAATAATGGCCTGATAGCGTTTGTCTGATGCGGATACATATTCGCTTAAGCGCACCGCAGGGCCAACCAAAATCACAAGCACGCCTGAAGCACGTGGATCGAGCGTACCGGTATGTCCTGCACGGCGCAGACCTGTACCGTTGCGGATGGCTTGCACTACATCATGGGATGTCATGCCGACGGGTTTATCAACTACCAAAACACCGGAGATGGCGTTCTTAACATCTTGACTATTCATTTATTCCTCCTTGCTCCTCTTTTAGAATAACGTTTTTAGCGTGAAATTACAATATTACAAATAGATATCTTAATTACAAAATTATAGGTTTAACATTTCTCTGGTGACTTTGAGTACATCTTTTTGGATTTCGCTCAAACTGCCCTCGATATCTGCTCCTGCAGCGGCGGCATGACCTCCGCCTTTAAAATGTTTTGCAATGGAGGAAACATCAATTCCATTTTCCAATGCACGCCACGAGATTTTTACGTGGTTGTCCCCTTGTTCAACAAATACCATTCCAACCTTATTCCCATCAATCGATGAGATCATGTTAATAAGATCTGCATCGTCATTACCACTATAACCTGAAGTTTTTCGATCTTTGAGAGTTAATGTGCCCCAAACAATGCCATGCTTGCTTTCAAGGCTGGAGAGTCCTGCTCCCCAATATTTTGCAGCATGAAAGGTTTTACTAACCAAGGCGCGCATATAAATGCTGGGCATATCCACGCCTGTTTCCATCAATGTGGCTACTTGGCGAAGTGCTTCTGGTGTAGTGTTGGATGTGCGGAAGCCAAGTGTATCTGTGAGAATGCCTGTCAACAAAGCAGAAGCAACAGGTTGGCTAATCTTGAAGCCCCAGGCAGGGAGGTATTTGGTGAGAATTGCGGCTGTCGCCACTTCTTCAGCTTCGATGAGATTTAATTTTCCAAATTTTTCGTTGGTTTTGTGATGATCGATATTGATATCTGGCTGACCGAAGTTCTCAAAGAATTTCCCCGTTCGTTTGAAATCTGCACAATCTACGGTGATGAAAGTATCGTGGTCACCGCTTGGTTCCCTTACGATGGTATCGCTACCTTCGAGATACTTAAAAGACGAAGGTACTCCGTCAACGAGTACCATTTGCACGGATTTGCCAGCTTCGCGCAGAGCAAGCCCAAGACCGAGAAGAGAGCCGATGGCATCACCATCGGGACGCACATGCGAAACAATTACAATCTGTTTCGCCGCGGCTAATCTAGATTTTATATCCCCTATCAATTCATGATTCATTTATTTTGGTAACTCCATTATTTGTTTAAACGACAGGGTATATTTCGCACTGTACTGCCTAATCGTACATGACCGTTTTCAAAACGTCAATTCAAAAATTATTTTTGCTTTTCTCTTAACCCAGCCAATATCTTTTCGATATGGTCGGCGTTTTCTGGGGTAGGGTCCCAGTGAAAGCGGAGGCGGGGGAAGGCACGGACTTCCACGCGGGCGGAGAGATTCCTTCTCATAAAGCCAGAAGCAGATTCAAGCCCAGCAAGAACTTCGGCTGAACGGGAGGAGCCTTCCACCGCTGAGACGTAAATATTTGCGACCGTAAGTTCTCTATCTATTTTTACATCGGTCACGAAGATTTGTTTTAAGCGTGGGTCATTAATCTCGCGGATGAGCATCTCTGAGATTTCTTGTTTTACACGATCTTGAATACGTTGTAATCTAATTCCTGAGGGCATAATTTATTTCTCATCAGCAGAGGCACAGTGCCCCACTAGAGAGCACTGTGCCTCTGCAACTTATCATTCACTTTTTTCAACGATATAGCAAACAAGTTGGTCACCTGGTTGAATATCATTGAAACTTTTGAAACCAACACCACATTCAAAGCCTGTGCGGATTTCCTTGACATCTTCCTTTTCATGGCGAAGGGAAGAGAGATCGCCTTCGTAAACAATATCTGTTCCACGATATAGGCGTACCTTTGCACCGCGTTTGAGTTCGCCGTCTGTGACTTTGCAACCAGCGACACGTCCAAACTTGGAAGCGGTGAATACTTGTAAGACTGTGGCACGACCAAGTGTTTTTTCTGTGGTCTCTGGTTCGAGCATACCCTTGAGAGCCTTCTCAATATCCTCAGTCATGCGATAAATGATTTCGTAAAGACGTAAATCCACGCCTTCTTTTTCAGCCATGCGGCGGGCATCTACATCCGCTTGAACATTGAAGCCGATGATAATGGCCTTGGAGGCAGAAGCGAGCATTACATCATTGTTACCAATGTTGCCTGTTTCAGCATGCAGAATCTTCAATCCGATTTCCCCTTCACCTAATTTGTTCAACTCAGTGACGATGGGATCCAACGAACCCTGTACATCAGCTTTGACGATGAGGTTAAGTTCTTTTGCTTCCCCTGCTTGTACATTGGCAAAGAGGTCTTCGAGGGAAACTTTCTTCCTGCTTTGGGACAAAGTCTTGGCGGCCTGTGCACGTTCTGAGACGATGGTGCGCGCTTCTTTATCAGATTCAACAACCTGGAAAATGTCACCAGCGGAGGGAACATCACTGAGTCCCATCACAGCTACAGGTGTGGATGGACCCGCTTTCTTGATGGGCTTTCCTTTGAAATCAGAAATAGCGCGTAATTTTCCGTAAGCAGTACCAGCTACGACAATATCACCTGCTTCAAGAGTTCCATTTTGAACCAATAAGGTTGCCAGCACACCTTTGGACTTGTCTAATTCAGCTTCAATCACCGTACCGATGACTTTTCCATTGGGATTGGCTTTAATTTCATTGCTATCTGCTACAAGCAGGATGCCTTCCAAAAGGTCATCAATGCCCATTTTTTGTTTCGCAGAAACGGGAACTACCATGGTATTGCCGCCCCAATCATCGGGAACGAGTTCCAACTCAGCTAATTGTTGTTTGACACGGTCTGGATTGGCATTGGCTTTATCAATTTTATTGAGTGCCACCATCATGGGAACGCGCGCGGCTTTTGCATGGGCAATCGCTTCACGGGTTTGCGGCATAACACCATCGTCAGCAGCGACAACGAGTACAACAATGTCTGCACCTTGTGCGCCACGTGCACGCATTTGGGTAAAGGCCGCATGACCAGGAGTATCGAGGAAGGTGATGAGGCGTCCCTTCTTTTCAACTTGATAAGCACCGATATGTTGAGTAATTCCACCTGCTTCGCCAGCGGCTACTTCTGTAGAACGGATGGCATCGAGCAAGCTGGTTTTGCCGTGGTCTACGTGACCCAGAATGGTCACAACAGGGGGGCGGCCTTTTAACTGAGCGCCATCTTCTCCTGCGATCATTTGACGCCATAGAGGGACTTCGCCAGTTTCTTCCTTAACTTCCTCTTCAACGACTTCGGCAACGGCTTCAAAACCATATTCGGCCACCACGATTGCAGCGGTGTCAAAATCCACCGACTGATTAATGGTTGCCATGACACCGTTCGTCATTAACTTTTTAATAAGGTCAATTGGGCTTTTTTCGATCTTCTGTGCCAGATCGCGTATTACGATACTGGATGGTAATTCTATTTTTGTACTCATAGGCCACCTCCTTGCCAGGTTGCAGGTCAAAAAATCAACCTGCGTATTGCAATGATCTCAACGAGATGCCTGTGAGCGAGTGGCTATTCGTTCACATTGGCTTCTTCGTTGGCCTCTGCGTCTTGAGGCAGAGATTTCATGAATTCTTCCAATTGGGCACGGTCTTCCGCATTCAAGTTAACTTTCAGTGCGTGAGCCAGCCCACCCCTTAAGCCGCGTTCCCAACATTCGCGGCGGTCGTGTAAATACGCGCCTCTTCCAGCGAGTTTACTGGTTGGGTCAACACGTACCCCTTCGTCGGTGCGTACGATGCGTATCATCTGCCTTTTGGCGAGAACGGTACGGCAACCCACGCAAGTCCGTTGGGGCACATGTTTTACACGTTGAACAGGTTTCTTAGTCACCTTTGGTTCAATCCTTCCTCTTTATAGACGAAAGAGGAGGGGTTATTCTTCCCAGGTATCATCGCCGATTGAATCTCCGCCGCGTTTGTGCTTCTTGCGGCCGACGACTTCACCCAAGCCTTCATCAAACTCAAGGGCAACGCCCTTCTTTTTGGCTTTTTTGCCTTTTTTCTTATCATCAGACTCGTCATCGGTGCCAGCGTTTTGGAAGACTTCAGGCTTCATCTTGAACAATTCATCAAGCGAGACACCATCTTTGGCAAATTCATTATCGACTTCTTCTTCGACATGACGTTTCGCTTCTTTCTTTGTTTCGGCTTGTTTCTTCGCAACTACAGGTTCAACTTCGACAACGGGTACTGCCACTTCATTGGTAACTTCAGCGACAACTTCAGGTGTAGCAGGAATTTCTTCAACGACCACTTCTGCCACTGGTTCAGGAGTAGGCTCAGGGAAGCTAATGGCTGCCATTGTTTCTTCAATATTTTGCATGGCTTTTGAACCAATGCCAGGCAAGCCCAATACCTTGTTTGGATCAGTCTTGATGGAGAACATCAAATCGCCAACGTTTTCAAACCCAGCTTCGGTCAAGATATTGAAAACATGCTCTTTCAGATTGGCTTGATCGAGCGGCATTTTTGAAAGCTTGAGCAGGAATGTCTGCGCGGGCTGCGGCAGAGCGTTCTTCCTCTGCACGAACAGCTTCTTCTTTAATTTGAATGGTGCGGCGTTCTACACGGTCAACAAATTGACCCAAAGCCGTGTACTCCTCGGGCATGACAGGTCGTCCTTCGGCCTTCTTGGCTAGGATTTCCTGAATTTGAGGAATGGCTTCCACAGCTGCGGGTAACATGGCAGAAAGTTCTGCATTGTTTTGTAATTTATTAAGGGTATCGCTTGCGGCTTCGCTTAAAGATTTGATGTCGATGCGCCAGCCTGTCAGTTTGGCAGCGAGGCGGGCATTTTGACCGTCACGACCAATGGCGAGGCTGAGTTGATCCTCACCGACTACGACGGTAGCTGTACGTGCGCTTTCATCATCAGCAAGATAAACACCACTTACGCGGGCAGGGCTAATGGCTTTGGAAATATAAACGATTGGGTCCTGGTCCCACTGAATGATATCGATTTTCTCATCGTGTAATTCCTTCACGATGGCTTGAATACGGACACCTTTAATCCCTACGCATGCGCCCACAGGGTCAATGCCTGGTTGTGTGGCTGATACAGCCACTTTTGCGCGTGCGCCTGGCTCGCGAGAGATTGCACGAATTTCGACAATGCCGTGATAAATTTCAGGGACTTCGTTTTCAAGCAAGCGGCGCAAGAAGTTGCGATGAGCGCGGGACAGAATAATCTGTGGGCCACGCGTACCATCTTTAACTTCCATAACAACTGCGCGAACGCGGTCATGCAGTTTCAGGCGCTCACCAGGAATTTTCTGGTTGTTAGGCATGACACCTTCAGCCTTCATATCAAGGCCGATGGTGGCACCTTGAGCATTGGTTGCTTGTACCAAACCTGAAACAATTTCGCCGACCTGTCGTTCGAAATATTGCATTTGATTCGAACGTTCTGCCTCGCGAATACGCTGTTGAATCACCTGACGTGCAGTTTGAGCCGCAACGCGACCAAAATCTGCTGGGGTGGTTTCTACAATTGCCATATCGCCAAGTTGTACATCCGGATACACTTTGCGTGCTTCATCAAGAAGCACTTCCGTGCGATCATCCACGATGTCTTCGACCACTTCCTTCTCAGCGAAAACGGTTACTTTACCGGTATCGGGGTCGAGTTTTGCTTCCACATGTTGTGCAGTGGATGCATTAACGGCACGTCGATAGGCAGAAACCATCGCTGATTCGATCGCGGTGACGATCACATCTTTGGCGAGTTGTTTCTCTTCCAGAATTTCATTGAATGCCAGGGCGAACTCATTCTTGGACATACTTGCTGCTCCGTACTCCTGTTATTACAGATGCCCACTTCGTGGGATAAATTCCCACCTAAGTGGGTACAAGCAGAAAAGTGGGGGTTACCCACTTTTCGGTGCTTTCGATATTGGGTTTTTCCGTACGCGCGAGATTCTAGCATATAGGTATCGAAGGCGCAAGGTATCTAGTACCTATAGTCACAAAATCCGTATTCCAGTTCTATGGGTATAATCAGCAACCATGAATGAACGAAACCTTGATAAAGCCGCATTGCGCGGTGAACCTTCCTATGTATGGCGCGCTGGTCAACAACGCCGCCTGGATATGATTGCTCGTGTTGCAGAAAACCGAATTCACGGAATTGTTTTGGAGAACGGTTGCGGCGTGGGTATGTATGTCGAAAAGCTGACAGGCCTCGGTGCGCGCGTGATCGGTTTGGAATATGACATGGAGCGTGCAGTTGAAGCCAAACTTCGTTCCAAGGAAATCATCAATGCCGCAGGCGAATCAATTCCGCTTCCTTCCTCAACCTTTGATTTGATTCTCAGTCACGAAGTCATCGAACACGTTCAAGATGACTTCGCCGCCATCCGTGAAATGGTCCGCTCGTTGAAAGTGGGGGGGCGTGCTGTGATTTTTTGCCCTAATCGTGGATACCCCTTTGAAACTCATGGCATCTACTGGAAGGGAAAATACTATTTTGGCAATAAATTATTTATTAATTATTTACCACGCACATGGAGAAATAAGCTTGCTCCGCATGTCCGTGTTTATTCTCGCAGGGATATGCAAAAATTGTTTGATGGTTTGAGCGTGAAATTTATTGAGCGAACTGTAATTTTTGGCGCTTACGATAATATCATTGCCCGTTTTGGTGTTTTGGGTAAACTACTACGATTAATTCTGCAATTCCTTGAGGCCACGCCGCTGAAAGGGTTTGGTCTTTCCCATTTTTGGGTTGTTGAAAAAGTATAAAAGAGAGAATCGTTGCAGTTTCAATATAGTTCCTATGTGTGATAGGAGAACAAGACTCGTATCGCTATAATCCGCCTTACAAATTTATTAATGAGGAGAGATTATGGACAAATTACGAGTTCGTTTATTTAGTGTTGCATTGTTACTTGTAATGGTGTTTTCCCTGTTTGGAACTGCAGCCTATGCAAGAGAGGATAAACCCACAATACAAGTATTTCGAATTGACGATACTTTTGTCATTTTCAAAATAACATTCCCCACTGATATTACAGGTAATTTTGCAGGTGTTATTACTGGTAATCATTTAGATTGTCTTGTGGTTCCCCCCAATGTATTAATTTGTATAGGTCGTTATCGAGTTGGACCAGAATCACATACACTTACCATTTACAACAATGATTCCTATGATGTGATTTTACAAAAGGTTATCCAATCTCCACCCAGTAATGGAAAGGGAGATGAAGAAGAAACTCCAGCTCCTACCCCTGCACCGACCAAAGAACCTTGTGTTGAGTGTTTTTAAATAAGTAAAGAGGATGCCTTATAAGGCATCCTCTTTACTATTAAATAGCTAGGCAAATCATCATGTCGTTGACATTTGTTCCGCTTGGCTCTGTCTTGATTAAATCTCCCAGCTGATTAAAAAACACATACGCATCATTTCTAGACAGAGAGTCTGATATGTTCAGCCCAAGCGATTTCGCCCTTTGAGCAGATTCGCTGGTTGCTACGGCACCAGCTGCATCGGTGGGACCATCTTCACCATCAGTAGCCAGAGAAATCAGTAAGATATTTTGTAATTCACTTAAAGTGTCTATGGCTCCCAAAGCGACTTCTTGATTTCTTCCGCCTTTCCCCATTCCTTTCATCGTTACTGTGGTCTCTCCGCCTGCCAGTAGACAAAACGGTCGTTTTCGTTTTTTTACTTCTTCTTTCAATAAAAGAGCCAGAGATTTCCCAATTTCACGGGCTTCCCCTTGTAATTGATCATTGATGATTTCTACTTCGAAGCCTTCCATTTGGGCTTGTTTTTTTGCTGCTTGTAAGGCAATGATATTTGACCCAATAATATGATTTTGCACTCTTCGAAAGACAGGATCATTTTCTTTGAGAGTCTCTTTAAAGTTTTTATCATTAACAGGTATTTTATAGGTATCAAGGATTTTTCGCGCATCTTCTTTTGAAGATGAATCTGGTGCGGTAGGTCCTGATGCGATTGCTTCTATTGGGTCTCCAACCACGTCTGACAAAATCAAACTGACGATTTGCGCCTTTGTTCCTTGAGCAAGGCCGCCACCTTTGAGCAAATCCAGATGGCGGCGGATGGTGTTGATTTCATCAATGCGGGCACCACTTGCAAGCAGGGCGGATGTAATTGCTTGCAAATCTTCAAGAGGGAGGATGGGGTCAGTCATCAATGCCGAGCCACCACCGGAGATTAAGCAAATTAGTAAATCATCTGAAGTGAGCTGAGAGATAAATTTCAAAACTGCTTGCCCAGCAGCAAGGCTGTCCCTGCCGGGGATGGGATGATTTCCTTCGAGTATGGTGGCAGGTTCAAAGGTTAGGGGTGAAGCGTGTTTTGTGACGATGAGCGCATCGGTTAATGGAATGGAATCCGCGAGGGCTTGAGTCATCTTGATTGCGGCTTTTCCCAATCCAAATGCGAATGTTCTTTTGTTTTTAGGGAGCGGATTTTCACTTAAATAGGCTTTGACGGCAGCATAGGAATCAACCGCGTTGAAAGCCGAGGCGAGGATGCGCAGGACTCTTTGATCTTGTAGAGAAAAAGTTGAAAATTGCCCGGGCGTAAACATAACATAAGTATAAACGTTGACGAATGATTTGTTTGTTTGATACACTCACGCCCATTAAAACAAAGAGGTGTTTATGCAGGCTCTTAATCAGCAATTTGAATTGATTCGCCAATCGGCAACCGTTGCCATGTCTGACCGCATTATTGCGCTCAAGGCCAGTGGAAAAAAGATAGTAGGCTTGCAAGTAGGGGATCCTGATTTTGGAACACCATCTGCCGTGGTTGAAGAATCTCTCAAGGCCATGCAGAATGGGCTGACACATTATGGCCCATCGAATGGAACCTTGGAATTGCGCAACGCGATTGCCGCAAAATTGCTTCGCGATGAAGGCATGACCTATGACCCCGCCTCTGAAATTTTAGTGACACATGGTGGGATTCATGCCTACTATACTGGCATGCAATCCATTTTGAATCCGGGGGATGATGTTTTAATTCCTGACCCATCTTGGGCGACTCATTCCAATATGGCTACCATGTTGCGTGGAAATGTAATCCGCGTCCCTGCTCCGGCTGAGAATGGATTTATTCCGTTGTTTGAATCTTGGGAGAAGGCGATGACTGCCAAGACGCGAGTCATTGTTTTGAATTATCCGTCAAATCCGACGGGAGCATATCCAACCCGTGATTATTTACAGAAATTGCAGGACTTTGCCAAAGCACATGATTTATGGATCGTGAGCGATGAAGTGTATGGAAGTTTGTATTATGGAGAACGCCCGACCAGTGCTGCTGCGATTGAAGGTGCTAAGGAACGCACATTGGTTGTCAACAGTTTGTCGAAATCTTATGCTATGACGGGCTGGCGGGTGGGATTTTTAGCCGCGCCTGCGCGTGTAATTGCAAATGCAATCAAGGCTGGTCAAAATTCGATAACTTGCGTGGCTCCATTCATTCAAAAAGCAGCGACCTTCGCATTGGCTGATCCTGCAATTCAAGAAGTCACTGCATCGATGCGTGCCGCTTACGGTCGCCGCCGTGAATTGGTTATTCGCCTTTCACACGAGTTGGAATGTGAGAAGGTTCGTGTGATTCCTCCACAAGGTGCTTTTTATTTTTTCCTTGACCTTCGTCCATTGAAAATGTCATCGATTGAAATGTGCGAAAAAATATTGGATGAATATGGGGTAGGCCTTGTTCCCGGTTCCGCCTTTGGCGAACATGGGGAAGGTTTCATCCGTATGAGCATCGCGGCTTCAGAGGAAGATGTGGAAGCGGGATTTAGGAAGATTGTCGAATGGGCTGAGAAACAGGCGGATCAATGAAAATTGCATTTCAAGGTGAAGCTGGAGCATATAGCGAACAGGCTGTATTTAATTATTTCGGTCAGGTAGATACCTTGCCGTGTGAGTCTTTTGATGCGGTGTTTGATGCAGTCAACTCAGGGAAGTGTGACGCGGCTTTGATTCCCATTGAAAATTCACTGGCAGGAAGCATTCATCAGAATTATGATTTGTTGTTGCGAAACAATTTGCATATCAATGGAGAATATCCATTGCGCGTGCGACATTGTTTGATTGCAAATCATGGTGTGAAAATCTCGGAAATTCAAAAAGCCATCAGCCATCCACAAGCATTGGGGCAATGTGCTGGGTATTTGCGCAATCACAATATCAAACCGGAGCAGGTATACGATACGGCAGGCAGCGTCAAAATGCTTAAAGAATCTGGCGCACGAGATACCGCAGCAATTGCTTCTCGCCGTGCTGCAGAATTGTATGGAATGGAAATTCTAGAAGAAGGCATCGAAGATAATCAGGAAAACTATACACGTTTTCTTGAGATATCCAAACAGGTGACTCAACCCAAAGGGGAAGCAAAAACTTCCATTGTGTTTACGCTCAAGAATGTGCCTGGCGCATTATTCAAAGCCTTAAGCGTATTTGCTCTACGCGACATTGACTTGACCAAGATTGAGTCACGCCCGTTGCAGGGGAGTCCTTGGGAGTATTTGTTTTACATTGACTTTGTTGGTGCATCGGAAGATGTCCATGTTCAAAAAGCATTGGATCATCTGAGCGAATATGCTGTTATGTTAAGAATATTAGGTTCATATACTCGTTTCAAAGGATAAAATAAAAAAGGCGTTTAACTAATAAAGAACGCCTCTTCTATTATCTGCTAAATCGAGATGTCATAAATAAAAGCTTTGGCAAAAATGGTAGAAATTATATAACCCGTTTGGGTACTTTTTTTAGTTTTGATTGATTAAAAACATTGACTCATTTCATATCAGTAGTAGAATTTTGCCCAATATGTTTAGAGACCGAGCAAGCATCCTCATGGAGGCCAAAGCTAAGCGCAAGCCCAATTCCACAACTTCGGTTGTCGGGTTTGGGCATGTTTCGGTTGAACAAAGGATCAAGAAAAGCATAGCGTAGCTGTAGCTATTTGTATCTGTTTGTATACCAAAACGCCATCCGACAACGGATGGCGTTTTTTATTTTAATTTTTTCTGCAAAGGAGACCTATGATCGAGATTCTGGATACGACCTTACGCGAAGGCGAACAAACGCCTTATGTTAATTTTACAGTAGACGAAAAGATTCATATTGCCAAGATGTTGGACCACATCGGTGTGGATATGATCGAAGCGGGCGACCCATCTGTCTCACCAAATATTGCGAAAGCGATTGAGCGCATCGCTTCTCTCGGACTTCAAGCTGAAGTGGTGGCCCATAGCATTGCCTCTCGCTCCGGCATTGACCGTGCCAAAACCTGCGGCGCAAATCGTGTGGCAATTTTTTATGCCACATCCAAAATTCATTTGGATGCCAAACTACATAAGACAGAAGAAGAGGCGATTTCCATCATCACAGAGCATGTGGCCTATGCCCGCAGTTTGGGACTCAATGTCCGTTATACGCCAGAAGATGCGACGCGGACGGATTTTGAATTCCTCGTGCGCGTGTGTAATGCCGCCATCGAAGCAGGCGCAGATCGTATCAGCTTTGCAGACACTTTGGGAATCATGCAGCCACATATTTTCTCAGAGCGTGTGCGTACTCTGCGAGAACGATTATTGCCCTGCAAAATTGATTTGCATTGCCATGATGATTATGGCCTGGCTCTTGCAAATTCCATGGCAGGGATTCGTGCTGGCGCAAATTGCATTCACACTACAGTAAATGGACTCGGGGAGCGTACGGGCATTCCAGATTTGGCAGAGACGATTGTTGCTTTTCATAATTTAGAAGGTGTGGAGAAATACAACATTGAGCCATTGATGGCACTTTCTTCTTATCTTGAAAGTGTCTCTGGCTTTTTTATGGCGCCCAATAAACCCATTACAGGACAAAACGCTTTTTCGCATAAAAGCGGAGTCCATACCAACGGCATTCTCAAAGACCCGCGCACTTATGAGCCATTTGACCCTGCTTTGCTGGGACGTGAACGCAAAATTGTCATTGATAAATATACAGGTAAGAGTGCAGTTCAATCCCGCTTGGATGAATATGGAATTGAAGTCAGTGCCGCGGAATTGGAAGTGATTGTCTCTCGTATCAAAAATCTCGGCGATGATCGCAAACAATTGTTTGATACAGACATTATTGAAATTGCCGAACATGTGACAGGCCGTGACATTGATGTTATCCCACACAACATCAGCGCCATGTTGATGGTGGAAGTTGAGTCACATGTCTACACTTCGGCAGTGGTACGACGCATGCGCGGGTTTACCAACGTGAACAATGTTTATGAAATTACGGGTGATTATGACATCAGCGCTTTTGTTAACGTGGAGAATGTGATGGCGTTGAATAACTTAATTGAAGAAGTTCGTACGGTGCAGGGAGTCAAACGCACCGACACACGCATGGTTTTGAAAAAATATAACGGAAACGGAAAATAAAAAGGAGATTTTATGGGCACACTCATCGAAGAAATTTTTTCACG
Source organism: Anaerolineales bacterium (assembly GCA_046328925.1). GTDB lineage: Bacteria > Chloroflexota > Anaerolineae > Anaerolineales > Villigracilaceae > Villigracilis. The sequence continues at coordinate 29,009 of JAXLVT010000029.1, forward strand.
CAAAGCTGGCAGAGAAGTTCATGCAGGTGAAATCCTGCTATTAGATGTGGACTACATCATGAGTCACGACAACACCACACCGTTGGCGATCAAAGCCTTTCGTGATATTGGCAAGCCAATTTATGACAAGAACCGCATCGTTCTACACCTTGACCATGCCTACCCAGCTCCAAATGTTCTCGCCGCTGAGAATCACAAGAAGATTATCGAGTTTGTGAGCGAGCAGGGCTTGCCTCACTTTTTTCATCAAGGCGTTTGTCATCAGGTAATGATTGAAGAAGGATTTATCACCCCTGGTGCTATCGTCATCGGCGCGGACTCGCACTCAAACACTTACGGCGCTTTGGGTGCTTTCGGCGCTGGACTTGGCTCTACTGAAATTGGTGTAGCGTGGGTGACTGGTAAATGCTGGTTCAAAGTCCCTGAAACGATTCGTATTGAATTGACAGGCAAAGCACAGCCTGGAGTCTATGCCAAGGATGTGATGATTTATATCGCTGGCATGATGGGTATGGATGGTGGTACGTATCGTTCAGTTGAGTTCGGTGGGGAATACATCAAAAACCTGCCAATGCATGAGCGCATTGTGTTTCCAAACATGTCCACAGAAATTGGAGCGAAATGTGGATTGATTGAAGCGGATGAGGTGACGATTAATTATCTCGAAACAACGACTCCTGCCAAAGGTCCGTTTGAAGCGTTTGGGCCCGTGAATCCGCGCTATGAACGAGTCATCGAAATAGATGTTTCAACTCTTGCGCCTCAAGTCGCTTGTCATCCTGATGTGGACAATGCCAAACCGTTGGAAGAGGTGGCAGGCTTAGAAGTAAACGAAGTGTACATTGGAACTTGCACGAACGCGCGGTATGAAGATATTGAAATCGTTGCGAACATGCTCAAAGGGAAAAAAGTGAATCCTTATACGCGAGTCATTGTGACACCTGCGAGTGAACGCATTTATAAAAAAGCGATGAAGAATGGCCTCATCGAAATTTTGATGGATGCAGGTTGTACAGTGACGGGTACGGGATGCGGCGCATGTATTGGACGTCACGGTGGAATTCTAGCGGCGGGTGAACGTGCATTGACCACGATGAATCGCAACTTCATCGGGCGCATGGGAAGTCCGCTTTCGGAAGTGTATTTAGCCAGCCCTGCCACTGCAGCGGCGACTGCGTTGACAGGACGCATCACGGACCCGCGTGGATATTTAATACAAAGTTAAGAATGAAGAATGAGGAATTATTCTGCATTCCTCATTCGAACTTCTGCATTCAAAAAAGGAGAATCTCATGGGAAAAGCTTGGACGTTTGGCGAAAATATGAACACGGATGAAATCATCCCTGGTCGCTACAACATTACGATTGATCCGCTTGAACTCGCAAAGAATGTATTTTGCGAAGTTAAACCTGAATACGCAACCAATGTCAAACCTGGTGACATCATTGTCGGCGGACAAAATTTTGGTTGCGGTTCTTCGCGCGAACATGCGCCAATTGCGATTAAAGGCTCGCAAGCAAAGTGCATCATTGCGCCATCTTTTGCGCGAATTTTCTTTCGCAATGCAATCAACATCGGTTTACCAATTTTGGAATGCCCCGATGCGGCGGCTGATATTACTGAAGGAGATGAGATTGATGTTAATCTTGCCACGGGGGAAATTTTCAATCGAACCAACGGTCATCAATATCAAGCCAATGCTTTGCCTGATTTTGTTTTAAAAATTGCAGAGGCAGGTGGCATTGTCAACTTTTTGAAAGAGCACGACATTCAGGATTTGATGGCATGACGAATTATCGTATTTGTCTTTTGCCTGGTGATGGCATTGGTCCTGAAGTAATTGCCAGCGCAAAAGATGTATTGACCGCGCTTCCGCTTTCATGGGACTTTGTTGAATGTGGCATTGGATTTGGTGAATATCAACGCTCAGGCTCACCGTTACCTGATTCAACCCTCGACGAAATTCGCCACGCTGATGCAGCATTGTTCGGTGCAGTTACCACACCACCTAATATTCCAAATTATTTTTCGCCTGTGGTGCGAATGCGACAATCATTAGATTTGTACGCAAACTTGCGCCCAACTCGTTCCATTCCACATTCATCTTCACGCACTGGCATTGACCTGCTCATCGTTCGCGAAAATACCGAGGGATTGTATTCTGGCATTGAACGCATGGAAGAGGATGGCAATCGTGCCATTACAGAAAGAGTCATCACACGCAAAGGGTCAGAGCGCATCATTCGCAAAGCCTTTGACATGGCTCGAAGTACGGGACGTGCATCTGTCCATGTGGTTCATAAAGCCAATGTGCTTCGCCAAACGTGCGGACTATTTCGCTCGGTGGCATTTGAAGTTGCAAAAGAATATCCCGACATCACAATGAATGAAATGCTTGTGGATACCTGCGCCATGGAGCTTGTCCGCGCCCCTGAACAGTTTGAAGTAATTGTCACCACCAATTTGTTCGGCGACATTCTTAGTGATGAAGCTTGTATGTTTGTGGGCGGGCTTGGTGTTGCGGCCTCTGGCAATATCGGCGTGGATGCAGCAGTCTTTGAACCTGTCCACGGCAGCGCACCGACTCTGGTTGGCACAGGAAAAGCCAATCCCACGGCGACATTCCTCGCTGCGGCAATGATGTTGGATCATCTCGGCGAATCGGAACAAGCCACACGCTTACGCAGTGCTGTGGAAAGTTGCATCGCTGAGGGGCAAGTGACACCTGATTTGGGTGGAGCACTCACTACAACTGGTGCTACCCAAGCAGTCATTACTCGATTGCATTAAATAAAAGGAGAAACAACATGACTCGAATTGGATTTTTATACACCCGCTTACGAGCGGAGGAAAAATATTTACTTGATGAATTCGAAAAATTACCTGATGTTGAAGTTGTCCGCATTAATGATGGTGATTACTTCTTCGACATTTCCACAGTCCCTGAAAAGGTGGATGTGCTTTTCGAACGTTCGATTTCTTATTCGCGCGGATTGTATATCTCGAAGATTTATGAAGCCAATGGCGTGAAGGTCGTGAATTCAGCCGAAGTCGCCGAACGTTGTGGTGATAAATATGTCACCAGCCAAATTTTGGTGCAGAATGGAATTCCAACTCCCAGAGTGTTGATGGCTTTTGACGAAGAGTCAGCTCTCAGGGCGGTGGAAGCGGTGGGGTATCCATGTGTGCTCAAGCCTGTGGTTGGGTCATGGGGGCGTTTGCTGGCGAAAGTGGATAATCGTCACATGGCTGAATCTTTGATTGAGCACAAAGCCACATTGGGAGTCAATCATCAGGTTTTTTATATTCAGGAATATATCAACAAACCTGGGCGTGACATCCGTGCCTTTGTGGTGGGGGAGGAACCGATTGCTGCAATTTATCGCACATCAGAAAATTGGATTACGAACACAGCTCGCGGTGGCATCGCATCAAACTGTCCGCTCACTCCTGAGTTGAGCGAAATTTGTCGAAACACAGCAAAAGCCATCGGTGGTGGGTTATTGGCGATCGATGTTTTTGAAACTGAAAATGGATTGACCGTGAATGAAGTCAATCACACGATGGAATTTCGTAACAGCATTACTACTACAGGAGTCAACATCCCAGCGTTGATGGTGGATTATGTAGTGAGGCAGGCGATGGAAAAAGTTTAAGAGTACCCGCCTCGGACGGCGAAAAAATTGGTGCGCAAAAATCATTGACTCATTTTGCATTTCGAGTAGAATAGCGCCCAATATGTTTTTAGCAATTGCAATGCCGCGTACACGTCGTCCGAAGCCCACTTCCCTGAGAAGGTCGGGATTTTTTTGTTTGGATGATGTGAACACAGCCGTGCGCTAAGAACACACATACTCGTCCACCAAAACAGCCCTCCTTCTCGGAGGGCTGTTTTTATTTTCCAACTATCAAGGAGTAAGTCAATGAGTCCGAAATCAAAACCGCAAGTGAAGAAAGTTGTCCTCGCCTATTCAGGTGGGTTGGACACCTCTGTGATTGTGCCGTGGTTGAAAGAAAACTACGGTTGTGAAGTGGTCTGTTTTTGTGCCGATGTGGGGCAGGGAGACGAAGACATGCGTGGCCTTGAACAGAAGGCCATCAACAGTGGCGCCAGTCAATGCATTATTCATGATATGCGTGAAGAATTTGCTTCTGAATACCTTTTTCCAATGCTCAAAGCCGGGGCGGTGTATGAACATAAGTACTTATTGGGCACATCAGTGGCCCGTCCATTAATTGCCAAACATCTTGTCGATGTGGCTCATCAAGTTGGCGCCGATGCGATTGCACATGGCGCTACTGGTAAGGGAAATGATCAGGTTCGCTTTGAATTAACTGTCATGGCGCTTGATCCTCGCTTGAAAATCATTGCCCCGTGGCGTGAATGGGACATTCGCTCACGCGAAGATGCGATTGCTTTCGCAGCAAAGCATAACATTCCTGTAACTGCAACAATCAAATCCATTTATAGCCGTGATTCAAATCTTTGGCATCTTTCTCATGAAGGAGGTTTGCTCGAAGACCCGTGGAATGAACCTGAAGAAGTGATGTATCAACTTTCCACTTCACCAGAGAATGCGCCAGAGTCAGGTCAATATGTAGAAATTGAATTTGAAACAGGCAATCCTGTTGCAGTGAACGGTGAAAAACTTTCTCCAGCAAAAATTGTAGAGACGCTCAATGCGATTGGTGGTGCACATGGCATTGGCCGCGTGGACCTAGTTGAGAATCGCCTCGTGGGGATGAAATCTCATGGTGTGTATGAAACTCCAGGTGGCACCATTCTTTTGTACGCTCATCGCGAACTTGAATCTTTGGTGTTGGATCGCGAGACCATGCACTTCAAAGAAATGGTCGCTGTCAAATATGCTGAAGTGACATACAACGGCTTGTGGTTCACACCTTTGCGTGAAGCAATTGATGCATTTGTCAACGCAACCCAAGGACCTGTCACTGGAACGGTCAGACTTAAATTATATAAAGGCAACATCATCACTGCTGGAAAGAAATCTCCGTTCAGTTTGTATCGCGAAGATTTTGCAACCTTTGGTGAAGAGGATGTGTACGATCAGAGGCATGCTGAAGGATTTATCCGCTTGTTCGGCCTCAGCATGAAAGTCCGTGCAATGAATGGGTTGCCAGTTTCTGGCCTTGATATGCCCAAACCTGATTACTCGAAATTCAAACGGGATTAATGGTTTGCTCTGTCTGCTCAGATAGAGCAAATGAACGAAAGGAGATTTTATGACCCTTTGGGGTGGCCGCTTTTCAACCAAATTAAACGATCAAGCTTGGGATTTAAATTCCTCCTTGTCTGTCGATCAACGCATGGCGATTCAAGATATTGATGGGAGCCTCGCGTGGGCAAAAGCCTTGCATCAAGCAGGAGTCTTGTTGGATGAAGAACACGCTTCCATCGCGCTCGGGCTGGAAGCTGTCAAAAAAGAATTTACCAGCGGAAAGTTTTCCTTCATCCCCTCTGACGAAGATATTCACACTGCCGTTGAACGCCGCTTGATGGATTTGATTGGATCTGTCGCTGGCAAACTTCATACAGGGCGTAGCCGCAACGACCAAGTTGCAACGGACTTTCGTTTGTGGATGTTGCAAGTGATACCCAATTTGGAATCTGCTTTGAAAGAAGTTCAGTCATCGCTGGTGGAACGGGCAGAAGCCGCTGGAAAAACATTGATGCCAGGATACACCCACTTACAACGTGCCCAGCCGATATTGCTTTCTCATTGGTGGCTGAGTCATTACTGGCCTTTACAACGAGATTGCGAACGATTGTCAGACTTGACCGAACGCGTTTCTGTCTTGCCACTTGGTTCTGGCGCATTGGCAGGGACTCCTGTTTCGGTCAACCGCACGGCTTTGGCAAAATCCTTAGGCTTTGCAAAACCTTCTCCTAATAGTTTGGACGCTGTGTCAGATCGAGATTTTGCCGCTGAATACTTATTCTGTGCCACAATGATTGGTCTGCATTTGAGCAAACTTGCTGAGCAGGTTGTTTTGTACACCAGTGCTGAATTTGGCTTTTTTGAATTATCAGATGCATTTTCCACGGGTTCCAGTTTGATGCCTCAGAAGAAAAATCCTGATGTATTTGAACTCACTCGTGGTAAGGCTGGAACCATGCTCGGCTTGCTAACTGGATTGTTGGCCACACTCAAAGGATTGCCATCTACATATGATAAAGATTTACAGGAAGATAAGCAACCTGTCTTTCAAGCGACAGATACATTATTGGCTATTTTGCCTGTCATCGCTCAAGCCTTGCGGACAATAACAGTCAAACCTGAACGAATGCGCAGTGCAATTGACTCGTTCATGATGGCGACGGACTTAGCAGATTATCTCGTCAACAAGGGGATTCCGTTTCGAGAGACTCATTCAATCGCAGGACAAGCTGTCCGTGCGGCTGTGGAGAAAAATGTTGGGTTGGAGGGATTGCCGCTCGAAGCGTATCAGGCACTCAGTCCCGCGTTTGAAGCGGATGTATATCAGGTCTTTGACCCGATGAAATCTGTTGAAAAAAGAAATGCGATTGGCGGCACAAGCTTCCAATCTGTAAAAAATCAAATAAAGAAAATCAAAGGAGAGTAAAAAATGTCTACTGTAACCTGCCCTGAATGTGAAGCCCAAATCGAGTTGACCGCTGGTACTGAAGTTGGTGAGATTATCGTCTGCTCTGATTGCGGTGTGGATTTGGAAGTGACTGCGTTGGAGCCTGCAACGGTTCAACTTGCTCCTATGGAACAAGAAGATTGGGGTGAATAATTTTTTGTAGGGACACGGCATTCACCGTGTCCCTACGGAGAGCCTTATGCAACGAAGACTAAAAATAGGTGTCCTGTATTCACGCGTGCGCGTGGAAGAGAAGTGGATTTTTGGCGCGCTGGAAAAACGCGGCATTGATTATGACCGTTTGGATGACCGCGCGATTCATTTCGATTTGAATGATCCCCAACCGTGGCAACAATATGATGCGGTATTGGAACGCAGTATCAGTTACAACGCGGGTTTGTATACTTTGCGTTTGCTAAATGCGTTTGGTGTTCCTACGGTTAATACGGCTTCAGTGGCAGAGATTTGTGGTGACAAGTTGATGACCAGTGCTGTATTGGCGCGTGATGGAGTTCCGCAGCCGCACAACGCCACAGCATTTACGCCTGAAGCTGCCTTGGAGGCCATTGAAGCATTTGGCTACCCGGTTGTGCTTAAGCCTGTAGTAGGTTCGTGGGGACGTTTGCTGGCAAAGGTCAATGACCGTGATGCGGCTGAGGCTGTTCTTGAACATAAGTCTACGCTTGGATCGGTACAGCATTCGGTTTTCTATATTCAGGAATATATTGCCAAGCCTGGCCGTGATATTCGCGCCATTGTCATCGGTGACCGTGTGTTGACCGCGATGTATCGCAAGTCAGAGCATTGGATTACAAACACGGCTCGCGGTGGTGAAGGGGAGTTGTGTCCCATCACACCTGAGATTGAAGATTTATGTTTGCGTGCGGCCAAGTCTGTGGGTGGTGGTGTGCTGGCCGTGGATTTGGTGGAGCATCCTGAAAAAGGTTTGGTGGTGAATGAGATTAATCACACGATGGAATTTCACACCATGCAGCCCGTTAGTGGAATTGATATTGCAGGCGAAATCGTTGAATACACAATGAGTGTCGCAAAGACAACTGCAGAAAAGATGGAATCATGAACGTTCAAGAAATGCAATCAACTGTAGATCAGGGATTTGCCACACGGAAAGATTTTCTGCATATCTCTGATTTGTCTCCCGCTGAAACACAAGATCTTTTAGATCTGGCTGTCAGCTTGAAGAAGGAATATTTCAATGGCGGAAATCCGCCTGTGTTAAAAGGAAAAGTACTGGGAATGATTTTTCAAAAGCCCAGTTTAAGAACCAGAGTTTCTTTTGATATGGCCATGCGTCACCTTGGAGGCGATGCGTTGTATCTTTCACCAGCCGAGATTGGACTTGGTAAACGCGAGTCAATTGCGGATGTGGCACGCGTGTTGTCAGGATATGTCCACGGAATTATGGCACGTGTCTTTGATCATGAACATATTATTGAATTGGCTCAATGGGCGAGTGTTCCCGTCATTAATGGATTAAGTGATTACAACCATCCCTGCCAGGCACTTGCAGATGCCCTAACCATTCAGGAAAAATTTGGGAAGGCGGAAGGACTCACTGTCGCATATGTTGGGGATGGAAATAATGTGGCGGTTTCGTTGATGCATATCTGCGCCAAGCTCGGCTGGAATTTCACGATTGCCAGTCCAAAAGGATTTGAACTTTCAACTCAGGCCATTGAACTGGCGAAGGTATCAGCGCAAGAGACAGGTTCAAAACTGACGTTTATGAATAATCCACATGAGGCAGTGCAAGGTGCAAGCGTCATTTATACCGACACTTGGACCAGTATGGGGCAGGAAGAAGAAACGGATCAGCGTGAAGAAGTCTTTGCATCCTATCAAGTCAATGCAAAATTATTGAGTGAAGCAAATCATGACACCATTGTGATGCATTGTCTGCCTGCTCATCGCAACCATGAATTGACCGATGAAGTGGCGGATGGATTGCAATCAGTAATTTTCCCGCAGGCACATAATCGCTTGCATGCACAGAAAGCAATTTTGGCTCGTGTTTTTGGAGTGGCTTAATCATGACGAGTGTATCGATTATCGGCGGTTCAGGATACGGTGGTGGTGAATTATTGCGATTGCTTTTAGGGCATCCCAATATTGAAATCAAACAAGTGACTTCACGTTCACATGTAGGGGAGTATGTGTATCAAGTCCACCCGAATTTGCGCAAACGAACGCAGTTGAAATTTAGCGATCCATCCCAACTTGAAGAAGTTGATATTTTGTTCCTCGCCCAACCACATGGACAGGCACAACATAACATCGAGCAATATGCAAAATTGGCGCCGAAGATTATTGACCTTGCTGCCGATTTCCGTTTGCGAGATGCTTCGTTTTATGAGCAGTGGTATGGTGAGAAACATGCCGCACCAGAATGGTTGAGCAAGTTTGTCTATGGTTTGCCAGAATTGCATCGTGCCGAAATGGCAAATGCAAATTACATCAGCGGTGTGGGATGTAATGCCACGGCCAGCAACCTAGCCTTGTTGCCATTGATTAAAGCGGACTTATTAGATTTATCTTCCTCAATTTTCATTGAAGTGAAAGTAGGTTCTTCCGAAGGTGGGGCAGAGGGAAACTCTGGTTCCCTGCATGCGGAACGAGCTAATGTGATTCGTACCTTTTCTGCATTTGGACATCGCCACACAGCCGAAGTGATTCAGGAAATGGGCGTCAAAGATGTTTCGTTGACCATGACCGCTGTGGATTTGGTGCGCGGTGTGCTGGCAACGGCTCATGCCAAGGTCAAGCCTGGGGTAGCGACAAAAGATTTGTGGAAAGCCTATCGAGCAGTTGCGAATGAAAATCCATTCGTACGCGTGGTCAAGGAACAGCGAGGTATTTACCGTGTTCCCGAGCCGAAAATTCTAGCTGGTTCAAATTATGCAGACCTCGGCTTTGAGTTGGATGAAAGCAACGGTCATATCGTCGCGATGTGTGCCATTGATAATTTAATGAAGGGCGCTTCTGGCTCGGCTGTACAGTGCATGAATTTGATGATGGGCTGGGATGAAACCTTGGGCCTTGAGTTTATGGGCTTGCACCCAATTTAAGAATGAGGGCTGAATGATGAACGATGAAAACTCAATCACCGTTGTAAAACTTGGCGGCACCGAAGGCGTGGATTTTTCCGCTATTTGTGTAGATGCCGTGGAATTATTGAAGGAAGGTAAAAAACTTGTCTTTGTACATGGCGGCTCGGCGGAAGCAAATGCCCTCGGCGAAGGCTTAGGCACACCGCCGAAGATGATTACTTCTCCTTCTGGTTACACCTCTCGTTATACAGACAGAAAAACCCTTGAAATCTTTTTGATGGCGGTGAATGGCAAAGTCAATTCACTGCTGACCGAGCAATTGCAAATGCTTGGAGTCAATGCTTTTGGGTTATCAGGCTTGGATGGAAAGTTAATGCAAGCCACACGCAAAGATTCGATTCAAAGCATTGAGAACGGCAAACGCAAAATCATCCGCGATGATTACACAGGCAAGATCGATACGGTTAACAGTGACTTACTTCATCTACTATTGAATGCGGGCTATTTACCTGTTATTGCACCTGTGGCGGTCAGTGAAAAAGGGGAAGCCTTGAATGTGGATGCAGACCGGGCTGCCGCGATGGTCGCTTCTGCACTCAAAGCGGAGAACTTGTTATTGCTCACCGCGGTGCCTGGGCTGATGAAAAATTTCCCAGACGAGTCCACGCTTATTCGGCAGCTGCCGCAGAGTCAGCTTGCGGCGGCGAGTGAGGCGGCGCAAGGTCGTATGAAGAAAAAAGTCCTCGGTGCAGAAGAGGCGCTCAAAGGCGGTGTGAAGCGCGTCATCATTGCCGATGGGCGAATCCAAAACCCGATTTCCAGTGCTTTATCAGGCAATGGCACTGTAATTGAGTAGCTTCTTCATTAAATATTTGTTTGGTAGGTGTATACTCCGTGGTGTTGACTAGACAACTTTGACGGTGTAAAATGTCAGCGATTTTTCAAACAGGAACAGCCATGACCATTTATAAATTTCTCGTTCAAACCAAAAACAATGATCCCAGAATGGCTGGCTATTTAACCGATGCCCACGCACTCGGGTTTCAGCATTTGCAAAGTATCGCTGTCCAAGACCTCTACTTTATTGAGGGCCAACTGTCGCAGGAGGATGTGCAGCAGTTGGCTCTCAAACTTTTAACGGACCCTGTGACTCAATTTGCATCCTGGACAGAATTGCCAGCGCCTCTTTCTCCGCCCGAAGCGGATACCGTTCTTCTGGAAGTAGCTCTTCGCCCCGGCGTGACTGACCCCGTGGCGGAGCAAATTGTGCGTGCCTCTCACGAACTCGGCTTTGACGGAGTTCACCGTGCAGCCACAGCACAACGGTTTCTCTTGAACTTCCAAACAGCGGATGACCCTCTCCGTTTATCAGCTTCACTATCGGTTGCCTTGCTTGCAAACAATGTGATTCAACATTGGACGATCGGTGAGATTGCGCCATCCTTCCCTCAGGAAGTTGAATCCAGTGGGGCGGTGGAGACCATCGCCATTCGTGACTTATCCTCTGATGAATTATTGGCTCTCTCCAAAGAGCGCCGCGCTGCATTAGATTTGCCAGAGATGCAAGCGGTGCAAAATTATTTCATCAAAGAAGGACGCGACCCAAGTGATGTTGAATTTGAAACCATTGCTCAAACATGGAGTGAGCATTGCGTTCATAAGACCTTCAAAGCGAAAGTGACGATTGACAATGCAAGTTCTAATGGTCAATCGTCTGTGGTCGATAGTCTGATTAAGACCTATCTCAAATCTGCAACGGACAAAATCAATGCTCCTTGGGTGATTTCTGCTTTTGTTGATAACGCAGGCATCATAGATTTTGATGATGAGTTTGAAATTTCATTCAAGGCAGAAACACACAATCATCCGTCAGCAGTGGAACCGTTTGGTGGTGCCAATACAGGTGTCGGCGGAGTCATACGCGATGTGCTTGGAGTCAGCGCCAAACCGATTGCGAATACTGATGTGCTGTGTTTCGGTCCACAAGACTTAAATCCTAAACTGTTGCCTGAGGGTGTGTTGCATCCACGCCGCATTCAATCAGGGGTTGTTGCAGGGGTACAGGATTATGGAAATAAGATTGGCATTCCAACAGTCAACGGTGCGATTTTATATGATGAAGGCTATACCGCGAATCCGTTGGTCTTTTGTGGATGTGTAGGTATTGCGCCTAAAGGAAAACATCACAAGGATCCACAAGTAGGAGATCGAGTTATTGTACTGGGTGGTCGCACGGGACGGGATGGCTTGCGCGGTGCAACTTTCTCTTCGATGACAATGGATGCGCAAACAGGGGAAGTCTCTGGTGCCTCTGTGCAAATCGGTGACCCGATTACAGAAAAGGGATTGATTGATGTCATCGTCCGTGCTCGTGATTTGAGACTCTACAATGACATCACCGATTGCGGTGCAGGTGGTTTATCTTCGGCAGTAGGGGAGATGGCCTCAACCATCGGCTGTGATGTGGATTTGACTCAAGTCCGCTTGAAATACCCAGGCCTTGCCCCTTGGGAAATATGGCTTTCTGAAGCCCAAGAACGTATGGTGTTGGCAGTGGCGCCAGAAAAAATTTCTGCCATGCAAGAATTGTGCGACACCTTTGACACAGAATTAACCGATATCGGTGAATTCACAGGAAAGAGTCGCTTGATTGTTCGTTATGACAAAACTGTTGTCGTGGATATGGATAATGAGTTTTTACATGATGGCATTCCACAAAGACAACTAAAAGCGATTATCGATACTTCGGTGTCTGAGAATCAAATTTTAAATATTGAATATCTTAATATCAAAGAACATTTGCTTGGTCTTCTATCATCTCCCAACATTGCCAGCAAAGCCCCTGTCATTCGCATCTATGACCACGAAGTACAGGGTGGAACCGTAGTCAAACCATTGACTGGTATTCAGGCAGATGCTCCCTCTGACGCCGCCGTGATTAAACCAATCGGAACAAAAGGCACAAAGGGAATTGTGCTTTCCAATGGAATCAATCCTGAATACGGCAAACGCGACGCTTATAAAATGACTTGGTCTGTGATGGATGAAGCGATTCGTAACGCCGTGGCTGTTGGCGCTGACCCTGAACGCATCGCTGTGCTTGATAACTTTTGCTGGGGTGACCCACTTCGTCCTGAAACGATGGGCTCGTTAGTGGAAGCCTGCCGTGGTTGTCATGATGCGGCGCTTTTCTATGGCACACCTTTTATCAGCGGAAAAGATTCTCTCAACAATGAATACCTTGGCGCTGATGGATTGCGGCATGCCATTCCACCGACCTTATTGATTTCAGCCATCGGCTTAATTCAGGATGTCAATCAAGCCATCACCATGGATTTGAAAGAAGTAGGTAACTTGATTTATCTGGTTGGTGAATTTTCAAAAGAACAAAAATCAGTCCCTGATGTTCCAAATTCTGCGCCACAGGTGTATCGTACTTTGCATCAGGCCATCACCAACGGACTTGTCCGCTCTGCACATGACTTGAGCGAAGGCGGTCTCGCTGTCACCGCCGCAGAAATGTGCATCGGTGGGCGATTGGGAATGGAAGTGACTATGGAAGCCTCTGCACTCTTCAACGAAGTTAATGGATGTTTGATCGTTGAAGTTTCTCCTGCGAACGCAGCTGCTTTTGAAAAACAATTCGCAAATTTGCCCTTTCAAAAAATTGGTTCAGTTACACAAGAACCAGCCCTCAACATTCGTGACTCCGTTTCAATATCTGTTACTGAACTCATTCACGCATTCAACAACCCTTCACACCTATGAAACCTAAAGCTCTTATTCTCCAAGCCCACGGCTCCAATCGCGATTTCGATGTCATGGAAGCTCTGACCCTTGCTGGTGCAGATGCGACAGGGATTCCGCTCAATGAATTGCGGATGAATAAAACGCTGCTCTCTGACTTTCAATTGCTCGTTGTTCCTGGCGGTTTTTCCTACGCGGATGCATTAGGTGCAGGAAAACTTCTTGCTCTTGATTTAACTTCCTACTTTTCAAATGAAGTTGCTGAGTTTGTTGCGGGTGGCAAACCTGTTATTGGAATTTGTAACGGATTTCAAGTATTGGTCAAATCTGGGATTCTGCCTGGGGTACAGAATCAAGCAGAAAGGAATCATGAAGCGACTTTGACTTTCAATGCAGAAGGTCATTTTGAATGTCGCTGGGTGGACCTTAAACCTGTTTCACAAAAATGCATCTGGACAAAAGATTTAACTGAAAATATCACTTGCCCCATTGCACACGGGGAAGGGAATTTTCAATTTAGCGAACTCTTCCCGCTTTCTTCATTTGTAGCACAAGACCAAATTGCCTTTGCATACACTCATGCAAATGGCGCGCCGGCAAATGGGGAATATCCCATCAACCCCAACGGCTCTGTGATGGATATTGCTGGGATTTGTAATCCGCAAGGCAATGTGTTGGGATTGATGCCTCATCCTGAAAATCATATTTACAACTGGCAGCATCCTCGCCGCACGCGCGGTGAGACAAGCGGCAGTGGTTTGAAATTATTTGAAAACGGCGTGAACTATGCCAGGGAAATGTAAAAGCGATGATCTCTCAAAATGAATTACTGAAATTAATTCCTCAAGCTTTGAATCAGACGAATCTGATATTGGCTGGAAAAGAATCTGGCAAGGTACGTGACTGGTACGATTTGCCCAATGGGCAAAGACTGATTGTCACAACAGACCGCCTCTCTGCATTTGATCGGATTTTGGCGCGAGTTCCGTATAAAGGTCAGGTGTTGAATCAACTCTCGGCTTGGTGGTTCGAGCAAACTAAATCCATTATCCCCAATCATTTAATTTCCATCCCAGACCCTAACGCAGCCATTGTCCAAAAAGTAAATCCAATTGCCGTTGAAGTGATTGTCCGTGGATATATCACTGGGGTGACCTCCACTGCTTTATGGCATCGTTATTCTTTGGGGGAGCGCAATATTTATGGCTATGATTTTCCCGATGGTTTGCGAAAAAATCAACGTTTGCCAGAACCGATTATTACTCCCACAACCAAGGGCGGTGACACAGGTCACGACGAAAGATTAACTTGTGCTGAGGTGGTTGAAAAAGGAATCCTCGATGAAAAAACATGGGCGCAGGTGCAAACTGCGGCACTTGCCATTTTCAAGCGTGGACAAGAACTAGCCGCCAAAGCAGGGTTGATTTTGGTGGATACCAAATATGAATTTGGTATTACGGATGATGGACAGGTCATGTTGATCGATGAAGTGCATACCCCTGACTCATCCCGCTTTTGGAAATCAAATGGATATCAAAAATTGTTTGACGAAGGCAAAGAGCCTGAAAATTTTGACAAGGAATTTATCCGCTTGGCATATGCTGAAAAAGGATATCGTGGCGATGGCCCAATCCCAACCATGACAGATGAATTGTGGGTGGTTGCTTCTCGTCGATATATTGCCATTTACGAAATGTTGACAGGCAAAACTTTCAAGCCAGGCGAATATCCTATTGAATCAAGGCTTAAGAATAATTTAAGTAGTCTAGGAATTATTAGGAATTATTTAACGTTGAAGTTTGAAAGTACTGAAGAAATAGCTCAAAAAGCTTATGAGTATTGGTTGAAAGACGATGCTTGGAGAGCAGGAATATTGATAGATACTCACATTCCAATGGAAAAACGTGCAGAGTGGATGGCTGGTATTCTTGATGTAGTTATTTCATTAATTGAAAAAGATGAAAGTATTGAAGAACTCCTTGATTTTGCTCGTAACCCAAACAAGTTTGGAAACGGGTCAGACGGAAATTACATGGCTGCACATAAAGTCGTTGCTAATGTAAATCGCTTTCCATATAAGCCAGAAGAATTTCCTATAACAGTTTTTATTCTAATTGCTCATGCAGGAAAAGTAATTTATAACGCTCAAGGTTTTGGTTCGCCATTTGATTATCACGCTGCTCTTACAGTCTTTGAAATGGCAAAAAATTTGTCTCAAAGATTTCGAGATGAAAAACTTGAGAAAAATCTTTGGTCATTTTTGTGCAATAAAAATTTGTTAGTTGTTGAAAATCAACAAATCTATCCCGAAGGTTGGGTAGAAGCTATCGAACTAATTAGGAATATAAAATGAATCCATTAATTGCAATCATCATGGGTTCCAAGTCTGATTGGGAGACGATGGAACATTCCGCCACGACTCTTGATGCGTTGAAGATTCCATATGAAATCAAAATTGTTTCCGCCCATCGCACGCCAGACCTCTTGTTTCAATTTGCTGAGTCTGCGGCAGAACGTGGAATTGAAGTCATCATTGCAGGCGCAGGTGGAGCGGCACATTTGCCAGGCATGACTGCTGCCAAAACACATGTACCTGTTTTGGGTGTGCCTGTTCAATCCAAAACTTTAAATGGAATGGATTCCCTTTTATCGATTGTACAAATGCCTGCGGGAATCCCTGTCGGTACCTTGGCCATTGGTCGCGCAGGCGCGGTCAATGCGGCCTTGCTTGCAGCTTCCATTGTTGCGAATAAACATGCAGAATACCTTGATGCCTTGTTGAAGTATCGCAAGACGCAAACTCAAAATGTGCTTGACCATTCAGACCCGCGAGAAGAGAACGGATGAAGACAATTGGGATTCTAGGCGCGGGTCAATTGGGACGGATGCTTGCCTTGGCAGGATACCCGCTTGGATATCATTTCCGCTTCTTTGACTCCGCCTCCAATTCTCCCTCCAGCTTGCTCGCTGAACAAATCACAGCGGATTACGCTGACATTTCAGCTCTTGAGCAGTTTGCCCAAGGCTTGGATGTAGTGACGTATGAATTTGAAAATATCTCTGTAGATGCAGTTCGATATCTTGAAAAATTTGTCCCTGTATATCCGCCACCGATGGCTCTGGAAAAGGGGCAAGATCGATTTATCGAAAAATCTTTCTTTCGTGAACTTGGGATTCCCACTCCAAAATTTAGCAATGAATTTGGTAACAAGCAAGTGGAAGAAATCGGCTTCCCTGCTGTGCTGAAGACTCGTCGCATGGGTTATGACGGTAAGGGACAATCCGTGATTCAGTCTCAACTTGAATTGAATCAGATGATAGAAAACGAAAAAACGGATGAATTTATTTTAGAGGAATTCATTCACTTTGAACGTGAACTTTCGATTATTTGTGTGAGAAATCAATCTGGCGAAATGAAATTTTATCCGTTGATAGAAAATCAACATCGAGATGGAATTTTGCGATTGTCCTTGGTGACAGGGAATGTTTCAGAGCAAATCCAAAAACAAGCAGAAGAGTATGCCAAAAGAATATTATCTGCTTTGGATTATGTAGGCGTGCTGACCATTGAGTTTTTTGAGAAAGAAGGTCAATTGCTGGCAAATGAAATGGCGCCACGCGTACACAACAGCGGGCATTGGACCATTGAAGGGGCGGTGACTTCTCAGTTTGAGAATCAACTCCGAGCGGTGACCGATGCGCCGCTTGGGAGCACGAATCTGCTGGGGGCGTGTGCCATGGTCAATTTGATTGGGACGATTCCAGACGAGAAGTCCATTTTGAAAATTGAAGGCGCACACCTACATTTATATGACAAAGCACCACGCCCAAAACGTAAATTGGGTCATATTACTTTTGTGGAAAAAGATGTTGAAACTTTGCAAAAGAAATTAGCTTGTATAAAGGAAATTTATGATATTTGATGATGACAATCCACATGAAGAGTGTGGCGTAATTGGAATTTTTGCGCCGAATGAAGATGTGGCGCGTATGACTTTCTTTGGGTTGTATGCGCTTCAACATCGTGGACAGGAAGCGGCAGGCATGGCGGTTGCTGATGGTCAACTTATGTCTATTCATAAAGGGGTTGGGTTGGTTTCGCAAGTATTTACCCCAAGTGTGATGGAAGATTTGAAAGGCCATTATGCAATCGGGCATACTCGCTATTCAACAACGGGATCATCCTCTCTGCGAAATGCGCAGCCATTTATGATTGAAACCATGCATGGCCCGTTGGCGTTGGCGCATAACGGGAATTTAATTAATTCTGCAGAACTTCGCAATGAATTGATGGAACAAGGTGTTGGCTTCTCTTCCTCATCAGATACGGAAGTGATGACGATGATGTTGGCACGAAATGGCGGTACAACCTGGGAAGAGCGCATCAAGCATGCGATGAAGAAGTGGGTGGGTGCGTACTCCTTCGTGATTCTGACTCGTGACTGTGTGTATGCGGTGCGCGACCCTTGGGGATTTCGTCCGCTGTGTATTGGATTGTTGCCAAGTGGTGGCCATGCCGTTGCTTCAGAAGTTGGTGCGTTGCAAACTTTGGGTTGTGAAGCCATCCGTGATGTAAAACCTGGCGAAGTAGTTTCTCTATCGAACAATGCGCTGAAAGTAATGCAAGCGCTTCCTTCCATCAGCCCAACTTCCATGTGTGTATTTGAACATATTTATTTTGCACGCCCTGACCAAACTTGGGATGGAATCAATGTTCATCACGCGCGCCAAAGATTAGGTGAAGTATTGGCGCGGGAAGTTGAAGAACAGTTGGGGAATCAATATGGTGATGTGGTGATTCCCGTCCCTGATTCTTCTGTGCCTGCGGCGATCGGTTTTTCGCATGTGAGTGGAATTCCATATAACGATGGCTTTATCAAGAACAGATATGTAGGGCGAACCTTTATCGAGCCGACAGATTCGCTCCGCAAGCGTGGCGTGGCTTTGAAATTCAATGTGATTAATGAGAACGTGCGCGATAAACGTGTAGTGATGATTGACGATAGCATTGTCCGCGGAAACACAACGGGACCTTTGATCAAGTTACTGCGAAATGCAGGTGCCAAAGAAGTTCATGTAGCGATTACTTGTCCGCCGATTGCACATCCATGTTTCATGGGCGTGGACATGGGCAGACATGATGGCTTGATTGCACACAAACGCACCGTGGATGAAATCCGTGAATATGTAGGCGCAGATAGTTTGTATTATTTATCAGTAGATGGCATGATGCAAGCGATTCAGCGCAAAGATGGATTCTGTCAGGCTTGTTTTACTGGGCAGTATCCAATCCCTGTGGATCTCTCAAATGTGAAGACTGGGTTCGAAAGGGTGACGAAATCATGATGAATGTTTTGATCATCGGTTCGGGCGGGCGTGAACATGCCTTGGCATGGAAGGTAGCACAGTCACCGCGTTTGACGAAGCTTTTCATCGCACCTGGCAATGCAGGCACGAATGCTTGTGGCGAAAATGTATCTGTGGATACAAATGACTACAAGGCGGTTATCAATTTTTGCAAAGAAAAGAAAATTGATTTGGTAATCGTCGGGCCTGAGATTCCACTTGCGGCGGGGTTGGTGGATTCACTGTCAGCGGAAAATATCCGCTGTTTTGGACCGAAGCAAGCTGCGGCGCAGATTGAAGCATCAAAAGTTTTTGCAAAAGATTTTATGGCGCGATATCACATCCCAACCGCACGTTATGCCACATTCACAAATCTGGATGACGCCATTCATTATTTGCAATCTGTTGATTATCCAATTGTCATTAAGGCCTCGGGCTTGGCGGCTGGCAAAGGCGTGATTCTTCCTGACACATTTGAAGAAGCAAAGTCGACGCTTGAAAACATTTTGATTGATAAAACATTTGGCAGTGCTGGCTCAGAAGTTGTGATTGAAGAGCGGCTGAATGGCCCTGAAGTTTCGTTGATGGCATTTACAGACGGGACGACGATTGTTCCGATGCTGCCAGCACAAGATCACAAACGATTATTGGATGAAGATGAAGGTCCGAACACAGGCGGCATGGGTGCGTACGCGCCTGCTCCAATTTTTACAGCAGATATGTTGAATGAGGCATTGGAAACAGTTTTGAGACCTGCGATTAACGGGATGCGTGTGGAAGGAATTCCATTCGTTGGTGTTCTGTATGCGGGTCTGATCTTAACGGAGAGTGGCCTCAGCGTTCTGGAATTTAACTCCCGCTTTGGCGACCCTGAGACCCAAGTTGTGCTTCCATTGTTAGAGACTGATTTACTTAATATTGCTGAAGCTTGTGTGGATGGAACTTTGGCAGATGTAAATGTCCGCTGGAAGAATGGCGCAGCGGTCTGCGTGGTGCTGGCTAGTAAAGGGTATCCAGAAAAAGTTGAAGTTGGAAAACCTGTGAGTTTTTCAACTCTTCCTGAAAATATGATTTGTTTTCATGCAGGGACAAAATTAGAGAATGACCAAGTGCTTACTTCTGGTGGACGTGTGTTCGGGCTGACTGCATGGTCTGATGATATTGCATCTGCAATTGATACTGCTTACTCAAACATAAACAGTATTTCATTTGATGGTAAGAACTATCGCAAGGATATTGGTCATCGTGCTTTGAAAGGTGTGAAATGACAAAATCTGATTACGCCTCCTCTGGCGTGGATATTGATGCGGGCAATCGCGCCGTTGAGTTGATGAAAGACGCGGTCAAGTCCACATATAACTCATCAGTATTGGCTGGCATCGGTTCCTTTGGTGGACTGTTCGATGTGTCTGCCTTAAAAGAAATGAAGTCACCAGTGTTGGTCGCTTCTACGGATGGAGTTGGTACCAAAGTAAAACTAGCTTCATCTGTTGGACGTTATCGCAGCATCGGACATGATATTGTCAATCATTGCATCAATGATATTTTGGTGCAGGGAGCGCGTCCGCTGTTTTTTATGGATTACTTTGCCACCTCCAAATTGAATCCCGAACAAACAGCTGAAGTAGTGACTGGAATTGCCGAAGCCTGTCAGGAAGCGGGCATGGCCTTGCTTGGTGGCGAGACTGCCGAAATGCCTGGTGTGTATCAAGCAGGGGAGTTTGATGTGGCTGGGACAATTGTCGGCGTGTTGGAGCGGGATGATATTCTTCCACGCAAGAATATCAAAGCAGGCGATGTATTGATTGGCTTGAAGTCCAGCGGACCTCACACGAATGGATATTCGCTAATCCGCAAAATCTTTGCAGACACTTCACTTGAAACATTTTCTCCAGAACTCAACTCAACTTTAGCTGATGCACTCCTTACTCCGCACCGTTCTTACTTTCCTATTCTCTATTCTCTGCTCTCTCACATCAAAGCATTAGCTCACATCACTGGCGGCGGATTCCTTGAAAATATTCCACGCATTTTGCCTGATGAGTTGGATGCAAAAATTCAACTAGGGTCGTGGCCCATGCCGTCCTTATGGAATCTGATTCAACAAAAAGGAAATATTTCCACTGAAGAAATGTACCGTGTCTTCAATATGGGACTTGGCATGATTGCCATCGTGGATAAAGAGTCCGTTTCTATCATTCAAACCCTGATTCCAGAAACACCCTTTGTCATCGGTGAACTGATTGAAGGATATAAAAAAGTTCAACTTGTACGCTAAAAGGAATTATCAATGACTTCTTCTCTTCCTCTCCGCTATGGAGCAAATCCGCAACAAGCACCTGCACGCGTTTTCATGCCAACCGATGTAGATTTGCCAATTACCGTTTTGAACGGTGCTCCTGGCTATATCAATTTGT
>JAXLVT010000003.1:0-230182 GCA_046328925.1 Anaerolineales bacterium
TCAGTGGAGTGATGTTTGTTCCTTTGGCGATGCGTTCATCGGCCTGTTTGGCTTGTTCCAGTGCCACATCATCGGTGATGGTGACGTAGGATTTGATCTTGTCATCCACATCGTGGGCACGTTGAAGGACAGCCTGTGTGAGTTCCACGCTGGAGATTTTTTTGGATGTAAGAAGCTCTGAGGCTTCGCGAATGGTGAGGTTGTGTAGTTGCATATTTTTAAAACCTTTAACCACGAAGGACACAAAGGGCACTAAGGAAAACCTTTTTAATTAATCCTTGCTCTTCCTTTGTGTACTTGGTGTCCTTTGTGTTTAAGAAATCATTTATTCTTCACCCAACACAGTCGGCACTTTGACATAGCCGCGCTCGGATTTTGGCGCGTTCTTGATAAATTCTTCATGGCTCATGGATGGCTTGACCACATCTTCACGAAGAACGTTTTCGGCGTTGGCAATGTCCGATGCGGGGATGACATTTTCCGTATCCACTTCGTTGAGCATGTTGAAGTAATCAATAATGGACGAGAATTGTCCGCTGAACTTCTGCGCTTCTTCTTCGGAGATTCCGAGGCGCACAAGAGTGGCGACATGCTTGACTGTGCTGGTATCTATTGTTTGGGTCATAAAACCTCTTTACCACGAAGGTCACAAAGGGTCACTAAGGAAAACCTTTGTGATTCTTTGTGACACTTTGTGGTGAAAAATTATTTTGAACTCTCTAAATCAAGAACACTATCCAATCCGCGACGCAGACCTGTAAACGTATTGACCTTGCGAATTGCCAACAATGCACCATCGACATACGGCTGGGCGCTACTACCTGAGTCGTGACGAATGGTGAGCTTCTGGTCGGGCATGCCGAAGATGATTTCTGCAGAGATGGTATAGCCTGGCAGACGTACGGAATGTACTTGTGAACCGTTCAATGGTGCACCGCGTGTTTCCAATGGACCTTGGATTTGGTCTAGTGACACGGTCAATTCTGAGGGACGAACCTTCGATAATCGATGCGCTAACTCACGTACGGTTCCGCTGGGAACATCTTTTTTGTCATCGTGAGCGTAATCGATGATTTCCCATTGTGGGATGAATTTGGCAGCGATCTCGGAAAACTTTTGTAACAGAACAACAGTCAATGCAAAGTTGCCAACTGCCAATACGCCACGTTGATTTTTTTCAGCAGCGGCTGAAATTTCTTCATAGTCCGCTTCTGTTAATCCCGATGTTCCAATCACTACATGGGCTTTGTGCCCTAGTGCGGTCAACACATTGGATTTGGCCACATTAGGCTTGGTGAACTCGAAGAACACATCACAAGGTTGGGTGGTCAGTGCTTTTTCAGCGGTTGCATAAATCGAGCATGTCAATCGTGACTCAGCCAGCACGTCGCCTAAATTTTTCCCAGCATGAGTGCGTGATACCGCAGACACGATGGTTATATCTTCAAGCTGTGCAATGGCACGGGCTACAGCGGAGCCTGCCCAACCCGTAGCGCCGGCGAGACAAACACGAATTGACATAAAACCTCTTGATTACTCGAACTTAATATGCAACTCTTTCAACTGCTTTGGCTCAACAGCAGAAGGCGCATCAGCCATGACGTCACGGCCAGCTTGATTCTTCGGGAAAGCAATCACTTCACGGATATTAGGTTCGTCCGCGAGGAGCATGACGAGGCGGTCAATGCCAGGGGCCATGCCACCATGTGGAGGAGCGCCATATTCAAAGGCTTCGAGCATGTGTCCAAATTTTGTCTGAATGTCTTCATCAGTTAAACCAAGCATTTGGAACATCTTCATTTGAATATCACGGCGATGAATACGAATTGAACCCGAGGCCATCTCGTATCCATTACAAACCATATCGTATGCATCAGATGAAACAGCACCAGGGTCGGTATCAAACTTATCAAGGTCAGCCATCTTGGGCATGGTAAATGGATGGTGCTCTGACTCCCATGCCTGATTTTCTTCATTCCATGCAAAGAAGGGGAAATCCACAACCCATGCGAAGGCCATCAAATCTTTGTCCGCAAGGTTTAACTTGTCGCGGAACCAAAGGCGCAATCCACCGAGAACTTTGTTGGCAACAGCGCGTGCATCAGTCGCAAAGATGATGAGGTCGCCTTCTTTTGCACCAGTCTTGGATTTGAGCGCTTCCACTTCTTCTGCGGTGACAAATTTCGACGCGCTTCCTTTCACGCCTTCAGCTGTGATTGCCAACGTGGGCATTCCCTTCGCTCCAAATGTCTTCGCCACTTCTGTGAGCGCATCCACTTCCTTGCGGGACATGTCCGCACTTTTCGGGGCGATGATGCATTTGATCACGCCACCAGCTTCCAGTGTAGATTGAAAGACGCGGAATTCACTTTTCGTGAAAACATCGTTGACTTCAATCAATTCCATACCGAAGCGCAAGTCAGGTTTATCTGAACCATATTTTTCCAGTGCTTCATGATGAGAAATCTTAGGCCATGGTGTGGACAGGATCTTCTTGTGCGGAGTGACTGCAGGAATCATCGCAGTGTACAAACCTTCGACAAGGGCGAGCACATCGTCACGATGAACGAAGGACATTTCAAGATCGAGTTGTGTGAATTCAGGTTGGCGGTCGCCGCGCAAATCTTCATCACGGAAACAACGTGCGATTTGGAAGTACTTATCCATGCCTGCGACCATGAGCAGTTGCTTTAACTGTTGCGGAGATTGTGGCAAGGCATAGAACTGACCTGGATATACACGTGAGGGGACAAGGTAGTCACGCGCGCCTTCAGGCGTCGCCTTGAACATGATGGGGGTTTCAATCT
This sequence comes from Anaerolineales bacterium, assembly GCA_046328925.1. Classification (GTDB taxonomy): domain Bacteria; phylum Chloroflexota; class Anaerolineae; order Anaerolineales; family Villigracilaceae; genus Villigracilis. The sequence continues at coordinate 2,808 of JAXLVT010000003.1, forward strand.
CGATGAAGCCTTCCTTGTCGAGATAATCACGCATGAACTTGATGACCTTGTGGCGTAAGACCATATTGTGCGTCATGCGTTCACGGCGCAGGTCAAGGTAGCGATATTTGAGGCGGGTGTTTTCGTCAGCAAGGTCTGTGTCTGTGCTGACCATGAAGGGCAGGGTCTTGGCAGGGTTGAGAACTTTGACATCGGATGCAATGACTTCGACTTCGCCAGTTTCCATTTTGGGATTCGCCATTCCCTCGGGGCGCTTTTGCACGGTCCCTTCAATTTGCAAAACCCATTCCATACGCACATTGGCTACGATATCCAAAGCTTCTTTGGGAAGGTCAGGATTAATGGTGACTTGAACAATTCCCAGTCGATCTCGAAGATCGAAAAAGGCCACCCCGCCATGGTCACGTCGTCGATGGACCCAGCCTGTCAGGGTCACTTTTTGCCCTGCATGACTGGAGCGTAATTCTCCACAAGTATGAGTTCTGTACATAATGCCTCCGAAAATTCGTTTTCTACCACAAAGGTCACCAAGAAAATCTAAAAGGAATCTTCGCGTTGAACATTCACTCCACCTTTGTGCTCTTCGTGGTTAAAGATTTAGATAAAATAAATCGCCCTTCGCGTTTGCGTCGGGCGATTGGTTTTGACTTGAGTACTCTGTCAACCAGCAAAGCTTCGCCCGACGATTCCAGGATCGTTATTATCATTATTATTGTCGCTATTGGCAAATTGGATGCGGTTGTACATCGTGGCGCGGATTATAGCACAGAGTTGATTTTGTGGACTATTTTATTTTTGCACGTCGATGCATTACGAAACCAATTAATAATGCGATGCCCAAACCAATCAACAGGTCGAGCAGCAAAATTTGGGGATTTAGTATGTTTTGTCCGATATATCCACCTTGTTTCAGAAAAATGAAGGGAAAACCGACTCGAACAATATCGTCAGAGCAGTGGGATATTCCAAGTACGGCTGGCAAGCCACAGTCTGAGAGGAGTTGCGCAGCCAATCCATTTGCACACAAAACAAGGAAACTTCCGAGTAGAAAACCTTTTAAGAACATGGGTGTTTTGGACATAACAAGATGATTTCCTTTCTGTGGGATGTCTTGTGTTTCTGGTAAACTTTGGCTTATTTTAACGCGAGGAGCGCGAGATGATCAATTGGCAGTCACTTACGATTGATATGTTCGTGGAACAATTACGTGTCGTTTATGAACGGACGTATGGGGATATTGATAAAAGTTTTGGTCGTATTGTGGCTTGGTCTGGGCGATTGGCCTTGGAAAATATCGCCAACTCGGATGCTCTGTATCATGATATTGACCATACCATTATGGTTGCACTTGCTGGACAGGCGATTATTGAAGGGAAGCATCTACGTGAAGGTGGAGTCAGCCCACGTGATTGGATGCATTTCATGATCGCAGTAATGTGCCACGATATTGGATATGTCAAAGGGGTGTGTAGACAGGATACAAAAGATGTGTTCGCTTCTGGTGTCGGAGACGAATTGGTGCGTGTACCCGCAGATGGCACCGATGTTTCATTGACGCCTTATCATGTGAGCCGAAGTAAATTGTTTGTCAAGGAGCGTTTTGGCTCAGGCTTGCTTCAAGATATGACAAAACTATTGGATGCCGACCTGATTGCCGAGTACATTGAGATGACTCGTTTTCCTTCTCCTGATGGTGAAAAATATAAAGATACAAAAGGGTTTGGTGGCTTGGTGCGTGCGGCAGATTTTATCGGTCAATTAGGTGACCCCGATTACTTGCGCAAGACCCCTGCATTATTTTATGAATTTCACGAGTTGGGTGTGAATGAAAAATATGGCTACAAATCCCCCAATGATATGCGATTGAGTTATGCTTCTTTTTATTGGGAAAGTGTAAATCCATTTATTCAAGATGCCCTCGTGTACTTGCGTATGACAGAAGATGGCAAACAATGGATTGCCAATATGCATTCCCATGTGTTTGATGCTGAGCATGGAAATGCTCAGAAGTAAATTACAAAAAAGGTTGAGGAGTATCCTCAACCTTTTTTGATTAATGCTTGAATAGCTTCTTCAAGGTCCATATAAACTGGAATAATATCCAGAATTCCAGTCATTTCAAAAACACCTTTGACATTTTCATTTGGCTTCAGGATGACCATCTTTCCGCCTCGATTCGCAACTGATTTTGCGGTGGTGACCAATAAGCCGATGCCAATCGATGTTAGAAATTCAACATCCGCCAGGTCAACAAGTACTTTGGAATGATCGCCAGTACTATAGCCTGCAAATTTTGTCTCAATCGCACCGACTCCGTTTGTGTCCAAGACGCCAATTAATTTGATGGCATTGATGCTGTTTTCTAGCTCAGTAAATTGAAGTTCCATTTTTGCTCCAAATAGAAAAGATGCGTAATTGTATTGAAACATCCCTGTTTTTTGTTAACAACAGGTTATGGTTTTTTACCTTTCTTTTCTAGGTAGTCACTGTAGCCGCCTTGATACTCAACCAGTTGACCATCTTCGATGCACAGTAATCTTTCCACGGTGCGATCGAGAAAATAACGGTCATGAGAGATGACCAATACTGTACCTTCAAATTCTGAAAGTGCTTGTTCCAACACTTCGGCTGAGGCAATATCCAAATTGTTGGTGGGTTCATCCAGTAAAAGGAAATTTGCTCCAGATAAAACCAACAACGCCAATTGCAGACGGCTTCTCTCTCCACCAGATAGTTCGCTGATTTTTTGTGTCACTTGTTTGTAGGTGAAAAGGTAATGCAACAAAAAAGCCGTTGCTTTTCCTTCATTCATTTCACCTGCATACCGCACAGCGTCAACAACCTTTTGATTGAAATCCAAGGTTTCATGTTCTTGTGAATAATGTCCAATGGAGATGCTGGGACCGATCTTGATTTCGCCGACATCTGGAGCTTCTTTTTCCAGAATCATTTTGAGCAAAACAGATTTTCCAGCGCCATTTGCGCCAATTAAACCAACTCGTTCTCCATGCCAAACGGTTTGATTGAGTTTGGAAAAGACTCTTTTGGATCCAAAAGATTTTGAAATATTGGCGAGCTCTAAAACTTTATTAGAACCACGCCAGCCACTTAACCTCAATTCCATGCGTTTGCGCTCGAGCACAGGTTTCTCTATCTTTTCCATCTTGTCCAAACGCTTTTGCATGGTTTTGGCTTTTGCGGCAAACTTCTCGTTATCATAAATTTTGCCCCAAATGGCAAAGCGTTTGATGGCTTCCTGCATTCTTGTCACTTCATGTTGTTGTGCACGGAATAGTTCTTCCTGTCTGGCTAATCTCAATTCCTTATCTGCCATGTAGGAAGAATAGTCACCTTCAAAGACAGTTAACTTGCCATCTTCCAGTTCTGCAATGTGGGTGACGGCGGCATCGAGTAAATAACGGTCATGTGAGATGATGACGACTGTGCCTTCATAGTCCCGAATGAGTTTTTCAAGAAAGATTTTTCCAGGCAAATCGAGATGATTGTCAGGTTCATCCAAAAGCAAAATATCTGGATTGACCAAAAGCAACCGTGCCAACCCAACAAGTTTTTTTTGTCCGCCGCTCAAAACAGATAACGGCTTATTTAATTCACTTTCGGCGAGTCCCAGCCCGAGCAGAATGGAACGAACATACAGCGGATATGAATCTCCACCAAGTTCATTGTATTCTTCAAGTAGTTGATGTTGCTTCTCAAGCGCACTTTGTAATCTTTTCTCATTTCCATAGACTTCTGGGTCGCCTAAGCTATTTTCAACGCGTTCCAATTCTGCATGAACCTCTGTCACACGCGGATTGCCTGCAATTGCGGCATCTAATGCCGTCAGGGAAAGGTCAAGCTCGGGGTGTTGTGACAAGTATCCCGTTGTGATGAGGCGGGCGCGGGTGATGGTTCCGCCCATTTCGGGGGAATGTTCACCTTCAATCAATTTGAATAACGAAGATTTGCCAGCGCCGTTCGCACCGATTAAACCGATTTTTTGTCCCCGTTGAATCTCCCAACTGAGATTTTCAAAAAGGCGTATTGCACCGAGCACGTGGGTTATATTTGCGAGTTTTAATTGAACAATTTTGATTTCCATAATATTGAATTATTAAATAAAAAAACGCCGCAGGCAACCTGCGGCGTTTGAATAAGACGAAGTTCTGTCCGTTCAGTGAGCAGGCGCGATTCCAGAAGGCTCTGCGGAAATGAAACCACGGACACCGATCACGAGGGGAGATTGACCTGCTGCAAACTTAAAAATCATGTTCGGGATTATACCTGAAATTTTATGATTCAGGCCTCGTTATTTGTATGAGCCGATTTTGCAAAGTTAAAACATTCTGTGGCAAAATAGAGGCATGCTTGAATTAACTGCTCTTAGCCAGTCCTCATTGCAAGATTACAACGATTGTCAACGCCGCTTTGAATTGCGTTATCTTCAAAAGTTGGCCTATCCAGCTATTGAGACAGAGCCTGCTATTGAAAATGAAAAGCATCAAAAAGAAGGGGAGTATTTTCACCGCTTGGTGCAACAATATTTGATTGGAATTCCAGCGGAGAAAATCAGCAAGCTGGCCAATACGGACAACCTTCAACGTTGGTGGGAAAACTTTTTCCCATTCAATCAAACAGGCTTAAGCAACTTGTCTCATCTTCAAACTGAATTAACGCTTTCTGCGCCGTTAGGGAAATTTCGTTTGCTTGCGAAATATGATTTGGTGGGATTGTCTGATGATGGCAAGGTATATATTTATGACTGGAAGACGTATCGCAAGCGACCGAAGAATGAGTGGTTAGCAACTCGCTGGCAAACTCGAGTGTATCGAGCCTTGTTGGTTAACGCGGGTATGCATTTAAATAATGGCAAACCATTTGAACCCGAACAAATTGAAATGATTTATTGGTTTGCAGATTTTCCCTCCGAGCCTGCGCGATTTGCCTATAACACAGCTCAATTTAAACGAGATTGGGATGCACTCCTCAGAATTGCAGATGAAATCACAACCGCATCCTCCTTCCCGAAAACTGATGAAGTCGCGAAGTGCAATTACTGCCCTTATCGATCGTATTGCAACCGTGGCATCAAAGCAGGAGATGGTCTTGATGCTGAATTGGAGACCGAGGCTGAAGAATTGTTCGATATCAATTTTGAGCAAATCGGTGAAATTGAATTTTGAGTTGTATAACAAAAAGCTCCGCAAGCCTAAGCTTGCGGAGCTTTTTGTATTTAGAGGATTATTGCCAGGCTAGTGCGCCAGATTTATGATAATTGGCTGCCAACAGTTGAAGGTCTAAGACGTTGATGACGCCATCGTTGTTCAAGTCTGCTGCGGTGGGTGTGGAGGCGTTGTAGTTCATACCAAGCGTCAGCGCATCAAACTGGTCAATGATGCTGTTGCCGTCAATATCACCTGCAAGCAAATTGACAGTAGACATGGTGGCTGGTACACCATTGTTCAAGACAACCGATCCTTGTGCATTTAAGAAACCTTCTGCCGAAGCAACAATTGTGTACACCCCGCCAGAAATGGTGATGTTGAAGGTTCCATCTGGGTTGGTTGTGGTTGAGGCCGCTACCGTGTTATCTGGATTGAACAAACGAATGAGCACTGGTTTACTGGCAATCACTTGACCTGAAATGTTTGTCGATGTCACAGGCGTTGCAGTTGGAGTGGAGATGGAGGCGAGGATTGTCACATTATCTCCAATGGATTGAATGTTTTCCAACACACCTTGGCCTTTTGAAACACGAGCCGTACATTCAACAGGTGTTTGTCCGAGTTGTAGTGCTTTCACATTGAAGGTGAAGGCGGGGCCACTGCCGCTGGCTTTTTGTCCATTGCTGCCTGCTACTGCGAGGATGAAACTTCCATTTTGTGAACCACTCATGGCAGAGACTGGATCCGTGCCAAATACAGATGCGAGGGCTACATTACTGACTTCCAGCAGGCTTTGATTATAAGAACAGATAAATTCTGCGCTTGTGTAACCTTCTGCAGGTATGTTGTTCAAGCTGACTGTCACTACGCTGGTTTGACCCAGAATTAGGGTAGTTGTAGTTACATCTGTCAATACATAGGGGCCAGTGGGAACTGACGTTGCTGTCACGGCGGGTGTATTGGTTGAAACAGGTGTATCTGTGATACTTGGCGTGCTGGTTACAACTGGCGTATCTGTTGTAACAGGAATGTTAGTAGCTGTCGGTGTGTTGGTGAAGATGGGTGTATCAGTGACACTGGCAACACTTGTTGATGTGGGTGTGTCAGACACCATGGGTGTGTTTGTTGGGACAACTGTGCTGGTGGCTGTGGCGGTTTCTGTGAAAATTAAGGTATTGGTAGCCGTAGCTGCTATTGGTGTTTCAGTAGCTGTCGGCGTGTCGGTGTTGACTGGGGTGTTGGTAAACATTGGCGTGTCTGTGAAGAAAGGCGTGCTACTTGGAACCAATGTTGGGGTGAAAGTTGGAGTATCTGCAAAAACAGATGTGGGCGTTGCCGTCGGTGTGTCAGTGAAAATCGGTGTTGGCGTTGAGGTTGCGGTATCGGTCACAACAGGTGTTGCGGTTTGTGTTGGAGTATCTGTTGTTGCGACGACGGTTCCAACAAGTGTTGGCGTGTTGGTTGATCCTGATGTGCTGTCTTTGTGAAGCACCAAGCTATAGAATCCGTTCCCAGCCTCGGGTTGGATTTGAACGAAATAATTTCCAGCAGGTTGTGTGGTATTCAATATGCCATTGGCTCGGCTGATTTCGTTACCGTTTGAATCCAACAAGACAACGGTTGGAATTAATCCAATTGCAGAAGGGCTTACATTAATGTTGAAAGTGGTGGGCTCCGGTAAATTGAGCGACCATCTTTCGAAGCGATACGCATCGACACTGCCTGTGTAGTTAATGTCAAATAGAAGTGAATCGCGAGTCACAATTTGTAAATTTGGTGCATTTAAGAGGGGAACAAAAGACCCCACATTTTGACTGCCTTTTGAAAAAGTAGTTTTATTTAGAAGAGAGTTGTAATTGATTGTCCAACCAGCAAAAGTAGTGGCCTTCATATCTGGTCGCATCACAAAATGTAAATGTGGACCAGGGTATTCGTTCCCAGTACAGACGTGTTGATACTTATTATCTGCAACCACGCCTAATTTTTGATTACGGCTGACGACATCATATTTTTTGACTTGAACATTATCGAGATGCCAATATTCTGTGGTCCATCCGTTTCCATGATCAATTTTTACGTGACAACTGGATACTTCGAATACCGTTCCACCTGCAGCGGCAGTGACCCAGAAGCTTGATGTATCTTCACCAACTTGCATGTTGACATGTGGTGCAAAGTCTACGGCACCGCCCATTTTGTAGTTGTGCGGACTGGTGGTTGCTCGTTTTGTCCCGTTATCAAAGCCATCCATGGCGACCCAGGCTTTTCCTTGTTCCCAAGGTAATTGAAACATATCCGCTGGAGGTGCGGCGGTATTTCCGAGCGCGTTTACTTCACTGGGAAGCATGGACGTAATCAACGCCAGGAGAACAAAGAATTGAAATGCAAATTTCGATTTCATAATTACACTTTCCTTAATTGGCAGGTGCAATGTACGGTTGTAAAGTTTGCCATGGGACGCCTATGTCGATAAAAATTATGATCCGAACACGAATAATACGTTTTGTCCAAGACGAACGGTATCGCCTGACTTTAAGATGGTTGAGTTCTTGTTGATGGGTTTTTCGTTGACGAATGTATCGCCACCAAGGTCGAGAAGATAGTAAGAGTTATTTGCCGCGATGATTTGTGCATGTTGTGCATTCAAATTGGGATCGTTGAGGCAGAGTTCATTGTTTGGGTCACGTCCGATGCGGAATGGAAGTTTGGTCAATGTAAAGTTTTTTCCTGCAAAGGGTCCGCGCTTGATTTGTAAAACAGCGGCACGTGCTGAATTTGATTTCTTTGAATTTGAACCAGAAGGCTGTCGTAAAAGTCTGTAAAGAATAAATAACAAAACAGCACCAATTAGCGAGGTGAGCAGGACAATAATCCAGCTAGGTAACTTGGAACTGGGAGGAGTTACAGGAGCGGTGCCAAGTGGAAGCGGAGTTCCCAATAATGCTTGCGCTTCTGAACTTCCAACGGCACTGTCAATATTGACTGCCAGAGTTTTTTCGCCAATTGTGACGCTAGTCAACGGTGCGGCAAAACCTGATTCGTTACGTATGGCAAGAGAAGCGGCTTCAAGGGTCAGGTTGGTTTGGCATCCTCTTAAGGTGTAAAACTGAACTTCTGCCAATACGCCGTTTGCAGTTTGAGGCGTAGTACTTGCAAAAGACGCATCGACCAAGCCTGGGGTTTGAGGAAGCGAGAGTCCGTTCATCCCTGCGATGGAACTTGAAGCATTGACTGGTTGCACGCAAGTCGGGTCATAACGAATCTGGAAATTAAATCCTTGAATGGGCGTGGCTGAAATGGCATTGACTGTGACCACCACGGTTTCCCCTGTTTTTGGATTGAGGTAGTTGGATGTTAGCCAAATGGTTTCAGCCGCCTGTGCGTTGGCGGTGAGAACAAAAATGAAAGAAAGAATAATTGCAAGAATAAAAGATTTGATTGGTTTCATTGTAAGCTCCAGAGGTTGGGACACATGGACATGTCCATGTGTCCCAATAGTTTTTAAAAAATTATTGCCAAGCCAATGCGCCAGATTTGTGATAGTTGCTGGCGAGCAATTCAAGATCCAAAACGTTAATCGTGCCGTCGTTGTTCAAGTCAGCAGCAGCAGGGGTGGCTGTGTTGTAGCTCATACCAACTGTCAATGCATCGAACTGATCGATCACGCCGTTGTTGTCAATGTCACCAGCGAGCAAGCTGATTGTTTGCAAGGTGGTGGTAGCTCCGCTGGTAATGGTGGGGGTACCTTGTGCGCTGAGGAAGCCTTCTGCATTTGCTGTGACGGTGTAGGTTCCAGCAGGAATACTGAAGCTGAAGGTTCCATCGGTACCAGCAGTTGCTGAAGTGACCAGGGTGTTATCGGCTTTGAAAACTTTGATGGTGACTGGTTTGCTGGCGTTGACCTGCCCTGCCAATGTTCCATTTTCCGTGATGTTTACGGTGGCTGGGTTGGTGGGGATGGTGGTCAAAGTGTTATCGCCGCTGGATACACGGGCTGCACATTCAATCGTGATTTGTCCCGCCTGCAAACCCTTCGCATTGAAAGTGAATACAGCACCACTGGTGACGGCTTTATTTCCGTTGCTACCTGCAATAGCAAAAATAAAACTTCCATTTTGTGGGCCATTTACAACTGTAACTGCATCTGTGCCAAATAAACCTGCATCGGTGATGCCACTAATTTCTACAATGTCTGGGTTGATAGAACATGTGAATTCAGCGCTGCTATATCCGCTGGTGGGGACATTGTTTAAAATGACAGAAACAACTGAAGACTCACCGACGATGATGTTGGAGGGGTTGACTTCAATGGTGACTGAAACTTCATTGGTTGCATCCGTCTTGCGGAAGGTGAGGTTGTAGGCACCAGTTCCTGAAGAAGGTTGGACTTGCAAGTAATAGGTTCCAGCAGGTTGGTTGCTGGTGATAGCACCTGTTCTGGTGGAAATTTCATTACCGTTTAAATCCATCAAGGTCAACAACGGAACAAGGTCTCCGCTGGTGGGGGTGGCTGTGACGGTGAAGTTATTGGATTCAGTAAATTCAAACTGCCATTTTTCAAAACGGTTCGCGTCTACATTTCCTGAATAAGTCGCATCCCAGTAACTCAGGGTGCGTGTCACAATGACTTCTTGACTGGATTTTGCAAAAACCTGGCTGCTTGCGCCAAAGCTACTGAATAGCATGGCGAGCATGATGAAAGTTTGATAGAGATATTTCGATTTCATGTATACATTCTCCTTAATGTTGTGCGATTTTGACATGACAAATTTTCCGTCAAATAGATTTCATATGGGTGTTTTGTCACCTCCTAAAGATGTTTCTTACAATCCAAGTCATTTTTATTTTTTGGATAAGAAAATTAAATCTAATGAAAGAAGAAAACCTTTCCCATCTTTTTTCATTAAATAGGATTGATCGATTTTCATTATATGGCTCTGCTCTTCCACCTTGCATTACAGCAAGGTTGCGGCGGTGTTGCAGAATAGTTGCCGTTTATTTTGGAATTAAATTAAAAACAGATACACATTTATGTGTATCTGTTTTTAATGAGAAGGAAAAACGCTTCGGGACTACCCTTTAATTGCTTCTGCGATTCTCAGCAAACTTGCCACGCTGACAGGTTTAATGAGTACATGATCTGCTTTTTCGTTTATAGTTTTTGCCTGAATAAAATCTGCTGTGACTACAGTGATAATTGTTTGCGGATATTTTTCGCGAATCTCATCTAATACCTTAACACCTGATGCATATGGAAGATGAAGGTCAAGGATAACAAGGGCAGGTTCGGCTGAGGCAAGAAGCGCCTGGTATTTGTCGCCATTCATATCTACATCTGTATTAAATCCTGCAGACTGCAAAGCGGTTTGGTAGATTGTGCTGAGCTTGGGATCGTCTTCAATTACGATCGCGTACGGTTGATTCATGTCATTCTCCTGGAGCGTTAATGATGGGCAATGTGACGATGAATTTGCTACCTTTATTAAGTTCGCTTTGCAGTGATATCTGCCCATTCATCAATTCTATCAGTTGTTTTGAAATCGCCAACCCAAGCCCCGATCCTTGATTCTCACGGGTAATCGAATTGCTTACCTGGCGAAATGGCTCAAAAATGTTTTCGTGTTCTTCGGTTGGAATCCCTGCTCCAGTGTCGGTTACTTCAATTGTCCATTGGGTGGGGGATGGCCGATTTAACTGAATATCTACACTTCCTTGCCGTGTAAACTTTACAGCATTCCCAGCAAGATTAATTAAGATTTGTTGTAAGCGATTTTTATCTCCATACAATTCCGTTGGTAGTTCAGGTGAAATGGAAGTTGAAAAAATCAATCCCTTTTTGGCCGCCAACGTGGAAATACTGGTCTCTACCTTTTGTAAGAACTGTGCAGGTGAGAAATATTCATTATGTAAGCTAATTGACTTGGCTTCGATTTGAGCCTGATCTAGCAAGTCGCTGACAATGTTTGTGAGATAGTTTGAACTTTGAATGATTTGTTCGATTGCATCTGCTTGTTTCGGGTTCAATTCGCCAAAGGTTTTGTGCTGTAGTAACTCGGCGTAACCTAAAATACCGCCTAGCGGGGTGCGTAATTCGTGGCTGACTCTTGATAACAGTTGACTCTTTAATCGACTTCCATCCAATGCTTGGTCGCGGGAGATGGCAAGCGCTTCTTGTGCTTGTTTGAGTTGGGTAATATCACGGGCTACGGCTTGAAATCCTATGATTTTGCCTTGTTGCCTAATGAGTTGTACATTTTGTCCTAGCCAAATAGTCTCACCTGCGAAGGTGTCAGCTTGAAATTCATAATAGGTCCGTTCTTCCTGATGTAAAAATTGCTTTTCATAAAATCTTTGAACTTTATGTTTCCATTCTGGTGAAGCAATTTCAGTGTACTTTTTCCCTAATAGATCCTGCTCAGTTTTGGACCCCATGATGCGCAAAGACGTTGGGTTGACGTAAATAAAATTCCCATTTTCATCTGTTCTGTAGATAATATCGCTGGCGTTTTCAACGATTTGACGGAATCGATTTTCACTTTCTTGCAACAAGGCTTCTGTGCGCTTGCGCTCGGCAATTTCGTTTTGAGCTGAGGCATACAATTGGGCATTATCCAGCACAAGAGCCACCAATCTGGCAAAGAGAAGCCCTGATTGAACCTGTTCAGGAGTAAATGTGTATCCTTTTTCTGACCGCCCCAATGCCAGTATCCCTAAACAGCGATCTCCAGCCATCACTGGAAAATCTGCCACAGCTTGGAGATTGTACGGATTGTAAATCTCGCGGTGTCCTTTCCACGCAGAGTATTCTTCCAGGACGATGGGTTGTTTGGTGTCAAACGCGTGCCATGACAATTTTGATTGGTCGCGAGTGACTCGGTCACCACTGATACCAGGTTGATTGTTGGTAAATGCTTCCACCACGAGAAAGCCATCTTCTTCCAACATTAATTCACTGTAAGGGGCATCCAACAAAATAGCTGAGCGATCTACGATAGCTTGCAGAAGATCTCTCAAGTCACGGCGGTTTAATAGGTCAAGAGTCATTTGATGCAGAATGGACAGATAATCATTCTGACTCTGTAATTGATCTTGTAAGAGCTTTTGCTCAGTAATATCTTGTTTGATCTCAACGTAATTACTAATGTTTCCGTCCATGTTAAAGACGGGGGCGATTGTGGCAGATTCCCAAACCAGTTCGCCATTCTTTTTTCGATTGTGAAATACACCGTGCCAGATATTTCCTTTAGAAACCACCTGCCACCAATCACTTGATTCTGGACTAGGAGGGGAGTCGTGCTTCTTCATCAATACGGCGGGATGTTTTCCAAGAGATTCGGAGGGTTCATACCCTGTGGTTTCTGTATACTTTGGATTGACATATTCAATCTTTCCTTCAGTGTCCATAATGAGAACACTATTCCCACTTTGTTCAATGGCACTGAAGAATTTTCTTAATTCATTATTCACTTTAATAGCTTCATCGCGAGCCTCTGCCAAAGCATGAGTTCGCTCATCGACTCGTTGTTCAAGTAAATCACGTTCTTGCTGTAATAAGTTGGAGGCTTGTGATTCAGATTTCCATGCACGGTTCAGACTTTCCATGAGGATGGTGATGGAAGTTGAAATAGCAAGTGCGCTGGCAGTAAACACAAAGAGACTGGTCAACCCTGCTTCAAAATTTCGAGGGGCAATGGTGGTAGAATTTAAATTATAAGGAATAAAGTTTTCTTTGCTGATGAACCAATTGAAGAAGAACAAAGTGAAAAAGCTAATGCTGGCCGCAATCCAGCCGCCACTACGGCCAGTTAACAATACGGCTGTGATGATAAAAGTAAGGAAGAAGATAAAACTTTCAACAGAAAACCCGAAGTTTTGAGTCTCTACAAAACCTAAAACAAAAATCAAAGATAGAAATAAAACAGCTCTGTTTTGAAATGATGCACTACGCAGTAGCCCTAAAATCCACAACACTAGGACAATGGCCCCGTAGGTTAAATTCACGGCAGTTACTGCTGTGCCTCGTATCAATGGCAAAGTAAGTATATAAGCGATTGTTCCAAGCAGAGCGGCAATTCTGGTAATAATGGTAAAAGAGCGTTCTCGCGCTTGATACCAACTTGGATTCATGTTTAACGGAATCTTAAGGTCTGCTTTTGCGGGAGTGATGAAAAAGTCAATTAGCCAACCAAATGTTCCAGAGTTGGATGTATCGGCAGACTGAGTAGCCTGCCTTGGCATAGTGCGAGGCGAAATATCTTGCTTGGGGAATCTTTGTTTTGAAGGGAGCGCTTCATTCTGTCGCCGCAACATGATTACCCGTCCAGCGACATTTTCCTGCCGATCTTTTAAAGGCGAAAAGCGAACTTCATAAGTTCGAATTGCGTTTCCACTTCCTACAGTGATTTCTTCATTGGCTTCTACCACGCTACGGAATCTTTCAATTAAATGTGGCCAAGGCGTGAATACCTCTGCCGCATTTTTTCCGAGTGCATCTGAAATGGAAACGCCAATCATGCGGGCCGCAGCTTGATTGATATCCACAATACTGTTGCGGATGTTGAGGACAATCATGCCATCTTGCATTGAGTCAATAATTAAGTCTCTGGCTATCGGCGCAACATCGACTAAATGAAATCCAAGGATGGCCCATGCAATGGCTACGACAGTCACTGTGAAAGCAAACGGAGTTAAATCAAGCAGACTATTGCCTGTCAGGTAAATTGCGTTTCCAATCCACGGAGCCAGTACGGCTATGATTAAGGCTGCTGCCTGACTACGATACAGACCTTGCCTTCGAAACAAGGTGTTGATGATTAATGCAGTTCCAACTGCCAGCAGCAAATAAGAATATACAAAATGAATATTGAACCATGTACCGTGGCTAACTCCCAACGCTGAAAAGCCAGCTTGTTGGTTGATGTGATATTCGCTCCAAATCAAACCATTCCATTTGGTGGTGAGGGCTAGGATTACTGTAATGCTTGGAATGACAGCAATTAAACTGACCCAGCGTTTTGAGAGTGGATTATTTTCGTTGCTGAAGTTATAAGAAAAAATTAACCATGCATAGGGAGCAAAAGCGATTCCCAAATACTCGATGACACCCCAAAAATATTTTGTTTCAAGGGTGGTGCCAGCAATTTCCAAGGCATACCCAATAGCCCATATGGAGATGGCTAGTGACATCAGAAATAAGGCTGAGGCTCCATTTGCAGAGCGGCGAATCCATGCATATGTGGCGGTGCTGATGGAGATGGCCGCTGCAATGATTAATGGCAAAATATAGGCGTTGTACTCAAAACTCATGGGAATTTATCCTTGAAACATGTGTCACAAGGTAAATTCTAATTCATATTATTTTGTTTTGAGTTGCAACTTGGTGATATTAACTTTTTATTGCTCAAGAAAAATGCCTAGATGATTCGCAACAGGGCGTTCTCGACCTGGGATGTAATTATCAATAGGTGAGTTGAGGATAATTGAATTGCCAGTTTCATCCTGCATCACCATGGTGGAAGAGCCGCCACCATCCAAGGCTATGGCGTTGAATGCTCCAAAATCTTCCAAAATTTTTGCCAGTTCCAGAAATGTAGCACCATTGCTATAAAACGGTTGCCTGCCATCTACTACGACAATGTATAACCAACGTCCGTTTTTACTTAAGCCAATGGCTGTGCGTGGTTGAAGGGTCGTAGGATCTAAATTTTCTATAATTTTTCCACCTTGAATTAACATGCGGTCTCCAGAGAGAGCATGGAAAATTTTCTTTGAAGGACGATTGAATTCCATTTCACCTTTGCGCGAGATGTATAGTGTTGGCTCTGGGTTTGTATCTTGCAAGCCGTCTGCATATATCTTCCCATACGATGCGGAGAATCCATTGGGTGTGACCGAATCTCCAACGTGGGGATAATAATCCAATGGACTACGTGACCACCACGGAAAGAAACCATCCCCATTAATTGCGATTTGCACATTAAATTCTTTCAAGAATTGGGATGTGGTTCGTGCGGAGATTTTTCCACCGTCATCAGGAGGCGTTACCATTAACTGAAACCCATTTGCCCTTTTTGTGTCAATTACCAAAACGTGAGCAATCATTGAATGTGGAAAATAACGGATTTGACGATAGTAGGTGACCCCTTTAAATAACAACCGCTTTTCAGGGATTGGAATGGGGCGTCCTATGATGGAAATATAATAACCACCAACAAGCCCCATGAGAATTAAGGCGGGCAGCCATGCAAATTTTAGAACTCGCTTTATAATTTTCATAGTTCTAATGGTAGCAAAATAAAATTAGCAATAAATAAAAAAAGACAGGCGATTGCCTGTCTTTTTCAATACGAAATCCCTACGTTATGCTATCTCTGCTTCTGCTTTTCGCATAGATTGGAAGGAAGCGATTGCTACTTCCAACATGGTTGCATCAGGAGTACGTGTGGTGAGGTGCTGCAAAGCAAGGTTTGGCTTAATCAATATTTGAACAATGGGATTGTCCAAATGATTGGCTGTCCAGCGGATGTATTCCACAGCCACGCCTGCCAAAATTGGGATGAAAAGAACGCGGCTCAGTAAACGCCATAGCATGGGCAATGGACCTATGGCAGTGAACACCAGAATGGAAAGCAAAACCAAGGTCAACAAAAATGCAGTTCCACAGCGAGCATGTTCAATTGGGTAATTAGCCACCACTTCAGGAGTCAGCTCTGCTCCTGCTTCGAAGGCATTGATGGTTTTGTGTTCTGCGCCGTGATACATGAATAAACGTTTCACATCAGGCATGAAACTAATTCCCCAGATATATCCCACCAACAGCAACAATCGAATCACACCTTCAGTTAAATTATTCAGCCATGAACTCCAGCCGAGATAATGTTCAGCAAGTCCGCCAATTCCAGCGGGGAGCAAAAAGAAGAGGCCAATGCCCATGGCGAGAGACAAGCCCAAGGTTAAGTAAAGAGCGGGTCCTTCCAGTTTTTCATCTTCCCCTGTTTGTGTGTTTGCTGAAAGAGTAAGAGCCGCCATGCCAAGGCCAAGCGAGTCCCAAAGCAAAATCACGCCACGTAAAAACGGAATCTTTGTAATCCCTGAACGATACATAGTAGCGAGCTTTTCAGTATGTGTGACGATGCTGCCATCGGGGGCACGCATGGCAACTGCGTAGGCTTTTTGTCCACGCATCATCACACCTTCAATCACGGCTTGTCCGCCGTAGGTAATGATTCTATCTTCCATTAGTTGCTCAAGTTATGAATCATATGAATGAAGGCGTCAATACCTTTGTACCAAGTGGGTAAGTGCAATTTCTCGTTGGGAGAGTGTGCGTTGTCATCAGGGAGGCCAAAACCGCAGAGCACGGAATCCACTCCAACATATTCTTGCAGTTGAACTACAACACCAATTGATCCACCTTCACGAGCAAAGTAAGGTTTTCTGCCCCAAATGGTTTGCTGCGCTTTGGCAAGAGCTTGCACGCCAGCATTGTCACTATCTACCAATGCAGCGCCTGCATTGTGCAAACTGGTCAATTCCCATTTGATGGTTTTAGGCGCATTCTTCTTGAGATACGCTTTGATTTGTTTGAAAACCTCTTCAGGGGTTTGATCGGGCACGAGACGGCAAGAAATTTTTGCCATGGCCCAGGCAGGCAATACGGTCTTTGAACCCTGACCAGTGAAGCCAGAGAGCAAGCCGTTGATTTCTAAAGTTGGTCGCGCTCCTACCCGTTCGGCAGGAGTAAATTGTGGTTCACCCCATAACGCTGGAGCACCGGTCATATTAAGCAAATCTTTGTTTGTGGTTGGGAGGCGTTTGAATTCTTCACGATCTTTTTTGCTTAATTTGCGAACCTTATCGTAAAAACCAGGGATAGTTACTTTTCCATTTGTGTCATGCATGCCAGCAACCAACTCAATCAAAGCCTGAGCTGGGTTATGGATTGTGCCGCCGAATAATCCAGAGTGCAAATCTTTGGTAGGGCCATATACGCGTAACTCTGAATACATCAAGCCGCGTAAACCAGTGACAATGGTGGGCTTATCAGGCGCAAACATGCCAGCATCGGGATTCAAACAAAAATCAGCTTTGAGCATATCTTTGTGATTTTTGATGAACTCACCGAGATGTTCTGAACCAATTTCTTCTTCGCCTTCAATCAACCATTTGAGGTTGACTTTGAGTATGCCAGCCTTAAGTGCTGATTCAACTGCATAGATGGACGCCATGACTTGGGCCTTCATATCAGAGGAGCCACGTGCGTACAAATTCTCGCCTCGTACTTCCGCCTTGAAAGGGTCAGTCGTCCAAAGTTCAATCGGGTCGACAGGTTGTACATCATAATGACCATAGATCATCATGGTCATTGCATTTTTTCCAGCACCGTTCCATTCACCGTACACAACGGGATGTCCACCCGTGGGCATGATTTGCACTTTCTCCATGCCGATGGCATTTAATTTGGTAGCAACCCATTCTGCGCCTTTTTGCATATCGGGTTTGTTTTCACTTAACGTGGAAATACTGGGAATAGCAAGAATTTCTTTTAATTGATTAAGGAAGTTATCCTTATTTTGGTGTGCATATTCGAGAGCATTATTTAACATGGCTTCTCCTTATTGTTTTTTGTTTATTGTTGGAGGGTTGGTTGTGGAGTCTGTTCCAGGCTACGGCGGGTGACCAGATACCATTCACGAATCAACGCAAGACGGTCACTGGTATCGTACATCGGTGCCACTTGTACACCTTGGACCTGTGCATCTACACCATAAGAGTAAACAGGATAATACAAAGGCAGGGATGGCATATCTTTGGTGAAAATCACCTGAAAGTTACGATAGAGGCGAGCACGTTCTGCAAAGTCTGCTGAGGTTCTGGCTGTTTCCAAAAATTCACTGGCAGTGCGGTTATCCCATTGAGAATAATTTTGTCCGCCTGTGGCTTCTGATTGATGCCAGAACAAGTAGGGATCTGGATCTGGAGTGCGAGCTGTATTCAAATCTGCAAGAGCCGCTTGATAATTTCGAGGCGAGAGGAAATCATTGACTAGCGAGTCATAAGGCACAGCTTGCAAATCTACTTTTACGCCGACCAGTGCCCAATCCGATTGAATGGCTTGAGCAATTTTTGTGTGAATTTCATCATTGGGATGGGAGAGCGTGAAACTCAAGGATTGGCCATCCTTGGCTCGTGTATCTCCGCCACCAGCAGGGATGACGTATCCTTCTTTTTTGAGAAGTTCTGCGGCGGCGTCTGGATCATATTCAAAATGTTCGATGTCGTTGTAATATGCCCAAGACCCAGGCAGAATAGGACCATCTGCAATGATGGCTTGTCCATTTAATATTTTTGAGGTGATGATGTTGCGATTGATGGACAAAAGCAAAGCTCTGCGCACATTTGCGTTTTGAAGGAAAGGTGTGCTGGGATTGTTATTGTTTAAGAATACCAAGCCTAATTGTGGAAGTCTGCTGGTGTAAACAGAAAGCGTGGGTTCCTGAAGCGCAGCTTGTAAGACGTCATTGGTTAATTGGCTGATGCCTAAAACTTCACCCTGCTTGTAAGCATCAAATGCTGAAGCAGAGTCAGGATAAAAGCGGAAGACAACCTGCTCAATATAAGCACGTTGAATATAGTAGTTTTCATTGACAGCAAGAACCACGCCAGTGATTTGTCCACCACTGACGATAAGGCGATCAAACTTATATGGCCCAGTACCAATTGGTTTCAGATTGAAATCAGAAGTAGCTAACTGATCTGCAGGAACTGTTTCCAGTAGATGCTTGGGCAAAATTCCGAAGGTGGTGTAATCTAAAAATGGAGCAAAGGGCTCAGGGAGTTTAAACTGAAGCGTATGGTCATCCAATTTCTTTACTTGAATTTGAGACCATAAATCTTTAATATCTTGAGGGAATAAGGAGCCGCTGCTTTTAATCAGCTCAATGGTGAAGATTACATCGTCACTGGTGACGGGTTGTCCATCATGCCATTGTGCGTTTGGGCGTAGGGAGAAATTGTAGAGCGTTCCATCTGCAGAAGAACCCCACGAATCAGCGAGGTCTGGTTGGGGAAGCCCACGATCATCAAAACGCATCAAGCCGCTAAATAACAAGCGGTTGATATCTCGATCAGCGGGATTGTTCCAGTCCAGCATGGGGTTGAGGCGTCCCATCGAGCCGATTAACGCTTCGGTATAAATTCCGCCGGGCGCTGCTTCGGGTAATGTGGGGAGGCTCACTGGATTCTTCTGGCTGAACAATAGCAAAGCCACGATCACGAGTGTGACCGCTACAACTAAAATCTGCCAGCGTAATCGTTTCATAATATTTGTAGAAATAAAGAAAGGCCGCCGCCGCCCTGCGTACGGGCAATGGCTTGGCGGCCTTTCTTCAATTTGTGATTTTTAGTTTCCGATGAGAAGAATTGCAATGACGAGACCGAAAAAAATCACGCTCAGTACGATCGTCACCCAAAATAGGACGCGTTCAATTCCGCGGCGGGCAGTGAATACACCACCTGAGTCCGCGCCGGTTAGACCGCCCAATCCTGCACCCTTACTTTGCAAGATGACGCTGGCAATCAAACCTACTGAGGTTATAATTAGCGCAATATCCAAAAACTTGGTCATTCGATGTGCCTCCTTGAAATAAGGGCAAATTATACCTGTTTGCGAACCGAATCGTCAACAAGGCTGAATCTGACTCAACACTTTCCTTTTCTTTCCTTTGTTGGAAATGGAAGAGAAAGATTTTGAAACGAGGATTTTCATATGCAAGAAGTCGTTGTCAATTCCGTACATGCACACCCGATATTCTGATGGAAGTGGGATTCATAAGGATATCGCTTCGCGGCATTCAAAGTTGGCGTGGATGTGGTGATTGTGACAGATCACAATATCCTCGTAAATGGGTTTGAAGGATATTATAAGGAAAAGAACAAAGCTACCATGTTGATCGGCGAAGAGGTGTAATGATCAGGCACGTGACCTGCAAAAATCATTTGTTGGTCTTTGGAGCGGGGCGTGAATTGGCTACGTTTGCAGATGATCCGCAACGATTAATTGACAAGGTCCGCGAGTCGGGCGGGTTGGCTTTTCTTGCACATCCTGATGACCCTGAAGCGCCAGCATTTAAAGAAGTTGATATTTCCTGGGTGGATTGGTCTGTTCGAAACTATACAGGCATTGAATTATGGAATGCGTTGAGCGAGTTGAAAACCGTTGTACCGACAAAATTACACGGCGCATTTTATGCATTTTTCCCTGCTTTCGTGGCACACCAACCGATACCTTCTACAATTGCAAAATGGGATGAGTTGTTATCTGGCGGAGGTCGGGTGGTTGCAATTGGCGGCTCAGATGCCCATGCCCTTAAAATGAGTATGGCTGGAATTCACCGTGAAATTTTCCCTTATGAATTTCATTTCCGCACAGTAAACACTCATGTGTTGCTCCCTGAGCCTTTAAGTGGGGATGTCAACGTTGATAAAAAGATGATTTATGACGCCATGGCCGCTGGACATTGTTTAGTTGGATATGACCTGCCTGCATCCACAAGGGATTTTCGCTTCAAGGCCCAAGGGAAAGATGCTACTGTTACGATGGGAGATGAGATTCCAGCGAAAGGCGGTGTGACTTTGCAGGCAAAACTACCATCTGCGGCAGAGATGCGATTGATAAAAGATGGTCAGGTAATTCAAACCTGGAAGAATCAACAAGCTTGCACGTACATCACGACCGAGCCTGGGGTGTATCGTATTGAAGCCTATAAGAGATTTCTCGGGAAGCAGCGCGGTTGGATTTTCAGCAATCCCATCTACCTGAGGTAAATATTTCTTGGGCAGAGTCAGGTTTCAGCGAGGGATGAAGCGTTTTTTCACCCTAAATTGTGGTAAACTTTGCCCGTTGTATTCCTCAAAAGGGGCTATAACATCAGGTACGTTTTTTATACGTGCCTTTCCGTTCCTGGCAAACCTACGGTTTGAACTGGAACAAACCCACGGAAAGGAGGTTTTCCCATGCGCAACTATGAATTAGTTTGTATTATCCAGCCCGATCTGGATGAAACCGCTTTTAACACCGTTCTCGAACGTGTTAAGGGTTGGGTTAGCGAATCTGGCGGTAGTGTTGATAAGGTGGATGTTTGGGGTCGTCGCAAACTCGCTTACATTATCCGCAAGCAGCGCGAAGGTCAATACGTTCTGTTGAACGTATCCATGAACCCGTCTGCCACCGCAGACCTGGAGCGAAATATTCGTTACCAGGAAAATATCATGCGTCACATGCTTTCTGTAGTTGGTTAATTTCATTCGTTGGTTGCCGGTAGCTTTAGTTTTATAAGGAGATTGATATGAGCCGAGGCCTTAATAAAGTTCAGATCATTGGTCATCTTGGAAAAGATCCTGAAATGCGTTACACCCCTTCAGGAAAACCTGTAACTACATTTTCAGTGGCGGTCAGCCGTTCGTGGAATAGCGCGGATGGGGAACGTCATAATGAAACTGAGTGGTTCAGTGTTGTAGCTTGGGGTAATCTTGCAGAGATTTGCAAGCAATATCTTGTAAAGGGACAGCAGGTCTATATTGAAGGACGTCTGCAAACCCGCCGTTGGGATGATAAAGAAGGCCAAAAGCATACCAGCGTGGAGATTGTTGCAAACGAGATGATGATGCTGGGCGATCGACGTGATGCAAATAATAATCATATGCAGGAAGCCGATGCCGCTTCCATGGATGGCGGTTCCGCCTCGATGGAAGATGAATTCCCGTTCTAAGTACGTTTGGAGTAGATCATGAGTGATGAACGCAATTTCTCAGGCGGCGAAGGCGGCGGTGGTGACCGCAAGTTTTTCGCAAAGCCAAAAGTATGTCAGTTCTGCAACGATAAACAACTGACCATTGATTACAAAAAGACAGACTTGCTCCGCAAGTATGTCACTGAAGAAGGCAAGATTCGCCCACGCCGCCAGACCGGCGCGTGTGCAAAGCACCAGCGCATCGTGGCTGCTGCAGTCAAGCAGGCTCGTCACGTAGCTCTGTTGCCTTTCGACGGCAAGATCGACGATCGCTAATTGCCGAAAGATTTTCGCGGGGCATGGGAACCATTCCATGCCCCGAATTTATGTTAATTTGTGAAAGCTTTGTTTTTTTATCACTTTCACGAAGGAGTACGAATATGGCAGATGAAACAGAAAAGAAACCCGTCATACCAACAAAGAAACATGTTGCCCGCCTGGAACGCGAACGTCAGCAGACTCGCTTGATTATTTATGTGTTCACCGGTATTTTGGTTGGCGTCATTTTATTACTTGCTTATGGTTTCCTTGATATTAATTATCTTCAGTTACAGAAACCTGTTGCGAAGGTGGGAGACGCTAAGATTCTGGTGAAAGATTTTGAAGCACGTGTGCGTATTCAACGCCAGCAGTTGCTTATTAATTACAATATGAACCTGCAATACCAGCAGGTCTTTGGTATTGATGCTACTTCCCAGTTACAACAAATTCAGAATTATTTGGACACCCCAGCCGTGTTAGGTCAGGCTGTGTTAGACCAGATGATTAATGAAGAGTTGATTCGTCAGGAAGCAGCCAAGCGTGGAATCACAATCAGCTCAGAAGAACTGGATAAATTCATTCAGGCTCAATTCGGTTATTTTGCAAATGGAACTTACACTCCAACCGTAACCCCAACACAGTTCTCAACACCTGAAGCTCCCGCCGAAGCCTTTACCATCGTAACCAAGACTCCAGTTGTCACAGCTACTCTTGAAGTGCCGACCCTTGCTCCAACTTCTACACTTGCCCCTGTAGATGCAACCACTGGAACTCCTGCTGCGGAAGTTACCGTTGAACCAACTCAAACAGCGACCTTGGCTCCAACAGAAACAGCTACACCCACTGCTGGTCCCACTTCAACTGCTCTTCCAACAGCCACCCCTTATACATACGAAGGCTTCCAGGGACAATACAACAACACCCTGCAAAGCTTTACGAAGTTAGGTCTTACCGAAGAGAGCTATCGCAAGTTTGTTGAGAATCAATTGCTTCGCGATAAGCTTAAAGCAGAAGTTACCAAGGATATTGCATCCACAGATGATCAGGTTTGGGCTCGTCATATCCTTGTTGCAGATGAAGCACTTGCTTTGACCATTATTGAAAAATTAAAAGCAGGCGAAGATTTTGCTGTGTTGGCGCAGGAATATTCAACTGACACCAGTAATAAAGACAAAGGTGGTGACTTAAGCTGGTTTGGTAAAGGTGCAATGGTGCCTGAATTTGAAACCGCAGCATTCGCTCTTGAAAAACCAGGTGACTTTACACTCACCCCTGTCAAAAGCCAGTTTGGTTATCACATCATTCAGTTGATTGCAAAGCAGAAGCGCCCATTGGACCCAACTGCTTATCAAACAGCAGTTGATAATGCTTTCAATGATTTTGTGACCAAGCTTCGCGATCAATACACGGTTGAAACATATGATGTTTGGCAAACACGTGTTCCTACTGAGCCTAACTTCATAACCATGGCAACCGATGCAGCGGACTCTTCTATCAAGACCGCTACAGCTGATGCCGCTAATCAACCTACCAAGACCCCTAAGCCCTAGTCTTACCTAGGTTAAATAAAAAAAGGTCGACGGAATTCCGTCGGCCTTTTTTTATTACTTATCCACGTTTTAGCATATCGTCAGTGACTTGATCAAGGCGTAGGCTGATGACCTGACTGGCTGAATCTTTCCCCATTGTGATGCCATAAATAACATCCGCTGCTTGCACGGTGTTACGGTTGTGGGTGATGACGATGAATTGAGTGTCTTTACTTAAGTCTACCAACAGGTCACGGAAGCGACCTACGTTAGCTTCATCGAGCATGGCATCTACTTCATCCATCACACAAACAGGGGTAGGGGATACTTTGAGTAGGGCAAAGACCAAAGCGATGGCAGTCAAGCTTCGTTCGCCACCGGAAAGCAAGGCTAATCCTTGTTCACGACGACCTGGCAAACGAGCTTCAATTTCAATACCAGTATCCACCAAGTTTTCAGGATCAGTGAGTGCCAATCTAGCAGACCCGCCACCGAACAACCGTACGAAGGTCTCGCGGAATTGTTTATCTACTGCGTCAAAGGTACGCGAAAATTCCTGCTTGGTGATTTCGTCAAGTTCAGCGACCACTTGCTTTAAATCGGCTTCAGCTTTGTTTAAATCTTCAACCTGCGATTTCATGAACGTATAGCGTTCACTTTCCTGCTCGTATTCGACCTTTGCATCAGGGTTGATGGGACCCATGCGGCGAATTTGACCACGGAATTGGGCAAGTTGATCTTCAAGCTTTGGATCAAGTTCGGTGACAACGGGAAGCTGTTCGACCATGCCTTCCAGTGGCAAAGGTACAGGGCCTGAAACATCGGCGGCATATTCAAACATCACCAGACCAAAATCATCCATGATTTTTTGACGTAAATTATCGAGTGATTCTTGCTTACGAGTCAATTCCAACTGAACTTGGCCATACAAACGTTCGGCATTTGCGAAACCACGCTGGGCATTGGCTTCCGCTTCCTGCAGACGCGCTTCTTCTTGTTCGGCAAATTCCAAATCTTTTTCTACAGGATCAATCAACACGCGCATTTCTTCAATTTGAACATGTAACGCGCTTTCACGCTCACGCGAGCCAGATTTATCGTTATCCAGACCGTTTAATAAATTCTCAGTTTCTTGTAAGCGAGCGATTAAATCTACACGGCGAGAATCTTCACGAGTGATATCTTTTGCTCTTTCTTCCTTCTTGGCGTTGGCACTGGTGACACTTCCTTCGGCTACCGCCGCGCGCGTAGACCAATATGAAACTTGTTCCTGTAATTCGTCTGCAGAAATTTCACTGAGTTTTGCAGTGATGCCCTTTAATTGTGATTGTGCTTCTGCAGAGCGTGTTTCCACGTCCAATTGAGATTCGGTTATTTTTTGTTGGATTGAAGCAGATTCTTGCGCTTCAACCTCTAACTGCTCGAGTTGATTTTTTTGCCATTCAAGCTGACGTGCTGTCGCTTCAGCCTCAAGGGAGGCTTGTTGCTCCGTCTCTTGAATTTCACCTAATCTGACGCGGGCTTCGCGTGCATCGGTATCTGCTTGGGCTAATTCGCGTTGTGCTTGCGCCAGTTGATTGGATAAATTCTCAACAGCAGTGTTGGATTCAGCCAGGCGGGTGATGAGTCCGCTCAAGGTGGATTCGAATTCTCGTTTTTGGCGCGGTCTGCTCAAGGTAGACGATGAAGCGGTTTTCCCTGCAATCACCAATCCGTCACCGCGGAAGACTTCTCCGCGTAGTGTTTTGATACGTCTGCATGAGTCGGCAAATCTTGGATCAATCTCCGCGCGGCAGAACGGTTATTGACGATCAGGGTATGACCGAGCATCAATTGCACGGCATTTTTATATTCCTCAGGCGCATTGACAAGATGTGATGCGACACCAATGCAATCATCATCGTTCGGTTTGTCCAACACGATATTATTTTTATCGTTCAAAGGCAAGAGCGCGGCGCGGCCAGCATCATCAGACTCAAACAATTGCATGGCATCTTCAAGTTGATGAGGATTCTTGGAGACACCGCATCCAGTGTCGCCAAGCGCGGCCGCGATGGCGGTTTCAAATTCCGCAAAGGACATCCAATGCGGCGCTCAGAGCGCCACGCGCTCCGCTAAGTTTTGATTGACGAGCGGCATCGAGCAAATACCGTGCGCCTTCTGCGTACCCAGCCAGGGATTGTTCAGATTGTTGTAATACTTCAATCTGTGCTTTGAGGCGTGAGTGCTCGGCTTCTTCATTGGCTCGTTTTTCAAGCGCTTCACGACGATTCCGCTCAATGGTTTCCACTTCATTTTTCTTGCTTTGTAAATAATCTTCCGCGTTTTGCAAGTTTAATGTGGCGTCAGCACGTTCTTTGTGCGCATTTTCAAAAAGGCGCTTGGCTTGTGCAGAAGCACTTTCTGCTTTTGCAATTGAGCTTTTTTGTCTGTTCTATTTTTTGTGACTGAGATTCAATGCGTGACTTTAACTCATCAAGGCGTGCATTGTTTTCTGCACGTTGTTGGCTGAGCAATTCAATTTGATTGCGTGCCAAGGTAACTTGCTCTTCAGAGGCAAAGCGCGTTCAGATAAACGAGTCTGCAATGCGTTTTGTGCATTGGTAAATTGTGACTTTGCTTCTTCATATTCTGTTTGAATGCGTGTAACTTCCTGTAAGCGCTAGCGTATCTTTCGCGAGCGAGATGCAGATCATTCATGGCATGTTCTTGGTCTGAAAGAATCAGCTTGTGCCGCAGTTAGAGAGCGGCGGCGTTCTTCAAACACAGCCAATTCGCGGCTGATGGCTTCTCGTTGGGTGTGTAATTCTGCTGATTGCCTGTGCCAATTGTTGAGTTGAGCCCTTAAGCCAGAAAGTCTCTCACGGAAGGTGGCGTATTCGGCTTGAGTTTTTTCATGAATTCCGCGTGCTTCGTTAACTCGTGCTTCCTGTCCACGCAAAGATTCGCGTACATCGGTCAGGTCGCGTTGGGCACGATGCCAGTGAAACCCATACCAATCGCGCAGTACTACTTTCAGGTCCGCTTGGATGCGGGCAAAATCAATTGCGCGTTTTGCCTGTCGTTCCAAGCTTCGTAGACGAGGTTCGAGTTCGGCCATGATATCGAGCACGCGTTCTAGATTGTGCTTGGTGCTGTCGAGACGTTTTAACGCATCGTCACGGCGTGCGCGATATAAACCAACGCCTGCAGCTTCTTCAAAGAGGCGGCGGCGGTCATCTGCTTTTAAGGCGAGGGAGGCATCCACCAAGCCTTGACCGAGAATGGTGTAGGTTCGTTCACTTAAACCAGCTTGTGCAAGTAGTTCATTCATCTCACGCAAGCGGACATGTTGTCCGTTGAGCAGATATTCATTGCGGCCATCACGATGGGCAATACGGGACATTTCCACTTCGGAAAAATCCACAGGCAGCCAGTTTGTTGAATTATCAGATGTAATGGTGGCTTGCGCGAGACCTGCACGGGCGCGTTGTTCTGAACCTGCAAAGATCGTAATGTTCGGTTTTGCGCGCAACAATGTGTAGGATTGTTCGCCCAACACCCAACGCAGAGATCGGCAATATTCGGTTCTGAACCGTTTGGGCCGACGATGGCGGTCACTCCGCTGGCGAATTCGAAGACCGAGCGCGAAGCGAATGTTTTATATCCTTGCAATTCGAGAGATTTGAGGCGAAGAGGCATGTTTGATCAATAATTTTCTGTTTCAGATTTTGACTTATTTTATTCCCAAATTATTTAACGCATCTTTTGCAGCAGCATGTTCGGCATTGCTTTTGCTGGTGCCTGTGCCACGGCCTTTGACTTCACCAGCAATTTCAACTTCCATTTCGAAAACTTTTGCATGGTCTGGGCCATGAGCTCTCACTACTTTATAGTGAGGCATGCCAAGTTTAAGCGCTTGAGAGTGTTCTTGCAATTCACTTTTTGGATCTTGGATTTCATCGAGGACAGATTCGCGTCTCCATTCAAGTAAGGGATTTACGAACCGCCTCACTTCATCCAAGCCTGTATCTAAATAAAGGGCACCGACCAACGCTTCGAAAGCGGAGCCCAAGACACTTTCACGCGCATTGCCTCCTGAAGTTTGTTCACCACGTCCCAAACGGAGAGCCGCTGAAAGATGAATGTGGCGAGCGAAATTGGCAAGCTGTTCGTTTCGTACCAGTGCCGAGCAGATCTTGGTGAGATTGCCTTCAGGCATTTCAGGGAAACGGTTATAGGCCCATTCACCTACAATGAAATCCAGAACAGCGTCACCGAAATTCAAGTCGTTGTTATCTTCGTTCGAAGTCCAGATGTTCGTTGCATAAGAACGATGGGTGAGAGCACGAAGGTCAGCGGGGCTAAATTTGAAAAAGGAGCAAACCCAGCCTACGCTTAGGTCAGATGCGGGTTCTATATCCCGCTGTTGAGATTGTGGTGTCACGGGGGACCTCCCAGAGAACTCAGGGAGCGATGTTCCCTCACCCGAAGTGAGGAAGCGTCGTTCACGTAGTTCAAGAACGAGCGGCCTGAATTGTAACCCGAATTTTTCAGGAAACGATTTTTTAAAGGATAAGATCGGCCGTTCTTCGAGGAGAAGCACAACATGACCGAAGTAAGCAATGAAACAAGGTTTTGCACGCAGTTCAAATGGGCTTGGGAGCACGGCAATGGGGAGACCGTGTAGTGTGGGGATATGGTCAGACACATACTGATGAAGATATCCGTAAGGCTTTTTGATGCTTCTTTAAGTTTAGGAATTCGATTTGTCGATACAGCTGAGATTTACGGCTCTGGGTATTCGGAGCGGCTTCTTGGGAAATTTTGAAAGACAGAACAACCTGTTTTGGTTGCAACCAAATATTTTCCATTTCCATGGCGATTTACCAAAGGCTCTGTGCTGAAAGCATTGAAGGGTAGTTTGGAGCGATTGGGCGTTGAGGTCGGTAGATTTGTATCAAATCCATTGGCCTTCTCCGTTGATGAAGGTCCAGAGAAGATGATGGAAGGCATGGTGGAGTGTGTCAAACAAGGCTTAACAGCACGTACGGTGGGGGGTATCGAATTTTGGTCAAAAGAAAATATGATTCGTGCTTACACTACGTTGGCGTTATGGAATTCCATTGGCATCAGATCAGGTGCACTACAGTTTATTAAGTCGTGAAGTAGAAAAAGAACGGCACTTTGGCGCGTTGTAAGGAATTGGGATTCGCTTAATTGCCTATTCTCCATTGGAAAAAGGTTTGCTTGCAGGGAAGTACTCATCAGAGAATCCACCCCCTGGGGTACGTGGTTCTCAGTATGTTGAGTTACTTAAAAAACTTCCGCCCGTTCTTAAATTGATTCAGGAAATTGGTCAAAATCATGGCGGAAAGACCGCTTCGCAAGTCGCATTGAATTGGTTGATTTGCAAATGGGCATTGCCTATTCCTGGTGCAAAAAACATTGCACAGGCCGAACAAAATGCAGGTGGGGCTGGTTGGCAAATGACAGAAGAAGAAGTTTCGAAATTGGATGAAGCGACTGATAATATTCGTGAATACAGTTCAAACTAGTAGGAAGGGAGTTTTGTATGGCAAAAAATGTTGTATTAACTTTGACGGGACATGACAAGGTGGGATTGGTTGATAATGTAACAAACGTAATTGTCAAACATCGAGGGAATGTTGAATCCAGCCGTATGGCACGTTTGGGCGGCGAGTTCGCCATGCTGATGCTGGTGACCGTTGATGATAAAGATGTTTCAGGGTTGGATAAAAGCTTCAAAGAATTGCGTGGAGAGGGATATCAAATCTCTTTAACGCAAACCGAGGACGACTCTAAAAAATATGCAGGTTGGCTTCCATACGAAATTGAAGTGGAAGGTGCCGACCATGAAGGAATCATCCATGAGGTGTCGCATCAACTGGCCCTTCAGGGAATCAACATCGAAAGTATGGATACTGGCTCAAAGCCTGCCCCGATGAGTGGCACTCCGTTGTTTATGATGAAAGCTATTGTATTGGTTCCGCCAAAATTGAATATCAATGATTGGCGTGACTCGTTGGAAACTATAGCTGACAATTTGAACGTCAGCGTCAAAGTTGAAATGGTGAAATAAAAAAAGGCTGGACTTCTTTGAAGTCCAGCCTTTTTTTATTGTTTTATTTTTTTACAAAGACCCCTAAATGATTTGCCACTGCTCGTTCTTGGCCTGGGACATTTTGATCAATAGCTGTATTCAGCGTTCGCGCTTTTCCATCAGCGCCCTTGATGACCATGGCCGAGGAACCTCCGCCATCCATATTGACGCCATCATATACACCATAAGATAAGAGCAAGTTAGCCAATTCGGTTAAAGTCACACCTTCGCTGACGCCGAATTCTCTTCCATCTACGGTCATCAGAATCAGCCATTTGCCGTTTTTGTTGATTCCCATGGCGGTGCGTGGATTGGGTTCCAATGCAGCCAAGTTCTTAACAATGGCACCGCCTTTGACAATAACGCGATCAGCAGAGACTGCATTAAATATCTTGCCAGTTACTGTGTTTATTGTGACGCGATTGTTCTGAGCAATATAAACGGTTGGTCGTCCGTTCACTTGAGGTGATGTTTGTTTGCCACGTGAAGCCGCATATCCATTTAACTTTAGTGGTTCACCACCGTTTCCGCAGAACGAAGCGGGTGGGTAATTGACTGGATTTAAGTAGCTAAATCCATCACCATTGATGGCAACATGTACGCCAAATTCTTCGAGGAATTTGGAAGTTGTTCTCGAACAAATGATGCCATCGTTTCGACTTGAAGGTGTCACCAGAAATTCAAGGCCAGTCGTGAGCATGTCAATCGCAATCACATGGACTACGATTTTGCGTGGCGAGGTTAACTCTTTGCGGAGATAGGTAATTCCTGTAAATAGGTTTTGACGAATCGAAGCAGGACGAGTGGAGAGAAGAAGGGTTGTGTATTTCTTTTCAACCCAACCCGTTAATCCATTCAAACGACGCGTTTGAATCCAATTTGGATTGCTAGTATCATCCAATGCAGGGATATTGTCATCAAGGACGACATTTCCAAGAACTTTCCCAGTGCTGGATGGTGTATCTCGAATGGGTAGCGTTCCTAAATTAACCTTATACCAAGGCTTATCTCCATCATTTTCAACTTGGTTAGGTGGAGGTGTTGGGTCTGGGTCAGGTGTTGGGTCTGGATTGGGGTTGGGATTAACCTCAACGAGGTACGCACCAAAGCTCCAACCGATTAATGCCTTGTCCGGCAGACGTTGAATTCGAATCCAACTTCGATCTGAATTGGCTCCTACTTCTTCAATTTGTTCGTTCGGGTAGAGCAACCCAATCGAATCATAAGTTAAGCCTGGACCAGTGCGCACTTTCAAAGAAGGATTCGCGATCACCTTGAAGATTCTTCCTGTGGGTACAGGTGGGTCGTTAGGGTCTGGGTCAGGTGTTGGGTCTGGACCTGGATCAGGAGTTACATCAGGCAGGTTGAAGCGTTTTTTCAGTGCAGCAATGTCGCCATTAAAGTAGTTAAGGTCAATGCCACCACTTTCAACTCCATAAAGCGCTCCATCACCGCCTTCTGTATATTGCCAAAATAACCATTCGCCAGTTTTCCACGGCAATGGAACCAGAGGTGTTTCTGTTTTATAGTGAGCAATCCATAATGGATATTGTTTGAAATAATTTAAGTTTGTAGCCTGAGTTTGAGAGTTCGGAGCATTGTCACGCCAATAGTAGTAGGCTGTGTAAATGCCAATTTCTTTCCCACCTACCAAGGCTTTGACACGTTCAATAAAGGTGTACCAGTTTTTCCAGCCTTTGTATGGGCCGCCATATTCTTCTTCAAGGTCTGCAAATAAAGGGAGTTCTCCAAAATCACCGTTGAATTGTTGAACCCATAGTTCTGCTTGCTTTTTGGGTTCTACGCGGCTATCGTAAAACCAATAAGAACCGCGTGGAAGGCCAGCCTTTTTGGCTGCGGTCCAGTTGGCTTTAAAATCAGGGTCAGGCCAAAGATTTTGCCCTGCACGGATAATGACATATCCAGCAGAAGCCTTCATCTTTATGAAGTCAATGCCTTGCGGGGTTTCGGGATCATCTTGATAGAAGCTAACATCGGGACCGATTACGTTTGCCATGCGAATTCTCCTGTGTAAATCAGACAATTAAATTTTACCAGACATAGACTGAATTTCTGTAATACAATCTTCACATGTTAAAAGTTGAATTTCATTGCCACACGTATGCATCCAAAGATTCTCTCACTCGGCCAGTGGATTTGGTTCAAACTGCTCGCCGTAAGGGAATTGATCGACTCATTATCACTGACCATAATTCTATTTGGGGAGCATTGGAGGCTCAAGCAATTGACCCTGAATTGATTATTGTTGGGGAAGAGATTATGACTAGCAAAGGTGAAATTTTAGCTGCCTTTGTAAAGGAAGAGATTCCTCTGCGCTTATCACCGCAGGAAACGATAAAACGATTGAAAGAGCAGGGTGCATTTATTAGCGTGTCCCATCCGTTTGATGAAATGAGGGAAGGGGGGTGGCAGGAAAATGATTTGCTTGAAATTATTCCGTTTGTAGATGCAATCGAGATTTATAACTCACGTTGTATGTTTCCGCGTTTCAACAAAAATGCTCGGAGATTTGCAGACCAACATCATTTATCAGGCACGGTGGGCTCCGATGCACACGCTGCTTTTGAAGTGGGGAGATCTGTTTTGTTGCTGGACCAATTTACAGGTCCAGAAGAGATGCGAGCTGTGATTCGGCAGGGAATTCCGCAGGTGAAATGGTCTCCTTGGTGGTTTCATTTGACTTCAAGGTATGCATCCACGGTAAAAAAGTTAAAATCTTGACATGCTGTTTTAGGCATGATAATCTTGCGCTCAGCAGGCCCGGATCGCCTTTGAAAGAGGTAAAGGTGGACGGGCTTCAATTTTTCTCAGCAGGAGTAGTGAAGGATGTCTGAGCGTTTTGTTGGAACCGTCAAGTGGTTCAATGCGACCAAGGGCTATGGCTTTATCGGTCGCGAAGGTGGTGAGGATGTATTCGTACATTTCTCTGCCATTCAAACCGATGGCTATCGCAAGTTGGAAGCCGAGCAGAAAGTGGAGTTCTCTGTGGAGGACGGACCCAAAGGCTTGCAAGCAGCCAACGTGGTACCACTCTCGTAAGACTGAGCCTGACGGCTAAAGTTTTGCGAAACGAACAGGATTGTCGAAAGACAATCCTGTTTTTATTTAATTCCTATGAATAATGAAAGAATATTTTTGAATAACAAGTTTGTATGACTTTTGTCACTATATTCTTGTGATTTTATAGGCCTATAATCCCAGTAACTTTTATGGAGGGAAAACGACTTTTTGTATGGAGGCATAACTTTGTCATTTATCAATATTTTCAAGAGTGACGCCAATCGGCGTACAGCTTTATTTGCGGGACATGTAGTCCCCGATTCTTCACGTTGTGTGCAGTGTGGCATTTGTAGTTATAACTGTCCAATTGGAATTGATGTGCGTTCTTATGCCTGGCGTGATGAAGCCATTATCAATAATGAATGCCTGACCTGTGGCGAGTGTGTTGCGCGTTGTCCACGAGGGGTGTTGCGTTTTGAGAAAACAGATTTGTTTGCAGAAGGTGTGGAATGAGATACGTCATTATTGGAACTGGCGTGGCAGGGATTGCTTGTATTGAAGCCATTCGTACGATTGATACATATAGTGAGATTGTTATGGTGGGTGATGATCCGCATGGATATTATTCTCGCCCGGGTTTGGCGTATTACTTAACAGGCGAACTACATGACAAGGTGTTATTCCCAAAGACAAGCGAAGATTACGCGCCGCTTAACTTTAAGTATAAAAAAGCTAGTGTGACGAAAATCCAACGTGCCGAGAAAAATATTTTATTGGATGGGAAATCGCATCTTTCTTACGACAAGCTGTTGATTGCGACAGGGGCATTGGCCGCTCCTTTGACTGTCCCCGGTGCAAACTTACAAGGCGTGGTCAAGTTAGATCATTTGGAAGACGCACGTCATATCCTTAAACTTGCCAAGCGTGGAAAAACAGCCGTGGTAGTAGGGGGTGGAATCACAGCTTTAGAATTGACAGAAGGTTTATTAGCACGCGGTGTCACCGTTCATTATTTATTACGTGGTGATCGCTATTGGACGAATGTTTTGGATGAACATGAATCGCGTATTGTGGAGGCGCGTCTTCAAATAGAAGGTGTGAACCTTCACTTCCATTCCGAATTGGCTGAAGTGATTGGCAAAGGTGGCAAGGTTCGGGCTGTCCGTTTGCAAGATGGGCGCATTATGAAATGTGATATTTTGGCCTGTGCCATTGGCGTCAAACCGCGCGTGGACCTGGCTCGCGATGCAGGTCTCACGTTGGATCGCGGAATTCTTGTCAATGAATTTTTACAGACGAACGATCCTGATATCTATGCGGCTGGTGATGTAGCCCAAGTGTATGACCCACTCACTGGCCATTCTGTGTTGGATAGTTTGTGGAGCCCTGCACGGGAACAGGGTTTTTCCGCTGGGCTGAATATGGCTGGCAAGAAAGATGCCTATCTCAAGAAGCCACCTTTTAATGTAACGCGTCTGGCTGGACTAACAACTACTATTATTGGTGCAGTCGGACATGGCAAAGACGAGGATATTGTTGGCATAGCGCGCGGGGATAGCGAAACCTGGCGTGAATTACCAGATGCCATTGTGGCGCAAGGTGGATTTGATATTAACCGCGTACGAATAATTGTCGGTGAAAAGACATTAATCGGTGCGGTGGTTATGGGCGACCAAACTTTATCCAAACCGTTGCAAAAGATTATTGCAAAAAGAATCGATATCTCTTCCATGCGTGACCAATTATTGGCGCGCGATGCGAAGGTTGCAGATGTTGTTGTAGATTTTTGGTCACATCATGTAAAGACTGCTTGAAATTTTAATGCCTCGGGAGGGCGACAATGCTTCGTGGAAATAAAGAATTATGGTTGGCGTTTTTGTCTTGTGTTTTGATTACTGGTGTATATGGGGCGGTGGTACTGTGGACTCAAAAGATTCCAGCTGCCGGTGAATTGTTTGGGCACTCAATAGGAATTGTTGGCTTCTTGTTGATGTTGGCCACTGAAATCCTCTATAGTTTGAGGAAAAGGAGTCGCAGCGCCGCATGGGGGAGAATGTCCAGTTGGCTACAGTTTCATATCTATACAGGTCTTGTTGGCCCTTATATGGTGTTGCTTCACACTTCATGGAAATTCAATGGCCTTGCAGGTGCAACGACTTTGCTCACTGTCATTATTGTGTTTAGTGGGTTTATTGGGCGTTACATTTACACACGTATTCCCCGCACCATGGATGGACTTGAAATCGAAGGCACACTTTCTCAGGAAGCCTTAAAACGAGCAAGGCAATTAATGTCCTTGTGGCATACGGTTCATATCCCAATTGGTATGGCGTTGTTTGTGTCTGCTTTTATTCATATGGGCGCCGCGTTGTATTACGCGACATTTCTGAAATAGGAGGAAACCATGCAGACCAATCGACTCGGATGTTTAACCTCCACTGGAATTTTTGCTACATTAATTACTTTAGCCTTGATTGCTGGTTTTGGTTTTGTCAAAGGCGAAGATTTATTTTCCCCAGGGGAATTGAATAATCAAATAGGCGAAAGCATGGGGGGAGTTTCAGCGCACGCTCAAATTACCGAATGTGAGTCTTGCCATACTGCGCCTTGGGAAACCGCTCGCATGGCAGATCGATGTGTGGTTTGTCATACTGAAATTGCTCAGCAAATGTTTGATGTAGCCCAATTGCATGGAGCCATTACACAGAAAAATTCAACCCTTGCCTGTCGTGATTGTCATCCCGAACATCGCGGTGAAACTGCTTCGCTGACTGATTTAGGCAATAATGTCTTCCCTCATGAGGCGTTGGGATTTTCTCTGCAAGGGCATCAAGTCAAGGCGAATCGGGAAGCGTTTCTTTGTTCAGATTGTCATGGTGATAATGTATCCACTTTCGCTTCTGACTCCTGCCAAAGCTGCCACAGCCAAATGGACATTGCCTTCACTCAAGCGCATCTCCTTTCATTTGGAACCGATTGTCTTGCCTGCCATGATGGCGTAGACCGCTATGGGGACGACTTTAACCACAATCAATTTACCTTTAAATTAACGGGTGAACATGCCAATGCATCTTGTACGAACTGCCATTTGGATGCTCGTAGTGTTACCGACTTGCAAAACACCCCACAGACCTGTTCCTCTTGCCACCAAAAAGATGACCCACATGCAGGCGCATTTGGTACAGATTGTGGTGCCTGCCATTCTGCTGAAGGATGGACGCCTGCCAAGTTTGATCACAACTTATCTACCTTCAAATTAGAAGGGAAGCACGCAGAAGTGCAGTGTGAATCTTGTCATCAGAATAATGTTTTTAAAGGAACGCCAACAGATTGTTATTCCTGTCATCAAAAAGATGATGAGCATCATGGACAAAACGGCACAGACTGTGCGACTTGTCATAATCCATCCAGTTGGGACGATGCAAGTTTTGACCACAGTGGCTTCCCCTTAACAGGCGGACATTCAAATGTGGATTGTAAACAATGCCATACCAATGGTTCCTTTAATAAAATCTCTACAGATTGTGTTAGTTGTCATGCTGACCCTGGTTTCCATGCAGGCGCATTTGGAATAAACTGCGCTTCATGCCACACAACTCAGGCTTGGTCTCCTGCGGGATTCAACTTCAATCACCCCGAGCCACGAGTGGAAGAAGGTGGGAGCGGAGTCAATCATGGTGGCGCAACATGCCGTCAATGCCACACGTCAACAGTCTTTCAAGCAACCTGCACAGCTTGTCATGAAGGAAATCCTGGCAGTGAAGGTGGCGGCGACGATTAAGTAAAATTTACCACCTCTTAAATTATGCATCTGCAATGAAGGTTTTGGGCCTTTATTGCAGATGCATTGCTTAAGTATCTTTTTCTTTTTTTATTCGACTACTCTATGACTTCACTCATCGCGGACAATTATGTAGACAAAGTGAGTCCAAATAATATCTAGGCGATATGTGAAGCTATGAAGAGATCGGGCGGGCTTTCCAAGTTAAATGTTGCTTTGGTAACTGTGTTGGGGATTATAAGTGTTGCCTATATCAGCGGTGGAAATATGTTTTCACCAGGGAGCTTAAGTGTAGCTTCAGGAATCCCAATGAGTGGGGTTTCTTCACATTCACAGATTCAAGAATGTGCTTCTTGCCATGTAGCTCCATGGGATACTGATACTATGGCAGATCGTTGTCTTGCCTGTCATTCAGATATTTCTCAGCAACTTTTGCGATCTGACAGTTTGCATAGCCTTGCTAGAGCCAGCCAGCTAGATTTGAATTGTCGTGCTTGTCACATTGAGCATCTTGGCGAAATGGCTAAGATTACTAAAATGCCTTTGGGTTGGAATCCTCATGATCAGCTTGGTTTTTCACTAAAAGCACACACTTTACATGCAGATGGTTCTCTTTTTGAATGTAAAGATTGCCATGTAAATGGCTTGTCTCAAAAAATGGATCAGATCGTTTGCGCCAATTGCCATTTACAGCTAGATATTGTCTTTGCACAGCCACATATCCTCACATTTTGGACAAACTGCACGGCCTGCCATGATGGATTAGATTCACACGGTTCATCCTTTAATCACAACCTGGTCGAATTTCCCTTGATGGGACAGCACGCTCAAACGGCTTGTTTTAATTGTCACGTCAATGCACGTACTCTTAATGATTTAAAAGCCACTCCACAAAGCTGCTATTTCTGTCACAAAAAAGACGATATCCATGAAGGACAATTGGGTATTGCCTGTGCTAATTGTCATACTCCCGATTCATGGAAGTCTGCCCATGTAGATCATTCCCAATTCGCCTTTAAGCTTGATGGGAAACATGCGACAGTTGTTTGCGAAAACTGCCATCACAATAATGTTTTTAAAGAAACACCCACAGATTGTGCAGCTTGTCACCTTAAGGATGATGCGCATGCAGGCCGTCTTGGGTCGCAATGTGGAACTTGTCACACTCCTAGCGGGTGGTCACCTGCTTCGTTTGATCATGATACAGTTGGTTTTTCATTAAATTCCCATCAAATAATAAAACAAGATGGTTCTGCCTTTGCCTGTAAAGATTGTCATACTCAAGGGTATGCAATGGCTATGGATCAAACCATTTGTGGTAGCTGTCACCTTCAAATCAATCAGGCATTTTCCGTACAACATTTTATTAACTTTGGCACAAATTGTATGGCTTGTCATGACGGAGTGGATTCGCACGGGTCTAATTTTAACCATAACATGGTGGCATTTCCTTTGCTTGGTAAACATGCCATGTTAGGTTGTTCAAAGTGTCATATTGCAGCACGCACCCTAAGCGACTTGAAAAATGCCCCGCAAGATTGTTTTTCTTGTCATGTTGCAGATGATAGACACAATGGACAATTTGGAGTTTTATGCTCCAATTGTCATTCTCCTGATGGCTGGAGTCTTGCAGCAGTAGATCATTCACAATTTTCCTTTCATTTGGAAGGAAAACATGCAAGTGTTGCATGTGAAAATTGCCATTTCGGTGGCGTGTTCAAAGGCACACCATCTGATTGTATGTCATGTCATTCAAAGAGTGATCCGCATGGTGGAGCATTGGGTAACCTTTGTTCCACATGTCACACCACATTAGGGTGGAAACCCAGTTTGTTTGATCATTCAAAGTCCAACTTTCCCTTAACAGGTTCTCATGGATCTGTTCAATGTGATAGTTGCCATGCCAATTTAACCTTCAAAGGTACGCCGTCAAATTGTTATGCATGCCACGCAAAAAATGATCATCATGGAGGTGCGAATGGAACCAGTTGTGACGCCTGCCATAACACGACAAGTTGGAATTCTGTCACTTTTAATCACGCCTTTTCGGCTTTTCCATTAACTGGAGCCCATGCTACAGTGAGTTGTGATTCTTGCCATAAAAATGGAGTTTATGCGGGCGTACCTACGGCTTGTTCTTCATGTCATGGTGAACCCATGTTCCACTTAAACGCTTTTGGCACGGATTGTTCATCTTGCCACGGTACATCAACATGGCAATCTGCGGTATTTAATAAATCTCATCCTTCCATTGCAAATGATGATGGTGTTAATCATGGTGGAGCTACATGCAAAACTTGTCATACAACGACGGTATTTTCAGCAACTTGTACAGCTTGTCATAACAACAATGGAGGTGGTGATGGAAAAGGGGGTGGTGATTGATATAAGTGGATTCAACGAATTTCCACATTGCGGCTTCACTATGACAAATTTGCATATTTCCACCTTTATCGAAATAATGCGCAATCAATAATTCTTAATCTATGTAATAGAACTTAATATCGAATAATAATTTGACAAAAGGAAAAAACATGAAAAACAAATCAAAGAAAGTTGTGAATCGAACGGTTGCGAGATTAGTAGGAACTTTTTTCTTGCTAGCTGGTATGATTTTTTTTACTAAA
The DNA here is from genome assembly GCA_046328925.1 of Anaerolineales bacterium. Taxonomy (GTDB): domain Bacteria; phylum Chloroflexota; class Anaerolineae; order Anaerolineales; family Villigracilaceae; genus Villigracilis. The sequence continues at coordinate 42,085 of JAXLVT010000003.1, forward strand.
CCTCAGTCGGGCAATGCAGCACCAAATGATTTAAGCAATGCTGTTTCCCAGTATCCAAGTATTGCCAGTAGTATTTTAAATAGTTGTAACCTTTGCCATACAGCCAATATACCCAGTTTGAATCCATACGGCGCAGCTTATCTTGCAAATGGCAGAAAACCTGCTGCATTTGGTTTGATTCAAAATTTAGATTCGGATGGTGATGGCTTTAGCAATCTCCAGGAATTAAACTCCCTGACTTTCCCTGGGAATCCAGCAAGTTTCCCAATTGTTCCTACAGCAACCAGTACTCAGGTTCCAACCAGCGCTCCGACATCAACGAATACTCTGCTTCCTACGAGCACCCAATTCCCAACAATCATCCCAAGCGCAACGAACACTCCACTTCCAACAGCGTTCAGCACCCCATCAGCTACGCCGACAATTTCATCAAATACATCAACATTTGTAACAGTTAATATTACACCATCAAATATCGTTGTAGGTGGGACGTCCAAAGTTGAAGTGGGTTTTAATAATTTGTTAGGCACAAGTCTTACCAGTGCCGAATTTACGTGTACATATAACTCGGCACTGGTAGAAGTGTCAAACATTGCGTCAACCAGCCTTTTTGGATCTGAACCGGTTACTGTAGTCAATGGCCCACAAAATGGAAGTTTTATCGTTGCTATCGCTGGAAGTAATGGAAATAAGGCCACTACAGACGGTAACGCTTTTACATTTTCCGTCAAAGGCTTGCAGGTTGGGCAATCATCTATTAACTGTCAGACCCGTGTCTCAACTGGTAATCAGGTTCTCATAAGTGTTCCTTCCACACCTACCAGTCTTACTATATTATCTGCGCAAGGGACTTTCGCCGGACAAGTTTATGCGAGCAAACTTGTAACTGTTTCCCTTAATAATTCTGACGGTTCAGCTGTTGGGTCTATCGCAGCGAATGAGGATGGGACTTTTAGCCTTCCAGCTTCTAGTGGGACTTATATAGCAGTTGCCTCAGCCCCTGGTTACCTTAAAGCTCAGGGGTCTGTTAATATTACAAATGGGAATACAATTACCTTCCAACCAATTAGTCTGCTTGCTGGTGATATTGACAGTAACAATGTTATAGATCAGTTTGATGCTATAACGATTGGTATAAACTACAACGGTTCCGCACCCGCAGCTGCAGACTTGAACAATGACAATATTATTAACATTCTTGATTTGGAAATTTTAGCCCGTAATTATCGCCAAATCGGCTCACTTGCTTGGCAGTAAAAAATACAATAACTGTAATGGCGAATTGAAAAATGAGCCATTACAGTTATTGTAGTAAAGCATATTTTCTTCTGTCGTTGTTATTAACGCTTCTTCTGCATATCAGGTACGTATTCGCGTGGTTCTAACATTCCCCAGCGACTTGCGCCGAGATATAGAATATCTAACACTAAATCTTCATATCTCATGCCCTCAGCTTTTGCTTGCAAGCAAAGATCGCTGTAGTCTGGCGTCAGACCCGGTAAGGTATTAATTTCCATAACGCGTGGATTGCCTTCTTCATCAAGACGTATATCTGTTCTTGACACATCTAGCGTGTTCAGGAGTTGATGGGCGCGCAAAGCCAGATACTTTAATTTCTTCTCAAGCTCTGGTTCAATATCTGCTGGGCAAAAATAACCTGGAGAACCATCCGCACCAACATCTTTAGATTTTGCTTCATTGCTATATACCCAAGGGGTGACAGAGCGAGTGCTATCTAATTCAAGAACAGGGAAGCGATGAAAGCCATCTTTTTCATACCACTCTGGATGGCGAGAGTATAGTTTTGCATCTGCGCGCCCCAACAAACCGATGGTGAATTCACGACCCGGTAAAAAGGTTTCAACCAAGGCAGGTTGTTGATATATATTAATAATATATTGCGCTCGCTCGCGTAATTCTTTCTCGTTTTTGACAATGGCTTTCATATCCACGCCCATGCCTGTGCCTTCGCGAGCTGGTTTTACAAAGAGTGGGAATTTTAATTCTGCACGTAAAGGTTCATCGCCGATAATAAATTCTTGAAACGGCGCTACGGGTAAACGTCGGTCACGCCAAATGCGTTTGGTAAGTGTTTTGTCGAGAGAAATTCCATTGGTCAATACACGTGAACCTGTATATGGAATACCCAACATTTCGAGTAAGGCAGGAACTTGTGCTTCACGTGCGTCTCCGCCAAGCCCTTCAGCAATATTGAAACAGATATCAGGTTTTACTTCACGAAGTGCGTAGGGCAAGTCTCTATCAGCTTGGATGAAAACTGTTGAGTGGCCATCAGTTTCGAGCGCGGCACGAAGCGAGTCGATGGTCTCGATATGATCATAGTCTGCAAATGCATCAGGTGGAACTCCCTCTGGCTTGGGTTGTGATTCATCTTTGATGTTTGCAAGGACCGCTATTTTCCAATAACGTTTCATATGACGATGGGGAGGTTTTTCTTCCTCGCGGGCAAGAGACTCTGGCATTTTTTCTCCTATTTAATGAAATAATCGATGCAATAATAGCGCAAGATGTGTAGATGACAAGGGTCTGAGAGGTTTATTCAGGATTTCTTAAGGTACAGGTTGTTTGTAACTAGACAATCATTAGCCTTTCAGGTATCATTGGCACGCTTGTACCGTTACTCACTAAGGCGTAAAAATGAGACGGTGCCTGTAAAATTCAAACCTATACCCGGATAAGCCCCTTATCCGGGTTGTTGTACGTAAAAAGATTTTGCGGAGGCTATCGAATGTCAGATCTGATCAAGCAAATCGCTGGTGATTTGCAGAAACAAATTGAAGGCTTTGCGCCTGAACTCAGCATCAGTGATATTGGTGTTGTGGTTGAAGCGGGTGATGGAATTGCCCGCGTACAAGGTCTTGCAAATGTTCGTGCGCAGGAACTTGTGCAGTTTTCAAATGGAGTTATGGGTACGGCGTTCAACCTAGAAAAAGACAGCGTCGGTGTGATCGTCATGGGTGCTTATGACGGCATTATCGAAGGCATGACCGTTCGTGGAACTGGACGCATCGCTTCCGTACCCGTAGGTGATGCAATGATCGGACGCGTGGTCAACGCTTTGGGTGAACCCATTGATGGTAAGGGACCTATTGCTACCACTGGTTTCCGTCCTATCGAACGCGTTGCTCCAGGTGTGGTGGAACGTCAGATGTGGATACTCCGTCACAAACAGGTATCAAGTCCATTGACTCGATTGATCCCTGCTGGTCGTGGTCAACGCCAGTTGATTATTGGTGACCGCCAGACTGGTAAGACCGCCATTGCGATTGATACTATCATCAATCAAAAAGGCAAAGGCATTGTTTGTATCTATGTTGCAGTTGGACAGAAGAAGGCCGCCATTGCTCGTACTCTCGGTATTCTTGAGCAAAACGGTGCGATGGAACACACCATTATCGTTGTGGCCGCTGCTGATGAATCTGCTGCTTTGCAATATATTGCTCCATACTCTGGCACCGCAATTGGGGAAGAGTTCATGGAAACAGGCCGCGATGCTTTGATTATTTATGACGATCTTTCCAAGCATGCTTGGGCATATCGTCAAGTTTCCTTGTTGCTTCGTCGCCCTCCTGGTCGTGAAGCCTACCCTGGTGATGTGTTCTATCTCCATTCTCGCTTGCTCGAACGCTCTGCTCGTCTTGCGAACGGCTATGTTGTTGTGAAGAATGACTTCAAAGAAGCTTTGGCTTCTGCATCTGATGGTGTGGATGGCAAAGTGTACTCAGGCCCAGTCTCCAAGGATGATGCTGAAGAAGCTCGCAAGCATATGAAGAACGATCAGGATTATAAGATCGTCAAGGTGAAGGGAACTGGCGGTTCGTTGACTTCCTTACCAATCATCGAAACGCTTCTCGGTGACGTTTCTGCTTATATTCCCACGAATGTTATTTCTATTACTGATGGACAGATTTATCTGGAAGGTAACCTGTTTAATGCAGGTATCCGCCCCGCTGTAAACGTCGGTATCTCAGTGTCTCGCGTAGGTGGCGATGCTCAGACCAAGGCGATGAAGCAGGTTGCTGGTCGCTTGCGTTTGGATATGGCTGCCTATCGTGAGTTGGCTGCGTTTGCTCTAATGGCTTCCGATTTGGATAAGTCCACACAGCAGCAGTTGAGCCGTGGTCAGCGCATGCAGGAAATTCTCAAACAGCCTCAATATCGCCCCGCTGAACTTGAACAGCAGGTTATGATTATCTTTGCTGGTACCAATGGTTTTGCTGATGGTGTTCCTTTGGACAAAATGGCAAAGTGGCAGGACGATTTGATTCGCTTTATGGAAACTTCCTTCCCTGAAGTTGGCAAGGATATTGTCGCGAAGAGAGCCATTACAGACGATAATCGTGCTGCTTTAACCAAAGCCCTCGAAGCCTTCCGCGCTGGTTGGCAAGCCTAGGCTTACCCGAGAGATTAGAGGAGACCTATGGCTTCCGCTCGTGAGATGAAACTCCGAATTAAGAGCGTAAAGAATATCGCGCAAGTGACGCGCGCTCTTGAAACGGTGAGTGCTAGTAAAGTCCGCAAAGCGGTCAATGCTGTCACAGCTACGCGTTCTTACGCGACCAAGGCTTGGCAGGTATTGAAGCATGTTGCGGAACAGCCGGGCAGAGATAGCTTGCATCCGTTATTGGCAGAGCGCAAGGAAGTAAAGAATACATTGGTAGTGGTCATTACAGGCGATCGTGGTCTTGCAGGTGCCTATAACTCCAACGTGATTCGTTTTGCATCCCAGCGTTTTGATAAGAATCCTGTCCCTGTAAAATATGTTGCAGTTGGACGCAAGGGACGTGATTTGTTATTCCGCCGCCAAAAGAACGTGATCGGCGATTTTAGCAATTTGCCCGCTGCTCCTTCTTTTTATGATGTTTCTGCCATTGGCCGACTTGTTGTAGATGCCTATAAAAATGGTGAAGTTGATGAAGTGTATTTACTTTACACTGACTTTATCAATATGGCTCGTCAGGTGGCTACGGTTAAGAAATTGTTACCCCTGGAATTGACAGACGAAGGTCGCGTTCATGATTTTGAACAGCCAAAGTCCACTGGACCCGCTGCTGCGTATGATTATGAGCCTGACCAGAATGTCATTTTGGATGAAATCATCCCTCGCTTTACTGCTTTACAGGTGTATCAAGCAATTCTTGAGTCTCAGGCAAGTGAACATGCCGCCCGTATGGTGGCCATGCACGCAGCTACAGACAACGCAAAAGATTTGGCTGGTGCTTACCAACTGGCGTACAACAAAGTCCGTCAGCAGGGTATTACAAACGATATTTTGGACATTGTCGGCGGCGCAGAAGCGCTGTCCGCAAAATAACTGGAGGAAATCATGGCAAATGCAAATGGCCGTGTAGTACAAATTCTTGGTGGCGTGGTGGATGTTGAATTCCCCGAAGGCAACATCCCTGAACTTTTTGAAGCCATTGAAGTAGAACGTGAAGGCAAGGATGCTCTTGTGCTTGAAGTTCAAAAGCATCTTGGAAATAACTGGGTACGTACCGTATCCATGGATACCACAGATGGTTTACAGCGCGGTGTTCCTGCGAAAGCAACAGGCGCTCCCATTATGGTTCCCGTTGGCCCTTCAACCTTAGGACGCATTTTCAACGTGTTGGGCGCTCCAATTGATAAAAAAGGTGATGTCACTGCTGCAACCAAGTATCCCATTCACCGTTTGGCTCCACCGTTTTCTGAACAATCCACCCGCGTGGAAGTGTTCGAAACAGGCGTCAAGGTCATTGACTTAATCGCTCCGTTCACCAAAGGTGGTAAGACCGGTATCTTTGGTGGTGCAGGAACAGGCAAGACAGTTATCATCATGGAACTTATTCGTTCTGTGGCGACTGAGCATGAAGGTAACTCTGTATTTGCTGGTGTAGGTGAACGTACCCGTGAAGGGACAGGCCTCTACCGTGAAATGCTCGAATCGGGCGTTATGAAAGATACCGTCATGGTTTATGGACAGATGAATGAGCCCTCTGGTGTGCGCTTGCGCGTCGCTTTGACAGCTCTTTCCATGGCTGAATATTTCCGTGATCAAGGCAGAGACGTGTTGCTCTTCATCGACAACATCTTCCGCTTCTCCATGTCTGGTTCCGAAGTGTCCGCTCTTCTCGGTCGTATGCCTTCCGCTGTAGGTTATCAGCCTACACTCGCTACAGAAATGGGTGAGTTACAGGAACGCATTACCTCCACTCGCACTGGTTCCATCACATCCATGCAGGCCGTGTACGTACCCGCAGATGACTACTCTGATCCTGCTCCTGTGGCGACATTTACTCACTTGGATGCGACCATTGCTCTTGAACGCTCCATCGTGGAAAAGGGTATTTACCCTGCCGTGGACCCACTCGGTTCAACCTCCCGAATTCTTGATCCTAACGTCGTTGGAGAAGAACACTACCGAACAGCTCGTGAAGTTCAACGTGTTCTCCAACGCTATAAAGACTTACAGGACATCATTGCCATTCTCGGTATCGATGAACTTTCCGAAGATGATAAGTTGATCGTCTCCCGCGCTCGCAAAATTGAACGTTTCTTCTCACAGCCGTTCTTCGTGGCTGAGAAATTCACAGGCATTCCTGGTCGTTATGTTCAATTGAAAGATACCGTCCGTGGTTTCCGTGAAATTCTCGATGGAAAGTGTGACGACTTGCCCGAGCAAGCCTTCATGATGGCTGGTACCATTGAAGATGTTCGCGAACGCGCCGAGAAATTAGCCAAGGCGTAAATCAGTGTCAAGTGTTTGTGTGCCACGTATCAGTTAAGGCTGATGCGTGGCATATCTGACACTGGAGAATTCTTATGACCATTCGTTGTGAAATCGTTTCGCAAGACCGCACAGTATTCACAGGTGATGTGGATATTGTTGTGTTGCCTGGCGCGGGTGGCGAAATGGGTATTCTTCCCAAACATGCTCCCGTGTTAACAACGCTAAAATATGGCGTGGTAAAAATTCGTAAGAACGGTAAGGAAGAACTCTTTACAGTTGCAGGTGGGGTGGCTGAAGTACAACCCGATATTGTTACCATTCTGGCTGATGCCGCTGAAAATGTAAATGAAATTGATGTGACTCGTGCCGAAGCTGCTCGTAAACGTGCTGAGGAAATTTTGGCAAAAGGTATTCCTGCTGATACAGATGCCTACCTCGCAATGGAAGCTGCTTTACGCAAGTCAAATTTGCGTTTGGAAGCAGTCAGCCGATATCGCAAGGGTGGCACGCGAGTTCCCACCTCGGAGAATTAGACCCCCGTGGCAATGTTTTCGAAAGACCTGGGTGTAGACCTGGGAACCATGTTTACGCGTATTGCTGATGGCGCTCAAGTGCTGTTGGAAGAGCCGACTATTGTAGCCATTGAAGTGGACGACCAGAAAATGGTGGCTGCTGGTATTGAAGCGCGTGACATGTATGGCCGTGTTCCAGAAAATATCGAAGTGGCACGTCCATTGCGAAATGGTGTGATTGCGGATTATGAAATCACTGAGACGTTGCTTGCTTATTTGCTCCAACGTGTCAGCGGATCCATGCGCATCTTTCGTCCGCGTGTGATGATTTCTGTGCCCTACGGAGTCACTAGCGTAGAGAGACGTGCAGTCTATGAAGCTGTGATGGAAGCTGGAAGTCGCGAAGCTTTTCTCATTCAACAGCCTTTAGCTGCCGCAATCGGCATTGACCTTCCTATCAATTCTCCTTCAGGGAATATGATTATTTGTCTGGGCGGTGGTTGTACAGAAGCCGCTGTAATGGCGATGTATGGCATCGTTGCTGCAGATACATTGCGTGCTGGTGGTATTGACTTGGATGAAGCCATTGTCAATTACGTGCGACGAAAATATGGAGTCATTATCGGTCAGGCTACAGCAGAGCAATTGAAAATCCGCATCGGTGCTGCTATTCCACAAGATATTGAAAACAGCATGGAAGTGCAAGGACAAGACCAGGTGACTGGTTTGCCTCGTCCCGTTACATTAACTACTGGTGAAATTGTAGAAGCGCTGCAAGAACCCTTGAAGCAAATTGTTGAGACTGGTCGCAAGGTCTTGGAAAAGACACCGCCAGAACTGGTTTCAGATATTATCGATCGTGGCGTGGCTTTGTGTGGTGGTGGTGCATTGCTGCGTGGTATTGATAAGTTGCTGACCAAGTCCCTTGGAATTCCAGCTTATTTGGTGGATAATCCATTAACCTGTGTTGTTCAAGGTGCCTCGAAGAGTTTCAGCATGCTGAATGTGATTAGAAGGAATTTACCGCAAGTGTAAATGGAAAGCGGCTCCCAAAGTTGTGGGAGCCGCTTTTTTATTGAGAATCAAGCTTCAGGGGGAGGGAGGCGTTTGTTAAAGATAATACGTCATACGTTGTAAATGGGTGGAAGGGTCAATATATTGAACTTTGACACCATCTGGTACATTCAAACTAATTGGAGCGTAATTCAAAATCGCCTTCACGCCAGCTTGAACGAGCTTTTCAGCAACAGCCTGGGCTGAAGTGGCGGGGACTGTGAGCATTGCTATTTTGATGTTGGCTGCCTTAATTTTTTCTGCAATTTTATCGGCATCTTCTACGGTGAATTCACCAATTTTTTGACCGACTTTTTCCTTATCGGCATCAAATATCATGACAATGCGAAACCCGCGATTTTTGAAGCCTTGATAATTGGCGAGCGCGCGTCCCATATCGCCAGCACCGACGAGCACAACGTCCCAGATGCGATCTACTTTTAGGATTTCACGTAATTTGTCTAACAAATAAGAAATGGAGTAGCCAGTGCCTTGTTTGCCGAAATCTCCAAATTGCGAAATATCTTTGCGAATTTGAGCGGCTGAAATCCCTACGTGTTCACCAAGTTCCTGTGAAGATGTGGTTTTTAGCCCGTTATCCGCCATTCGCTGAAGTGCGCGCAAATAGATTGGCAATCGTCCAACTATGATGTCAGGAATTTTCTCAGCTTTCATTCTGTGCCCTCGTTTTTGTGAAATTCTCCCGTAACTCTACCATAAAAAATGGTTTTGTACAATTCCGTACAAGTACTGTACAAACGAAAAGGCTGTAACATTAAGTTACAGCCTTTTCGTCTACTTTGTCCTTATTTTTGCCAGGATTGAAGCTTTTCAGCCTCAGAAGCACCTTTTTTGCCAATTACTTTGTAAACATTAACTGGCTGTGTCTTGCCTTTGACAGTAACCGCGTCAGCGAATTCTGTCTCAAATTCATCTTTCACGCTTTGATAAGTACTCTCGCTGATTAAGATTGGCCATGCATAGGTCTTGGTCAAATCTTGCAGGCGAGAGGCAAGGTTGGCGTTATCTCCAATTACGGTGTAGTTGATGCGTTGTGCCGAACCAAGCAGACCGACAAACACTTCTCCAGAATTGATCCCAATGCCCATTTCGATTTGATTTGGGCGTCCTTCTTCCGCCCATTTTTTTCTGAGTGCCTCTAGCGACTTGCGCATATCCAACGAGGCGCGTAAGGCTCGAGCGGCATGGTCAGCATAATGGACAGGTTCCCCAAAGAAGGCAATAATCGCATCGCCTTCGTACTTGTCGACAGTTCCACCGTGCTTATAAATTACCTCAGACATTGCCTCTAGATATGGGTTTAACAAAGCAACAACATCTTCGGGGGCTAGCTTTTCGGATAAAGTGGTAAACCCACGAATGTCTGAAAAAATAATGCTCACATCTGAACGCTTATTCAATGAATTAAGGTCTTGCGTACTCATCATTTGGTCTACCATTTCAGGGGATATGAAACGGGAAAACAAATTACGAACGCGTCGTTTTTCTAATTCTTGAGAAACAGCTTGTTCCAGTGTCGGAAGAACTACACCGAGAAACAACATAATTTCAGGAGCAACTGCTGGAATATACAAACGTTGACGAACGAAAATAATGATTCCGACCACCAAGTATCCAACCATCACTGCACCCATGGTGATGAGGGTTGTAGATGGCCGTTTAATGTTGGAAATAATCCCAGCGAGGATGGCCGCAAGCATAGTAATCAATAACGATAGCCATATAGGGACTTCACGTATGTATGTGCCATGCAGAATCGTATCCAGGGTATTGGCAACGATTTCAACCCCTGCTGTGGGTTCTTGAGCAGAGAAAGGAGTCGGATAAATATCTTGAAGGGTCAGGGTGGTTGCACCAATCAAAACGATTTTGTCTTTAAAGGCATTGGGATTCTCTTCCAATGTAATTCCATCATGGACATCTGCAGCATGGTAGGTGGTGTAGGTGCCAGCAGGGCCAGCAAAATTGACCAACATTTGCCGTGACTTTAATGGCACGGTCTGCCCATTAAATTGCATGGAAGAATCTGTCAGGCCCGTGGGTTTCGGGACACCCAAATAGAGGCTGGCAATTTCAAATGCCCAATGATCGATGGCTCTTTTGTCGTATAAGTCGAAGGCTTGCACGCTTCTTACGATGGCATCTTCATCTCGTTTGACAGTTGATATTCCTGAGCCGTCCAATACAGAGCGGAATGTGGTGATGGGTTGGGAATAGGTGTACACCGTTTGACCATCTGCGTCCGTGGTGAATAACTGAGTCACGGCAACGGAAGATGGTGATGCTGCAAGCGACTTTGCCAGCGCTTCATCTCCACCTGTGTTTTTATCCTTTTCAAACAAAATGATATCCAACCCGACAACTTTTCCACCGCCTTTGTTGACCTGATCTACGATTTCGGCCAAATAGGAACGCGGCCAGGGCCATTGATACCCAGTCCAGTTGAAGGAAAAATCATCGATGGCGACAATCACAATATCTTGTGAAGGTTGTTGCTTGCCACGAATACGCATGACGAGGTCACGTGCTGTGTATTCAACACGCTCAATCGGTGTTGTGACATTAGGCAGCAATGCTATTAATTGAAATAGCACGAGAATGGCTGCTGTACCAAATAAGAGAATGACTCGTAAGTTGATGAAATCTTTCTTAAGTGTTGGCATCATTATTTACCGAAAAAGATTTATTAAAATTGAGGACAACAATTAACTGTACAGTAGAAAGATGAGTTACAGGCTGGAACATCTGTGGGTGCAGGCTCTTCTTCCTTTTTCGGTGGTTCCCATTTGGAATCAGGTTTGGAGAATGTGATTGCTCCTGAAGCACAGAGTTCATCGCCGTTTACATTATAGGCTTTGACTTCCCATTGATAGTCACCTGGGTCTGGCATGATTTCAATATATTTTTCAAGGTTGGTTTCGGTGGTTTCGAATGAGAAACTTTTGCCGTTTATATTTGTAAAAGTAATTATGTATTTTTGAGCACCATCTTGCGGCTCCCATTCGTATTTAATTTTTCCCTGGGCGGGCAAAACTGAGCCTGCAGCAGGTTGGATAATCTTACATACTTTCGGTGAAGTATCTACTGGTTGAGCAGCCTCAGGTGTGGATGTAGGCGTGCTGGAAGGTTGCGCCAAGGCTGTGGCGGTTCCCATTGCCTGGTCGAAGAGTTCTTTTGCTTCAGGATTGTTATCCAACCATTCCTGGAATTCTTCTTGACTCATTCCTTCCACGCCAGGGACTGTCCAATTGCCGTTTGCATCTTTATGGAATAAGGTTGTCCTTTGACCTGTGGTGAACTCCACGGTGCCAGCAGGATTTTGGACAGCACAATGGCCTTCCAAACAGGTGACATACACATCCCCTGTGACTGGGTCTACTTCCACTTTCATATATGAGCCGCGGACAGAAGCCACGCCCGAGGGAGTTTCAACATCTGTGCTGCCGCCTTTGAGGATGACGAATAGTTTGCCCGCAGATAATGTTATTTTTGTAATCAGGCCTTGATTGGTTGAGTCAATTGATGTGAGGGTAAACATGGACGAAGGTGCCACCCGAATGATGGTGCCAGAAGAAAGGTCAAGGCGGACGTGGCCATCTTCACCTGTTTGAATCTGCCCGTTGATTTGTAAAACGGAATCGGCGGTAGCAGGTGCGAAAGCGCTGGCGTCGGCGGCTTTCATATCCACTTTGCCTTGCAACTCGCTCAGCTTGGCCGAAAGCTCGGCTGAGAGCGCTGGTTTTTGTTGGCAGGAGGCCATCAAAATAATTGCGATGGCGAGGATGGCAAACAATTTATTTTTCAACATAGTTTCTTCTCCATATCTCTTTCACTTTTCAATAAAACGGTTAGCGGACAATATTTAATTTGATGGAATATTTTGAAACGGTCAGAGTTGAACTTTCATTTGGGTAAATTTTTAAAACATAACTTTGACTATGGATCGTATCGATTATTTTTTGTTCTCCACAGGTTAACCAGGGAACTAGAGAAGGCTGGTTGTTAATATAGAGATCCACAAGTACTTGATTTTCAGAACAGATCAGTTGAGCAGCCACTTGTTGACTGGCACTTGTGAATTGAACCCAGTCTACCGCATCTCCATTAGGAGAAGACACAACTCCATTGAATTGTAATGCTCGGACCTGAGATGAGGTGAGGCTTACGGATGCAGATGGCGCATCCAAGGAGTCGTTGTCTTCGATGGCGGAAATTTCGGATGGGGCTGCGCCTGCCGAGGCTTGGGGTGAAGCGTTGACTGATTCACCTGCCGTCACGGATACGCCATCCAATCCATTTGACTTGATAAACTCCGCTGCGACCCATCCCGTTTGGCCTTTGAAGTTGATTTGAATCCAGCCTCCAGTTGAATCTTTGCCTGTGATGGAGACGATGTCGTTTTGGATTAAGGTTCCAAGCGAATCGTAGGTGGTGCCTGGACCATTTCTCACGTTCACGCCTTGCAGAATGATGCCGCTCGTGCCAGACCCTGAGCCTGTTCCTGTTTCGATGACTGGAAGCGCCGCGATTGAATCGATTTGCACATACGCGGCTGTAACCCAACCCAGCGACCCTGAATATTTAATTTTGTACCATGCCCCGTTGACTTCTTTTCCGAAAATCTGAATCTTTGCGAAGGCAGGGACAACTGCCAAAGTGTCGCCAATGGTGGCGGGTTCAGAACGCAGGTTGAGTTGAGCGGTGGTGGTCCCATCGGTTGGGGGCAGGGTGGCCGTTGGGTTGAGGGGGACCTGAGTGAAGAAAGGCGTTTGCGTTTCTGGTGGCGTGCTGGTGGATGTGAAAAAAATCTGCGTTGGCAGAATGGGCTGACTTGTGGCTTGCGCTCCACACCCTACTACAACGAGAGACAGGAGCAGGGCAAAGGCAATTCTGAAGTTGTTTTTCACAATCCTATTTTATCTAAAAAGTTAGTCGCTTGGGATAGCCCAAAAGGGTTGATGAAAGGGAAGCAAATTATTTGGAGGAGGGTAAAATTAAGAATACGGGATAATTCTTTGACCATCGACGGTCGTAGGTCTCGGCGGGGACAAAATCCCGCGCCGAGCGAGAATAGGGTAAAGTAATGACAGAATTTTACGAATTATTCTTTCAAATTGAAATTAAAGGCGCGTGGTATCTGTCCGATGTGATTGATGAAAACGGACATGAGGTCCTTGAATCTCGCTTTTGTCAAGGAAAGTATTTTGACCATGTGACAAACTTAACTGTAATCCAAAATGTAATTGGAAAGCCAGTGGACTTTAGGGAAACTTCCTTTGGAGTTCCAATTGTCAGCAAAGCTTTTGCAGATGTCGTTGGAAAATTTGATAAAAAGGCTGTTCAACGCATACCTGTAATGATAGCCCCTTCAATTTCTGGTTATGAAATACTTAACATCCTCACTGTTTTAGATTGTGTTGACCACAAACAATCGAAAATCGAATACTACACTGAGCGAGATGACCCACCAAAGATGGTTGGACATATTAAAGCCATTCAAAATGCGCACTTTAACTCTGACGTGGTTAAAGGCAAGCACATATTCCGCTTATTTGAAAAATTGGTAAAGATTATTGTGTCTGAAGATTTAAAGATAGAGTTAATGAAGAGTAAATTAACAGGTATGAAATTTATTCCAATTAATAAAGATGTAATTTGAATTCATTTTGTGAGTGAGTCAATAAAAGAAAAAACATTTACAAACTCGGCACTTCCATTTTGGAAGTGCCGAGTTCTCTTTAACAAAGGTGTTTAGCTAGCTATAATTGGTTTTTCAAAACAGTACCCCCGCACGGACTCGAACCGTGCTCTTCAGCTCCGGAGGCTGACGCTCTGTCCACTGAGCTACGGGGGCGAACGGGTGAAATTTTACCATAGCGAACGGATGGCAAAATCTTCGTCGCAAGAGCAAGAACGCGACTCAGAATGACATTGTACTTCTTGAGCTTTAACCACGAAGCACACTGCGTTCACAGAGTTTTTATAAAGGGCTTCTCCGTGGCCTTTGTGTTCTCTGTGGTGGAGTTTTTTGACAAGTTGCGCTATTAAGTCGCTCTAAAAAATGGATAAAAAAGATGTGCGTACGAAGACTCAAAGAAAAAAATTGTGACTTTGAGTCTTCGTGTCTTTGTGGTTTAAGAGATTAAGCCTTGGCTTTCACCGCGAGAGAGGCCAACTCAGCCCGCAGTTTTTCGATGATGGCGAGGTTGCCACGTTCGTCACCGAACTTTGCCAGTTGTTCTTTTTTATGCGCCAACTCCCCGCAGACCTGATAAAAGCGGCTGGTGGCGCGGTAGGCTCCACTGTTCAAAGCCGCCATACGGGCGCCAAACTGAAAATAGGAAACCGCGGTGGCATATTGACTTTCGGTAATCAATCCACTGGCTACTTCTTCACGCAGGTGTTTCTTCAACAAGCCCTGTTCTTTATACACCATCCAGCCGATGAAACCGAGGAAGATCAACCAGCCAGACCATTCGACCAAAATCACCAAGGCCAAACTTCCCAAGCCTGAAACAAAGACCAGCGAGGTGTTGTGGAAGCTATGAGCAAAGACCGCTAGAAAATATCCGATGATCGGCGCAAAGATTTTCACCAATACATTTCGATTCGTGCGGGCTACGCCGAACCCAATTCCAGTGAAGGCCGTGTAGAAGGGGTGTCCCCAAGCAAAGATGCCGATGCGAAGCGCGAAATTTGAAAACATCGCGCCCCAGCCACCGTCCGCATATTGACCGAGGAAATACAGCACGTTTTCAGTCGCAGCAAATCCCAGACCTGCAATGGCTCCGTACACAATGCCATCTAGTATCGAATCAAATTCTTTACGGAAGATGAGCACAATCGCAAGGACGGCGAGTCCTTTCCAAAATTCCTCCACCAATGGAGCCGTGATGGAACCTCCAGCAATATCCGCTAGAGTTTGGTCTTGCAGTACAGCCGTGAAGCCCACATCAAAAATTAAGCTGACAATCAATGCACCGATAATGGCTACAAAGCCACCCCAAAAGAAGGCCATGAACAATAACCAACGCGGTTCTTTTTCATAGCGATCGAGCCAATAGATAAACCAGGAAAAGAAAAAAGCAGGGATGAACGCAAGGGGAACTGCCACCAGAAACGCCATATGATTTCCTCCAAATATCGTTTAATTTTGTGTATGTGGAAGTAGAACTTCCACACTCCATTTTCATCGCGTGTTACTGAATAAAAATCAAGCTGGTTCTTTCTACGCGCGCAGTCTCAGGGTCAATGCCTAGGGCTAATAACACTTCGTCTGGACGTCCTGTCGCACCTTCGCGGGCGGCAAGGGTCATGCGCAACCAGACTTTGCCATTGGCTTCTGTCACCACACTCAACATTTCCACCAATGGACGCAGGTCATAAAACTTTCCGCGCCGTTCTCGTGGAAGAGTTTCAGCCATCATTAACTCTTGGACTTTGCGCGTCAACTCCGACCCTTCAACTGGTTCTGTCAAATGGGCTTCATACGTCGCTGACAATACTTGAGTCTGCAGGGGCGGAAGAGTCTCGTCCACTTTTTCAACTTTTTGAATCTGAATGCCGCTTGGCAAACTTTCTTTCAAACGAGAGAAAATATCTTCAGGCTCAAGTTCTTCATTGAGTCGCAGATCCATCACTTCGGCGCGAGAGGCGAAGCCCAAGGGCAAGGCCGCCGCAAGACTAATCTTCGGCTGAGGATGAAATCCCTGTGAATAGGAAAGCGGCAAGCTGGCACGGCGCGCAGCGCGCTCCATGAGTCTATGAAGGTCAAGGTGACCTGTGTAACGCAAGGCACCTTGTTTGGAAAATGTAATTCGGACACGCATTGAGGTTGTTATGATTCTGCCGCAATAGATTTGAGCCAGCGATGAATTTCCGCGCTCATTCGGCGATAAGGTCTGTAGGTATGTTCTGCCATGCGATGATACAGGTCATGGTCAAGGCATTGGGCGTGGGTTAATTTCTCAAGCACAGCGATGATGTTGGAATAGGTCGCCAGTTCCTGTGAAACGATTTCATCCAAGCCAATGTTTTTGTGTCTGTATACGACAAGGTGGTTAATTTTCCCTTTTTCCACTAAAGAAGATTCGTAATCTGGATAGCCGTAGGAATGATAAAAATCTTCCAACGCAGAATGCGAAGCACAAGGAGTATAAGTTTCGTTGTGCAAAATTTCGTTCATGCGGTCAGCGATAAATTGCTCACGGGTGAGAATATCGGCCAGTAAATCTTTCACAGACATACTGCCCGTAACGCCCTTCATCGTCATCTGGCGCGTGAAGCCGACGCGATTGAGAAGAATCTCAAATGCATCCCTTTCGCGTTGGAGTCTTTCAAGGAAAAGGGTTTTGTTCAATTAATCACCGA
Organism: Anaerolineales bacterium; assembly: GCA_046328925.1. Lineage (GTDB taxonomy): Bacteria > Chloroflexota > Anaerolineae > Anaerolineales > Villigracilaceae > Villigracilis. The sequence continues at coordinate 58,771 of JAXLVT010000003.1, forward strand.
CAACGGGTAATTCAATATCCATTTTGCGAGCGGGCGTTTTCACTTCAGGGCACTTCCAAACATCACCTGGGTTTTCGCGTCGTTCATTGGCAAAGGTCGGCAAAATGCCACAGGCAAAGCAATTCAAGCGGCAGTCCACGCGAATTTGACCTTCAAGCGATTGGCGAAAATCCTGAAAGAGGAAGTTCTTCCGCACGGCGGCAGTGATATGTTCCCACGGGAATACTTCATCTGTGCGGCGCTGACGATGGGTATAGAAAGCAGGGTCAATGCCATGTTCTTCAAAAGCGGGTATCCAGGCTTCCTGTTTCTTGCCTTCATCCCACGCATCGAATTTGGCACCGTTCTTCCACGCAGAATAAATAACCTCAGCCATTTTACGATCACCACGGGAGAGCCACGCTTCGAGCATGGTGTCTTCAGGCTTGGTCCAGCTTAACTTGATGCTTTTATCTTTATAAAGCTGGCGTTTGAGCAAAGCTTGTTTTTCAAGAACACTGTCTTTTGTGTCACAGGCTACCCATTGGAAAGGAGTCTGAGGTTTGGGTACAAAGGTGCTAACGCCTGCATGGAGTTTCACCTTCCAGCCTGCCACTTTGCGACCTTCCGCAATCACGCGCTGACACAAATCCACGATGGCTTGCACGTCTTCCAGCGTTTCACTGGGATGTCCGATCATGAAATACAGTTTGACGGTGGTCCATCCACGTGCATAAATTTCACGAGTGGTGTTAATAATATCTTCATCAGGAATGAATTTATTGATGATGCGACGCATGCGTTCGCTGGCGGCTTCGGGGGCAAGCGTAAACCCGCCAGAGCGATGCTGTTTCAGCTTATCCATCAAATCCACAGAGACAGATTCGATGCGTAAAGAAGGCAGCGATATGGTCAGCTTGCGCCCTTCAAATCTCTCACTGACCGCATCCACCACCTCTTGATGTTGGTGTAATCAGAAGAGGAAAGTGACATCAACGCTAATTCTTCAAAACCTGTCGAGCGGATGGCTGCATCGGCAGCATCGACCACTTCCTGCACGCTTCTTTCCCGCACGGGACGGGTGATCATCCCCGCCTGACAGAATCTACATCCACGCGTACATCCGCGCATGATTTCTACCGAAACGCGGTTATGAACAATTTCAATATTCGGCACGATGAATTTTGTGATGGGCGGTGGTAACTTTGACACCATGCGCTTGGTGATTACTTTGGGCGCTTCAGGAATGGTCGGCAACGTATGTGCAACGGTGCCATCTTCAAGATAAGTAGTTTCGTAGAAACGTGGCACATACACGCCGTTAATTTGTGCCAAAGCGACCAGCAAGTCCATGCGTTTGTAGTTCGGCATGGACTTGTATTTCTGGATGGTATCCACGATATCGTGAATGACTTCTTCACCTTCGCCTACCGCAAAGGCATCGATAAAGGCGTGCATGGGCTCGGGATTGGTGGCGGCATGTCCGCCAGAAATAACAATCGGGTGACTCTCGTCACGATCTACAGAGCGGACGGGAATGTTTGCGAGGTCGAGAATGTTTAGGGCGTTGGTGTAGAGAGTCTCATAGGGGAGGGTAAAGCCGATGAGGTCGTAGCCAGCCAGAGCGTGTTTTGATTCGAGCGTGTAGAGCGGAATCCCGTTTTCGCGCATGAGCGCTTCCATATCCGTCCAAGGTGCGTAGGCACGTTCAGCTAGGGCATCCTTGCGATTGTTGATTTGGTCATACAGAATTTTCAAGCCGACATTGGAAACGCCGATATCGTAAATATCGGGGAAGACAAAGGCAACCTTGGTTTTCGTTTTATCCCAATCTTTGACGACGCTGTTGAGTTCGCCGCCTACGTAACGACCAGGCTTCTGTACCTTTAAAAGAATGCGATCAAGTTTGGTTTCAATTTGTTCTGGAGTTAACATGGGCGGAATTATAACAAAGAACGTCTGATTAAATAAAAAAGGCGTGGCATATGTGCCACGCCTTTTTTATCGAATTAATTTAGGCAGTAGTCTTGCGAGCCTGCCAGGCTTCGCGTCCCCAAATCCATAGGGCGCCAAGGCCAAGGAAAGTAACGATTAGGCCAAAGAACCAGCCGACGAGCGGAAGAGAAGTCACGAGCGCTAGGATTACCACGCCCACAACGAGCGGCCAAATTTTGCTTTCAGCCAGCGCAGGATTTAACTTATTGAAGATCAATTTTCCGCCGAGCCATGCTACGACGATCTTGGTCAAGAAGGACACGACCAACACGAAGCCGATGGTCAGGGCGAATATCGAAAGCAGACCGACCCAAATGATGGATCCGCTGAGTCCACCTAATGAGAGCACTCCGAACAATAACCCGCCGATGGTCATAACGACGATGATGAGCAGGATGGCGAAGAAGAAGGCGGCAAAGGCGATGAGACCCCAACCCAAGCTTGGAACAGGCATGGTTTGTACTTTGTTGCTTAAGGTGTCTACGAATTTAGGTGCAAGCCAGGCGAGCAATAGGCCAACTAAAATCAAGGTCACGATGGTGCGGAACAAATTAAGTGTCCAAGTCATTGCCAGTTGAGCGGGGGTAGGTGCCACATAAGTGTCGGCTGGGTCAACTACTGGTGTATTGCGTGTGACCTTTCCGCTGACTACATTCGCAGGTATTTCAATGTCCTTGCTTTGGGTATAGACCAGATTGCCTTTGATGGTGGCGTCTTTGCCAATCGTGAAACCAGGGGTCACCGATGGAATGGAAATGCTGACATTGGGCAGCGTAAACAGAAGGAGGAGGTTATTGCTAGTGTTGGCATCTCCAACTTCGGCGCGGATGTCACCACCGAAATTCCCTTGTAATTCCAGCTAACCTGCATTCGCAACATATCACCGGGTCACGTCACCTGCAAGTAGTGATTGTCCAGCACCGAAGAGCAATTCACCGCCGATTAAGCTGCCAGGTTTTGTTTCGAGGCTAGCTCCACCTGCGAGAAAGTCTTCAACATCTTTGGCGTTCGCCCACCATGGGCGGCGCTTCCAACGCGTACGTCACCGGTGACCGTGCCGTTGATGACAATGCTTTGTCCTGCGACAAAAAAGGTCACTCATCTACAGTTCCGTTGATGGTGATGGTCGATCCAGCAACCAATACATCGCCTTTGACTGTTCCATCGGCGGTGAAGGTCTCGGCGCTACATATAGGTCGTCGTTGACTACTTCATTAGCCTTTAATGGTGGACGTTGCCCGCTGCGGCCGTCGAATGCCATGGCGGGAGTGATAAATGCCAGCATCAGCATGGCAAATAGGGTAAATATGGAAAAAGCTTGGTTGATGTTTTCATTATTGGGTTCTCTCAAAAAAACTTCCCGGATATACGAGAAGTCTTTTTCGGGAAGTTGTAGGATTTCGGAGCTATTTTTGATTTAGTTTGACAGCCCTAAACCTGCGTGTGATGCCTTCTTTCAATAAGGCCGCCGCATCTGTGTGCCCCGCTTCAACAGCCATATCCATGGCAAGCTTTCCGTCATTGCTACGAATGGATAAGTCTGCACCATTGTAGAGGAGGGAGCGAATCATTTGGGTATCGCCATTTTGGGCGGCGGCATGCAGCGGAGTATATCCGCCTTGCTCACGCACATTTGGGTTGGCACGATTGTTGAGGAGAAGCATCACCACTTTGACATGACCTGCTGCTGCGGCGGATTGAATGGGAGCCGCCTCAAGCGCATTCTTGGATTGGGAATTAATGGCGGCGCCAGCCTTGATGAGGTATTCCACCGTTTCATACTGACCGAAGAAGCTGGCCAGCCCCAAAGGTTGGAATCCATCTTCAGTATATGCATTGACCAAGTTTGGGTCCCGTGCGAGATGCATCATCACTTGGTTGGTCTTGCCTGTAGCGCAGGCTTCAAAAATATTTAAACTGCCAGCTTTGTCTGCTAGAAAATCTGCTATGGCAGGTTCTTGATGATAAGCCGCGACCATCACTGGACTAAGATTATTTTCCTTTTCGTGAATCAAGCTTGGGGTTTGTGAAAGGAGGCGTTGAACTTCCTCTTGATTTCCAGCCTTGATGGCATCGAAGAATTCTTTGGTCATGTTCCGTGTTTCCTTTGTTGATAAGATTTTCCGATTATACAGAAAACATCTGAAAATACCTAAGGTATTTTCTCCTTTACTCCATGACCTGCATGCTTCCTTTTCCATCCAGATACCAATTCAACAGTTCGGTAAACCATCCACAAAGTTGATTGCGTTTCTGGTTTTTTAGTTCACGCAGTTGCTCGATGCTTAAGTATTGAATAGACTCAATTTCGACTGGGTCAAACTTCACTTGCTCTGGAGTAATGGTGCCTTTGTACACCATGCTGATTTCATTATCGTTAATTCCATAATTCATCCGAAATTTAACCAGAGGTTCAATTCCGATTCCTTCCACACCCATTTCTTCTTTCATGCCACGCATGGCAGCTTCCAAGTAACTCTCTCCCGCTTTGATGTGCTCTGAAACGGAACAATCGAGCAAGGACGGAGCAGAGGTACGGTCAGCGCTACGTTTTTGTATGAGCATACGTCCATCTTGTGTGAAGAGAAAAACATGGACTCCGCGATGCCAATATCCCATTTGATGGACGGTGGAACGCATTTCCTGTCCTGTGACAATATCTTGCTCTGTGACAATATCTAACAACTCATCAGCCATGGGGCCTCTCTTTGTAAACTAAAGGTCGAAAGTCAATTCATTGACTTTCGACCTTTTATATCATTTATTTTCTAAACCTATAGATTATCCAAACAATTCTAATAATTGTTTGACGTGAACCGTGCCATCAAAATCTTTGAGGCTACCTTTGCGAAGTTCTGCTTTTTCGCCATCAGCATCACCAAGGCAGGAGACAATCACATCGCCATTGCTGACATCTTCTTTTTCAGTGTAGTGATTGGTGGTGACAATGGTTTTCAACCCTGCGGCTTTGGCGGCAGCCAATCCATTTTTAGAATCTTCCACCACAAAAGCTTCATCTGGTTGTAAGCCAAGTTTGGAAAGCGCCAGGTTGTAAATGGCTGGATCGGGCTTCTTCTTCTCAACCACATCTCCTGCCAGCACTGCATCAAATTTGATATCAGAAAGTGGACCTTCTGTGATGGCTTTGGCAGCTTCTTGTTCGTTGGATGTGGTGCAAAATGGCAATCTTGAGACCTGCCTCCATCGCTTCTTTCATGAACCTGTGCAGGCCTGGGCGTAGTGTTTCCCAGTCTCGATCAATTCCACAAACAAAGCGGTCTTTGCGCTTGTGCATTTCTTTGACAAGGGCATCTATCTCTTCTTCGGTCATTGGCTTGGAAAATCCCTTGGTTTGCCAATGCTTCTTCATACGTTCCTTGCCGCCGCCGACCTGGAGAAGTTCGTGATAGTACTCCACATCCCATTCATCAGTGAAACCAAATTCTTGAAGGTCAGCGTTGAACGAAACGCGGTGACCATCGCGTTCGGTATCAATGATGACGCCATCTTGTCAAAGAACACTGCTTAATTTTTGACATTTCTATCTCCTTCCAATTGAGTGTATTAAACACAAAGGACACGAAGTGCACAAAAGGACTTTCATTTTTCCTTCGTGGCCTTTGTGCCCTTCGCGCCTAGAAATTGATTTAATTCTTCACGCCGAAGAATTCAAGTACAGTGTTGACGAAGAGTTCGTTCTCTTCCTTTGAACCGATGGTGACGCGGAACCAGCCATCGCTGCCGTATTTCTTGCTTTCACCGCGCAAGATGATGCCCTTGGTCTCGGCATATTCAAGAACTTGCTTGCCAGTCTTGCCAGTTTCACCACAATCGAAGAGGATGTAGTTGGCCTTAGAAGGCATGACGTAGAAGCCAGGGATGATTACCAAGACTCAGAAGCGCGTGATGAAGTCTACAGAATCGTTGTTGAACTTGACGCGTTCGGCAAGTCCTTCTGTGGTATCTTTGAAGGCTGCGAGAGCGGCCCACATGGGGATGGTTCCCACGTTCCAAGGAAGGAGAGAACCAGCTACTTGTTTGAGGGTGTCTTCATGAGCAATGGTGTAACCAAAGCGCATACCAGCCAGACCATAAGCCTTGGAGAGAGTGCGGGTGATGAATACATTCTTGTATTTAATCAATTCCACTTGTGACATGCCCAAGCCTGCATATTCAATGTAGGCTTCGTCCACGACCAATGGAATAATCACCTAACTTGGCGAATGGTTCAAAGTGCTTTTGGATCCATGAAGTTACCACTGGGGTTATTTGGATCTTGGAATCAACGATGACGATACCCAGTTATCTTGTCGGTGATGGCATTCATGAGGCCTTCATGGTCATACTGTAGCAAATGATCTTTATAGATCATCGGCACAGAGACCATTTTTTGCGCCGAGCAAAAAGTTCCGCGCAAGCCATAAATACCGAAACAAGGAGTATGTTGAATCACTTCCGTCGCCAGGTTCACAATGGTAGGAACATGCGGAAGATGCTGTCATACACTTCGCTGGAGCCGTTGCCGATCATCACGTTCCCAGGGGCTGCCAGCAACCCCGTTGATTTCGCAATCTTGTTGCGGACAATCAACCCCTTGATCGATAGCGGTTGGTCATCTTGGCATACTGGAACATTGCCTCCAACACCTTGTCGGAAGGGGAGAGAGGATTTTCGTTAGACATCATGCGACAATTCAGGTTTGCGCCACGCTAACTTACCGTCGTGCTCTGAAAATGTACATTGGGATGCCCTTGACCCACGGGGCGTAATAATCTTCAATATTTTTAGTCATGTTACTTGTTCTCCTAAATTATTTTTACGAATGATCTCAATGGACGATTCTTTTCACCGTCCATTGTCGATTCTCTGTGGTCAGTCTTTATGCTTTGCCTTCACAACCCAGTTTGTCCATCCAGTGAAGAACGGCCTTGCGGGTTGCATCACGGACAAAGACATCCAACTTGCCTGGGTCGTACTCATCGCGGTGAGCGGAAAGGTATTCCCATTTGGCGTTGATGAGGGTGTGCTTCAACTCTGTGGAGACGTTGAATTTTGCGCCGCCTGCCTGAAGGAGTTTAACAACATAGTCATCTGGAAGACCCGTTCCGCCGTGAACGACGAGCGGAGTCTTAATTCCATTGCTGTTCAACATCTTGTGGATGGTGGCCATACGTTCGAAGTCAATCTTGGGATTCTTGGTCTTGTACACACCATGAGCGGTGCCGATGGCAGGAGCGAAGATATCCACGCCAGTGCGTTCTACGAATTCGATTGATTGTTCAGGGTTGGCGAGTTGCGCTTCATCTTCTGCAACTTTGATTTGATCTTCCACGCCGCCTACGGTTCCCAATTCACCTTCAACAGAAATGTTGCCAACGCTATGAGCGTAATCAACAACTTCCTTTGTCTGGCGAATGTTTTCTTCATAAGATTGCTTGGAAGCATCGATCATGATGTTGGTGTAGCCAGCATCTGCACATTTTTTGCAGTAGGCAATATCGGTGCTGTGATCGAGGTGCAAACAAACAGGCACAGGGGCAGATTCTGCCAAGGTGCGGTAAATTGCCACCATCATATTTGTTCCGAGGAACTGAGAAGGCTTGACAGAAGTCTGTACGATGACAGGGGCCTTCTTTTCGATGGCCGCATCGATCACCGCTTCAAATTGCAACAAGTCGGTGACGTTGAACGCGCCTACAGCCCAACCTTCCTTTGCTGCTTGGATCATGATTTCTTTTGCATTTACGATAGACATAGTTTCTCCTTACGGTTTTATTTACGAATGATGAAAGAGTAATTCTTTCGATATTCACACATTATTTAGATTTCTTGCCAACGTCCTTAAGCCAATCTTCCCAACGATAATCGGTTACATGTTGGCGGAAGCGGCCGAACCACAAATTAGCATACCCCTGGAAATCTTCTTCCAGTTTTGAAATTCCTGTTTGCGTGGTGCCCCACATGGCCTCGTGCAATTCAGACATCGGCCACATCAGGCGCAAACGGGCATAGTGCTTATCTGTTACTTCGCCGAAATATTCATATAACAGAATGTCAATTTGTTCTTCGTTCAAACGATGGTGGTGCGAAAAATTTCCAAGGTCAAAGAAAATATCGCCCATTCCAGCATATTCCCAATCCAGTAAGCGGATTTCACCAATATCTCCAGCCACTTCCTCATCCATCCAGTTTAGGTTCAGGAGGTCGTTGTGAGTGGGAGTAGGAATATATGGATCCTTTGCCAAGGCTTTTTCTGCTTCCTTCATCTTTTGCATGATAAAGTCCCAGTCATGCGGGAAGTGAGCATTATTGCTTTTGGAAACCTTGGTCAGCATTTCCACACGGCGAAACACATTAAACTCGCCCTTAAGTTTTGGACCACGTCTGTGGAACAATCTTAATTTCTTGGCAATGCGAGCAAGATAATCAGGCTTCACAATATCCTCAGGCATAATGCGTTTACCGTTTACAAAACTGGTAACGATGTAGCCTTCGGGTTCAATAAAATACACTACCTCAGGGGCAATCCCCAATTGTCCCGCCGCGTAATTTGCAGCATATTCAACATCACGTTTGATTCCCAATTGTTCAGTGCCATCGCCAGCAAGGCGAATGACGTAAGACTTACCATCTGCGTCAATCTTAAAATTCAAGTTTGTAATACCACCGCTTAACGGTGTTTTCTTAATGTTTTTTGATTCAGCCAAAAACGGAACTTTGGCGATGGCTTTATCGATAGCGAGTGTCATGGTCATTATGATCCTTCCGATCTTGATAATAGGTTTGGACTCGAACATGGACTTGCATCAAACAAATTGGGACGGCAGCCTCCTTATTCGCATCATTCTTAATCTCAACCTGCTCCCGTTTACTGACGAATTCTCTCACCTTTGGCATCCCACAACACAGCCTGCGCCACCTCCGCGCCGACCTGTTCGCCAAAACACTCTACCTCTAACTTTGTTCCAACTTTTGCATACTCCATTGGAAGATATGCATAAGCAATGGACTTATTCACTGAATATCCAAATCCACCCGAAGCCACCCAGCCAACCAACTTGTCGCCGACACGAATGGGCTCTTTTCCCATCACGATCGTGCGATCATCGCTTAATGTGATGGTGCAGAGTTTGCTCTTAATTCCTTCTGCCTTTTGTTTTACCAAAGCTTCTTTGCCAATAAAACTGGGCTTATCCAATTTCACTGCAAAGCCGAGACCAGCTTCATAAGGCGTGTAATCTGGAGAAATTTCACCACTCCAATAGCGATAACCTTTTTCGAGGCGTAAGGTATCGATGGCTTTATATCCACCAGCCACCATGCCTTCCGATTGACCTGCTTCCCAGAGGGTATCCCAGAGTCGCATGCCGTATTCCATCGGGCAGTAAAACTCCCAGCCGAGCTCGCCGACATAAGTCACGCGCGAAGCGATTACTGGAACGTCGCCCACATTCATTCGTTTAGATGTCATGTAGGGGAATCCTGCGTTGGAGACATCGTCCATGGTGACTTTTTCGAGAATTGTGCGAGCCTTGGGTCCCCACATGCCAAGACAAGCATAATTAGAACTGACATCTTCGATTGTGACTGTGCCATCTTCAGGCATATTCAGAGACAACCAAGACATATCATGTTGACCAAATGCGGTACCTGTTACGATAAAGAAACGATCTTGTGCAAGGCGGTTGACAGTGAAATCACATTCGATGCCACCACGTTTGTTGAGACATTGAGTATAAGTAATTGAACCTACGGGTTGATCCATTTCATTCGCGCAAACATTGTTGAGGAAGGCCAGTGCCCCAGGTCCGCGCACTTCGAATTTGTTGAATGAAGTTTCATCGAAGAGGCCCGCATTTTCGCGAGTCATCAAATGTTCATGACCAATGGCGCGAGACCAATTGTGGCGTGACCAACCACGAGGCTCATGTCCATGCGTGGCAAGTTCTTCGTATTTCTTAAACCAGTTCGGGCGTTCCCATCCCATCTTTTCGCCGAAGTGACAACCAAGGTCGCGTAGACGATAATAGGTGGGGGAGGTGCGCACGTTGCGCTTTGACAATCTTTCTTCACCAGGATAATGAATATCGTAATACTGAGTGTAAGTTTCGAATGTGCGTGCGCGAGCATATTCAAGGCTGTTGTAGTTGGGACCGAAACGGCGCACGTCGAGACGCCACATATCCCATTCAGGGCTGCCATCTACAATCCATTCAGCCATTACTTTGCCCATACCCCCAGCGCCAGCCAAACCATGAGCGCAGAAAGCACATGCCACCCAGAACCCTTTGACGGATGTTGGGCCTAACAAAAACTCACCATCAGGTGTAAATCCTTCTGGACCGTTTAATAGCATCTTGACTTCGGCGTTTTCAACTGCAGGCACACGGCGGATGGAATTTTCCATCAATGGAGTGAAGCGTTCCCAATCTGGTGGCAATAACTGGAATTTGAAATCCTTGGGAATGCCGTTCATTCCGAAGGTGGCAGGCTGGCGTTCGTATCCACCCGTAATCAAGCCGCCGACTTCTTCGCGCCAGTAGACCAACAAATCAGGGTCGCGCAAATTGGGGAATTTGCTGGTGACTCCTTCGATGGGTTTGGTCATGATATATAAATGCGCCATCGGAATCACTGGCAAGCTTAAGCCAACCATCTTTCCAATTTCGCGTCCCCACATCCCTGAAGCATTAACCACGATTTCTGTTTGAATCGTACCCTTATCAGTAACCACTTCACAGACTCTGCCATTCTTTAAGTTGATGCCTGTTACTGTTGTGTTTGTGAATATTTTTGCGCCGCGATTTTTTGCGCCAATAGCAAGGGCATTGGTCAACCCAGTTGGGTCGATGCTGCCGTCGTTGGGGGTGTAGGCAGCGCCGAGAACTCCATCCAAAGACATCAATGGGAACATGTCTTGTGCTTCTTTCGGTGAAATTAATTCCATGGGAACGCCGAAGGAACGCGCCATGCCTACCTTCTCCGCGCTTTTGTTTTCCGCGTTCGGCTGAACAAGGAGGAATACCACCAACTTCACGCCAAGATGTCCTGTCCAGTTTCAGCTTTAAGGCCGCGATAAATCTTTTGTTGTAGTGCATCATGCGGGTTAGGTTTTGCGTCAATCAACGCATTTGACCTTACCAAATCCTGCCAATGGTGGTAGGTGGAACCAGATGTCAATTCGCTTTTCGATAATGACAACATCTTCCAGCCTAATTTCCCGGTAAGATGATAGCGATGCTAGATCCACCCACACCTCCACCGATGATGACGACCTGTGCCTGCGTTGGAAATTCAGACATGTGCTTCAATCTCCTTGGTTTGGAGTATTTGGCTCCACAAAATTGAAAAGGTATTGCTTATGGCAATACCTTTATGTTCCCATCTTTTACTTTTGCCAGACAGAGTCTGGCCTTGCCATTTCTGCCACAATGTCAAATGTTGAAATTGCGCCAAGAGGAAATGCGTCGGGGTCTTCTTTGTCAATGACAACCAGACGGTGATAATGATTTTGAATCATCATGTCTGCTGCTTCTCGAAGGCTGGCATGAATATCGATTGTCAAGGCGGGATGCATCACATCGCGAACCACGAGATTTTCACTAACCCCTTCTTTGACAAAGCGAAGCAGATCATGTCCGCTGACCACGCCAAGAATTTTTCCTTTTGCATCCACAACTAATACTGAACGCCACCCTGCAGATGTCATTGCGCGTGCTGCAGAGGCAACGGGTGTCTTTCCGCGACAGACAAGAATTGCATCAGACATGACATCGCCGACCGTATCACGCTTGGATTTGATTTCACTTGCAATGCTGGCAACAAAATCAGAGAGAGAAATAATCCCAACGGGTTTTTCGTTTTCAGTGACCAGAAAACGGCTCACTTTTTTTTCAACAAACTGATTTACTGCGTCAGATAGGAGAATATTTGCATCTATTGAATCAACTGGCTGCGACATGAGATCCGCAGCGGTTAATTTCCGCATGACAGTTAAGCTTTCTGAATCTGACGAAAGCCATTCGCCTGCCATTAAATCAAAATCTGAAATGACCCCTGTGATGCGTCCGTCACGATCAGTAACAAACAATGCATGAACCTGATGTTGATTGAGCAATACTGCGACCTGACCCAGTGTAGCAGTGGGTTTGCATGTAATGATTCCAGGGTGCATTAGGTCTTTTACAAGTTTCGTCACAAGGACTCCGTTTCAAAAAATAAACCGCGAAGAATTCCAGAAGTTTATTCTTTTGGATTCTTTCGCGGCTGTGTTTGCCTGAAGGAATTTGCAAATTATAATGAAAAAATCAAAAACTTGCAAATTCCTTCAAATTCTTATATAATCCTGCAAATGGGTAAACCCCTTATCCCAGCCCAACGTCGCGAGCGAATTCAAGAATACCTCGCTATTCACCAAATCGTCCGAACGGCTGATTTGTGTAATTTGTTGGAAACTTCTGAGGCGACCGTTCGTCGCGATTTGGAATGGCTGGAGCAAAAGGGAATCCTAGAACGGACTCATGGGGGCGCAATCTTGAGTCAACGCGTAATTTTTGAACAGGAATATCAACAGCGCGCACAGCATTATCCCGAAGAAAAAAGACGTATTGGTGAACTTGCCGCATCATTAATCGAAGAAGGCGATATTGTGTTTATCAATAGCGGAACCACTGCCACACAAGTTCTTCAACACATTCGTCGTGATTCACGCATCACAGTTTTTACTAATAATGTAAATGCAGCTTTGGAACTCGGCGAACCTGGCTTTCACTACTATTTGACTGGAGGTGAATTCCAGTCACGCTCCAATTCTTTGGCAGGCCGCTTCGCACTGGACAATTTGAATCTGGTCTATGCCAACAAGGTGATTCTTGGCGTTGACGGAGTCTCCTTAAAACATGGCTGTACTGTGCCGACCAATGTAGAGGCGGAAGTAGTGCGCAAAATGATTGAGCGCACCAAAGGCCAAATTATTGTTGTTGCCGATCATAGTAAATGGGGCGCAGTTTCAAACTTCCCTGTGGCGAATATTGATGAAGTTGACAAACTTGTCACGGATGAAGGATTTAGCAAGTCTGCAATGGAAGACCTTGCAGAACATTCCATTGAAACTTTAATTGCCAGTAATACAAACCCAATTGTGTAAGACCCAACCCTCAATTAACAGGTGAAATCAAAATGAAGGATCAGGCACAGATTGTAGTCATTGGTGGTGGAATTTATGGGGCACAGGTCGCATATCATCTTGCAAAGTATGGACGCAAAGATGTGGTGATCATTGAGAAAGGGGAAATTGCCAGCGGTGAATCGTCTCATGCGGCTGGATTGGTAACGCAATTTGCCACCTCACAAGCGATGTTGAAGTTCCGCATGTATAGCATTGAGCTATATAGCGAACTTGGTTTGTTTAATCATGTTGGTAGTTTACGCGTGGCTTCCAGTAAGGAACAACTACTTGAAATGGAAAGAAGCGTTAGCCGCGCGAAAGCATTAGGCTTGGACTGTGAAATCATTTCACCTGATGAAGCCTTGAAGGTTATGCCACAAATTTCCAAAAAGGATTTGTATGGCGGCATCTATCTTCCACGTGATGGACAGCTTGACCCATATACCGTGACCACATCCATGGCTCGGTTTGCGAAAGAACTTGGCGTAGAAATCTACACCAACACGCGAGTAACGGGCATTAAACTTTCAGCGAAGGGTGAAGTTCAATCGGTCGTGACAGATAAAGGCGAGATTCGATGCGAGATCGTAGTCAATGCCGCAGGAATGTGGGCACCGCGCATCGCCGCCATGGCTGGGTTGCACATCCCAACGACTCCTGTAGATCATCAACATATTGCTTTGCGAGCTGTGCCTGGGCATGAGTTCTCGCCCGATACTCCCTGTTTACGAGATCCTGATAATTTAGTCTACATGCGTCAGGAGCAAGGCGGGCTTGTGATTGGAGGATATGAGCCCAAGCCGTTGCCGCGTTGGATTGATGGTACGCCCTGGGAACATGGTAGCAAAAGTTTCCCTGGCGATTTTGACCAATTTGAAATGTTGCTTGAAGGCGCAATTCGTCGTTTGCCATTTTTGGATCAGGCAGGCATTATTACTTTGGTGCGTCACCCTGGAGCATATACGCCAGATTGCCAACCTTTGTTGGGACCGATGGCAGGCGCACGCGGTATGTGGATTATGGCTGGCATGTCTTTGAATGGATATGGCGGTGCAGGTGGTATGGGTAAATTGATGGCCGAATGGATCATCGACGGTGAAGCGCCGATGGATGTTTATGGCTATCGTGCTACACGTTTTGGAAATTATTACAACGATCCTGTTTATGCGGCAGAACGTACTGTGGAAAGTGTAAAGTATTACTACCGTATGAAGTTCCCGCACGATGAACATGAATCAGCTCGACCTCATCGTGTCAGTCCTGTTCATTTCCGTTTGATGGAGCACGGTGCGGTCTTTGGTGAGAAATATGGTTGGGAGCGTGTGAATTATTTCCAACCTGGTAAAGAATCTCGTCGCATGGGTGAAGATCAACGTCAATGGGGTTGGGCGAAGCCGCCATTCTTTGAGCGCATGGGTGTGGAGCATGCCGCCACGCGTGAACGTGTGACTTTATTTGATTTGACATCCTTTGGAAAAATCGAAGTCAAAGGACCTGGAGCGTTGCCGTTATTGCAACGCTTAACCGATAGTGATGTCAACAAACCTGTGGGTAGTGCGGTTTACACACAATTCTTGAATTCACGTGGTGGCATTGAATCTGATCTCACCGTGACTCGTTTAGGGGAAGAACATTTCTGGGTCATTACAGGCTCTGGTTTTATTGGCAATGACCTCGCTCGTATTGAAATGAACGTGAATGAAAACGATGGCGAAGTATCCATTCGTGACATCACTCGTGATTATGCTTGTCTCGCTTTATGGGGTCCCAAGTCCCGTGCGGTGTTGGAAAAAATCACAAGCAGTGACGTGTCGAATGCTGCGCATCCATATTTGACCACCAAGCCAATCAATATCAACGGCGCAAAAGTGTACGCACAGCGTGTCAGTTATGCGGGCGAGTTGGGTTGGGAACTTTATATTCCAAACAACCGCGCCACACCAGTTTGGGATTTACTCATGGAAGCAGGCAAGGAATTTGGAATCGAAGTTGGCGGTTATAAAGTTTTGGAAGGATTACGCCTTGAGAAAGGTTTCCGCTATTTCACAACCGACTTGACTCCCTCAGAAACTCCTTATGAAGCAGGCTTGGGCTTCTGCGTTCACCTCGATAAAGGTGATTTCATTGGACGCGAAGCGTTGGTCAAACAAAAAACTGGTGGGGTCAAACGCAAACTTTGCACACTTGTATTAACCGATGGCGATGACTTCACTCAAATCTACGGTGGTGAAGCGATTTATCATGAAGACAAAGTGTTGACTCGTGTCCGCAGTGGTGGATATGGATTTACATTGAAGAAGAATATCTTGTATGCCTATTTGCCAACTGAACTTGCCAAACAAGGCAATCGCTTCATCATTGACCTGATAGAGGGTCGCCGTCAAGCAGAAGTGACCGCCTCTGTGTTATTTGACCCGAAAGGCGAACGCGCGCGTGCCTAATTCCAAAACACAAGCTCCAGCTTATGTAGGCTTTGGCATGTTAACGCCAGTCTACATCATGGCATTGGATAAACTTCCAAAACATAACACTGGTGCTATTGTTCATCAGGTCAGTGAATATGTCTATGACGATGCAGCCATTATTGCCTGCAACTTAAGTCAATGGGATGTACCAAGTGGCATGATTGGTACATCTGTCGGCGATGATTTGTTAGGCCATTACATTGCCAACACTTTGAGCGATATGGGAGTTCAAGGAAAAGTACGCTTTACGAAAAAGTATAAAACTCCGCTGGAAGTAAATGTCTCAGATAGAAAAGGAGCTCGTACTTTTTTTTGGCAGCGTTCCGAAGAAATTCTAAGCACATTAGATACTGCCGATTTATCTTTAATTAAGAAAGCCAAGTTGCTTTATGTCGATTGGTATGATGGCGACACTCATATCTTGCGCGCCATGGAAGAAGCACATCGTTACAATGTGCCCGTCTTTTTGAATTTTGAGCATGGACATAAGAATCCAGAGTTGTTGAAAAAATACTCTGGTTTGGTGACGATTTGTCAGGCAGTGACGGATGCGGCGCAAATTGGTAAAAAACAAGCCATGCTTTCTGTCGCGCGAAAATTATTTAACTCAGGTATCAAAACCGCTATTATCACCATGGCAAGTCAAGGTTGTATGGTTGTGCAGGGAGATGAGATTATCCGTGTATATGCACCGAAGGTAAAAGCTGTCGATGGATCTGGGGCAGGTGCGACCTTTTCTTCTGGGTATATTTACGGCTATCTTCAAGGTTGGAATTTAGAGACCTGTGTACGGTTTGCCATTGCGGCTGCATCCTTAAAGGTGACACACTCGGGATTGCAGATGTTTCCAGTGAAAGAAATTAAGGCTTTGGCTGCCAAGTTACGAGTGGAACGAATGGAATATCGTGACGATCAGTTTATCCAAATTAAGCAATTGTTTAGATTACCAGAGGATAATCCACTGGTGGACAATGCTCTGGTCAAAGAAGGACGCAAGCTGGCAGAGAGACTTTTGCCTCGTAAAAAGATGGATCGCAGGAAGATTAAGAGATCTTTGGTTGAGTAAATTTAGTCAGTAAATCATACTTATTACTAAAGGATGTGTGTCATGTCATTTGCAACACTACTTACACAAGAACAAATCGAACGAGTTCATGATGCTTCACTTGAGATTTTAGAGGAAGTAGGTTTGAAAGTTCGCTATGAGCCTGCCCGTGATCTTTTTAAAGAACATGGTTGTATTGTCGATGGCGAACGAGTGAAATTCCCAAAGGCAGTAGTGGAAAAATACCGCAAGATGGTGCCCTCTACTTTTACATTTCACGGACGTGATCCCAAGTTTGATAAAACAATTCCAAATGATAGCCCGGTCATTGTTACAGCGAGTTCAGCGCCAGATATCATTGACCCAGTGACAGGTCACGAAAGACGCGCTGAGTCTTCCGATATCGCACGTATCGCACACCTAATCAATGAGTTGCCTGGCTATGATGTCTTTTCGATTTCCACTCTCGCAGATGATGCGCCAGCGGATCAATTCACACTCTCAAGGTTGTATCCATCCATCAAGTATTGTCTCAAGCCGATTCGTGTTACCACAACGAATATGAAAGACACGAATAGCATTATGGAGATGGCATACATGGTGGCTGGAAGCAAAGAGGCGTATAAGGAGCATCCTTTCTTAACGCATCATTATTGCCCTGTAGTTTCCCCGTTGACAATGGATCATCTCTCCACTGAAAATGTTATGTTCTTTGCCCGAGAGGGATTGCCTGTTTATCCAACCATTGTGCCAAATGCAGGGCTTACATCGCCTATGTCTATGTCTGGCTCCCTGGTTCAAGGGAATGCAGAATTTTTGGCTGGTTTGATGTTGATGCAAATGAGCAAGGAAGGTACACCGACAATTTATGCCACTTTGGGTACGGTTGCAGATATGCGTAGCGGTGCGTACACCTCAGGTGCGATAGAGTGTGGTATGTTACATATGGCATTTGCACAGTTGGCAAAGTTTTATAACGTGCCTTGTGGTGGATATATTGGTTTGACCAATTCCAAAGTGAACGATGCCCAGGCGGGATATGAAACGGGAATGTCTGGCATTGCTGGTTTACTTTCTGGCATGGACATGTTCAATATTGGTGGTTTGATTGATGCTCTCAAGACCTTTGATTTTGCCAAAGCAGTCATTGATGATGAAATGGCTTTGATGATGAAGCGTATGAAACGCGGCATCTCTTTCAACGATGAAGATCTTGCCCTGGATTTGATTAAGGAAATTGGTCCAGGCGGCTCCTTTATCACTGCGAAACACACAATTAGTCGCATGAAGACAGAAGCTGTGATGACGAAAATTGCAGATCGCGATGCTCGCACCATCTGGGAGAAGAAAGGTTCTACCGATACGCAAGCCCGCGCCATGAAAAAGATGAAAGATGTTATGTCTGCCAATACAACTCCGCTGATTTCACCTGAATTGGATGAAAAGCTTCGCGCCGCATTTCCTGGCTTGGTAGCTGGGAATTTAGAGCCAGTGTAGTTATTAGTTTGAATTTGAGAGGAAAGATTTTAAATGTTTGGTTTTCTTAAGCGCCGCGAGAACATATTTCATAAATTGATCGAAGATCAAGCTTCTATTACATACGAAGCTTTGCGTCTTTTGGTTAAATATTTGGAAACCAGTGATCCTGAAATCGCTGAGCAGCTTTCTCTTAAAGAGAAAGAGGCGGATGAAGTGCGGCGCATCTTGATTGATGAATTGAATCGTTCCTTTGTCACCCCCTTTGATCGTGAAGATATTTTTGCTTTATCCCGTTCCATTGATGATGTCGTGGATTATGCTGATAGCACCGTGATGGAAATGGTTATTTTGCGGGTGAAGCCGACTCCTTATATGCAACGCATCGCTTCCTTGCTCAAAGATGCGGCTTATGAAATTTGGCATGGAGTTCAACGCCTTCCCAAAAATCCCAGTGTTGCCATTGACCACGCCCAACGTGCCAAGGCGTTAGAGAATCGAGTTGAAGCAGTGTACCGTGAGGCTGTCGCAGATTTGTTTAGTGGCCCAGAGGATTTGCATCACGTGGTAGAGATGTTGAAATTAAGAGAAGTGTATCGCCATCTTTCTAATGCTGCAGATCGTGGTGATGAAGCTGCGAATATTATTGCTGATATCGTAGTGAAGAAAGCATAGCTTTTTTCATGTCCCTTGAACTTTTGATTGTGATTGGTTTGGCTTTGTCTTTCGGATTCTTTAATGGGATGCGCGATTCAAGTAGTATTGTGGCAACGATGATTTCATCCCGTGCTTTTCATCCGCGGGCTGCACTTGGAATGACTGCCCTGGCAGAATTTGTTGGGCCGTTTTTGTTTGGTACAGGCGTGGCCAAAACTATTGGCGGTGATATTATCCAATCAAAAGTGTTGACATTAAGTGTGTTGATTGCATGTCTTTCAGGTGCCATTCTGTGGAGTTTGGTGACATGGTTTTTAAGTATCCCAAGTAGTTCTTCCCATGCTTTAGCTGGTGGTCTGATAGGATCGGTCATCATGGCTGCAGGTTCGGGAGCCATTAAGGTTGGCGGTTTGTATAAGGTTCTAATCGCCTTATTTGTTCTTCCATTAGTTAGTTTTGCTATTGGGTTTATTGTTTTGAAAGTGATTTATTTTCTGGTTCGTGGTGCAACTCCTATGATTAATGATTTTTTCAAGCGTGGTCAATTATTAACTGCGATTGGCCTTGCTCTTAGTCATGGTACCAATGATGCCCAAAAAACAATGGGTATTATTACGCTTGGTTTGATTATTGGTGGGCAGGTTGGAAAATTTACAGTTCCACTTTGGGTGATTTTTGCCAGCGCGGCGGTGATGGCTTTAGGTACACTTTTGGCGGTTGGCGATTGATTCGCACTCTCGGTGGAAAGTTTTATAAAATACGACCCATCCATAGTTTTGCGATTCAATTATCGTCCGCATTTATTATTTTGACCGCATCGCTTACTGGATTGCCTGCCAGCACAACCCAAGTAGTTAGCTCTGCTATTATTGGTGTAGGTTCTTCTGAGCGATTAGGAAAAGTACGTTGGGGTGTTGCTGACGATATTCTCACAGCTTGGGTCATTACCATCCCAGTAAGTGCACTTTTCTCTGCTGGAATTTATTGGCTTGTTGTTAATTTCACATAACACTTTGAGCGTGATTAATAGATGGTTTGACTTGAAATATCTAAAATGCTAAAATGTTAACGATTTGTTAATAACAACGTGTTTGTTGTTTACTAACTTTTTACTGGTTTTTAATGGTTTGGAAAGAGTACGTTAATCGTTGGGTTTTAATGTAGGCTATAGTTAGCACTGCATTTGCCAAATTCCTGTTCGATTGGAGGTGTTCAGAAAGAGATATGAATGTATTTTATTCTGGTCGTCCAATCAATAATCCAAAAAGGAGTTTAAGGAGAGATATGCGTACTAAAAAGTTTGTCTATCATTTGCTCGCCCTGCTCGTCATTGCAGCAACCGTGTTGTCTGCTTGTGGTGCACCTGCACCAGCTGCCACAGAAGCACCTGCTGCCACAGAAGCACCAGCCGCCACAGAAGCACCCGCTGCTACTGAAGCTCCTGCTGCTGACCCGATGGCTGACTTGGTCGCCGCTGCCAAGGCTGAAGGCACTTTGAGTGTCATCGCTTTGCCTCATGACTGGTGTAACTATGGTGAAGCCATTGATACATTCAAGGCTAAATATGGTCTCGAAGTCAACGAATTGAATCCTGACGCCGGCTCCGGTGATGAAGTTGAAGCCATCAAGGCCAACAAGGACAACACTGGTCCTCAGGCTCCTGATGTCATCGATGTAGGTTTCGCATTCGGCGCTTCTTCCAAGGCCGAAGGCCTCATCCAGCCTTACAAGGTATCCACCTGGGACAGCATTCCTGCTGATGCCAAGGATGCCGATGGATACTGGTATGGTGACTACTATGGTGTTTTGTCCTTCCTCGTAAACACCGATGTACAACCCGATGTTCCTCAGGACTGGAAAGACTTGCTTGATCCTAAGTATGCTGGTCAGGTTGCCCTCTCTGGCGATCCCCGCACTTCCAATCAAGCGATTCAGACCGTCTTCGCTTCCACCCTCGCCAATGGCGGTTCCCTCGATGATGCACAACCTGGTCTCGATTTCTTTGCTGAATTGAACAAAGCTGGTAACCTCGTCCCATTGATTTCTAACAATGGTTTGGTTGCCAAGGGCGAAACCCCTGTCCGCATTACCTGGGACTATAACGCTTTAGCCGCTGTCGATTCCTTCGCTGGAAACCCCAAGGCTGAAGTTGTAATCCCTGCCACTGGCCGCTTCGCTGGTGTGTATGTTCAGGCCATTAGCGCCTATGCTCCACACCCCAATGCTGCTAAGTTGTGGATGGAATTCCTTTACTCTGACGAAGGTCAGACCATCTGGATGAAGGGCTACTGCCACCCAATCCGCGAAGCTGACATGCGTGCTCGTGGTGTCGTTCCTGCTGATTTGGCTGCCAAGCTCCCTGATGTCTCTGGCGCTGTATTCCCAACACTTGATCAATTGAACAATGCTAAGACATTGATCACCACCAACTGGGATACCGCTGTCGGTTCAGATATCAAGGCCGCTCCCTAATCAATTTTGATATGAATAAGCGAGGCCCTGCCAATTGGCAGGGTCTCGTCACAGCAAGACCTGACTTTGAGGTGAATTCCCATGGCAGACATTGCTCGTCCCGCTAAGAAGAAAGATACTCCTTCGTTTGACTTTAAAAAATGGCTGGGGGTATTGCCGTTTTTTCTGTTTGCAATTCTTTTCCTCATATTACCTTCCCTGAGACTTTTCATTGGTTCGTTTACAAGTAACGAAGGGAACTTTACTTTGGCGAATGTCACTCAATTATTTACGGAAAAATCCATATTGGATGCCTATTGGTTGAGTATTCGAATTAGTGCAGTCACAGCCATTGGTGGTGGAATTTTTGGATTTTTACTAGCTTATTCCATTACAGTGGGTGGACTGCCTTCCCCTCTTCGTTCGGCATTGATTACATTTTCCGGTGTGGCTTCCAATTTTGCTGGTGTGCCTCTGGCCTTTGCTTTCGTGGCAACCTTAGGACGCACAGGTATTATTACAGCCTTGTTGGACCATTACGTTTTTCAAAAATATTTTGGCATAAAACTTTATCAAACGGGTTTCAACCTTTATAGCTTTCTCGGGCTAAGCCTGACTTATATGTATTTTCAATTCCCATTGATGGTTTTGATTATGACACCAGCTTTGGATGGCTTGAAAAAAGAATGGCGAGAAGCTGCTGAGAATCTGGGAGCTACTTCGCTTCAATACTGGACTCAGGTTGCGATGCCTGTGTTATTACCATCTTTGCTGGGCTCTATGATTCTTTTGTTCGGAAATGCTTTTGGAGCTTATGCAACAGCGTATGCGTTGACAGGTGGAACACTGCCCATTGTGACGATTCAAATTGGAGCGCAGATTCGAGGCGATGTTCTTCATAATCCTGGGCTTGGATATGCAATGGCGATGGGCATGGTATTTGTCATGGCGGTTTCACTGGCTGGTTATTCCTGGCTTCAGAAAAGATCTGAAAGGTGGTTGAAATGAGTTTTTCTACACGCTTACGAAGATTTCCCTTTTGGAGTTGGGTTTGGTTTATTTTAGGAGCTTTATATTTTCTGCTTCCCTTATATGCAACCCTTGATTTTTCTTTGCAGATGGAACGGGATGTAGTTGGCTTCAAAGCGTATACCAAAGCTTTTGAAGATAAAGATTTCATTACCACCTTTACTTATTCCAACATTTTGGCAGTTGCCACGATTGTTGCAAGCATTGTTTTGATTGTGCCGACAGCCTATTGGATTCGGTTGCGTCTGCCAGAAGCTCGACGCATTGTTGAATTTATCACGCTGATGCCGTTTGTAGTCCCCGCGATTATTCTTGTCTTCGGGTTGATTCGAATCTATAGCTCAGCTGTAACCATTCCCTTTACCGATATCGTTTTAATCCCTCCTTTGACGAACTTCAAGTTCGGCACCAATGTACTTGTAGTTGCTGGCTATATGGTTCTCGCCATGCCATACATGTATCGTTCTGTAGATACGGGCATGCGTACTGTGGATGTACGTACCTTGACTGAGGCGGCACAAAGCCTTGGCGCAAGTTGGTTTACGATTATTACGAGAATTATTCTTCCCAATATTCGGGCTGCTTTGTTGAGCGGTGCCTTGCTGACCTTTGCCATCGTGGTGGGAGAGGTAACCCTCGCATCATTCTTGGGAATCAACGCATTTGGTCCGTATCTATTTTTGCTTGGACAACACCGCGCATATGAACCCGCCGCACTCTCCTTTGTGAGTTTTGCACTTACATGGATTGCGATGGGTTTGATTCAACTTGTCACGGGTGGGCAGGGACAAACCACAGGCGCGCATTAAATTCCAGAGGAGAAATTCATCATGTCTTATCTATCTATTTCAAATGTTACAAAACAATTTGGCGATACTGTAGTTGTTGATAATTTCAATCTTGATATTGAAAAAGGTGAATTCGTATCTTTCCTCGGACCATCAGGTTGTGGGAAAACAACTACCTTGCGTATGGTGGCTGGGTTTGAAATTCCTACCTCAGGAAAGATTTTGTTGGACGGCAAGGATATTACAGATAAAGCGCCAAATCAACGTAACGTAGGAATGATTTTTCAATCCTATGCCTTGTTTCCCAATATGACCGTTGCGCAAAACATCGGCTTTGGGCTTCGTATCCGTAAAGAGCCTGAAGATATGGTTAGGCAACGTGTTGATGAAATGATTAAGTTGATTAATCTTGAAAAACACGTCAATAAATATCCTTATCAACTGTCTGGTGGACAACAACAGCGTGTTTCTTTGGCACGTGCGTTGGCGAATCGTCCACAGGTGCTTTTGTTGGATGAACCTCTTTCGGCGTTGGATGCAAAGATTCGCGTGTCTTTACGTGCAGAGATTCGTGCCATTCAGAAATCTTTGGGAATTACTGCGATTTTCGTGACCCATGACCAAGAAGAAGCGTTGTCTATTTCAGATCGAATCGTGGTGATGAACGTTGGTGAGATGGAGCAGGTGGGAACTCCGTTTGAGATTTACAACTTTCCCAAGACTCGTTTTGTCGCAAACTTTGTAGGTTCCTTGAACACATCGGATGCTGAAGTAATTGACCCTGCGAGTGGTGTGGTCAGCATTGATGGCATTCACTTTACTGCGGCTGAAGGAACTGCTGCTCGTAAGAAAGGCGATAAAGTAAAAATCGCCATTCGCCCAGAGCGTTTGAGTTTTGCTTCAGAACAGAAGAAGGCGAATGTCGTTGATTGCACCATCGAAAACATTATGTTCCTTGGGTCGGTTGTTCGTATTCAGGTGAAAGTTGGAAATACAAAATTCAACATGGATACATTCAACAATCCATTCCTGGAATTGCCCAAGATTGGTTCCAAAGAACAGGTGACTTGTTCAAAGGAAGCCGTTCTGGTTTTGGATGAATAATCGAAGATAAATTCAAAAAACGGTTCGGGGTATTTTTTACCTCGAACCGTTTTTATTTGAGGAAGCATGAACAAAGTTATTCTTGTTTTGTCTGATGCATTGCGCTATGACGTGGCAAAAGATAGTATGGGGTTCTTGGGTCATTTGGTGGAAACCAAGCAAGCCAGCCTTTACAAAATCATCGGCGAACTGCCGAGCATGTCTCGTCCAATGTATGAGACAGTCCATACGGGAGTGCCTTCCAGTCAGCATGGCATTGTGGCGAATTCTATTGTCAGGCTTTCCACTCAGCCCAATATTTTTAAATCTGTAAAAGAAGCTGGCAAGGTCACAGCTGCGGCAGCGTATTACTGGGTATCTGAGTTATACAACAATGCGCCTTATAACCGAATTGATGATAAGGAAGTGGACGACGAAAAACTTATCATCCAACATGGCCGCTTTTATACGCAGGATGAATTCCCTGACATTGAGTTATTTATGAGTGCGGCATCTCTGATTCGCAGGTTTGCGCCTGATTATCTTTTACTTCATCCAATGGGGATGGATTATCACGGCGAAACCTATGGCTCTGATTCAAAAGAATATCGCAACCATGCCATTCACCAAGATGCCTGGCTTGCACCGCTCATTATGGAATGGAGGGAAAAGGGATACACCATTTTTATCACTGGAGATCATGGCATCAACAAAGATGGCGGACATGGTGGCCCAGCCCCAGAACAGCGGACCGTGCCATTTTTTGTGATTCAGCCTAACGGTCAGGGCAGAGGCGATGGGAACGAAGTCATTTCACATTTGCAGATTGCACCCACCATCCTCAAATTGCTGGATGTTCCTATTCCATCCACCATGAAAGCACAGCCTTTATCTTTTGGATAAACTTTCGACTAATGCCTTAACCAATTCGCGATTGAAATCAGGAATATCCGTTACAACCCGCCCCCAAACCTGGTTGCTCTCACGAAAGGCAGCTTCGTCAGCCCACACTGCGCCTGCATTGACCAAGTCATCTTTGATGCCCACGGACCCTGTGGCGCGCTGACCTTTTTTGATAATCCCTGCTGAAATGGCGATGGAACCGCCGTGACAAATGATGCCAATGACTTTGTTGGCATCATTCATTTCTTTAACCAGTTTTTTTACGACATCGTATCTGCGAATCTTGTCGGGAGCCCAACCGCCAGGGAGGATGAGTGCAAATAGCTCACTTGATTTTAGTGAATCGATGATGGTATCGGGGGTGATGACCAATCCATTTTTCCCGCGAACTGGCTTGAGGTCCATGCCTGCACTTAACACCTTGGCACCTTCTTCTTGCAAGCGCATCAACGGGACGTAATACTCAAGATCTTCTACGCCTTCTGCAATCAGGGTGGCAATGATTTTATTTCTTAATTGCATTGTAATTCTCCTATTCACCGATAATTTTAATTAAGACTCTCTTTTTTCGTTTGCCATCAAACTCGCCGTAAAAAATTTGTTCCCAGGTTCCAAAGTCAAGTTGACCGTTCGTCACGGCCACGACCACTTCGCGTCCCATGAGTTGACGTTTCATATGCGCGTCGGCGTTGTCTTCGCCTGTGTCGTTGTGCCGATATCCGCTGACAGGTTCGTGCGGCGCTAGTTTTTCGAGCCATTGATCATAGTCATGGTGCAATCCGCTTTCATCATCGTTAATGAAAACCGAAGCGGTGATGTGCATGGCATTGACCAAGGCCAGCCCTTCCTGGATTCCGCTTTCATATAGTGCTTCTTCCACCTGCGCCGTGATGTTGACAAAACCCCTGCGGGTGGGGAGGTTGATCCATAATTCTTTTCGATAGGATTTCATAGGTTCTCTGATTCCAGTAGTTTGATGTCTGAGATGATTTTACTTGACTCTGCTTATTCAAGACAGCCAGCCTTTGAATCATCAAAATTCCTCTTGCCCTTTTGGGGAAATATGCTATGATTGGTTTTGATTGATTGATGAGTGATTATGAGCGAATTTACCCCAACCCCTGAGCGCCAAAAACAGATTCTGTCCCTACTTACAAAACAGGGACGATTAAGCGTCACCGAAATCGTAGAGCAGTTTGCAATTAGTGAAGCGACGGCCCGCCGTGATTTGGAATCCCTTGCTTCACAAGGCAAGGCACAACGAGTCCACGGGGGCGTGGTTGCCTTGGAACAAGCTCCGCCTGAATTGCCCATCCTTCAACGTGAAGGGGAGCAGGTGGATGAAAAAATATTGATTGGTCGTAAAGCGGCGGAATTGGTCTCAGATGGGGAAACGATTTTCCTCGGGTCAGGGACAACTGTGCTTGAAGTGGCTCGTAATCTACGTCAGCGCAAATCATTGACCGTAATCACAAATTCATTGCCTGTGCTGAATGCCTTGGCGAGTTTGAAGGAAATTACAGTCATTTCCCTTGGCGGAATGTTGCGTGAAAGTGAGCTTTCCTTTATCGGTCATATCGCTGAACAGGCGCTCGCCGAGGTCCGCGTGGATAAGGTCATCATGGGCACACGTGGTCTCAGCCTTGAGCATGGATTGACAAACGATTACCTGCAAGAAACTCTGACAGACCGCGCCATTCTCAAAATTGGACGCGAAGTCATCATTGTGGCAGACCACTCAAAAATCAACCGCGTGTCCACTGCATTGTTGTCTCCGCTGAAAAGCATGCACACCTTTGTAACAGATTCAAAAGCAGACAAAAAATTTATTCAATCATTGAAAAAGCAGGCCATCAAAGTCATTGTTGCGTAATGGAGGAATATGTTACTGGATAATTTCCGACCTCGATCAAAACTGGTGACCAAAACCACTTTGGTGAATCAACCAAAGTTCACTGCTATTGATGCGCACGATCATCTCGCTGAGCCTTTTGGTGGCGGCTGGGATAACAAGCCGCTCACTCAATTGCTTGACCTGCTCGACGAAGCCAACGTCACTCATTACGTTGACTTGGATGGTGGTTGGGGCGAAGACATTCTCTATCGTCACCTCGATTATTTCAAAGCCAAGGCACCTGAGCGTTTCCAAATCTTTGGTGGAGTGGATTGGTCGAAGTGGGAAAGCATGGGCGATGGATTTGCTGATTGGGCTGCTGGCAGGCTCAAGGTTCAGAAAGATGCGGGCGCGCAGGGATTGAAAATCTGGAAACCGTTTGGTCTACATGTCAAAGATGACAAAGGGCAATTGGTCAAAGTGGATGATGCGCGGCTTTCTCCCATTTGGGAAACCGCAGGAGAATTGGGGTTGCCTGTGTTGATTCATGTCGCTGACCCTGTTGCGTTTTTTGACCCGATTGATGAAACGAATGAGCGTTGGGAAGAAATTGGTGCGCATCCTGATTGGGCTTTTACCAGTCCGCCTTTTCCGCCGTTTATGGAAATTATGAATGGATTTTTTAATCTCGTAAAGCGGCATGCGAATACAACTTTTATCGGTGCGCATGTGGGCTGTTATGGCGAAAACCTTGGTTGGGTGGGTGGAATGTTGGATGCCTGCCCCAACTATTACATTGATTTTTCTGCGCGCTTGGGCGAACTTGGACGACAGCCCTATACCGCGCGGAAATTTTTTATTCAATATCAAGACCGCATTTTATTTGGCACAGATGCCAGCCCCGATTTGGATCTGTATCGTTTGTTTTATCGCTTCCTTGAAACCGACGATGAATATTTCAACTACAACACGGGCGATATTCCACAACAAGGTCGCTGGTATGTGCATGGCATGTATTTGCCCGATGATGTGTTGAAAAAAATCTATCGCGAGAACGCAATGAAAGTTTTGAAAATTAAATGAACATTGAAACTTATGACACCTACAACGAAATTAAAAGTCAGACGCAAGCATGGGCACAGGCATTGGATGTGACTCGCGCTTCGCTCTTGCCGAAAGCTGGTGACTACGACCAAGTCATTTTCACAGGCTGCGGCTCGACCTATTATCAGTCCCTTTCGGCAGCGGCGCTCTATCAAGAGCTGACAGGTCGTACTGCACGTGCCATCCCTGGCGGAGAATTGCTGTTGAATTCGCAAACTGTTTTGACAAACCAAAAAGCTTTGTTGGTTGCCATCAGTCGTTCAGGGACGACAACTGAAACCGTAAAAGCCGTTGAAAAATTTAAAAAAGAAAATCGCGGGGATGTGGTCGTTATCAGCAATTACGATGAAGTCCTTTCGCGTATGGCAAATGTAAACATCGTCATTGACAAGGGACAGGAAAAATCTGTAGCACAGACTCGTTCCTTTGCTTCAATGTTCGTGGCGGCCTCTGCTTTTTGTGCGCGTATGGCAAGCAGAGATGATTTACTTTCTGCGATGGTTGACTTGCCCAAAGCGGGTAACCGTCTGATGGAAAAATATGAAGCGTATGCAAAAGGAATTGGCGAGAACTTGAAGTTCGACCGATTTTATTTCCTTGGTTCTGGTATTCGCTATGGATTGGCCTGCGAAGTGAATCTCAAAATGAAAGAGATGACACTCACTCACAGTGAGCCTTTCCACTTTATGGAATTTCGCCACGGGCCGATGAGTATGGTCAATGAAAATGCGGTGGTGCTGGGCATGCTCTCGGATGTGAATCGAGTCCACGAGGCGAAGGTGTTATCAGAGATGAAGATGCTTGGGGGAACAGTCTCAGCTTTAGGTGAGTCAGATGCGGATGTTTGCTTTGAGTCCAATATCCCTGAAAGTGTGCGTGGCGTTTTGTATTTGCCCATTGTTCAATTAATGGCATTTTATCGCTCCATCAAAAAAGGTTTGAACCCCGACCGTCCTGAAAATTTAACAGCGGTCGTGAAATTAGATATTTAATCAAAAGGAGAGAAGCATGAAAAAGTTGTTTTTTGTTCTGGTGATGGCAAGTTTGTTGCTTGCCGCTTGCGGTGGATCTGCCACACCAACCCAAGCCCCTGCCTCGACTGAAAAAATTGAAATTCGCGTTTGGGGGCATCAGGCTCCTGCATTCAACGCCGCTGATCAGGCGATGTTTGATGAATTCATGAAACAAAATCCGAATGTGACGATTAAATATGAAACTTTCCCTTGGGATGTTTTCATTCAAACCATTCAAACTTCACTGCCTGCTGGTAACACTGCGGATGTCATCTTGATTCCTGGTGGCTTTACCTGCCGATATGCTGCAGGCGGACAATTGCTTGAAGTCCCTTCAGATGTTTTGACTTTAGATGCTGCCAAAGAAATGTTCTATGCCGCTCCTCTCGGCGGCCAGACTTGTGATGGAAAACTATATGGCTTCCCAGCTGAATACAATATTGAATATGGTGGTGCGTATGTAAACCCCGCCTTGTTTGCGGAAGCTGGGCTTACCTATCCACCCCAATGGAAAAATTGGGATGATGTTATTGCTGACGCCCAAAAGATGACCAAGGTGGGTCCCGATGGCGTGATGACTGTTGCGGGAATGCATTACACCAATAATGACCAATTGTTTACTTATTTCCTCGCTGGCATCTTGGAACAAGGCGGTAATTACTTTGCAGAAGATGGCAAGCATTTCAACTTCGATTCTCCAGAAGCCGTTGCTACTATTCAAAAACTGATGGACATGGCTCAAAAAGATAAAATCGTTGACCCGATTATTTTCAACGCTGAAAGTGAATGGACAGGTGAGTCATTTGCACAAGGTCATAATGCGATTGGTGTTCTTGGCTCATGGTACGCAGGCGATGCCAAATTGGCTTACCCAGATTTGAAATTTGATTATGTCTCCCTCCCACCGATGATGGGAACGCAACACAAATTCACCTCCGTAGGTGGATGGGGCTATGTGGTGGGCAAAAGCACAAAGCATCCTGAAATGGCATGGAAGTTAGCGGCCTTTTTAGGCACAGATCAGGCGAACGTTTTGGCGTTCAACTCCAAATCAGGGACAGTGCCCGCTATGAAGGCTGTGGCTGCAGATCCCAAGTTGTTGGAAAACGCACCCTTTATTGCATCCACTTTGCCTCTGCTGGAGTTTGGTCAATATCAAGGCAACCTAACTGATTCAGACCAACTTTCCTATGAGATTGTATATCCGACCATTCTTGATGCCCTTCAAGGAAATCTCACAGCAGAAGCAGCTGCTAAGAGTATTCAAGAATCAGCCAATGCCATGGTCGATGCGGCGCAATAAAAATAAATAATTTTTTGCAGGGGCGAGGATCTCTCTCGTCCCTGCAAAAAATCCTGTCAAAGGAATGCCAATGGAACTATCATCCCTTTTCAAAAAAGATGTTATCAGTGAAAGTGGCAAGCTTACGGCAAAACAACGTCGTTTTGCCTATACCAGCCTTACCCCCATTTTGCTTTATATGGGAGTATTCACTTTATTCCCTATTCTTTGGGCAGTGGTGATGAGTTTCTTTAGTTACACTCCCATCCGCCAGGGTTCGTGGTTCCTTGGCTTGGGCGGACAGAATCCATTTGTGGGGATTGATAATTATATTGAGCTATTCACAGGTCATGGCAAACCTGCGGAAGTATTTCGTCTTGCCATTAAGAATACTTTTCTTTTTACTGCACTTGTTTTGCCGTTAAATTTATTAATTACTTTGCCGCTTGCTGTTTTACTTGAAAGCATCGGTGAAAGGTTTAAGACCTTATTCCGCGCGATTTATTTTCTCCCGACCATTTCATCTTCTGTTGCACTCGTTATTATTTGGTCTTATATGTATGCGCCAGGATGGGGGTTGCTCAGTATTATGTTTAAGGCTGTTGGGCTTGTCCCACCCAAATCCTGGTTACAAGATCCAAATACAGTTTATTTTGGGGTTCCACTTGCCATGTTGTGTGTGGTGGTTGCACACGTTTGGCAGGATTTTGGCTATAACCTCGTTATTTTTCTTGCAGCCCTGCAATCGATACCAAAG
This sequence comes from Anaerolineales bacterium, assembly GCA_046328925.1. Taxonomy (GTDB): domain Bacteria; phylum Chloroflexota; class Anaerolineae; order Anaerolineales; family Villigracilaceae; genus Villigracilis. The sequence continues at coordinate 89,799 of JAXLVT010000003.1, forward strand.
ACTCTGCGTGAAGCCGCTCGCGTGGATGGAGCCAGCGTTTGGCAGGAATTTTGGTTGGTGGTGGTTCCGCTTCTTCGTCGCACCGTGTTGTTGACCAGCGTTCTGACGGTAATCTCCTCACTGCAAGTATTTGTCATCTTCCAATTGCTCACACGTGGCGGACCGAAGAATCAAACGCAAACCATGCTGTTGAGTATTTACGAAAACGCATTTAAGTTTGCAAATAACCTTGGCCTTTCTGCGGCCATGTCCATGATTCTGTTCATCATTATCTTGATTTTGACTGTTACTCAATTCCGAATTCTACGAACGGAATGGGAGTATTAATATGAGCACTTCATCTCAAAAACGTCCCTCCGTTGGTTTCGTTCTTGGAAAATCAGGTGCGTATGCCATTTTGATTCTTGGTTTGGTGGGCACGCTTCTACCTTTCTTTTACATTATGGTTTCATCTCTTAAGAATGAAGCTGAGTTGCGTCAGACCCCTCCTGATTTTTTTCCAAAAGAACCTACTTTCAAGCATTACATTACCATCCTCGAAGACAAAGATATTCCACTGGCCCAAAACCTTGCCAATAGTATTTTTGTTTCACTGATGCGTGTGGCAATTACACTCTTTACAAGTTCTTTTGCAGGTTACATCTTTGCCAAATATCATTTCAAAGGTAAAAATCTTGCTTTTGGCGTCATTCTTATTCAAATCATGATTCCATTTCAAGTAGTCATGATTCCCAATTATCTTTTGGTCGTCAAGTTAGGTCTCATTGATTCATTGTGGGCGCTCATCATCCCTGCTTTTGTCGATGCCTATGGGATTTTTATGATGAAGCAATTCATTGAAGCCATGCCTGGTGAGTTGATGGATGCTGCTCGAATTGATGGTGCTTCAGAATTTGGCATCTATACAAAAACTATCCTCCCGCAAATGGGACCGCCACTTGCCTCTCTTGGTATTTTCACGTTTATGTCTACTTGGAATGATTATCTCTGGCCGCTCATCGTCCTCACTTCACCTGAGAAGCGCACGATTCCTTTGTTGGTGGTGTGGTTCCAAACTCAACATGTTTCCAATCAAGGTCTCGTTCTCGCCGCATCTATTTTGACTCTGTTGCCCATCTTCTTTGTCTACATCTTCTTGCAGCGCTGGATTGTAGACCAAGCAACATCTTCCGCTTTCAAATAAATAATGCGAGCCACTTTCCGCTTTCTATTCTCCGTCTTTCTTCTTTCCTCTTTTTTGATTGGATGTCAACCCGCTTCAACTTTGCCTGAGCCTGCTCCTGTGACCCATACATACATCACCACTGAGGCATCCATCCTCAACCCTGAACGCGGATTTTTCACTCCGTATGAACTTCCCGGTACCGCTGGGTTTAGTCCTGTGCGGGCAACGGGGAATACGCTTGTTCATCTCAACATTCGTTTAGATGATTGGCGTGAGGCTGATATTCCCCAAGATATTTTAGATGGCTTGCAAGTTAATTTTGATGATATCCGCGATGCAGGTGTCAAAGCCATTATCCGTTTTGCCTACAATCAGGGACCCTATCCCGATTCAGAACCTGATGCCTCCAAAGCACAAATCCTGCGCCACATCGAACAATTGACTCCGCTCTTGCAAAATAATTCTGATGTCATCGCATGGGTCGAAGCAGGTTTTATTGGCGCATGGGGTGAGTGGCATACCTCTACACATGGCTTGGATAATATTCAAGATAAACGGGAAATTCTCAATGCCCTGCTTGCAGCCATTCCGAATCGCTATGTACAGGTGCGTTATCCTGCCAATATTATTGAGATGTATCCAAACCCTGATGATGCAGCCAATGCGCGTGTTGCTCATCACAATGACTGCTTCCTATCAAGCAATACCGATGTAGGAACCTATGAACGGGGCGGGACCATCACGATTGAACGAGACCAAAAATATCTCGCCGAGTTGACCCGCTTCACGCCAATAAGTGGGGAAACTTGTGCGCCCAATCCGCCACGCTCTGAATGTGCGAGCGCCATTCAAGAAATGGAGTTACTGCATTTCTCAGCCATCAATGAGGCCTATCACAAGGGCATCTTGCGCAGCTGGGAAGAGGGAGGCTGTCTGGAAGAAATTTCCAATCGCATGGGGTATCGTTTATCCCTCACTTCTGCCGATTTCAATGAACAGGTGAGGCCGGGAGGAATGTTAAGTCTCGTAGTTGATTTACAGAATTCGGGCTTTGCATCTATTATCAATCAACGTGATGTATATGTGGTTCTTGTTGGAGAAAATATACCGACGCCTTATAAAGTCAAACTTGATATTGACCCACGTCGTTGGGAGCCTGGGAACTCAGCTCTCACTGTGAAATTACATATCCCGTCTACTGCACAGGAAGGTGAATATCAACTTGCGCTTTGGCTTCCTGACCAAGCTGAGACTTTGCAAAATAACCCACTTTACGCGATTCAATTTGCCAACGAAACCGTTTGGGATGAAGTGACGGGACTCAATAAGTTGGGAAATGTTGTCGTAACCGAATCAGCTAGCGGTGAGTATGATCGCGGAAAAGATTTCAGCGTCATCGCCGCAGAATCCAATATATCCAAATGACAACTCTTCAAATTCGTTTTATTCCACACAAAGAAATTTCGGCTGGACTTCAAGCTGAAATTGATGCTTTGGATAAACTTGCTTTTGCTGAGGATGATATCGACAATGATCCTGAGTTTTCGAGTATTCGTTGGGCAGGGCCTGATTGGATGGCACTCGGTTACCTTGATAAAGAATTAGTCACGCAACTTTCCATGCCCAAACGGGAAATTATTGTTGGTTCCAATAAAGTTTGGGTGGCAGGGATTGGTGGCATGGCAACTCATCCCAAGCATCATCATAAAGGCTATGGTTCGGCTTTGCTCAAAGCCACCGAGAATTTTATGCGTGATGAAGTTCGAGTGCCATTTGGATTATTAATTTGCGCAGACGAGACTCAACCGTTTTATGAACTTGCTCGTTGGCAACGTGTTGCTGACTTGCTGTATTACCATCAAGATAGCCAACGAAAAATGTTGCATACCAGCGTAATGATTTTAAATCTGGGTAATCAAACATGGCCCGCAGGTGAAATTGACCTGTGTGGGTCGCCATGGTAATGACATATATCAAAAGGAGCATCACATGACCAAAATTACATTTATCGGCGCAGGTAGCCTTGGCTTTACAAGTGAACTCGTGCGCGACATCCTTACCTTTCCGCTCTTGGAAGATTCCACAATTTCATTGATGGATATTCATCCCGAACGAGTGTAATGGGAAAAGATGGGCGTTCAAAAACTTATTACGGCTGGCAATCGGCCCGCCAAAGTAGAAGCGACTCTTGACCGCGCCGAAGCTCTCAAAGGTGCTGATGTTGTCCTCACCACCATCTTGGCAGGTTCTACTGAAGTCTGGCGGCATGATATTGAAATCCCTAAAAAATATGGCATTGATATTAACGTCGGAGATACACGCGGACCCAGTGGAATTTTCCGCTTCCTGCGCACCATCAATCCGATGATGGATATTGTGCGAGATATGGAAAAATATTGTCCGAATGCTATGTTGTTGAATTACACCAACCCCATGGCCATGTTATGCGCCGCGATTCAACGCCAAACTTTTATTCAAGTCACAGGGCTTTGTCATTCAGTGCAAGGGACAGCTGAAATGCTTGCCGAATGGATTGGCGCTCCGATGCACGAAATTGATTATCTTTGTGCAGGCATCAATCACCAAGCTTGGTATATCGACTATAAATGGAATGGAAAAGATGCTTATCCACTCATCCATAAAGCCATCACGGACCGATCTGAAATTTATAATGCAGAACAAGTCCGCAATGAAATGTATCTTGCCATTGGGAAATATGTGACCGAATCTAGTGGTCATAACTCTGAGTACAACCCCTGGTTCCGCAAACGCCCTGACCTGATTGAAAAATATTGCACCACAGGAACCAATTGGAATCCTGGTGAATATGCTTACATTCTGAAAGAATATCAACACAATGAAGCGACCTGGCAGGACCAAGTAAAAGAACGACTTGCACAACCTCTTACTGCCGAAGATTTAGAACGGGGACATGAGTACGCTGCCTATATTATCAATGCACTTAAGGGTGGCGAGATGTTCAAGTTCAATGGCAATGTTCGCAACACCAACCTCATCACAAATCTTCCACAAGGTGCTTGTGTTGAAGTTCCAGTAGTTGTAGATAAAGCTGGGATTCATCCGATTCATGTCGGTGCGCTTCCTGCAGAATGTGCTCTGCTTACCAGCCTTTCCAGTGGTATTGAAGAGATGGCAATTACTGCTTCCATTGAAGGTGACCCCACCATGATCTATCGTGCCATTGCACATGACCCCCTAACTTCTGCTGTCTTGTCATTGGCTGAAATTCGTCAGATGACCAATGAACTCTTTGCACAGCACAAAGAATATCTGCCACAATTCAAACATTATGTGGTCTAGGATCTTCATCTTTTTTCTCCTATCAACTTTGCTTTTGGGATGTAGCCCCGCTTCTACTTTGCCGACAGCTGTTCCTGCTTCAACGAAAGTTTCTACGCTTATGCCTCTTGTATCTTCACCAACGTCCCAACCTTCAACATGGTGGCGGCCTACCGCTGGCCTGACCTGGCAATGGCAAATCGGTGACAATGATATTGACACCTCGATTGAAGCCGATGTCTATGATGTTGATTTATATGTTGACCAAGCCGTGATTGATGAACTACATGCCAAGGGTCGTAAAGTTATTTGCTACATCAGCGTTGGCTCATGGGAAGATTGGCGGCCAGACAAAGATCAATTTCCACCCGAAGTATTAGGCAAGGACTACGATGGTTGGCCTGGTGAAAAATGGCTCGACATTCGTGCAATTGATAAACTTGCACCCATTTTGCTTGCCCGCCTAGACTTATGCAAAGCCAAAGGGTTTGATGCTCTTGAGCCTGACAACATGGAAATCTATACAAACGATACAGGATTCCCGTTGACATACGAAGACCAACTGAAGTTTGCCTTTTGGCTGGCAGAGGAAGCCCACAAACGCGGACTCGCCATCGGCCAGAAGAATGCATCTGACCAAGTTGGCGACCTCGTGAATCTCTACGATTTTGCCATCACCGAAGATTACTTTTATTATGATGAAGCCGAATCCATGTTGCCCTATATCAAGGCTGGAAAACCCGTCTTTGCCGCTGAATATACCGATTTACCTGGTGACTTCGCAGCCTTTTGCGAAAAATCCAAGCAACTTAATTTCAGCACCATCCTCAAAAAGCGCGGGCTGGATGCATGGATTCAAACCTGCCCATAAATTTTCAATCTGGAAACCAATACATGAAACCTATTACTATCGGAAAAGTACGCGGACTGCAACAAATCTCATCTCAACGTGGCACATTTACTGCACTTGCGCTTGACCATCGCCAAAATTTGCGTAAGGCCAATCCTGCTCTCGCCAGTGACGAACAACTATCGCATTTTAAAATCGATGTAACTTCTACGCTTGCTTCTCGTTCTACAGCAGTATTGCTCGACCCCGAAGTCTCTGCGGCGCAAGCCATTGCACAACGCGCCATTCCAAATAACGTTGGTCTGGTGGTTGCTGTCGAATCCACGGGCTACACTGGAGATGCCACTGCCCGTCAGGCACAAATCATCCCAGGCTGGAATGTAGAGAAAGCCAAACGCATGGGAGCAAGTGCTATCAAATTGCTTGTGTATTATCATCCTGATTCACCAACTGCACCTGAGATTGAATCTTTTACAAAAATCATCGCTGACGAATGCGCCAAACACGATTTGGTTTTGATGCTTGAGCCTTTATCTTATTCACTTGATGAAAGTAAAAAACTTTCGTCTGAAGAAAAAAGGTATGTGGTAGTTGAAAGTGCCAAACGATTGACTCCTCTAGGCGCTGATATTCTCAAAGCGGAGTTCCCGCTTGATGTGGCTGAGTCAAATCAAAATTTATGGAAAGAAGCGTGCGCAGAAATTTCTGCAGTGACAGATGTCCCATGGATTCTTCTTTCTGCTGCAGTCGATTTTGAAGTCTTCCTTGAACAAGTTGCTGTGGCTTGCACGGTGGGCGCGAGTGGAATTGCGGTAGGTCGCGCAGTTTGGAAAGAAGCAGTGATGATGGGGAGTGAAGAGAGAGTTAAATTCTTGCGTACCACGGCACGCCAAAGACTCTCTCGCCTGACTTCATTGTGTCATGCATTAGCAAAGCCATACACCGATTTTTATACTGCAGATGTTCCGTTTGGTTGGCATAAAAATTACTAATGTTTGATATTCTTGTTGCTGGCGAAATTAATCCCGACTTGATTCTTTCAGGGAATGTGCTTCCTGAGTTTGGTCAAGCTGAAAAGTTAGTGGATTCTGCAACCCTTGCAGTGGGGTCATCCTCTGTTATCTTTGCTTGCGGCGCCGCACGTCTGGGTTTGCAAGTTGCTTTCATCGGCGTGTGTAGCGATGATGTGTTTGGACATTTCATGCTTGATGAAATGTCCAAACGAGGTGTAGATACTAGCAACGTGCTGGTTCGTGCAGATCAACAAACTGGATTGAGCGTAATTCTGAATCAAGACTCTGACCGTGCGATTCTGACTCATCTCGGCTTGATTGCTGAATTAAAGGAAGCGGATATCTCTGATGCCTTGTTGGGGAAAGCAAAGCATTTACATGTGGCATCTTATTTTTTGCAAACTAAATTAAAGCCTGATTTGCTAAAACTATTTCAGCGTGCCCATGCTTTTGGCTTGACCACTTCGCTTGATACAAATTGGGATCCTTCCAATTTGTGGCATGGCTTCGATGAATTACTAGCGGAAGTAGATATTTTTCTTCCCAATGAAAATGAAGCGAAGGCTATCGCTCGCACAGAAAATGTAGATGCCGCACTTGCGAAACTTTCTTCATTGTCAAATATTGTCGCTGTTAAGCGAGGTGCACAAGGAGCTTTGGCACAAGCAGGGAATATCTCTGCTATGGTTTCATCTATCCCTGTAAAAGTAGTTGATACTGTTGGAGCAGGAGATTCTTTTGATGCAGGCTTTTTGTTCGGTCATCTGAATCATTGGCCGTTGGAACAATCTTTGCGCCTGGCAACAGTTTGTGGTGCATTATCAACACAGTCTGCTGGTGGAATAAATGGTCAGCCAACCCTTGAAGAAGCACTGAAATATATCTCTGAATAGATTTTTTCTCTTAATTCAATCCCAATGTGGGTGAATTAAACAAAAAATAGAGTACCCATTTGGGTACTCTATTTTTTATGCATGAGTACCCATTTGGGGAGTGCCTTTGTCCTTTTGTCACCTTATGATGTAAAGAATTAATTAATACCCAACTTTATGTTGTGAGGTGATTCAATGGACGGTGATTTTCAGCGAAGAGTATTAAAGCAAGACCCATCGGCAGAATCAAAAGCAAGTTCATTTAACTGGTTGACTTCTGCACATACCAAGACATGGCTTGAAGAACGCGATGCTTGCGCCTTGGTGGCATCTGTTCGAAAAAATGGGGAAGCCACTCATGGAAATTTGAAACGTGCATTGGCTGCATTGAGTATTATGGGACATCGTTCGGGGGAAGTGAATGGAGAAGGCGATGGCTGCGGAGTGATGACAGATATTCCGCGTGTATTATGGTCACAAGCTTTGGAGCAAGAGGGAAAACCAGGCTGGTTGGCAGAAGACCGTCGTTTTTTTGTGGGGCATTTGATGATTCCAAATACTGAGACTGATATCCCAGGCATCAAATCTAAAATTATCAATATGCTTAAGGAAAGAGGCATTGACCTACTATTAGAGCGCCCCATCTTGACGCGGGTTCAAGCTCTTGGGAAAATGGCACGTCAGCAGGTTCCATATCTTTGGCAAATTGCTGGGATGGTACATAACGGCCCCTTGGAGCACGTTGAAAGGACTTTATTTAACCTTGCTCTTCACATTGAACACAATACAAATGTCTCAATTGCTTCGCTTTCAAGTTATGTTGTAGTCTATAAAGTCCGCGGTTCAATTGAAGCTCTTTATCAGTATTATCCTGAATTACGCAATCCCGATTTCACTACAGCTATCACGATTGGTCATGCTCGTTATTCCACAAACACCGCGACTAGTTTTGAAAGAGTGCAACCTTTTAGTTTGCTAGGTCACAATGGGGAGATCAATACCATTGCTCGTTTGCGAGAACAAGCTGAAATGCTGGGAGTTGATTTACCAATTGGTGGGAGTGACTCGCAAGACCTTGATCGCCTTCTGGCAACTTTGATTCATCAATATCACTTCTCACTGACAGAAGCTATGGAATTGGCGTTTCCTCCCATTCTCAGTGAAGTAGAAAAACTTTCTCCTGAATTACAGACCATTTATAAATATTATCGTCAGGCGTTTGGACCATATTCACAAGGCCCGGCTGGCATTATTTCACGCTATGGAGATGAATGTGTCTTTAGTGTGGATGCGCTCGGTCTTCGTCCGCTCTGGTTTGGGGATACAGAAAAGGAATACTTCTTTTCCTCTGAAAAAGGCGTTTATCACCTTGACACCATGCGTGTAGACCCAATCCCGCTATCGCCTGGTGAGAAGATGCGCTTGCGTATCCATCGCGGACGGGTGGTGGATGTTTTTGATTACCCAGCCATTCAACAGCGCATGCAGAATCTCACCATGCGTAGGTTTGGTTCATTGGAAACCCTAAGCAAAAGATTAAGTATCCTTCAACAAGAGTCAGTTCAAACATTCAAGCTGGAACAGAGTGCTTCATTGCCTGATTTGGATAATCGACTCGCTGCATTTGGCTGGGGACGTGAAGACCGTGAATGGCTGCAAGAATTGGCGAAAAGTGGAAGTGATCCCATTAGCTCGCTTGGGTTTGATGGTCCATTGGCTTCGCTTTCTTCTGAAAAGCAAAATATTTCAGATTACTTTAAAGAAGCAGTGGCCGTGGTCACCAACCCCGCCATTGACCGCGAACGTGAGGCGGAGCATTTTTCCACTCAAACCATTATTGGCTCACGCCCGCCCTTGGTTCCAAATGAATTAGGCGAAGAGATTACTTTTACTTTGGACACGCCGATTCTGTTGGATTATGAAAACCAACTTGTAGATAAAGAAACGCTCAATAAAATTGCTTCTGAGATTGGTAGTGCAACTCTTGACGATGTCCTTGAGCATTTTCCAGAGTCTCAAGTTGCTCATCTACAAACGGTTACGTTGTCTGGAGAGATGACTTCGCGAGCCTTGGAGCGCCTCGCGCAATCTGCAATTGAGGCTGTTTCAAATGGGGCAAAGATTGTTTTATTAGATGATTCTTCTGCTTTTCAAAACGAAAACGGATGGCTTGATCCGATTCTGGCTGTTGGAGTTGTTGATTTTGCACTTCGCAAAAATTTTGCAGACTTTGAGACTTCCGATTCTTCATCAACTCCCATTTCTCTAAATGATAATGGAAAAATTGACCTTGGCCTCGTGGCTTCTCTTCGCTCAGTGAATTTACGTAGACAGGCTACGCTCATTCTTCGAAGTGGCGCGATTCGTAATTTGCATGATGCGATGATGTGTGTAGGAATGGGCGCAGATGCAATTTCCCCATACTTAATTTTTGAGACAGGTGCCAAGGATAAAACAGAAGTAACTGATGAAATCCTAGGGCGATTAAAGAATGTATTGAAAGCCATGCGTTCAGGCATTGAAAAATGTATCAGCACCATGGGGATTCATGAAGCTCGTGGATATGGTCGATTGTTTGCCAGCATTGGGTTGGGCTCCGAAGTTGCTGCTGCATTGGGATCTAGTAATTATGCAGGTTCAACGGAAGGTGGCTTGCAATGGTCTGATATTGATATCGATACCGAAGCACGTGCAAAGTTATATCACAGCGCAGGGCGTGGAGAACTTTCACGGGTCAATCACTTTTATCCAAAGATTTGGAAGGCGGCGGGAAAACTTGGAAAAGGTGATTCAGTTTGGGGTGAGTACGAAGCGCATCTTGAGAATACAGCGAAATCAAATCCCGTGGGTCTTCGTCACATTTTGGATTTTCAATATCCATCTCAAGAATCCAATGTTGACCCACAAAAAGTAAATACAAATATTACATCGCACAATCTCCCATTTTTAATTGCTTCGATGTCTTTTGGTTCGCAAGGCGAAGTTGCTTATCGTGCTTATGCTGAAGCCGCATTTCGTTTGAATATGCTCTCGGTCAATGGGGAAGGTGGTGAAATCCAAGATTTGCTTGGAAAGTATCCTTTCAATCGCGGCGTGCAAATTGCATCAGGCCGTTTTGGAATTACAGCTGAAACCATTAACGCAACCAACTTGTTGGAAATTAAAGTAGGGCAGGGTGCGAAACCCGGTGAAGGCGGACATTTGCCCGCACGCAAAGTGACCGCCAAGGTTGCTGCAGCGCGACATGCGCAAAAAGGTGTTGATTTAATTTCGCCGTCCAACAATCACGATATTTATTCTATTGAAGATCTAGCGCAGTTTATTGAAGAACTAAAGACTATTAATCCTAAAGCGCGCGTTGCAGTCAAAATTCCTGTCGTGCCAGGAATTGGAATTATTGCGGTTGGAGTTGCAAAAGCGGAAGCCGATATTATCTATTTGACGGGCTACGATGGTGGAACAGGGGCAGCCCGACAACATTCTTTGCGATATGTAGGGCTGCCAGCTGAAATCGGAATCGTAGAAGCGCATCGCGCTTTAAGTGAAGCGGGACTGCGTAGTCGAGTGGAGATTTGGGCTGACGGTGTAGTCCGTTCGGCGGCTGATACTGTCAAACTGATGTGCCTCGGTGCAAATCGAATTGGCTTTGCTACCCTTCCTATGGTCGCCATTGGATGTACGATTTGTCGCGATTGTCAGTTGGGTACATGCCATGTGGGAATCACCACTCAACTTGAAACAAAGGAAGAAGCGACTGATCTCGGGTTGAAACATTTTGTTCCACGTGATTTTGAACAAGCGACACAAGCCTTGGTGAATGTGTTTACTGGATTAGGGGGAAGGCGTCCGTACCATTGTTGCAAAACTCGGTTTTGAAAATGTACAGGATATTGTAGGGCGTTCCGATTTGTTGACTCAAATTTCGCATCATCAAAAAATTGATTTGCGAGAGATGTTAATCCCTGCTGATGAACATCTGATGGCGAAGAAACCTGTGCCTGTATCATTGCCTGTCAATGAAGCCATTACGATTGATCGTGGTCCGCTACATCGCCCACGAAATCATTTGACCACAGTGATTTCAAATCTTGTCATGGAAAGTTTTACTACCTATCGACAGGAAGCCATCTTATTTGAAGATGATAAGGTGACGCCTGTAGATCGAGCCTTGGGGACGCATCTCACTGGAGCGTTGACTCGCTTCCGCAAGAATTGGACTTGGACACCTGGGCATGGCGGCATGGGTGGAAACCGTGAGACTTGGCGCTTGCCTGTGCAAGATGTTGATACAAACTCGGTGCCTGTTACATCCTTGCATTTTGTCAGTAGCTCGGTTCCAGGGAATGGACTGGGTGCGTATAACGCAGACCCTGTCCACATTCTGGTGGAAGGTGGCGCGCAAGACGGTGTTGCCAAGGGCATTTCTGGTGGACGGGTTGTCATCATGAAGGGCTATAACCATGACGGCAAGCTGATTGACGGTTCAGTTGGCAAGAGCCTTGCTTATGGCGGTACAGGTGGAATGGTAATTGTGCAAGGGAATGCAGATTCGCGGGCTTGTATCCGCCTCTCTGGGGCAGATGTGATTATCGGCGGTGAGATTACCAAGCCGTTGAACGACAGTCTTGGCTTTATTGGAGCCCGTTCCAACATCAAGGGGTTCCTTTGTGAATATATGACAGCTGGCCGTGTATTAGTTTTAGGTGACCCCGGGCCTTGGATGTGCGCTGGTATGACCGGTGGGGTGCTCTACTTGCGCCTACAGCCACATCTCAATTTTGACCAAGCTGCCATCCAGCGTCGATTAGCTAAGGGTGCGAAGGTAGTGGTTCAAGAGACAGGCGAGGCCGACCTGAAGAATTTGCGCGACTTGTTGACCACATATGCAGATGAGTTGAAGCAAAACCATCAGTTGGAAGAAGCGCAGAAGGCGCTCAGTCTGCTAATCGACTGGAAGAATACCTTTGTGCGCGTGGTTCCTTTAGGTCAACAGGAAGACCAACGATTCGCCACTGAATAAATATAGTTTTATGTTTCGAAATGGACTTGCGATTGTTTTCGCAAGTCCATTTTTGTTTAATATCCCTCGCTATGACCCATATACTCCATTTGGGTGAGAGATTTAAAAAAACATGTGTCCATTCTTGCGATTTGTCCACACAATATACTCCGTTAGGGTAATGGTCACATTACCCTGAATCCATACAATAAGGCCTATTCATAAAGGCAACTACTTATCTCTGTAATAGGAAAAGTAACTTTTGATTTTCACGGTAATTATTTTTGTGTTGGCATATATCGCGATTGCAAGCGAGAAATTCCCCCGCCATTGGGTGGCTTTATTGGGCGGCGCTTTGCTGATTTTATTTGGCGTCTTGACTCCTTCTGAAGCGCTGGAATATATCAGCTGGGAAACTTTAGGGCTTGTAGCTGGGATGTTTGTCCTAGTCTCTATTTTAGTGCAGGCAGGTTTTTTTACTTGGCTGGCAATGACTTCCTTGCGCAAGGTAAATTACCACCCCGCATCTCTATTTGTTATCTTAATTATTTTGGCAACCGTCATGGCGATGTTTATGGACAGCATCACGGTCATGTTGTTCCTCTCTGCACTTACGCTACAGCTTTGTGTTTTGTTAAAACTTGACCCAGTCCCACTCATCATTGCAGAAGTCTGTGCTGCCAACACGGGTGGAGCCGCCACTTTGGTGGGAGATCCTCCTAATGTAATTTTGGGTACCACTCTTGGATTTAATTTTTCAGATTTTGCTTTGAACACAGGTCCACTAGCGATTATTGCTGCTTTACTTATGTTGGTGATTTTCTATTTTACAAATCGTAACAAATTGAAGAACGCGCATCTAGCCCTGACCCCAGACATGATTGATGCCATCGATGAACTTCACAGTGAGCCTTTACATGCTCACCTTGCCCGTGTTGGCCTGACTGGTTTTTTTATGGCCGTGGTTCTTTTGGTTTTTCATATCCCACTCACCACGTTGACAGGGTTACCCATTAATGCGGCTACTGCGGCTTTGGTCCCAGCTGGAATTGCATTGATTGCCTTGCGAGATAATCAGCGGAAAAGAATCCTCGTCAAGGTGGATGGTGAGAGCATTCTTTTCTTTGCAGGTTTATTCATGATGATTGGTGGTCTGGAAAAGGTTCATCTTTTTGAAACTCTGGCTGAAGATCTTGCTGCTGCAACATCCACTACCAATGGACTCATCCTTGCTTTGCATTGGGGACCTGGCCTTGCCAGCGGAATTTTGGATAACGTGCCTCTTGCCTTAGCGATGACATATGTTCTTAAAGACCTTGCCGCTCTTCCTGGCATGCCTGCCTTAGGAATGATGGTTTGGTCTCTGGCACTTGGGGTGGACATGGGAGGTAACTTGACTCCTATTGGTGCATCTGCCAATGTCGTTGCTTATGCATACATGGAGCACAATCACGGGTCGATTGGTTGGAAGCGTTGGATGATGATTGCAGTTCCTTCCACTATTTTGGCCATGATTGTGGTTTCAGTTTTGCTAATTTATAAAAACCAAATTGGTTGGTATTAATTTTCTTAAAGGAAAAATGTTATGTACATACTTTCTTTGATTGGTTACATTCTGATTGCTCTGTTGTTGATGAGCATGATTGCAAAAGCCCGCCCAAAAATCAAGGAGCCCGCACCAGGAAAAACATTGGGAAATATTCCAATGAGATTGCCTTCTCGATTTCAAGTCCAGCGCTCAAGTTTTTTTGCCCTCGTAACTGGAGTAGCTTTTGGCTTATTCGCAGGCTGGATGACATTAAGCACCGCTGGGATTGTGGCCGCAATAGCAGTAATCACTATTCTTTTACCGATGCGTTACACATTTACAACAAAAGGAATCTCCGTTGGCGATGGGGCGTTTTATCCATGGAGTGATTTTTCTGGATTTTCCACAAAAGGATCCAATCTTGAATTAAAGCACCCTTCTTTATTTGGACGGCTCACGTTGTTCATGAAACCTGCCGAGATGAACACTGTGTTGGAATACGTTGAAAGATATGTAAGAACAAAATAGAAAAATCTAATAAGGAGAATTGAAGAAATGAAATCCATTAGTACAAAGAAACTCAAATTGATTTTGCCATTATTGGTCATTGCTTTGACCCTCGTATTTGTCACACCGGCATTTGCGCAGGATGGCACGCCGCCCACCGCCGATCAGGTAAATGATATTACCGTGAGCTTGAACATATTTTGGATGCTTCTCGGCGGGTTCTTGGTCTTCTTCATGCAGGCTGGTTTTGCATTAGTAGAGACAGGATTTACTCGTAATAAGAACGTTACCCATACCATGATGATGAATATGATGGTGTTCTGTATCGGTGCAGTTGGTTATTGGTTGACAGGATTCGCCTTTCAGTTCGGTGGTGTCAATGCCGCATACCCAGCTGTAACTACAGCTGGCGCAATTGCTGGTGAATGGGCTCACTCTCCTATTACTCTTGGTGATTGGCAGGGACTGTTGGCAACGCCATTATTGAGAATTGGACAGTTTGGGATTATCGGTGGAAGCGGCTTTGCGTTGGTCGGTTTGGGCACAAATGCTGGCATCCTTTCCTTCTTCCTCTTTCAAATGGTCTTTATGGATACAGCTGCAACCATCCCAACTGGTTCCATGGCTGAAAGATTGAGATTCATCGGATTTGTGGTGATGGGTTTGTGGGTAAGTATGTTTATTTACCCGCTAGTTGGTGGTTGGGTTTGGGGTGGTGGCTGGTTGCAGAACCTCGGCCGTATCGCTGGGCTTGGTAATGGCGCTGTAGATTTTGCAGGCTCAGGCGTTGTGCATATGATTGGTGGTTGTGTTGGTTTAGCAGGCGCCGTCGTTCTTGGGCCCCGTATTGGGAAGTTCAATAAAGATGGCTCAGCGAATACAATTCCTGGTGGCAATATCACCATCGGTGTTTTAGGAACAATTATTTTGTTCTTTGGATGGTTCGGTTTTAACCCTGGTTCTTCACTTGGTTTCGTTGGAGCTTTCCGCAATCTCGCTGTTGTTGCTGCTATCAATACATTGTTGGCAGGTGCAGCGGGCGGTATGTCTGCTATGACCTATATGTGGTTATTCGGTCCTTCCAAAAAACCTGATGCTGGTATGTCTGTAAATGGTCTTTTGGCTGGCTTGGTTGCCATTACTGCTCCTTGTGCCTTTGTTGATCCGTGGGCTGCTGTGGTAATTGGTTTGATTGCTGGCGTGTTGGTTATCTTCGCTTCCAACTTGATTGAAAAACTTAAGATTGATGATCCCGTTGGTGCAGTACCAGTTCATATGTTCAATGGCGCCTGGGGTGTTCTCGCAGTGGGTATTTTTGCAAATGGCAATCCTGATACTGCTGCATGGAATGGTGTAGAAAGTGCAGTCACTGGTTTGCTCTATGGTGGCAGCACTCAGATTTTGGCTCAGCTTGCTGAAGTGGTTAGTATTTTCGTGGTAGTCTTTGGTTTGTCCTACCTGTTCTTCAAGGTGTGTAACTCATTCAAGTTGTTACGTGTCTCCCGTGAAGATGAATTGGGTGGTCTTGATATGCCAGAAATGGGATCCTTGGCCTACCCTGTGGATTGGGAAGCTCCTGCTGACGCAGTTTAGTCTTCCGTCCTAATATCATAAAGAATCGAGACTCCAGAGGAATGGCTTTATATGCCTATCTTCTGGAGCCTCGATATATAATTTTTCAGGCTGATTGATCATATCTTATGCATGAAACCGCTTCAAACATTTCGCCTCCTGCTTTAATTTATTTGGGAATGGGTCTCATCCTTGCCCGCATTTTATTGGATAAAACCAATACTCGTGGTTATACCTGGTTGCAATGGCTTCAATTCCTGGTCGATGCTGCGCGGATTGTGATGCTTTGGCCACTTGTATTGTTCATTGAAAAATTTGAAACTTGGTTGAAATCAGATTCTGAAGATGAGGTAAAGCATGACCGTTGAGTCCAATTCCAAACCCGTTCGTAAAACACTTGGGCTGACCGGAATCACAATCAATGCCATGGCGCTGACCGCACCAGGTGCATTTTTGTGGTTGCTATATCAAGTGCAATCTGCGGCCATCATTGATGGCGTGGCAGATATTTGGCCTGGAGTATTTGTGGCTTTACTGTCAGCGGTGCTCACTGCCTTGTCGTTTGGCGAGCTGGCCCGTCGGTATCCTGAAGCGGGGTTTCGTAGTGCCTATCATTTTGCAGATCGTTTCTTTGCGCGACAGGAAAACCGTCATAATAAATTTTTAGCCCGCATCGGAAAATTTGCAACAGGTTGGGCCGCACATTTATATTATTGGATTTATCCCGGCGTTCTTGTTGCGTTTATGGGGATTCTTGCAGATTATTTGTTGCGATATTTTGGATATCATCCCACGGTCTTTGGTGGAGCACTGTTAGCAGTTTCATTTGCCGCCTTTGTTGGCTTTTTGGCATTGCGTGGAATTACCGGTACCACCACCACAAGTGTTGTACTAAATACGATTCAACTAATTACATTGATTGTATTTAGCATTCTTGCAATTTCTTTTCGATTGGTAAACCCCGCTTCTTTTTCTTCCTCAGACTGGGTACATCCATCGATAGCATCAGTCCTACTTCCACACAGTGTGAATGGAGTGATATTCCAAACAGTCTTGGCAATGATTCTCATGGTTGGGTTTGAATCATCCACGGCCTTGGGTGCTTCTGCTTCCAATGCACAACGGGATGTCCCTCGTGGTGCAATTCTTGCTTTGGTCATTCAAGGATTATTTGCTTACTTGATTGGATACTTTGTAGCTGGGTTGGCTCTTAACGTACAAATTAATGCAATAACCTCTCACGCTCCTCTTGGTGATCTTGCGTTGCAATTCGGTGAGCTACTATTAGGTGGATACGGAACGACTTTGATGGTTTTCTTTGGCTTTATAGTAGCTGTTGCCTTGTTGGGTGGAACTCTGACTGCCATTAATAACGGTGTTCGGATTAGCTTTGCGATGGCTCTTGATGAAGAAATGCCCGACGTTCTAGGATTTTTACATCCTAGATATGCCACTCCATATAACACGGTCATCTTGCTTAGTACAGTTTGCGCAATCATCGGCTCCGCAGGAATCATTGGCGGTTTGCCCGTGTTGATGGGAATTGTGCTGGCGTCTAACCTTGGAGCTTTTCTACTCTATGCCTTGTTGTGTTTGTTGACCATTGCTACTTTTATCGGTGACTCTTCTTATAATATATTCAGGCATTTACTTTTGCCTATCCTTGGTTTGGCTGTAAATATCGGAATTGTTGTAATGGCAGCAAGGATTGGTTTTTCTTCAGGTGGCGTTATTACACAAGCCAGTCAAATCGCAGCTGGTATTGCGGCGGCGTGGTTGGTTGTGAGTGTCGCTTATTATTTCGTCAACCGACGGCGGACAATTACTAAATCAGCCTAACTTCTCAAATGCCCCGTTCGGGTACTAGTCCCTAGCACTTGGCTTATATAGAATAGGAACAATATTTTTAGGCCACAAGCAGTACAACTCTTTTTAGAGTTGTACTGCTTGTGGTGGATTTATTTTGATTTCTTTTGGGATTTCTCCAGGGTTATTTGGGAGAGAGGCTTACTTTGCGAAAATTTGTAGCTGAAATTGAATGCAGTAGCTTAAGTGTTGTGGGTCCAGTACGTGAGGATAACCAAGACTCGATTCGCATTTCCAACGGTGAATATTCCGCTGGCGATGGAGCTCTGTTTGCAATTGCAGATGGCATGGGGGGGTATGCACATGGTGGGATGGCAAGTTTGTTGGCATTGGAGACTTTTTTCAATACCCTTGCAGATCAAAGTGCAAGTCCTATTTTAAAAGCTTTACAACGGGGAGTGGAAGCAGCAAACCTTGATGTTTATCAACAAGCGCAAAAATTAGATGCAGGTCGTATGGGCACGACTCTCACGGTTGCATATGTTTTTGGTGATATGTTGTATCTTGCTCATGTGGGAGATAGCCGCGCCTATTTGATTCGTGACGGTCGCTCCATTTGCTTGACCGCTGATCACACAACTGTGGGAGACATGGTGCGCTCGAAAATTATTTCTTCCGACAAGATACGAACTCATGCCCAACGGTCTGTCTTAACCAAATCCATTGGCACGTCTTTGTTTGTTCAGCCTGACATTATTCAACAAAAACTAAGAGAAGGTGACAGCCTTGTCTTATGCTCTGATGGAGTGTGGTCAGTGATTGAAGATGAAGAATTTGCCCGAGTGGTGGATGAGGCGTCGTCAGTTGATGAGGCCAGTCAACAATTGATTGACCTGGCTCTCCATCACAACACAGATGATAACGCATCGGTGGTTGTGTTTCATTTACATAGATTGGTGCCTGTTTCTTCTGAGCAAGCATCCAATGATACAAATTCTGGCGGCTGGTTTCAAAAACTAAGGAAAATGGTGTCATGAGTGCCTATGCTATAATGGCCGGCAATATGCTGCAAATCGGTGATCAGTTTGACCATTATCAAATACAAGCACACATGGCTCAAGGTGGAATGAGCGATGTGTATCGAGCTTTCGATTTAATGAATCGTCGCGAGGTGGTTATTAAAGTTCCTGACCAATCCATGTTGGGAGATCCTGCTCAATTTGAACGCTTTCAAAGAGAATTGGAAGTGATGAAAACGTTAGATCATCCTGCAATTCTTAAGGGATTGGGTTCTGGAAAATACAATCGTATTCCTTATCTTGTCACAGAATATGTGGATGGCCAATCTCTTAGGGCATTGATGGAAACCTCTGCGCCTCTTTCTCAAGAGAAGGCTGTTTCGCTTGCGAAAAAAATTGCCCACGGAATGGCATATTGCCATCAAAATGACGTAATTCATCGAGACTTAAAACCTGAAAATATTCTAATCACAGCCGATGGACAACCTGTGATTATGGACTTTGGCTTGGCATTGACCAAAGGTTCACATCGTGTGACATATTCAAACTTAAGTGCCACCATGGGCACCCCAGACTATATGTCTCCTGAACAGATTGAAGGCCAACGCGGTGACCAGCGCAGTGATATCTATGCACTGGGAATAATTCTTTATGAGATGCTTGCAGGCGTGGTCCCTTTTACAGGGGATAGCAATATGGCGATTATGGCGCAACATCTTAACGGAACGGCTCAACGACTCGACCGAGTCAACCCCTCTATAGCACCTGAACTAGCTGCCATTGTTGCCAAATGTCTTTCTCGTGACCCAAATCAACGTTATGCAGATATGTCCGCTTTGATGGAAGATTTTGAACATCCAGAGAAGGTTGATGTGACTGTGCTTGAAAACAAAAGCACTACTTCTTCTGATATGTCGTTTATGCAACGACAAGTCGTTCAAGGTATATTAATTGCTGTAGGGCTAATCGGCGGTTTGGTCTTATTGGCTTTAGGTTTGCAATATCTTCAACGGTAGATGAAACCGTATACGGAAAGGCTCTCATGACTGAATCTAAAAATTCAACAGCAGATGTTTTAGCCCTGACAGAACAGAAAAATATTAAGTTTATAGATTTACAATTTACAGATGTAGTGGGGGTGGTGAAGAACGTTACGATTCCTGCTCATGAGTTGAAAGCAGCCTTGGAAAATGGCATTTGGTTTGATGGGTCTTCGATTGAAGGCTTTGCACGTGTTGCTGAAAGCGACATGCACCTGCGACCAGATCCCACCACATTTGCAATTATTCCGTGGTTGACGGGTGAAGAAGCAACTGCCCGCTTGATTTGCAATGTGTTTACGCCTG
The DNA here is from genome assembly GCA_046328925.1 of Anaerolineales bacterium. Taxonomy (GTDB): domain Bacteria; phylum Chloroflexota; class Anaerolineae; order Anaerolineales; family Villigracilaceae; genus Villigracilis. Next base: position 109,776 of record JAXLVT010000003.1, read on the forward strand.
ACGGTCAACCGTTCCCAGGTGACCCGCGTTCTATTTTGAAACGCCTCCTTAACGAAGCTGCGGAGATGGGGTTTCAATATAATACAGGACCCGAGTTTGAATTTTTCTTGCTCAAGCCTAATGCCAACGGCAGTTTAATTCCATTGATGCCTCATGATAGTGGAAGCTATTTTGATGCACCTTCTGATATGGCAGCAGGATTGAGGCGTCAGATGGCTGGCACATTGGAGGCCTTAGGGCTACAAGTTGAAGCCATGCACCACGAAGGCGCACATGGACAACAAGAAATTGACTTTCGTTACTCGGATGCGCTAACCACCGCAGATAGTGCAGTTACCTTACGTGTGGCATTAAAAGTCATTGCACAACTAAATGGGTTGTACTGCACTTTTCTTCCCAAGCCCATCCGTGGCATCAACGGCAGCGGAATGCATGTTCACCAAAGCCTGACTTATCTTGCTAATGGAAAAAATGCGTTTTCAGACCCTGGTGACCCGCATGGGCTTTCAAAGATTGCCAAGCATTTCATTGCTGGGCAGCTGGCGCATGCACGAGGGATGTGTGCAATCTTGGCGCCGCTGGTCAACTCGTATAAGCGTTTGGTAGCTGGATATGAAGCTCCAGTTTATATCAGTTGGGCACGGGTGAATCGTTCGGCATTGATTCGCGTCCCGCGAGCATCCGAAAGCGATTCCACACGATTGGAATTGCGTTGCCCCGACCCAAGCTGTAATCCTTATCTTGCATTTACTGTCATGTTGGCTGCAGGCTTGGATGGGATTCGCCGTGAATTAACAGTACCCGAAGCCACTGAAGAAAATATTTATTTGTTCGAGAAACCAAATTATTCTTCACAGGCATTATTGCCAACTTCATTGAATCAAGCACTCAAAGCAATGGAAGAGGATGAGGTGATTCGGAATGCCTTGGGTGTGCATACCCATGAAGTATTTATCAACGCCAAACGCTTGGAGTGGGAAGATTATCGTCTTGAAGTGACCAACTGGGAACTTGAAAAATACCTTCCCAGTTACTAAGACATCAAAGCAGGTTGCTCTAGGCAGCTTGCTTTTTATTTAAAACAGCACCCTTTTAGGTAATAGACATATCTCTCTTCATCTATATAATTCACTTTGAAAGTTGTAGAAACAACTTTTAGCAAATTCTCTGATGTAACCAGCCCTGCCTTCGGCTGTTACTAATTCTCTCCTTGGTATATCCCATCATGGGAAGCAAATGGCGGTTAGATGCCCTGATCGCCATTTTGTTTTAACAAGTGTACCCGTTTGGGTAATGGACGTACCCATTTGACCTCTCTATAATCCGTAAGTCATCATTCAATAAATACGATCTTTTTAAGGAGAAGATTTCATGGCTAAGACAATTAAAGATGTTTTGGAATTGGCAAAAGGCGTTCAAATGGTAGATTTGCGCTTCATTGATCTACCCGGAACTTGGCAGCATTTCACCATGCCTGTTCAACGCTTGACAGAGGACTTTTTCAAGGAAGGTATTCCTTTTGATGGTTCATCCATCCGCGGTTTTCAGGAAATTCACGAATCCGACATGCTTTTGAAGGCTGACCCGGAAACTGCTTTTGTAGACCCGACCGCCATTACCCCCACTTTGGTCATTTCCTGCAACGTGTTTGACCCATTCACCGAAGAACCCTATTCTCGCGATGCCCGCTATGTGGCACAAAAGGCTGAGGCGTACTTAAAAAGCACTGGTTTGGCCGAAACAGCTTACTTCGCGCCTGAAGCGGAATTCTTCGTTTTCGATGGTATCCGCTACGTTTCCACACCTAACGAATCTGGCTTCTCCATTGAATCCAACGAAGCCTGGTGGAGCAGCAACAACCCTGGCTCCATGGGTGGACAGGTTCAACCCAAGCGCGGTTATTTCCCAACCTCCCCGACCGATACCTTGCAAGAACTCCGCAACAAATTCATGCTTGCCATGCAAGCCGCTGGTGTTGCCATGGACTTGCATCACCACGAAGTAGCTACTGCTGGTCAAAGCGAAATGAGTATGTCCTTCACGACACTCACTCGCATGGCCGATGATCTTTTGCTCTACAAATACATTATCAAGAATGTTGCTCGCCAGAATGGCAAGACCGTAACCTTCATGCCCAAGCCCATCTTTGGTGACAATGGCTCTGGTATGCACGTTCACTCTTCCTTGTGGAAAGGCAACACCAACATCTTCTATGATGAAAAAGGTTATGCCGGTCTTTCACAGACTGCCAAGTATTACATCGGTGGTTTGCTGAAGCACGCTCCTGCTTTGCTCGCGTTGACCTCTCCCACAACCAACTCCTATCGCCGCCTCGTGCCCGGTTATGAAGCACCAGTCAACATCGCTTACTCACAACGCAACCGCTCTGCTATCTGCCGTATTCCTGCGAACAAGAGTTCAAAGGCCAAACGTGTTGAATTCCGCGCACCCGATGCTACCAGCAATCCGTACCTCGCTTTCTCTGCCATCCTCATGGCTGGTCTCGATGGTGTCTTGAACAAGATTGATCCAGGTCAACCTCAGGATCGTGACTTGTACGAATTGCCCGCAGAAGAGAAGAAACTCATCAAGCAGGTACCCAGCTCTCTTGGTGAAGTGCTCGATGCCCTCGAAGCTGATCACGAATTCTTGCTCAAGGGTGGCGTGTTCACTCCTGACTTGCTCGAAGAGTACATCAAGTACAAGCGCGTCAACGAAGTGGATGCTATTCGCTTACGCCCAACCCCGCACGAATATGTCATGTACTTTGACGCCTAATCTGCGCCGCTAAAATCGCCTCCTAAGCACCGACAGCTGGTTGCAGTCCAACGGGTCTGCAGCCAGCTGTCAACTTTTATATACCTATGAACACACTCCTTCTTTCCTCATTTGTCCTCGCGATTTCCTTTTGCGCCCCTCCAGGGATTATCACAGCAGAGACTGTCCGTCGTGGCACAGCCCGTGGATTTATCCCTGCGTTATATGTGCAATTCGGTTCTTTGATTGGAGATACCACTTGGGCCATCATCGCGTTGACTGGGTTGGCTTTTCTCATTCAAAATCCAATTGCCAAAAGTATTCTCAGCTTGATTGGCATTGTCTTGATGTGCAAGCTTGCGATGGATGCTTTTAAAGATGCACGGGATGGAAAGGGATTGGATACATCAGGGTCTTCTGCCTCTGCTCGCGGTGACTTTGCCAGTGGTGCCTTCCTTTCACTTGGCAACCCCATGAACATTGTGTTCTGGACAGGTTTAGGAACAACGGTTTTTGCTTCCATTGCAGGTGGGCCGCGTCCGATTCATTTTGCCATTTTCTTTGCAGGCTTTTTGGCGGGCGCAATTTTATGGTGCTTTGTGATGGCAGCATTGGTCGCTTGGGGGAAGAAGTGGATAACTCCCAGCTTTTTCCGTTGGGTGAATCTCACTTGTGCGTTGGTGTTGGTTTATTTCGCATTTCAACTTGGGTTGCAAACTGCTCAGAGTTTAATTTAGCCTCAGTATGCATGGATTACAATAGATTGACTTATCCTTGAATGGAAAAATAAAGTCAATGAAAATAAACTCGTCTTCCCCTGAAATCAATGAAAGTCAACTGCTTGAGGTGCTGGCCAGCCTGAATCAGATTAGTGATGCGATTAATCACATTGCTCCTGGTGATTCTGGAAATAGTGGTGTCAGCCTTCAGTTGATTGTCGAGACTGCGATTCGTGTGGTTCCAGGGTCATCTGCGGTAATTTATACGTATGATCAAGCGACGGGGGAGTTTGAACGAGAGTCACGAGTCTCTGCACAGGCAGAAGGCCGTGCGTTGGCTGTAGATCCAAAATATCCTGATGATGCGCCACGTCCTGGGGGAATCGGTATCCGTACCATTCAACGTAGGCGTCGAAGTTTGTCTTATGAAGAACACGATCTTGATATTCACCCATATCATGCGTCACTGGGTGTGAATGCTGTAGGGTGTTTTCCGTTAATCGTGGCAGAGCAAGCGGTGGGGATTTTATATATTTATTTGTATGAAGCACGCGAATTCACAAAACTTGAACAATTGATGTTGGATAATTTTGTCAATCAGGCTGCCATGGCAATTTATCATGCGCGCCGCTTGACAGGGATTCGCAAAGACTTGGCTCGGAAAGACGAGGAACTCAGCCGTTTACATCGAGCCGGTCTGATTATCTCTTCGCGCTTACGTTTGAAAGAAACCCTCGAATCGATTTTGCAATTAGCGCTTGAAGTCACCAATGCACGGTATGGGATTTTTCGTTTGTTGGATAAAAGTGGAGAATTTCTGATTACCAGTGCGGTGGGTGGAAATTATATGGATCGTCCCATTGTGGAAAAAATGCCATTGGATGGAAACAGCGTCATGGCCCATGTAGCGCGGACAAGACAGCCTGTGCTGGATTCATGACTTACGCCAAGACCCTTGGGCACATGTATATTATCCGTTGGACTCTGGGTTGAAGATGCTCTCTGAATTGACAGTTCCATTGGTTAATTCTAGCGGCCGCTTGGAAGGGGTGTTGAATGTAGAGAGTCCGCATGTGGGTGCTTTCTCAGAAGATGACAGCCATACCTTGCAATCTTTGGCAACCTATGCCATTACAGCCATTCAAGAAGTTCGCTTGTTGGATGCATTACAAGAAGTTGCCCGCCTCTTAATTTCACAGCCAGGCAAGCAAGTTTTGAACCATATAGAATCTGTGGCCAGTGACTTGTTAGATGCACCCTCCAGTGCAATTTGGATTTTGGATGAGAACGGTGAGTTGACTCATTTCACTTCCAATGAAGAAGTGCCATCTCAAAAACTGAAATTACAAGAAAGCCTCACAGGTCAATCTATTTTATTGAAAAAGACCATTGCTCTAAAAAATACAGATGCTGGTTTTTATCCTCACAGCTTTGTTGATTCAAAAGATTGGTCACGCGGATTAATTGTCCCCTTGTTTGCAGGGGAAGATGGCGGAATTATCGGCGCATTCAGCATTTTCAGTTCCAGTGCAGAAGCCAATCGTTTATCTGAGTCAGAATGGGACGAAAAGGTGTTGACCTGTCTGGCGCATTATGCAGTGCTCGCCATTCAAAACGAATCCCATCAGCAAGCATTACAAACGACACAAGAACAGCATTTGATCGCAGAGACTTTTGTTGCAGTTGGAGATATTTCTTCGAATCTACTGCACAATGTCAACAACAAAGTTGGTACCATTCCCGTGCGGGTACAAACGATTGAAGATAAATATCAGGCTTTATTGGAAAAAGATTCATACTTGGCGAATAATTTAAAAGAGATTGAACGATGCGCGTCTGAAGCGATGCAAATTGTTCAGGAGAATCTTTCGCACTTGCGCCCGATTAGTTTGGAGAAAGTTTTTGTCGCAACACGTATTCGTGAAGCACTTCAATCCACGAATATCCCTGCGCAAATCAATATTCAATTAAACGGACTGGATGACTTGCCAATGGTGTTGGCTGGCGGTCAGAGTCTTAATTTCGTTTTCAAGAATTTAATTGAAAACGCCATCGATGCCATGCAAGGAAATGGTGTCATTACTATTCAAGGACATAATAATAAAAAATGGGTGGATGTTTCTGTGAGCGATAGCGGACCTGGCATTCCACGTGAAATCCACGATCGCATTTTCGAATTGGATTTTTCAGGTCGAGGCACTACACGCCCAGGCAAACTTGGCTTTGGGTTGTGGTGGGTAAAAACTTTAATGACACGGTTGGGCGGTTCGGTTTCTGTGGAGAGCGATGGAAAAAGTGGAACCACATTCCGATTGCGCCTGCCCGCCGCGGAGATTGTTTCATGAGTCAATCTAATTTACTGGCACTCGTTGTTGAGGATGACCATTCCTGGCAACAAATCTTAAGTGAAATTCTTACCGATTTTGGTTTAACGGTCAGCGTTGCATCCAATCTCGATGAAGCCACGCGCTTCCTGAGGTCTGAACCGCACCGTATTGCCATCGTTGATTTGTCTCTTTCGCCGAACGATCATAATAATTATGATGGCTTGCGAGTCTTGGATGCCGTTCGTCGCCTTGACCCCAATTGTAAAACAATTTTATTAACAGGGTTTGCAACTGTGGAATTGGCCGTCACCGCATTGACTGACTATGGCGCATTTACCTTTTTGCGCAAGGAAAGTTTTCATCGCGGACAATTTCGTGACATTGTGAATCGTGTCCTTGCCAGCGCTCCTGGACAAACAACACCAGCCGCTTCTTCCGCGCCAACATCTGCTTCTGCTTCGAAAGATGGGACCTCCGCTGGAAAACCCTTTGCTGAAAAAGTTATCGTCGTGGATGATGACGCAGGCTGGCGTAGTATTTTGGAAGAGCTGCTGAGTGACGTTGGATTTCAAGTGCGCGCCTGTGCAAGTTTTGGCGAAGCCATGGGACATATGCGCAAGGAAAGATTTTCTCTTGCCGTAGTAGACCTTTCCCTTAAGGGAACCGTTGCATTGAATTTGGAAAAACCTTCTGAGACATCCAATCAAGAAGGGTACCAACTTCTTGAAAATGCGCGGACCTTGGGGATTCCCACGATTGTTGTCAGTGGTATGGCAGAGCCGCAAGAGATTCAGCGTATCTATGCAGATTATTCTATTTCAGCATATATCGAAAAGCAAACCTTTGACCGTTTGGCTTTCCGTCACGCGGTGGAAGATGCTCGTGTTTCTTTACAAGCCATGAGCGAACTTAACGCTCTCACTGAACGGGAGCGCGAAGTTCTTGATTTATTAGCACAAGGACTTACCAACAAGGAAATTGCTGAGAAGTTATTTATCACCACCAACACCGTCAAACGACATTTGAAAGCCATCTTCGAAAAGTTGGATGTGCATACAAGGTCTGCGGCTACGGCGAAAGTAGCGGGTGGGGTGTAGTCTCTTTTTAAAACTTTTACCACGGAGACACAGAGGCACGGAGATTTAATTTTTTCTCCGTGCTTCTGCTACTTAAGATGATTAATATTCCTCAATCTTCCAGCCTCGTTTTGTGTGTGGACTGTACGTGACTCGATATAGTTTTGAATTTTCCAGTTTTTCATAATCTTCATATGTCACAGTGACAGAACCTACTTCTTCGAACTCTGCGTAAAATGTGCGTGGTGCTCGTGAGGTTTCGTGTTTGCGAATCAATTTTGCTGTGCAGATTTGTGCCACTCCGTCTTTCAAGTCCATGGCGTGGTTGTAGATGTGCAAACCAACAGCGGCTGTGACGGCTAGAAGCAAAATCCCCGCGAGGATGGTAAAGCCGATAAAGAATGGATTCCCTGCCAAGCCTACAAATAAACAGATGAATATCCCAACTAAGAAGAGCAGCACAATCGCCAATACGATAACGGGAAGATATGTATTTGTCCGCAACCAGTTTTGTTGTTCAGGAGTAAGAGGCGCCGTTTGCATTTTATTTCTTTGAGTTTCGTTTTCTTTCCAACAACGCGCTGGTTGTAGATTTGGCTTGTTCTTCCACTTTTGGCGTTGAGGTTGGCTGAGTGGATGGTTTCTCTTCTTCTACAATGATTTCAGTTTCAACGCTTACGGGTTCGCGCGATGTGCGTTCCTTGGCTTTGCGTAAGGCTTCCATGCGCGGGTCTGCAGGGACAGGTGCTTGCACGGGTTTGATGTTGATCTGTGAAGTAATCCATGCACGGAATTTAACGACATCTTGTTTGGTGATGATGAGTCTGCGAATGGCGATATCGAAGGGGAGCAGTATGGCGGCGAGCAATAATAGCCACGGCCAGATGGGACGTGATCCGCGAGTCGATTTTAGGTCGTGAGTGAAAACGTCTGCGGGATTGGCAGAACCAACTTTCCCGTTGGTTAATGTCGTGAGGCGAACGAGCAGGTCTGGGTTGGGGTCGAGGCGTGCGTATTCTGGTGAATAGGAGAGTGCCCATCCAGTTGTTTCTGAAAAAGAGCCAGTGGTATTTCCATCGCCAGTTAATCGAATCAAATACACGCCTTGTTCGTTGGGCGTGAAGTTTCCTTCGTAGCGACCAGGCGCAATTTGATGAAGCGTGACGGATTGTGCCTCGCCATTAGGCGTGACTACATTTGCCTCGACTGCAAAATTGTTGAGGTACTGACCGCCACGGCTTTGTGCATCCAAAGTTAAGTGCGCCAGACCGTTTTCAGTTTGTACATTCATTTCAAGCGCAGAGTCTAAATTTTCGCCGAGGGTGTAGCGCACGGCTTGCGCCCAAAACGTGGGGAAGCCATCCCAACCGACCCAATCACGGCCCCAACGGCCTGTGGCGTCAGATGTGAATGCCACCGAGCGACCCAGCCCATATTGCCACGCCGCGAGAATAGGATCATCTTTTTCCGATTTGAGAATGACTTGAGCGAGGTCTTTGGCACTTGATGCAACGTATCCATGCAAACGCGGAATGGAATTGATGTTCGTGAGAATCGGCGAAGAGTTGACGAGTTTTGGAAAGAAAGATTCTTCCACGATGTAAGCGCGAGTGGCGAGAGAAGTTTCTTCGGTGAAAATACTTGGAATACTGCCCGCATCATTCGTGAAGTGATAGCGACCACCGCCGACGAGAGCGAGGTCTTGAAGGAAGGGCGCCGCATCGTTACCAACACCGACAGTTGACATCGTAATGCCGTTTTCTTCGTACAACTTTTTCACGAGTTCGGGAATGCCTGTTGAATCCGCGCCACCATCGGTGAGCAGAATCACGTGCTTAACTTTTGCAGGATCATTCACCAATACATTTGCCATGGCTTGAACGCCTGCCATAATGTCTGTTCCGCCGCCCGCTTGAATGCCGCCGATAGAGTTTGTGACTACGCCTGGGTCTGTCAGGTCAGTCATCGGCACGACCCACGAAGCGACATCGTCAAATGCAATCACACCCACGCGGTCTGTGGGGAACATTAATTCAATCGAGCGTGCTGCTGCTTCTTTGGCGAGTTCTAGTTTTACTACGCCGCCGCTGGTTTCAGTCATACTTCCTGAATGGTCGATGATAAATACAATTGCCAGTGATGGACGGCGTTGTTCGTCTTTGATTTGCATATCCACTGGCAATGTGTCTTCAATAGGAGTTCCATAGTAACCTCCCACGCCGTAACTGTTAGGTCCGCCAACGGCCACCAAGCCGCCGCCAAGATCGTGAACATAAGAACGAAGTGTTTCCATTTGGCGTGTACTGAGTGAACGTGCGGGCACATCCACTAGAACCACAGAATTGTATTGTGCTAGTGTGGGTAAGTCGGAAGGCATAAAGCCTGGCGTAATTAATTCCACATTGAAGCCTGCGGCTTGCAGTGCTTGCAATATCGCAGAATGTTCATCAGGTTGCGTTTTGCCATTGGGCAAAACACTGCCAGGTTCTACGGCCACCATCAAAATTTTGGGCGGACCTTGCACCTGCGAGAATGCATCCAGTCGATTGTTTTGATAGAACGTATCTTGCTCAGGGACAATTTGCACTTGATAACTGACAAAGCCAGGCTCACCTGCAGTGAGCGGCAGACTTAAAGTTTGCGAGCCGCGTCGTAGGTCATGCTTGCCTTCATACAAGATAGTGTTACCAGCCAACACGCGCAATACTGCGTTGGTGGGTTGACTAGCTTGCACCGAAACATTCAATTCAAATTGTTCACCTGGGCGTAAACTAGTAGGTGCATCCACATGTGTGATGAGCGTTTCATTTCCAGTCTGTGCGATGATAGGCAGCACTACAATCTGCACGCCAGAAGCCGCCGCAAACTTCGCCGCATCCTGCGCATCGCCAGCCGTCTCAGCTCCATCTGAAAGAATCACCATTCTGCGCGCTGTGCCCGATGGGAACAACGCCATGCCCAATCGTATCGCTTCCGAAAGGTCTGTTTGATTCGTAACAGGCACCGATGTAATCGACGCCAGTTCATTCAACCCAGACATCGGGCGATCTACCAAGGCATCTGCACCAAACAAAACAATCGCAGATTGGTCATCAGGCCCCATCGATTCGATGGCGTTCCGCACATAATCAATTTCAGAAGATACCGCAGAATCGGGCATCGAGTCAGAAACATCCATCACGAACACAACCGCCAAATCATTTCCACTGCGGACGATTTCGAGTCCCGCCAGTGAAAGAACTAAACATAGGATGATGATGACTCGCAGAATCAAAGAGACAGTTTCCCGCCTCCGTGCTGGACCTTTAGCTGGCCAGCCAATCCAGGCAGTGACTGGCACGATGAGCAGTAAGAGCAAATACAACGGCGCAGTAAATCTCATGATTTCACCGTCCGTTTTACGGCGAACTGTTTGCGGTGATATACCTGCCATTCAATGAGCAGGATAATCAAAGCCAATAACGCAAGCCACGGCCACAATTCACGCAAGCCAATTTTCTTGGAAAGAGTCGGTGTGACGGTATCACGACCGATTTGTAGATTTTGCTGCGGGGCAATATTGGATTCGTTTTCGTCAAATAAATTCACCGCAAAATATGCAAATGAATTTGTATTCTTCGACAGAAAGTTAACTGCATAATATCCAAGCTCGTTGGTGCTGGTGAAGTTCACACCGCCAACCTCAGGTTTGAAAGTGAATCCAAGGTTGGATGGCGTTGCAATCAGAACCTGTTCCGTGCCAGGCGGCGGAAGGATATGCAGACTTTCCCCAGGTCGCAGGGATTGAGTCGAGTCAAATGCGCTGGGTGGGACGAGGTAATTGGTTAAGTTGGAAAATAAAATCGGGAAGGCAATCTGCAAAGGCAGGTCACTTTCACGTAAATCAAACGTGAGGGCGGCAATATGTTGTTGCCCTGTTTCGCCTGCAAATACAAGCGGACCTTGCGGTGACTCAATCAATGAATCGGCCCATTCTGGCAATTGCACTTGGCGCGCTTTCAAGATGTGGACGTTGCTCCAATCCAGATAGCGGGTCAGGTTGTTTTCTACAACCTGCATGTCTTTGATGTTTTCTACATCCGCGCCGACTTGAAATAAAGAATTCGAAGATGGGTTGATGAGAAGTAAATTCCCGTTTGGTAACTCTGTGGGAGTAATTCCATCGAAAACATATAAGTCAAACGGTTCTTTGGGGATTTGTAAACTACCGCCCGCTGCGGGTAATGCGCGGAAGGCTTGAATATTTGGTAACGATGCCAACGCCTGTTCGAGATAAAGATTCCCTTTGGAAACAAGCAGTACACGTCGTTCCGCGCTGGATTGATAGACAGCATAAGCGGTGTCATCAATTGGGAGTTTGTCTAGTGCTTTCCCATCTGCACTGGTTATGATGGCTTTGTAAATGCCAGCGGTATTTTGTAAATTCTCCAACGTGATGCTTTCATTTTTGCCCGCCGCAATTTTTAGTTGCCGTGCATCAAATAAATCCGTGCCGAAGTAGAACGAGATTAAGATGGTTCTGTCTATATCACTGTAATTGTGGACTTGTGCAAATAAGTCAGGACCTTTATCAGTGGGGCGCAAGGCTAATGCTGAAATGGAGAGATTGTCGCTTGATGTGCCGATGGGTAAATACTGTACGTCACCAGAAAGAGCGGGCAAACCTTTTTCTGGCAGGCCGCCATCGGAGATGATGATGGTAGTGGCTTTCACTTGATTGCCACGTGAGGCGCCTGCCGCGAGTGCGAAGGCTGCTTCCCAATTGGCAGAAGAAGATGTGGGTTGTGCCTGACTCAATGCGGATTTAATTTTAGTCTTGTCTGTTTCGGCGGAGGCTAAAATCTCTGGAGTTTTGCCGACCAATATCAAGGTCATGGAAGAAGCGGGGTTTAATCCATCAATAATTACTTGCGCAGATTTTTTTGCAGAGTCGAAGCGAGTCGGTTCGCCGTCTGTCGCATTCATCGAAGCGGATGCATCCAGCAACACAATGACTGAGCCTGTGGTGACGGTGGGGACTTGTAAGGCGGGACGTGCAAGCGCGAAGATGATTGCAGCGAGGATAAGCAGTTGAAGGATAAGGAGTAAATTCCGTTTGAGTTTTTGCCACGGCGCGTTGGCTTGTTGTTCGCGCAGAAGTTGTTCCCACAAAAATGTGGAAGAGACCTGCACTTGCTTGCGACGCAGTTTGAGCATGTACAGCAAGATAATGGGAATGGCGAGTGCACCCAGAAAAAGCCATGCAGGAGTTAAGAGTTGCATTTGACTCCGTCAAGGCACCAAGGCGTGAAGTTACAAATTATTGAAATCATTTCACAACCCCTGCGTGGCGCATTTCAAGCAAGAGCGCCTGATCCCAAGGATTGTTTGTGATTAAATTTAAGTAGCGAATATTTTGTTTGCGACATGCCACTTGCGTGGATTGAATCCACGCATCTACGCGGGCACGATATTGACGCCTCAAGCCGCCATCTAAAGAGACATCTTGTTCCTGACCCGTTTCCACATCGACGAGTTGAAGATCGCCAGCGATGGGCGGTTCGAGTTCATCTGGTGACAAGGTGTGAATCAACACAACTTCACTGCCTCTGCCGAGAAAATTACGCAAGCCAGATTCAAAACCAGAATCAGAAAGCAAATCTGAAATCAGAATAACCAAACCAGGTCTGCGCGGAGTAATAGTGAATTGTTGAATCGATTTGTTCAAATCCGTTTTGCCGTTGGGTTCAAGGCCTTCGAGAAAACGAAATAGGCGAGGCAATGCGGCTGTTCCACGGGAGGGACCGAAGTCATCGCTGACTTGTCCGCTTTGCAGAAAGCCGATTGTTAATACATCGCCAGATGAAAGCGCAATCGCGCCCAAACCAGCGGCCAGTTTACGAGCGTAATTGAATTTATGTTCTTCCTCTTCACCCCAATTCATGGAGAGTGAACCATCCAATAGAATGGTGACCGCGAGATCTTCTTCCTCTTCAAACAATTTGATGAAGGGACGCTCCAGCCTTGCGTAAATATTCCAATCCAAACGGCGCAGGTCATCGCCAGGAGTGTAGTCGCGGTAATCGGCAAATTCCACGCTGCTACCACGATGCGACGAACGACGCTCGCCCTTGATTGCGCCCGCGCGAACGCGTGAAGCGACAAGGGTGAGTTGGTTCAACTTGCGGAGTGTGGATTCATCGAAGAGCATAGTGGAAGGATGAGGGATAAAGGGTGAAGGATGAATAGATTAAATCTTGCCGTTTCTTTTTTTGATTTTCACTACGATTGCAGTGAAAATGGCGATAAGTTCATTAGTCTCTTTAATGAGTGGGTCAGCGATTTTGCTGGAAAGAAAGCTGCTTTTTACAAGCAAACTAAGCCAGTAATCGGTTTCATCCAACTCCTGTAACACAGTTTCAAATTTGTTGATGATGTCGGCGTCAGATTTTGCGCGATGTCCTTCACGATAATTTGCTCCAACAGATGTTCCAGACCGCAGAACTTGTTTTCCAAGGACTTGGGCTTCCGTTGTTTTTGGAAGACTTCCATAAAGTTTAATGACTTGCAACGCAAAATCCATTGTTCTAGTCCGCAAATCTTGGGGCGCTGAGGAATTCATCCTTTATCTTTCATCCTTTATCCTTTTAAAGAACTGATTAGTTCGTTGATGACATCATCCGTGCTAACTCCTTCGGCTAATCCATCGAAGTTAAGCAATAAACGATGGCGCAATGCCGCATTGGCCACAGCATGGACATCTTCAAATGCCACGTTGTAACGGCCCGCCAGCAGGGCAGTCACTTTTGCACCGAGCACGAGGGCTTGGCCGCCGCGGGGAGAGACACCATAGCGTACATACTTTTTTACCAAGGGGGATGCTTTTGCATCTTCGGGGTGTGTCGCCAACACCAATGATGCGATGTATTCTTTTACATGCGAGGCAATCGGCACAGCACGGGCAAGTGTGCGCATTTGAATAATATCTGCGCCACTGACAGCATGGTTTGCAGATGGCGTTTCCTTGCCAGTGGTACGGTCTAGAATTTCGGCCATATCTTTCACATCAGGCAAGCTCACATTGACTTTGAAAAAGAAGCGGTCGAGTTGTGCTTCAGGTAAGGGATACGTCCCTTCCATTTCAAGCGGATTTTGTGTTGCCAACACGAAGAAGGGTTCTTCCAACTGATAAGTATGCTGAGCAACTGTCACTGAGCCTTCTTGCATAGCCTCAAGCAAAGCAGATTGTGTTTTTGGTGTAGCGCGATTGATTTCATCTGCAAGAACCAGATTGGAAAATAAAGGCCCAGGGCGGAATCGAAATTCACGTTTGCCATCTTCATCGGTGAGAATCTCTGTCCCGAGAATATCGGCAGGCATCAGGTCTGGGGTGAATTGAATGCGCGAGAATTTCAAATCCAAGGCCTGACCCAAGGTACGAATCAACATCGTCTTGCCAAGTCCGGGCACGCCTTCCAATAAAACATGTCCGCCAGCGAGGATGCTCACGAGCACATGACGCACCACTTCATTTTGACCGACGATGACGCGGCCCACTTCACTTTCAATTCGTTCGGAAAATTCACGAAAATGTTCAGCAGAAAATTCAGTCATGGTTTCTCCAAAACTTAAGGTTGCAAAGAATCAAAATAATTTCGTATCACGCTCATAAATTCAACAGGAACATTACCACTTTCAATGGCTTGTCGGTTGAAGTCGTTGTATTGCGAATACACCTGATCGTATGGCACAAGGCTCTCTCCAGGTTTGGATGGGTCCGTGGGGCCTTGTCCAATCACTTCACCTTCCTGTCCCGAAGTAGGTAGGTTGACCGTGGTTCCATTGTCACCGCCCAATAAACTGGGCGCGTAAATTTGTTCGTATGGTTTTTCGCCGCCATCGCTTGCGCCATTGTTTTGATTGATAGGATTGTTGCCCGCTTCATTGCCAGGTTGATTGTTTTGCGCGCCGCTCCCTGACCCGGAGCCTGATGTACCAGCCCCATTCATTTGACTCCCCGTACCATTGCCATTCTGTCCCTGTCCGTTTTGTCCCTGCCCATTTTGACCTTGTCCGTTTGCCGCTTGTTGTTGACCGCCACCTGCAGCAACAACCTGACCTGCACCTTGCTGCAATTGTTGAGCAGTTTGCGATGCTGTTTGAGATGCCGCAATTTGCTGCCCAGCTTGTGCCATTTGCGTGGCGGCATGATTCAGCGCTTGTTGTGCAGCAGCGATATCACCTCTGCGCAGGGCGTCGGCAGCATTTTGTAGTTGGCTAGCAAGCTGAGGGTTAGAAGATTGAAGCGCCTTCGCCAATGTATCTAATTGTTGTGCGGTTTGATTCGCCTGACTCGCATCCATTTTACTTAAGTCCATGTTTGCGAGTTGGGATGCCGCTGACACGGTATCACCTTTTGCTAGCGCATCGCCCACGCCTTGCAATGGACTTCCATCTTGCTTGGCAAGTTCGCCTCCCGCTTGTTGTAAAGCTTGCGCCGTTTGCTGGGCTTGATCGTTGGACATGGTTTGTAACTGCTGGCTGGTACTGGTCAACACCGACACCGAATTTTCCAACGAAGGATTTTGTTGTAGTTGTTGCAGTGCTTGTTCCAACGGCGCTGTAAGTTGCTGTTGTTGTTCTGGGGTCAACTTATCATTCGCTTGGATTTTTTGAATCATCTCTTCGATATTTGCGGCTTGTTCTTGCACAGCTTGTTGTACGGCTCGCGCTTTTCTCGCGGCTTCAAACCATGTTTCGCCTTGAAACCAAACCACGCCAATCAATACTGCGACAATTGCGGTGTAGATAATTTCGCGTTTGCGAAGTCTAATAGGAAGATCGCGATTCGGTTTTACTTTTCTTGAAATTGATAATGCATCTTCGAGTTGCTGAGATGTGAATTCATTTTTGGAGTGAGTCTGGTTCAGTTCAAGTGCGGTGCTAACGCGTTCGCCAAGGTGGAAGGTGCGGTCAAAGTAGCGCGCTGCTTGGAGTTGATTAACAGGCCAGAAAAATGCAATTCCGCTGGCGATGATGGGCGTGAGCAAAGCAATCGCACTGACGAGTGTTAAGAATTCGTTTCTCAGCAGGTGAAATTGAAATAGCCCAACCAACCCAGCAATCAACCCGATGCCTAATCCTAGCAGCAAGCCACGCAATGCCCAAGTTACTGCATGTTGGACTCTTAATCGCCGTATCCAGCTATTTAATGTAGATGAAAGATTGTGAATGGTTGCCATAAGTTTATCGCTCTGCTCGATTGATGAGTCGTGTACTAAAGTAAAGGATTGTTATCGTCATAATGACGTACAAAATGGTCAAAATGATCCAGGGCGAAAGGAAGATATACCCTACATTTCCTGAAACTGGCGGAGTGTAGATGATGAATAATGAATCCATTTCAGTAATCATGATTTGAGTTAATGCCGCAGCAGAGAATGGATTAATAGAAGCTATGCTCCATAAGCCGTAAATCCAATAGGCTTCATATTTTGGATCGTCAAAGCCTGGTGGAGGGCCGTTGTCAATGAACAAGTACAAAAAGAAAACGATGAAGACGGGAAACAATATAGTCCCATAGGAGACAACGGTCGCTACTGTTGTACGTTTCAGTCCACTGGAGATAAAGACACCCATCGCGCAAAGTAAGGCACCTGTGACAATTAGTATCAGAGTGGAAATGATTAACTCTGCAATTCCAAATCCTCCAAGGATGGAGGTGATGCTCAAAATTGGCAATGTTGTAAAAATTAACAACAGAATGTATACAAATGCTGGCCAGAATTTTCCAAGAATAAACTCAACAGGAGAGAGTAGGGTGGTTTTTAACAAGTCTAAGGTTTGGCGTTCGCGCTCAGATGTAATCGAACCCGCAGTTAATCCAGGTGAAATAAAATTAATTAACACGAGCTCTATTAAGATTAGTGCATAGAAAATATTTTTCCCTAGTTCAGTACGCGCTGAAGGGTTAAATCTGAGGTAATACGTGGATGGGCTTTGACTGTAATAAATGAACCCTATCACCAAGCTGATGAGACCCAGATATACTGAAATTAGGATGAATGTGCGAAAGTCGCGCATCCTGCCCTGAAGTTCCTTTTTGGAAACTGGGTTATCCAATAGATTCAACACAATTAACGCTCCGGACGCTTGACCAGGTAAATACTGATTGTAATCATCAGAATGGATGTCAGAGTGTATGTAATCACAAAAATAATCCACGGGGATGGGACACCTATACTTGAATTCCCAAAATATGTGGAACTTGCCCAAAATATACTTTGTTGGTCAATCAGAATTGTCTCGCTGAAAATTGCCGCCAAAATTGGATTGGTGGCAACAACAATCCACAATGCAATTGTCGATAAATTGGTGGCTGTTGACGTTGCATTATATGTAGCTGTTTCTATCACTGCCACAAGGAAAAGAAACAAGATGATGGCAAAAATAGAAAGAAGGATACTTCCATAAGAGCTTACGGTTGCTGCTAAAGTCCGTTTAAATATGCTGGAGAAAAATACTCCCAAGGCTGAGAAAAATACAGCAGTGACAACCAACATCAGGCTGGAAATAAGAACTTCCGCAAGCCCTACGCCTCCAAGGATGAAAGCCATGCTTTGAAAAGGGAGCACGGTAAATATTAATAGAATTAAATAAATAACTGCTGCCCCTAATTTTCCCATCACAAGTTCGCGAGTAGTGAGCAAAGTGGTTTTTAATAAATCAAGAGTTTGGTGTTCTCGCTCTGAAGTGATTGCTCCAGCGGTAAGACCTGGACCAATAAAACTCACCAGCAATAATTCAATAATAACCACGGTACCAAAAATGGCCTTGCCCATGTTCTGGCGGTAATCTGGGGTTAGGGTTGCTCCCGTATTTAAAGATTCAGCTATGAAATAATAAATCGCACAGACAAATAAACCTATGAACATCAGGTAGATCGTAAGCAAGACAAACGTTCGACGGTCTCTCATCCTACCTTTGAGTTCTTTTAAAATCACAGGGTTGTCAAAACCACTTCCAAATTTTGGGAGTTTAAATTGCCTTTTTGAATTCGATGAAGAGGAGATTTTTATAGGAGTAGTTTCCTGTTCCATTAGGATACGATTCCTTTGGTAGTACGCATGAATACTTCTTCCAGGTTTTGTGTCTCTTCACTAAAATGAACAACAGAAAAACCCTGGGTTATTAAACTTGCAAGGATGCCGTGTAAAGCGGAATCATCACCATTAAAATCTATTTCAAGGAGAGGACGATTATTTTTTGAAGAATCTGTTTGAAGGCGAACTGCTGAAATGTCTTCTTTTGAATTGAGATAAGCTTGAGCTTCTTCACCTCGGTCGAGCAGGCCAATTTCAATTAATCGATGCGGTACTACTTTTTGACTGAGTTGGTCCAACGTCCCAAGGGCCGCCAATTTCCCGTTTTCCATAATGCCGACACGAGTACAAAGTTCTGCCACATCTGCAAGGATGTGACTGGAAAATAGGATTGTTTTCCCCAGCCGAGCAACCTCAAGTAGTAGTTCCCTGATTTCAACGCGGGCACGAGGGTCTAACCCTGAAGCAGGCTCATCAAGGACGAGAATGTTTGGGTCGTGAATCAGGACTCGGGCGAGGCCGAGGCGTTGTTTGAGTCCTGTTGAGAGGGTGTCGACCATATCATCACGACGGTGAGAAATGTCAACCAGTTCCAGTAAATCTTTAATTAAATTCGGCCTTTGTACTTTGGGAACATGATAACAAGCAGCGAAAAATTCGAGATATTCATGCACAGTCATGTCGCCATATACCCCAAACGCATCAGGCATAAACCCAATCAGTTTCCGCACTTCATATGGTGCCTTGCTGACAGAATGTCCGCCAACCAAAATTTCACCTTGATCTGGTTTTAGCAGGGTTACCAGCATGCGCATGGTGGTGGTCTTGCCAGCCCCGTTTGGACCGACCAAGCCAAAAATTTCGCCACTTTCTATTTTTAAATTTACGGTGTCAACGGCTTTGCGGCGAGCAAAATTTTTGCTAACATTTTGAAACTCGATAATTGTGCTCATGGTTGCACCACCATGGATATGGTAGATCGTCTTAGTTCCAGCCAATTCCCTTGGATATCTTTTATTTTCAATTTCACTTCACCGTTAGGACCAATGTAGTTGGCTGGGTTAGGGACGGAAATTGTGCCCCAATTAATGTTTTGAATTTGATACCAGTCATTAATTGTGTAATCCCATAAAGCCACATAAACGCTTTGAGGCAATGTGTAGCTATCAATGGAAAGGGTTAGAGTTTTTACTTTTTCAGGTTGAACTGGAAGAATGGGACGGAAGCGGAACGTGTATTCTCCATTGTTCGAATCAGATGAATAATAGGGAGAAGCTGCGCCGCTGGAGGCTTCCCATTCAAACATGGAAGAATCTAGTGTAATCTCTGTTGATCCAAAATTTGTGGCAGGGGATATCTTTTGAATGTACACTGTTGAGTCGTTGATGATTGCCGAGACATTTTTTAATTGAGCTGACGGTGTTTGGTCTTTCAGCCAACCTATGATGTAAATGCCCCAATTCAAATCTGACTCTCCATACTCTGTTGTGAGAATGGAACGTAAAAACGCTTCTCTTCTACGGGCAACTTGATCTTTCTCCAGATCTGTGTAGTTGTATTTGAGAATGGTCATGGCATCTGCGTTGTAGAATTCAGGTCCGTTGGGGCCAGAGATAAGCAAGACATTTGCCTTTGTTGTTTGTCCTGCTTGAATATCTCCAATCGCTATCCAACGACCAGGGGTAACCAGAACTGCGTCATACAAAGTTGAGTCACTTTGATTTGTGATATTGCCTGAAATTTTGGCAGAACCTTTTTCAAAATAAATGGTCAAGTCATGTTGTAGCTGAAGCGGATTTCCTGTGCCTGTACTACCTACAATTTTCATGCCACCAATTTCGACAGGGATTTCAGGCGTGATGACATTATTGGCTTCTTGAATGGAATACCAAGAAGAAGTGTTTTGGAAAGTTGAATCCTGTAAATTGTTTGGGTACAGTAAAAAATTGTCTTGAGATTGGACTGAATATTTTTTGCGCTGGGGTGAGTAGATACCAATCATAGAATTACTTTTTGTCTGGGAAACTCCATCCCAAGCTTGAATCACGGTGAGGCGATTCAAAGTTGGTTTGTTGCCACGATAAATGAAGCCATAGATATAAGATGTCATTGAGATGATAATGACAATGGCTGGAATGGTAACCCAGGCAAATTCTCGTCTTTTTAGTAGTTTCAAAACAAAATAATTGACAGGTCCAATCAGCGCAATATAAAAGGTCAGCCAGCCACAAATGAAAAAAATGGATGGGATGTTTAATTCGTCAATTGTGCTAATTGCCGCATTGGTGTAAGAGGAATCCCAATGTCCATTGCGCCAAGCGGATTGTTGTGGATGAAACGACAGCAGGTAGTTGTAAATTGTCACCATGCCATTCCAGCTTTTAAAAGGCTCGAGGCTTGGGTCTGCGGCAAAGAAAATCACCTCTCCATTGCCAATTTCTTTTTTAGTCATTAGTGCTTGGTCATCTTGTTTAATCATGACCGTTGAAGTTGGAGTAGGTTTGCCTGTTACAAGGATGGTCTCCGCAGTTTCTGGGAAAGCTTCATTCGTGTAAGCACTGACTTCGGGTGTTGCAGTTGTTTTGGTAAGTCCATCAATTTGTAGTGGTAACAAATCCTTGATGCCCTCAACCGTAGCTTGCCATTTTGGGCCACCGCTTACAAAGAGCTTGCCACCTTGGGCAATCCATAATTCCAGGGCTTTCTTTTGTTCTGCGCTGAATGTTCCTGTGTCTGTGTTTGAGATGATGATTGCATCCAATTGCTCCCAGCCTTGGGGGCGATCTGGCAGGGTGGCGGAATTAATTTCAACAAGATGGATGACCCCATTTGATGTTTTAATCTGGTTAAGGAGATTAAAAGTAGATTGGGTTTCAGACATGATTCCGATGAGCATGCTATCAGAAGTGACATTGGAAACGCGCATTTTTTTCTCAACAAGTACTTTGTTTTTTGAGAAAAGCTGAATTTTTAAATTGCTTACTCCACCTTGTGGGTAATAGGTATAGATGAAAAAATCTTTGCGAGAAGTGGTTGGTAAAGAGACACTTGCAGAATAAATGGTGGGAGAGTTGGCGATATCGCTATAAAGCACACGAACTTCTCCCTCTATATCTGTGCCATTATTTTCTACTTGAACATGAATGGGAAGCCATTTCCCTTCTTTTGCAAATCCATCAAAGCCGATTCCTGCATTCAAGGTCAGCCCGTTTTGAGTTTGAGCTTGAGCCTCATTGGTGGTGCTGGCAGCCAAAAGCATAGGCAGTATTACTGCCAAGAACATAAAGAGAAATCGGGGTATTAATCGGGTACGCACTGCCATCCTCCATTTCTTAGTCGCATCATATCATAACTTAAAAATAAGCCCTCCTAAAAAGTATTTATTTTGCGTGTTTTCGCCTGCTTACCAAAATGTAAGCTGTTTTGACCTGTAATACTTTTGACAGATTTCTTTCCATACATCCTTATTAGAATAAGCGTGCAGTTCAAGCCATAAAAAGTAAAGTGGCTCTTTGAATGATTTTGAGAAAGTAAATAGTAAAGGTTGAACAAAAATATGGAATCAGTTTCTTTTCAAATTCCTGCAGGATATGGAAAAATACGAGCCGCTTCGGAAGCACTGCGCGATTTGCTTCTCCGTCATCAAGTGGAATCTGCCATTGTGGATGGCTGTGAATTGGCCTTGCATGAATTGCTTGCCAATATTATTGGGCATTCTTATAACGGAGATGAAAGTCGTAGAATTGAAGTCAGGTTGCGGGTGGAGCGGACGCGCTTCTTTGCTGAAACTGAAGATGATGGAACTCCCGCGAATCTCGACTTAACGAAGGTTTGCATGCCAGACCCGAAGGAACTTCCTGTAGGTGGATATGGTGTGCCAGTCATTAAGATGTTGATGGATAAAGTGGAATATCAGCATAATGATGGAAAGAATACATGGCTCTTGGCAAAAGCCATTTGATATAGAGAGAGTGAGAATGGAAATTAATACCCAGGAATATCAGTTGAAAATGGCAGTGGTGACTTTACGTGGCAGAGTGGAAATCTCAGAGATACCAGCCCTGCGTAAACTTTGTGATGACTATTTGGAATCAGGGGTTACGCACTTTGTGTTTGATTTGTCAGAAATTACCATGCTGGATTCTGCTGGACTGGCTGTCTTGGTAAGTGTGTTGAAGCGTGCGCGTGCAAAGGATGGGGATGCCCGTCTTGTATTGCCAAAGAGCAATGCGGCGGTTCAAATTTTGAAGTTGACTAAATTTGATGAAGTATTTATGACTACAGAACTTTCACGGATTATCCCAGCAAGTGGATAATAGGAGTTAAGATAAAAATAAAAAGAGGGAAGATTGAAAAATCTTCCCTCTTTTTATTTACCTCAAGAATGAACCTGCGCTGACAAAAATTCTTTTAAGCCCCTCTTTTTCCAGCAAATTATCAATGTACACGCCATTGTTTCCACGAGAAGAATGAATGATTTGCCAACCGCCAAGGCTGATGGCAACGTGGGAGATACGCCTGTCACTATCGCCTTCACCAAAGAAGAATAAATCGCCGACCTGATACGGCTCCTCTATAGGATGAGCAGCAGCCCATTGCATATCTGCATCGCGGGGAATTTCGATTCCAATCCAACGGTGTAGCAGGCGTGCAAACCCTGAGCAGTCGATCCCGTTACCAGTGGTTCCGCCCCAAAGATAGGGAGTGCCAATCATGCGAGCCGAGTCTTCAATCAGCAGCTCGCATTTTTCTTTTAGTGAATCTGGGATTTCTTTCAACGAACGTAGCATGTGAGATGGAATCCAGCCGATTTGATTCGCTATGACGTATGACCATTCGCCTCGTGTCTTTTCAACATGTACACCTGTTCCGCTGACAAGGCGAGAAATGATTTCACTATCAGCTTTTGGTTGTGCGCGTAATTCAATGGCAGGTGCAAGGCAAAGATGGGTTACTGGTTTGACAGGTTTATCAGTTAAGTATGCTTTGTATACCCAACCTAGGTAGCCATCTTTTTGACGTGTGAAGGCCCAACGATCTTCTTCGTCTAAAATTTCCAGCGTAGTTCCAAAATATAACTCGTTGGATAGTGGCATTCCAAATGTTGGTTTTTCGTACAAGCCAGTCAAATTGGTGGCGACTGTCAGGCACGGAAGGCTTGGACGGTTGAGAATTTTGATGGTTGAAGTGTCAACTTGCAGTGTAGGAAAGATGCGCTTTATCTCATCTACTTGAGATTGCTCTAGAACACGTCCGCTGAGCGCGAGTTTCTTGTCGGTATAGTGGACAATGCTGATATCAAAAACGGATGTGCGATTGTTGTATGTTGTAGCAAGTTCGTTCAATTGATTTTGAATGGTTTGAATCATAAAACAATTTTACATGGTTTATGCTAAGATGATGAAATATGAAACTAACTTGGGAACCAATTACGCTTGATTTGAAATCAACTTTTCGTGTGGCGCATGGCGCTAGTGATCAACGCCATAATGTGTTGGTGTATTTGGACGATGGCGTTGGCGAGGCCGCGGCTGTGCCATATTATGGGGAGACGCAGGCTGGAATTATTGAATACTTGAAAGCCATGCCTGATTTGGGCGATGATTTATTGGATATCGATTCTGTTTTGACGCGACGGCCTGCTGGATCACGTGCGGCGCGAGCGGCAATAGATGAAGCTTTGCATGATTGGTGGGGAAAGAAGTTGGGTCAGCCTTTGTATGCTTTGTTTGGATTAAATCCAACCACCATACCTTTGACATCTTTTACCATTGGCATGGATGAGCCTGAAGTGATGGCAGAAGCGGCTAAGGCATCAGGATATCCAATTTTGAAAATCAAATTGGGAAGTGAGAAAGACGAAGCGATAGTGGCGGCGATTCGAAAAGTTTCTAATTCCAAACTTCGAGTGGATGCCAACGCAGGCTGGAGTCGTGAGCAGGCATTACAACTGATTCCGCGCTTGGTAGATTATGACTTGGAACTCGTTGAGCAACCTCTGGCGGTTGATGATGTGGAAGGCTACTTTTGGCTCAAAGAAAAATTGCGAGCTCTCAAGATAAAGATTCCCATCTTTGCAGATGAAACAGCAAAAAACTCACATGATGTCGTTAAATTAGCGGGTGCAGTGGATGGGGTTGTAGTGAAGACTATGAAAAGTGAGGGCATTCGAGAAAGTCTACGAATGATTCTCACTGCCCGTGCTCATGATATGCAGGTGATGTTAAGTTGTATGGTGGAATCATCTGTAGGTGTTACTGCCGCCGCACATCTCGCTCCACTTTGCGATTATGCGGATTTGGATGGGCCATTGCTGATTAAGAATGATCCTTATCTCGGGTTGAAATACGATGTGGCAAAGATGTCCCTGCCGAGTGGAGCAGGGTTGGGTGTGGTGAGACGGTAGTCTTTTTATAGAAGTAGAAGTTAAGCTGCTTTGCTTAGATGATTCAAATTTGATTTTGCAAATTCAGAATCATATTTTGCTTCAAGTTTTTCAAACAATTCAATTGCAAATATTAAATTTTCTGTACCTCTTGGCGATTGATTGTGTCGTCCTCGCTCTGCGAGCAAGCGAGCTTCTTCATATTCCATTTCCAAGTTTTTTGCAGCTTCCAATCCCTTTTGCCAGTAAATTTCAGCATTACTCCTCTTACCAGCAAGGATTGCATACCAACCTTTGTAACACCAATACCTTGGCATCACTATTGGAAAGAGTTGGCCACATTTCAATAAACTTTTTAACGCTTTTTCAGTTAATTTTGAAAGTTCTTTATTATCTGGGTTAGATTCTAATAACTGAAGATAAGTTTCTGTTACTCCCGCGTAGCCTTCCAGAGCATCGTGCGCCGTAGGAGATGTTGTTGAGATAAAGTGCATACCCTTGTCTGCACTTTGTCGCGCGAGATCGATTTGCTCAAGCCGCAAATAAGCAATCCCTAACATTCCGTAAGCGCGAATATCTTCTGTGTGATCGGTACTGCCTTCTAAAAGCGGGATAGATTGTTTTAATAAAGTAATTGCTTCTTGCGCGTGGTTCTTTTCTCCTTGATAAAGCAAGATGCCAGCTTTTCCATTTAATCCCCAAACTTGATGTTGTGGATTTTCTTCGCGGACGCCCGTTTGATATGCGCGGTCGAAATACTCAAAACTATCTTGGAATTTCCCTAGGCGTTGATACACCTGCGCAGTTGTTGTGTACACTTCGGCCATACGCGGACGATTGTTTAGAAATGTGACAGAGTCTACGGCGCGAGTCATATTGTTGAGAGCTTGTTTAAAATTCCCAACACCCATATTGTATAAACTTAAGCCTGACATCGCGTAGGCTAGTCCTTCAAATTGTCCCAATTTGTTTATGATTTCAAGGCTACGTTTTTCATACCGTTTTGCAATGCCGTGTAATGGAATCAAACCTGCTACTAATGATGTAACACTGTATGCGCGCGCCATTTCAGAAGAGAGACCAAGCTTGTCCACTAAATTAAGCAAGTGTAGCAGACAGGCTAAAAATGGAGGGAGGTCAATGGCGTAATAATAAATCTCAGATAGAGTTTCATAGATGAGAATGATTTCTTTTATTTTTTCTGCTTCACCTGAAGTGCTATCTATCTGGCGAATTGGGAAGATTATTCTTCGCAACAGTTGTCCTAGAAGGTCGAATACCCAGCCGATTTGATTTTTCGGCGCAGAATGTCCCATCAATTTCAGGGCATTGAGTAAATGGATACGACTGGTTTCCATGTCACTCAGCCCTTTATACGCCTGCCCTAATTGAAGTTCCCAGTGGGCTTTGCGAAAATTATCTTGCATCGAAGATTGTGCTTCGAATTTCAGTATTAGATTTAGGAAATCCACGGCTTCACGGTTTGCGAAGTTTCCCAATGCCTGTTTTGTGGCAAGCTCAAGATAGTAAAGAGCTTTTTCATGGTTTCCTGAATATTGCGAATGATGCGCCAGTGTTGGATATAAAGGAGACAAATCTTCTTTATATTTTTGTTCATACCACTCAGCAATGGCTTTATGCAACTCCTGACGTTGTGCAAATAACATCAAGTTGTATGCAACATCCTGTGTAATGGCATGTTTGAAAATATAAGTTAGCTCTGGGTTGGGAGACTCCAGTGGGGTGAGATCTAAACGCTCCAACTCGCTCAAATACGATTGCAAGTATTGGCGGTCATTTTGGATGGGATGAATGTCGTGTAATAAATGATAAGTAAAAATGCGCCCAATCACACTTGCTACTTTAACGCATAGTTGTTCCTGCGGAGAGAGACGGTCAATGCGACTGGTTACCACTCCTTGAACAGTATCTGGAAATGAAAAAGTTTTCAAATCCACCCCAGGCATAATGCGACAAGTATTATTCTCCATGGTAATAAGCTTTGAATCACGGAGTGAATATGCCAGTTCTTCACTGAAAAAAGGATTCCCTTCTGCTTTTGTGCGAATCAAGTTCGCCATATCTTCTGGGAGATTGTCTACATTCAGTCTTTGCTTTACCATTTGAAGCGATTCTTCTGGTGAGAGTGGCCCCACGGCAAGATATTGCACTTCATCATTCGATAATAAACTTCTGTAGTGCGAGGGCATAGGTTCGCCAATTGGGCGAGTCGTTATGAGAAGAAAGAGCGGCGCATTGAGCCTAATAACTTCAAGTGTTAGTGCCCATGAAGCCGAGTCTTGCCAATGAGCATCCTCAATCGTGATGGCGATTGGCTTCGAGGTCTCAAGCAATAAATCCATCAACATCGTGCGAATATTTTCAGCCCGTACTTCACCGCTCATGTCACTTATAAAACTTGGTTCATCAAAATCGAGGCCAAGTATAGGATTAAGTAATGAGGCGCGTTCATGCCATTTTATTGGAAGATGCGCAAGGACTTGGTTTTTTCGCTCACTCCATGTGTTTGCTTCTTCCAATCCTAGTAATTGACGAAACACGCCACGCCATGCGAAATAACTTGTATTTTTTTCAACAGCATCGGCTTCGCAAATAAAGCATAAGGCACCTAATTCAGTGGCGACCATTTGTGCATATTCAAGTAATCTTGATTTTCCGATGCCTGCTTCCCCTTCTAAAATAATGGCGCGTTTCGTTTTTTCTGTGGATACTTGTGTTAGGGCTTCATACAATAATTTTTTCTCGTAAGACCTCCCAACAAACGAATTGCTGTGATTTTCTCTGTGGAATGAATCTCCATCACCGAGGGGACGAAAGACACTGATCGCTTCAGACTTCCCTTTGAGTTGTATTTGTTCCGATGAAGAGAATTTGAGTCTGACGCTGGTGACTTGTTGTGTTGCCGAGTCACATAGAATGGAACCAAGCGAGGCAGCTTGCATCAAGCGCGCTGCGGTATTGATTGCATTACCGATAATAGCAAACTCACGACATTGGGTACCGCCAATGGCACCACAAAATACTCGCCCTGTTGTGATGCCAATTGAATGGGGTTGTCCTAGCGCAGTGAGCTTTTTCGAAACTTCTTGTGCGGCCATCACCGCACGGAATGGATCATCTTCATGTGCAAAAGGTGGCGCACCAAAAATCACCAATGGGCTTGCCCCTTTTTCATCCATGCCAATTTTGTTGAGCAGACCTTCGTAGCGGAATGCGGTTTCTTGTATAGCGTGTATAACCTGCCCTGCATGTTCAATGGACGTGCTACTGTTAAAATTTTGCAGGTTGATGAATAGGATTGTCATTCGGCGTAACTCTGCAAGCCACTCAACCTGCCCTGCAATGAGACGTGTCATAATCGGAAGTGGAACAAAGCTTTGCAGTGATTTTTCCGAAGCCTCGGAAAGCGTCGGTTGATAAATTGGCTTGGGAGCGATTTTTCCAGGAATTTTGATTAATTGGTTTTTTCCATCTTGTGCATTTACTTGATAACCAGATATATCTTTTACAACATTCCACACTTTTGGTGCGATGATAACCTCACCTGGTGATGCAATTTTTTCTGCAGATTGTGCCTGTTCAACGGATTCCCCTGTAACGATAAACTCCCAACTATCCTCCACGCCACCCAGGTAAAATGCGCGAGTCTCTCCAGTTCCAACTCCAATTCGCAGGGATAATTTGGTAGATATTCCAGTTTCAAATCCATACAGACTTTGTTGTATGCGATGAGCGCATTGTAGAACTGACTCGATAATTGCTACTTGTTCTGTATTATCCTCGTTTTTCCAAATCGCTAAAAGCGAGTCGCCCGCGAAGTTAATCACATCTCCGCCGTATTCACCAATTTGGCTAGTTAGCTTTCCAAAATACTCATTCAGAATCCGACTGAGCATTTCGACGCCATGCGGACCCTGAGCTACTAATTGTTCAGTGATGGAGGTGAAACCTGAAATATCGGCAAACAGCGCAACCGCCTTGAAGTTTTCTATATCAGGCTTTTCTGGAAATTTGCTAGATTTTGAAATTTGGGATGTGATTAAGATTGGTACGTACGGTAATAATGCATCGACAAGGTTTGGCATGCGCCGATTATACAGGAAGTAAATACAATCAACCAAGTTTGAGTTAATAAAATAAATTATTGGAAACGTTATAATCTGGCAATGAAAAATTCCCTCAAAAAATACTTCTTGCTCGATCCCAAAGTCACATTTCTTAATCATGGTTCCTTTGGCGCTACACCGAAACCAGTCTACAAAGAATATCACCGCTGGCAGCGCGAACTAGAAAGACAGCCCGTTGAATTTCTAGGTAGGCGCATCACGGGCTTATTGGCCGAGTCTCGCGCAGAATTGGGAAACTATCTGGGTACACATGCCGACAATTTGGTCTATACCCAAAATGTAACCGTTTCCTTAAATATTGTAGCCCGTTCATTGAAACTTAATGTAGGTGATGAAGTTCTTGCCAGTGACCATGAATATGGTGCAATGGATCGCACTTGGCGTTTTCTTGCAGGTGAAAAAGGTTTCAAATATATCAATCAACCTGTAGCATTAACTTCCCATGCAGATTTTGTTGATTCGTTTTGGTCTGGTGTTACTCCAAGTACCAAGGTGATTTTTCTCAGCCATATTACTTCACCTACTGCAATTATTTTTCCCGTTGAAGAAATTGTTCGACGTGCCAAGGCAGCTGGTATTATCACTATTATCGACGGTGCGCATGTTGCAGGTCAAATTCCATTACACCTTGATTCTCTCGGTGCGGATTTTTATGGTGGTAATTTGCATAAATGGTTGTGCGCTCCAAAAGGAGCTGGCTTTTTATATGCCCGACCTGAAATGCAAAAGTTGATTCAGCCGTTGATTGTTTCTTGGGGATATGAACCTGAAGTCCCTGGACCTTCTGCGTTTGTTGATCTAAACGAATGGTGGGGAACACGTGACATGTCTGCGTTTTTATCTGTCCCTGCAGCGATTCAATTTCAACAAGAGCAAGCTTGGGATAAGGTGCGAAGCGCTTGTCATCAACTTGCCAGTTATGCACAAGATGAAATCTGCAACTTAATGAAGATGCCTGCGCTTCATTCCAAATCTGAAACTTGGTTCGCCCAACTGACAGCGGCTCCACTCCCAGCGCAGACCGACATTGCTGCTCTCAAAGTCCGCTTGTATGATGAATATAAAGTGGAAGTTCCATTGATATCTTGGAAGAATCACAAATTGATTCGTGTCTCGGTACAGGGGTATAACACAAAGAAAGATATTGATACTTTGCTGTCTGCCTTGCGAGAATTGAAAGTCGCAGGGGATTCGTAGTTTATCGTTGCTCGCGATTTTCAGTTTTATGTTAGATTTAAGACGGAGGCAATCAATGCAACTTACAAAAAAATATTGGCAAATTTTGCTGGTCTTAACTTTTATTCTTTCTGCATGTGGCGGCGCACAAGGTGATGGCGCTGAAGGGGATGGAGTAGCAGCAGATGATGCGGCATTAACTTCGGCGGTTGGTACCATGGTGGCATCTTTCTTTGCTACGCAAACAGCCATGTATACACCACCATCCCCAACCTCAACGGAAACCGTGACACCATCTCCCAGTCCAACTTCTTTTGTTCAACCTTTGCCCGTTGACACAGCGACACCTTCAATAACGCCTACACGTTATACGTTCACCCCTGGAGCTAGTCCAACTGTCACAGTGACTGGAACATTGTCTACAGCAACCGTAAACCCAAATCTGCTTGCTTCTGGGTGTAATAACTTGAAGTTTGTTCGTGATGTAAACTATCCAAGTGGAACTACTGTAAAAGCAGGGGAGGTATTTACAAAAACCTGGAAGGTAGAAAATAATGGGTCGTGTAATTGGATGTTTTTGTATCGTTTAGTTTTCTTAAGTGGTACTAATATGGATGCAACTACAGGAACCTTGGGGAAACAAGTCACTCCTGGAAATTGGGCAGAACTCTCAGTAGCTGTTACAGCTCCTACAAAACCGGGTACGTACACATCAAGTTTTCGGTTTTCAGATGGCACCAATATGTTTGGAGCTACATTGAATGTAACGATTAAGGTTGAAGGTCCGCCTACAAATACCCCGCTTCCAACAAATACCTCTGTGCCACCAACTTCTACAAATACTACATCACCTACGGCTACATACACACCTTCGGTAACTCCTACTCCATAAAATACCAAGTAAACACCTTTTCGCCACATCTGATTTAATCAGATGTGGCGTTTTTATTTATCTAATCTTCTTCAAATACTGCTCAAGTATAATAATTCTCATTGATAGCATCTACATGTACGAAAAGAAAGGCGTTTTGTTGAAATGGAAATTACAGTAGCATTAGGCGGCGGGGGAGCCAAGGGGAATTCTCATATTGGTGTTTTGCGAAAGCTTGAAAGAGAAGGATATATCATCCGTTCAATCGCAGGGACCAGCTTCGGCGGGTTGGTTGCGATTTTATATGCTTCAGGTCGTACTCCTGATGAGATTGAAGAAATATTTTCCACAGTCGATCAATCCAATCTATATGGGCGTGACCAGAGCGATGGTCCATCCTTGCTTGGCTTATCTGGTGTGCGGAAATTGATGAACTCATTGGTTGGAAATAAAACCTTTGCAGATTTACGGATTCCATGTGCGGTCACTGCAGTGGATACAAAGTCTGGGAATGAGATTATCGTTTCTGAAGGTAATTTGAGTGATGGAATTTATGCCACAATTGCATTGCCTGGAATTTTCCCTTCTCATCCCTTAAATGGCTGGGAGTTGATGGATGGTGGTGTTTTAAACCCTGTTCCCGTCACAGTTGCACGGATGCTTTCTCCTGACTTGCCAATCGTGGCTGTCGTGCTGAATGATCCGCTGGATAAACCAGTGCCTACTTATAATCTTCCAGTGCCTTCGATTATTCCAAAACCAATTGTTGACCAAATCAATCGCATGAATATTGCTCAAGCTTATGACACTTTTATGCGGGCTGTTGATTTAAGTAGCCGTGCAGTGGCTCATTACCGTCTTCAAGTGGATGCGCCTGATGTGATTGTTCGTCCTGATGTTCATCATATTGAATTATTGGATAAAATTGATGTACATGAAGTTGCCTTATTGGGTGAAACTGCAATTGAGCAGGTACTTCCTGAGCTAAAGCGTCTCACTTCCTGGCCTAATCGTATCGTGCGGAAGTGGTTTGGAGTCCAGAAATGACTCGTGATCTTCGCAAGTATATGAAAGACACAAACGTACGCCTTGTCGTTGGAGCCATGCTCTTGCTTTTTGTTGTAGGGCTTGGGTTAATTTGGTTGCTCTATGGTTTTGGCGCTGCAGTTTTTGGATTTCTCTGTTTATTGGGTGCTTTGGTGCCAATTGCCTTAATCTTTCTTTTATTAAATCTTTCAGATTGGATTTTAAAACGTGCAGGCCGCGACTAATACAGAACTGATTGAATTCAATCAATGGACTTTGCGCATACGACAGGCTCAAAATGTTCCTGCACGATTGTTGGTTTTAATCCATGGATGGACTGGGGATGA
The DNA here is from genome assembly GCA_046328925.1 of Anaerolineales bacterium. Taxonomy (GTDB): domain Bacteria; phylum Chloroflexota; class Anaerolineae; order Anaerolineales; family Villigracilaceae; genus Villigracilis. The sequence continues at coordinate 141,689 of JAXLVT010000003.1, forward strand.
AAACTCCATGTGGGTCTTTACACGTTCGCTTTCACCACAATATTGGATGATTGCACCACGTGCTCCACATTCTGCAGACCCAAGTGGATTTTCCTGGCGGCCGCCTCAGCCCGACACCTTTGGCAGGCCCAGCCTCGAAATGCTTAAGTCATCCGTTGACGGGTTGATTCAGCTAATAGATGAGTATTCTGAATCAGTTAAGGTGGATGCGCAGCAATTTGATGTCATTGGGTTTAGCCAAGGTGGCGTCATGGTCAATGCGTTGGGGATGCTATATCCGCAGAGAGTCCACAAGATGGGTGTGTTGGCGGGCTTTGCTCCTTCAGGCTTGGAAGAACTTGCGGATGCCAAGCCGTTGGCAGGAAAGAATGTTTTTGTTGCCCATGGTACCAAGGATACAACTGTGACGATTGACCGCGCTCGCGCTTCCATTGAATTATTGGAAAAGGCAGGGGCACAAGTGACTTATTGTGAAGATGAAGTTGGACATAAACTAAGTGCCAGCTGCCTGCGAGCCCTTGAAAGTTATTTGATTTTCTAAAAGATTAACGCCTTCTCACAACGCGGTTGACGCTTAAATTGTTTGAAGGTATGCTTGAATATATATTTTTACGAAGGTGATTTATGAAAAGACCTGTTTCAAGACGTGATTTTCTAAAGATTGCTGGTGTTGGTTTGGGTGCCGTGGCATTTAAACCTTTTGACTTTGAAGCCTTGTATGAGAAGTTCTATATTCCCAGAAGACTGCCCCAATTTCCAAATAGTGAAATTATTGGCCGTCTTGTCGATGATACCGATTTGCGTAGTCTGCCCAATAATGACCCCATCTTAAATACTTCTATTGGAATTGTAAAGGCAGATACATGTATTCCGTGGCAACGGGAAGTCTTGGGGAATGCGGTTGGCTTGGCAAATCAAAAATATCTTGAAACTGAACAAGGATATATCTGGTCATCTCGCGTTCAACCAACTCGGAATATTCCTAATACTCCGATTACTCAAATGCCTCCTGGACAATCGGGTTTTTGGGTAGAAGTCACGGTTCCTTATATTGATTTGGCGTTGGAAGGAACACCTGCTTCTCCATGGATGCTTGACCATATTAAATATAATTTTCAACCTCGTGTCTACTATGGCCAGGTGATTTGGATTGACCAAATTCGTCAGAATAACGGCTTTGTGGAATATCGCTGGAATGAAGGTGCAGATGGCCATGGTTACGGATATGGAGCCTATGGCGAGTTCTTCTGGTTAGATGGAGCTGGTGTAAAAGTTCTAACAGATGAAGATGTTTCCCCGATCAGCCCAAATATCGATCCAAACGAGAAAAAGATTGTAGCTGATATTAATTATCAAACCTTATCTTGTTTTGAAGGCAGCACAGAAGTTTTCTTTTGCCGAATCGCTAGTGGGCAAAAGTATGATGCGACGGGAGCTGTTTCTGATACATTAGCCACACCGGTTGGTGATATGTCAGCTTGGTGGAAGATTATTTCCAAAAATATGACTGCAGGCAATGCACAAGCTGGATATTCCACTCCTGCCGTCCCATGGTGTACATTTATTAGTGGAGAAGGTGTTGCCATCCATGGTGCGTTTTGGCATAATGACTTTGGCGAAAGACGCTCTCATGGATGTATCAATGTGACGCCTGAAGATGCGAAGTGGATTTTCCGCTGGACAACCCCTTATATTTCAGTCGTTCAATCTGAACAGCGTTTGTCTTTCCCTGATCATGGGACTCCCATCACAGTCAATGAGTTAACAGCCTAAATGTGCTTCTTCTGCGATTTGCAGAATATTTTCTGGTTTTGAGGTATTGAATGGAAATCTCCCAAGTTTCGGTTGGACTTGCCTTGCTGGCAGGTATTGCTTCTTTTTTCTCGCCATGTGTATTTTCACTGGTTCCTGCTTATGTGGGGTATTTGGGTGGTCGCGCTGCAGGTGGTGAAAACCAATCCAACCGTTGGGTGACGTTTAGTCATGGGGTGGCGTTTGTGTTGGGTTTCAGCTTTGTCTTTGTGGCGTTGGGTGTCCTTGCTGCTTTTGCGGGAAGCTTGCTTTATGATATTCGTGAGTGGCTTGCGAAAATTGGTGGAATTGTTGTAATCATATTCGGGTTGCACATGATCGGTGTGTTTCATATTCCTTTCCTTGCTTATGATACACGTGTCAATCAAGCTCCTGATCGAAAACTGGGGTATCTCTCTTCTGCTTTGATGGGAGTATTCTTTTCAGCAGGTTGGGCACCTTGTGTGGGGCCAGTCTTGAGCGCAATTCTTACTTTGGCAATTAATGGTGGTTCTGTTTCATTAGGCGCACTTTTGTTGACTTCGTACTCTGCGGGGTTGGCAATTCCCTTCCTTTTGGCCGCTTTGGGGATTGGTTGGGTAACGACTATTTTAAAGAAATACAATAAAACCATGCGCTACGTAGAAATCGCCATGGGCGTTATTCTTGTGATTGTAGGTGTAATGCTGTTTTCTGGTGTATTCAAATTGATTGCAGCCCAAGCTCAATTTTTCTGGATAGATTTCGGAATATAATTGCAAATTCAACTTTCGATTCATGAAACGGCGGGCTTCCCCGCCGTTTCATGAATCACCCAGGATGTGAATGACATGCTTAATGTGACCATATATACGAAAAAAGACTGCCAGCCATGCGATGAGATCAAATTGGAATTGCAAAAGCTACAGGAGAAATTTCCTCACCGCTTGATTGAAGTGGATGTAGAGCGAGACTCTGCCTTGGTTGCAAAGTATGGTGATGATGTTCCCGTGGTGGAAGCAGGTCCTTACAGCCTACGGTCTCCGATTACACCTCAATCATTACAAATGACGATTGGTGCAGCCTTCGATCGCAAAAATCAACTTGAACAAGTGGGTGATCCAAAATATCAGAAGCGTGTTGCTAAAGGACAAACCATCTCCACTGGGGATCGTATCTCTTTTTGGATTTCAAAGAGATACTTATTGCTACTAAATCTGTTCATCTTTTTTTATATTGGTCTTCCCTTTCTTGCTCCTACTTTGATGAAGGTAGGTGCAGTTACCCCCGCACGTGTGATTTACGCAATATACAAACCTTTATGTCATCAGTTTGGATTTCGGTCATTCTTTCTTTATGGCGAGCAGATGTACTATCCACTAAAAGAAGCGGGGCTGACAAATGTCAAAACCTTTGAAGATGTAACTGGAATAGAAAATTTAAGTGATCCCTATAGTTTTTCGCGGTTTGATGCCAGAAATTATATTGGTAATGAAACTGTTGGCTATAAAGTTGCGCTGTGTGAGCGCGATGTGGCTATCTATCTTGCGATTCTTCTTTTTGGTCTTGTTTATGGTGCAACAGGTCGTAAGTTCAAATCTTTACATTGGGTGTTATGGATTTTGATTGGTATTGCTCCAATAGGGTTTGATGGTTTCTCACAACTCTTCAGCCAATTTAATTGGACTTGGTTGGCCTCCATCATTCCATATCGTGAAAGCACTCCACTCTTACGCTCACTCACTGGTGCGTTATTTGGGTTATCCACTGCCTGGTTTGCATATCCTAATATTGAAGAATCAATGAATGAGACACGTCAATACTATTACAAGAAATTTGCTGTCAATCAGGTTTCTGAATAATGCCATTTCACGAAAAAAATGAGCTTCGATTCTTTAGCTTTGATGCTTTTCCACAATCCGTCACGCAGGCAATTTTTACACGTCGTGGTGGGGTCAGCCCTGCACCTTGGGCATCCCTAAATGTAGGCGGCTCTGTAGGGGATGATCCAGCGCATGTGGCTGAGAATCGATTGCGTTCTTTTCAGGTGATGGGACGTAACCCCGCTTCAATCCATGATGTTTGGTTGGTACACGGAACGGAAGTTGTCTACGCTGAAGCGCCTCGCGCTCTCGACACCCCTGCTTTAAAAGCAGACATTCTTTTAACCAACAACCCTGAAGTGACGCTTTACATGCGATTTGGCGATTGCACTCCTATTCTTTTCTTTGACCCTGTCAAACAAGTGATTGGAATGGCACATGCAGGTTGGATGGGGACGGTAAAAGGGGTGGCATCTGAAACGGTGAATGCTATGCAAAGCCACTATGGCTGTAACCCGGAAGATGTGATTGCAGGGATTGGCCCTGCGATTGGTGTGGATCATTACGAAGTAGGCCCAGAGGTGATTTCTCAATTTGAAAAAGCTTTTGGCCACGATGCCAATCGAATTATTGATTCTCGAAATGGAAGCACATATCTGGATTTGTGGACCGCAAATTATATTCAGCTTGTCAATGCAGGCCTGACACAAGTGGAACTATCTGGGGTGTGCACGGCTTGTCATTTGGATGATTGGTTTTCGCATCGAGCTGAAAAAGGAAAAACGGGTAGATTCGGCGCTTTGATGGCGTTACCAGCTTGAAGTTAGGAAAGATGCGGGTTTAAAATTCACATATGAACGAGTTAGTTAATTCCATTCGTGAAAAATACACGTCTACTTTAGACAAGATTGCAGTTGCGGCCAAAAAGTCTGGCCGTGACTCGGAGGCGGTGAAGCTGGTGGTCGTCACCAAAACACAGCCGATGGAGATAGTTCAGGCGGCCATTGAAGCGGGCGCAAGAATTTTAGGTGAAAACTACCCTGAAGAAGGCGCTATGAAAATTCAATTTTTGCAATCCTTTTCTGCGGTAGAATGGCACATGATTGGTCATGTGCAGAGTCGCAAAGCACAAATTGTGGCTCAAAACTATGATTATGTTCATTCTTTAGATGGTTTGAAGCTGGCGACTCGTTTGAACCGATTTTGCGAAGAAGCTAACCGCGCATTGCCTGTTCTTTTAGAATTTAACGTCGGTGGCGAGGAAAGCAAGTCTGGTTGGAATGCAGTTGATGAAGCCAATTGGCCTGCTTTGTTGACGGATGTTGCTGGAGTGTTGGCTTTGCCTCGATTAAAAATTCGCGGTTTGATGACAATGCCCCCTTTAGGAACATCAGCAGAGGCATCACGTCCGTATTTTCAAAAATTGCGTCGCTTGCAGGGTTACCTCAAGTCGCAGTTTCCACAGGTTGAGTTTTCAGAACTCTCCATGGGAACCAGTTCGGATTTTGAAGTGGCAGTGGAAGAAGGTGCAACTCTGGTAAGAGTGGGTACTGCAATTGTGGGTGCAAGAAATTATCTTCCGGAGGCAAAATGAACGTTGCGGTTGTAATTCTTTTTGTTCGAGCAGTGACAGATATATTTAGATGGGTCGTAATCGCATCGGCATTATTATCTTTTTTTCTTCCACCTTACCATCCTGTCCGCGAAGCCTTGGATCGCATTGTGGAGCCATTTTTGAACCCGATACGACGGGTGGTACCGATGGCGGGTACTCTGGACTTTAGTCCGCTGGTATTAATTCTATTGATTGAGTTTGTTTCAAGAATATTGATCTCAATCCTACTTTCTGTACAGTGAGGTGAACCATGACACGAAAATTTGATTTTCACGATGGAAAACGCGGATCTGCATTAGCTTTGCGAGTTACCCCGCGTGCGAGTCGGAATCAGATCGTTGGTTTATTAAATGATGGCACTATTAAGGTGCATGTTGCTTCTGCGGCCGACGATGCTAATTCCAATATGGAGCTGGTTGCTTTTCTTGCAGAAGTATTGGGTGTGCCAAAGTCTCGTGTAGAGATTGTTGCAGGGGAATCTGGTCGCGACAAATTGGTTTCTGTGTTGGACATGGATGTTGAGACTGCGCATGAGAGAATTCTTGCGCATGTGCAGTAAAAATACTGATTACAAAAAAGGAGGCGACAATATTCATTGTCGCCTCCTTTTTTATTGACTAATTGAACCGTATAGCCTTTTATAAATCACATAAATTTCGTAAATGTTTCTTATGTAATCGCGAGTTTCCTGGAAGCGTACACTTTCAAGAAAAAGGTCGGGGTCATCTCCAGAAAGCTGTTTCCAGGCAAGGGCATTCCCCGGGCCACCGTTGTATGCGGCTAGTGCTGCATATATATCATTATTCAATGCGTTTCGATTAGCTGCAAAGTAATGTGCTCCAAATGCAACGCTGACATTTGGTCGATATAAGTCGCTATCGGTATAGTTCAATGGCCAGCCCATTTGTGAAACAATTTGTGCCCCAGTGGACGGGATGATTTGCATTAATCCGCGTGCCCCTGCGTTGGAACGGATGAAGCCCTCAAATAAACTTTCTTGTCGAATAACACTGAAGAGTAAGAGGGGATCGATATTGTTTTCCTGTGCATCAGGAATGACAAGGTCTGAGTAATACAACCCATACCGCACATAGCTGAAATAAGGCGGCGCCATCATTGATTCTGCGTGTTCGTCGAGACCTGCCAGTAAAAGAGTTTGACGTGCTGCAAAAATCGCAGAGCGATATAAACCGAGGTCCAATAGATAATTTGTCAGTCGGTACGTTGATACTGCATCTGAACTGATTTCATTCCGCAGGTCTTCAAATTCAGAGCGGGCGTCTTCGTACAGCCCCATATTCCATAATTCTGTGCCACGGATGATTCTAGAGTCGGTGGCTAGTGCTCCAAGACCTGTTAAGTCGGTTTCGGCGGGAAGGTTGAATGTCAAACGAATCCATGAATCCGCATCGGCTCGTAATCGAAGCATATCTGGATTGAGATTTGTGATTTCTGGCGGTGTAAATGGTGAACGGTCATTATCAAGTAAATCGCGAGCTCGCTCATTGTAGTAACCACCAGGGTCGCGGTTTTGAGCTTCACGCCAAGCATTAATTGCGTCATTGGCATTTCCGAGTTGTTGTTGGGTTTTTCCCAACCAAAAATAGGCACGTGAGCGATCAGCTTCTAAATTAGAGAGAGTTAGGCTTCTATTGAATGAATCAAGAGCAGTGACATAATTCTTTTGCCTGTAATACATCACGCCCATCATAAATACTGCTGTGGATGCTTCTTCAGTCCCAGGGTATTCATTTGCAACACGTGCCCAAACTTCCAATGCTTTGTCGGTTTGGTCACTACGTTCATAGATTCGAGCAGCACTCATTAAGTATTCAACAGAAAGGTCTGTAGCAGGAGCAGCCTGAACATAATCTAATAAAGTCTGTGCTCCTACAGAAAATGAGCCCATGTTGTACCATTCCACATAAGCTTTTTCACCCCAGGCATCTCCCCAGCGTGGATTGGTTGGATAATCTAAAATAAATTTTGAGTAGTTTTCAAGAGCCTTATTAAAGTCTCCTAAATTGCGATATGACTGGGCGAGAAAATAATAAGCGGTTCCATCATTTTGCGGATTGGCTGTGAGGTATCTGATAAATGCTGCGATTGCAACATCATACTGGCCAGCAAAAAAATCAACAAACCCACGATCCAAATCGTTGACCTCTGCATTTGCATCTAATAAAGCTATCAAACTTAAATAAGAGTAATAGGAAAGGGGATAATTTTCAACAGCAAGGCGAAATTTTCCTTGCGCTTCAGCTATCTGACCGTTGTCTTGGTACACCAGTCCGGTCTCATACGCAGCCTGGGCTTTGACATAATCATTGGTGGCACGTGCCGTGACTCCGTCATAAAGGGCTAATGCTGAGGTGGCGTCACCAAGCTTGGCGTAGGTAGAGGCGATTTTCATATCCAAATATACAGCATCCCCAAGGTGTGGAGCCTGAATGGCTGCTTTGTAAGCAGGCAGAGCTTCTGCATAATTTCCAATATTGAATAGTGCATCACCACGATATTCCTGTGTGTATGAATCAAGGTAACCGGGGCGTAACGTAACATAAGTTTGCCATGAGTCTGCGGCTGCTTGATAATTTTCCAATCGATATTGTGCCAAGCCTCTCAGAAAGTAAGATTGGCTGACATACACAGAAGAAGGATATTCGTTGACCAGAGTCTGAATTGCATTCAACGAATCTTCATAATTTTCTTCTGCGAAATAAACACGTGCTTCTCCCCATTTGGCGGCGGCGCGAATCAATGGATCTGGTGAATCCTGATATGCAGTTTGGTAATCGATTAATGCATTTTCGAAATCACCATTAAAGAGTGCGTGATCGCCAACTCCTACCCTGGCGGTAGGAAGTGGAGTGGGCGTAATCGTTGGGGTAAACGTAGCTTGGGGAGTACTGGTTTGGCTGGGTGTTACCGTCCACCCGGGTGGGATGGTGGGAAAGTTCGGCAGAAGAGAACATGCCGTAATTGCAGTGGCAAGCCAAAGTCCAAGTAAGAAGCGAGTGGTTTTCATCGTATTTTTATAACGGGAAAGAGGAATGATGTCAACCAAAGAATGTGCGAAATATTAATAAAAACTTTACATATCCACCGCCTCATGATAAACTTTTGCCCGCTCGAAAATTTATGGCGCTCTCATTAGAGAGCGCCTTTTACTGCGACAAGGAAACACTATGGACGTACTTCTCACTGGTTCAGTTGCATATGATTATCTGATGACCTTCCCAGGTCTGTTTAAGGAACAAATTCTGCCAGAAAGATTGGCTTCGATTAGCCTTTCATTTCTCGTTGAATCAATGTCAAAGCAGCGTGGTGGAATTGCCCCCAACATTGCTTATAGCATGGCCCTGCTCGGACAAAAGCCACGCATCATGGCTACTGTTGGGGAAGACTTTGGCGATTATCGCGCATGGTTGGATTCAAAGGGTGTGGATACTTCTTTGATGGAAGTTGTTCCAGGATTATTTACCGCCTCTTTCTTTGCGACGACGGATCAGTCTTCTGCACAAATTGCCTCTTTCTACCCTGGTGCGATGGGTGAGTCTGCCCGTCAATCTATCAAGGATTTGGAGAAAAAACCAGATTTGGTCATTGTTTCTCCCAGTGCTCCCGATGCGATGATGAAGTTCCCTGCCGAATGCCGTGAATTGGGAATTAAGTATTTGTATGATCCCAGCCAACAGGTTTTGCGCCTTGAAGGAAGTGAGTTAGCCCGTGATATGGAAGGGGCATACTTCCTTTTCTGTAATGATTATGAGTTTGGTTTGATTTCCAAGAAGACAGGTTGGAGCCTCGACCAGATTCTTAACCATGTGGAAGTATTGGTCATTACCCGTGGTAAAGATGGTGCCGACTTGTATTCCGATGGAAACTCTGTTCATATCCCGACAGTGCCTGAAGATGAAATCGTTGACCCCACTGGAGTTGGTGATGCCTTCCGTGGTGGTTTTCTTGCTGGCTATGCTCATGGGTTTGATTGGAAGTTGTGTGGTGAAATCGGCTCGCTTGCTGCCGTGTATTGTCTCGAACAGCGCGGTACCCAAACACATTCCTATACACGCGAAGAGTTTGTCACCCGTTTTCGAAAGCACTTTGATGACAGCGGTAAATTAGATGTTTTTCTCAAGTAAAATAAGTATCTATTGATTGAAATATATAAAGGAGAAATAAATGAGTAATTACGATGTAAAAGATTTAGCACAAGCCGAAGGCGGTCGCCGCCGTATTGATTGGGCGGAACGCGAAATGCCTGTTCTTCGTTCCATTCGTGAACGTTTTAAGAAAGAAAAACCTCTCAAGGGATTGCGCCTTTCTTGCTGTTTGCACGTGACCACTGAAACCGCAAACCTGATGATTACCCTTCAGGAAGGTGGTGCGGATATCGTTCTCACCGCTTCCAATCCACTCTCCACACAGGATGACGTGGCTGCCGCTTTGGTCAGCCAATATGAAATTCCTGTGTTTGCAATCAAGGGCGAAGACAAAGTCACTTATTTCAAGCATATTCGCGCTGCCTTGGAGCATATGCCTCATATGACTCAGGATGATGGTGCGGATCTCGTTTCTTCCCTGTTCTTTATTGAAATGGGACGCTTTGAGAAACTTGAACCCTCTCTCGCTGCTTGGGCACAAGGCTTGAGTGAAGCAGAACGCAAGCAAATGCTCAAGAATGTTATTGGTGGAACTGAAGAGACAACCACAGGCGTGATTCGCTTAAAGGCGATGGAAGCTGATAAAGTATTGAAGTTCCCTGTCATCGCTGTCAATGATGCGTTGACCAAACACTTGTTTGATAACCGCTATGGCACTGGTCAATCCACGGTTGATGGCATTATCCGCGCTACCAACGTATTGTTGGCTGGTAAGAACTTTGTTGTCGCTGGTTACGGCTGGTGTGGACGTGGTCTCGCTTCTCGTGCTCGCGGTATGGGTGCTCAGGTCATCGTGACTGAAATCGATCCAATGAAGGCTCTCGAAGCTGTGATGGATGGGTACCAGGTCATGAGCATGCTTGATGCTGCCAAGATTGGTGACATCTTCTGTACAGTCACTGGTGACATCAATGTGTTGGATAAGCATCACTTCGAAGTGATGAAAGATGGCGCATTGGTTGCCAACTCTGGTCACTTCAATGTTGAAATTAATATCCCTTCTCTCGCTGCAATGAGCGTGGGTGAACCTAACCTTGTCCGCCCCTTTGTGGAACAATACACCACCAAAGATGGTCGCAAGATTAATATCCTCGGTGAAGGCCGCTTGATTAACCTCGCTTCTGCTGAAGGGCATCCTGCTTCCGTAATGGATATGTCCTTTGCCAATCAGGCATTGTCTGCTGAATACATGGCCAAGAATGCTGATAAGCTTGAGAAGAAAGTTTACTCCGTGCCGACCGATATCGACAATGAAATTGCTCGCCTCAAACTCCTCTCCATGGGTGTGAAGATTGATGTGCTTACTGACGAACAGTTGCACTATCTCAACTCTTGGGAAGAAGGCACCTAAGTCAACGTACGGAAATAGTCAAAAGGAAAGGTCTCAAGATATATTCTTGAGACCTTTTTATTTTCAACAATTTAGTTCTTTTGGACGATAACGCCAATCCATTCTGTATCTTCTTTATAACTTTTGCCAGTTAAATCACTCCATATGCTTTTTATAAGGAAACCTCCTGTTTCCAATTCTTTGGAGATTGTCTCTGGTGTGTAATCTTGAAACCACCGTCGATACACTGATAGTTTGCCATTACCCTCCAAAGTGATTGTTTGGTTTAAGTAAATGGATTGCTCTGGATAATCAAACCCTTGTTCCAAGAGAAGATGAGGTTCTGATTTCCAAAATCCACTCTCGACAACTTCCCAGCCGTGAACTGTTGTATGGTGCTTGCGGTGATTTCTTGTAGAAACATCGAATACGAAGTGACCTTTCGGCTTTAGAGCACGATGTACATTATGGAGTAACTGTGCTCGTTGCTCTGGTGATAGGGGACAAAAATCACCATAAATCAATAAGGCGACGTCGTATTGTTCAACATCTGTAAGTTCTAAATAATTTTGATAGCGATATTTGATGTTTAAATTTTGTTCACGAGCAAAGTTTGTAGCATATTCAATCGAGCGTTTGGAATAATCAATTCCAGTGACATCTATTCCCATTTGGGCAAAACGAGAGGCGTACAGCCCTGGACCGCATCCTAGATCAAGGACTTTATCTTTGGGATGTAGATTAAGACTTTCAATAATCCAACGAACAGAACGGTCAATGATTTCTGGTCTTCGACTTGCTAGGTCATTTTCTGTATCCAAATGGGCAGATAACATTTGTGTCGATATATGCGGGTCATCCCAAAAGAGCGCTTCCCCAGGTGTGAAAGGAGCAGGTTTTTCCTGCCAAATTTTTAGTTGACTTAGATTTAATCCGTCTTTATTTATAGACATACTGATACTCAAGTTTGATTTAATTTATGATTTTGCTTTGCATAATTTTTCCCACTCTTCGATGGAAAGTGTCTCTGCACGTCGCATGAAATCGATTCCTGCTGATGTGAGCAGGGTTTCTGACTCTTGTGCAGTGATGTTGAGTCCAGACGAGAGGGAATTCCGCAAAGTTTTTCTTTTTTGACTGAACCCTGCACGAGTTAATTTAAAGAATGTATTCAGCATATCGGTTGAGATGAGAGGTTCATCGTAAATATCGATTCGTAAGATGGCTGAATCAACATTGGGGACAGGGTGAAAAGCGCCAGCTGGGATTTTGGCGGCAATGCTAGGTTTCCCATAAACTTGTACGCTTAATGCCAGCAAGCTCATATCGCCAGGCTTGGCACAGATGCGTTCAGCAACTTCTTTTTGAATCGTCAATACGATGCGGCGCGGCTTGATATCTCCTTCAAGCAGGTGACGAATAATAGCCGAAGTAATGTTGTAAGGAATATTTGCCGCGACAATGAAATTGGGTTGCTCAATCAGTTCTGATATTTTTAGTTCAAGGATGTCTCCTTGAACGACACGTACATTTTGATAAGGCTTGAGAACTGCTTGAAGTGGAATGAGCAGGTCATGGTCCAGTTCGACCGCTGTCACTTGTTTGGCTGAGACTGCCAAGTAACGCGTCAAACTCCCGAGGCCAGGACCAATTTCAAGTACATGGTCGTCGCTTTGAATTTCAGCGGTATTTGCTATTTTCGTCAGAACGGATTCATCTTGAAGGAAATTTTGTCCAAGACCTTTATCAGCACGTAGACCGTGACGTTTGAGAACAGCAACTGCATTTAGCGGAGGGATGGAAGAATAGTTGTTCACTCGCAGACCACGCTGGATTGGGTTTCATCTGAGGTTGTGATGGATGGGCTGGCATCAGGCCAAGTGCCTGCCTGAAATCGCGCTACATAATCACGCATGATGTTGAAATCTACATCCCAAACGAAGACACGCTTCTTGAAAACGGGATCGTAAATGCGATCTTCTTTGAATAGTTCTTGGGGAAAGCTTGCGAACGTAATATTTTTTGGTTGTATCTTTGTGCCCATGCAGGCAAGTTGAGTAAGTTGTTGCGGACTCATATCTGTGAAGATATTATCTTGAAATGAGGTGAGAAGTTCGGGAATCTTCGTGACGGTTTCTGCACTCGATAGTTTCTTTCGCAATGTACACAACACTAGGTTCTGATTATCAACGCGGGCGAATACCCCTTCTTCTCGGTTGCGAGCTACTTTCAATGCTTGGTCTCCGTTAAGGTGATGTTTTCCAATTGGTAACCCTGTGCTATCTGAATACTCTTGATTTGGAATGTTGATATCGATTCCGCCAACCGCATTGACTACGTTGACAAAGGTGCGCATGTTGACTGCGATATAGTGATCGACAGTCACACCAAAATTAATATTCATGGTCAAAGCTAACAATCCAGGGCCTCGACTGGGGTCATCCCAATATGCAAACCCATCACCGGGCTGACCATAAAGATAGGCTTGATTTAATTTTTCGTGGTCTTGTCCGTTGATGTTATCTGAAATAAAAGGAATTTCAACCCATAAATCGCGTGGAAATTCAAGCACTGAAACTTTTTGTGAGTTGAAATCAATTCTGACCAAACGAATCACATCCGCGAGACCATATTGATATGTATCTGAGCGGGAATCGGCTCCGATGGCGAGGACGTTCATCACGCCAGTTCCACCACAAATTGGTGCGGGGGTATTGGTGGCAGGAAAAGAAATGGTGGGAGCCAGAGTCACTGCACCTGCATCCCCCGGTGTGGCTGTCCATGTGGCGGGCAGGCTTTGAGGGGTGAATTTCGGGATGGCTGGGCCTAAAGGTTGGGTCGCATATTTTTGGTAGACTTGAACGCTGTAATAACCAACCAGAGAAACTAAAACACAGGCGATGAGGGAAAGAACGGTAATAATACTTTTTTGTGAGCGGGTCATTTTTTCACTTTAAGAAATAGGGGATTTCTGCTGGGGCAGGCTCAAGAAAATAAACCGTTACCCAGCCGGTCATATCTGTAATATCGTTATCGTTAAAGCCGAGGTCAATCCATTGTGTGCGCTGGACGCCAAACGCACTTTCGATAATGGGACCACCGCCTGTATCTCCAATGGTGGCAATGCCATACCCTGGAATATATACTCTCATGCCAACCAAATAACTGTAAATGGAATAATCAACGGCCACAATTCCTTTCCCTGCCCGTGCGCCACTGGCCGTTCCATAAGAACAACTCCCAGTGCCCGAATTACATGGAGAATAAACAGTTGCATACATTTGAACTGCAGTCCAGTATTTATATGGAATATCACCAGCAGGGACTTGTTCAAGCACAATTTTTTCACCACTTTGTACGATTTCTGCTTGTGGTTCACGCACTACGGTCTTATCTTCTTCAACACGACTCACTTCCTTGCCATCTTCATATCGAATGCGAGTGCGCACCATGGCAAGACCTTTGATGCCTGATTGCAAAACTTTAGATTGCCCAAGTTGTACATCAGGTGATATGACTGTTTGTGTTGTGTATGGAATTTCTTCCAGCGAGATGGCTACAGATTCAGAGACTCGTACTACGCGGATTTGACCATCGATAGGTGGCGCTTCCTCTTCACGCGGTGAGCTGATATCTAACCCTGTCAGCGGAATCCCCGCTTCAGCTAAGACCTCACCAACTGTCCCTGCGGCTGAGCGGGTGTTGATGGTTTTATCTCCAACGAAAATTGTCATGGCTTGCGCAGGTGTATAAGTCACAGTGACTGGGCCAGTAATCGGCGTGTGAATCGCTGGATTAACATAGTCGCTTGCATAGACTTGTATTCCAGCTTCTTGTAAAACTTGTCCCACCGTAAACGCAGCAGATTGAATTACCTGTTGTCCTTGCGGCGTATTAATGGTGATAGGGACAGCATGACGAACTTGCAATTGGATAAAATTTGTCTGGGGCAGAGCCTGATCGAGCGGTAGTAATTGACCGTTTAGCAGTACTTTGTCGTATGGTTGTGGAATAATGCCTGCTTGCGTAAGCAAAAGCAAGGGAATGGTTTCTTTTGAGTCAATGGTTGTGGCCTGATTGTTATTCAGGATTGTTGCGGTTGAAGGGGGATTGGTCTGACAGGCTAGCAATACAAAGACAGACAGAAATACGAGCCATCGAAAAGACTTCATGCAAGGTATTATAAACGAAGCAGGGTTTTGACCCTGCTTCGAAAATATCTTATAACGATTTTTTAATGGCTTCCATGGCTTGTTCGTATGAGACTTTGGGTGTATATCCCAACTCTTCTTTTGCACGTGTGCTGGGGAATTGAAAATTCGATGCAACAAGGTTGAACGCTTCATAAGTCAAGGGCGGACGGCCTTTGAGTTTAAGTCCATACCATACGGGTTCAATCACACCTGCTAAGGCACGCCCCAGCCAGCGTGGAATGATTTTCGGCTGAGGCGCATTTGCGATGTTAGCAAGGTCTGTAAAGTATTGTCTCCACGTTAAACCAAATCCATCGCCAATATTGTAAATACGACCGATTGCTTTCGGATTTTCAGAAGCAAGAATAAAGGCATCCACGAGGTTGTCCATATACACAAATCCGCAATCCCCATGCCCACCGCCTAACAAAGTCGGAGTGCCACGCTTGAGTTCTGACAAGACGCTGTTGACCCATTGTGGGCTGTGTGGACCATATACATTCCCTGGGCGGATAACCACCAATTCAATATTGTGTTTTTGAGCAAGTTCCCTTGCCAGCTTTTCTTGTAACTGTTTGTGGGTGCTGTAAAAACCTGCAGGTTGACCCCATTCCAATTCTTCATTCAATACATCAGTTTGGATTTTTACGCCGTAGACTGTAACGCTGGATGTCAGGATTACTTTTGCTTTGTGAGCCGCTGCTGCTTCCACAATGTGACGCGTACCTTCCACGGTCACTTGTTGATGCAATTCGCGTGGACCTGTGTCCAAGGTAATCGCTGCAAGGTGAAAGATGGTATCCACACCGTTGACAGCTTTTTCTACTGCAGCACGGTCACGAATATCACCACGAATCACTTCCACGCGATCTTGCCAATCGGTAGGGATTTTTTCGTTTGGTAATGCCAAAGCACGAACCTTTTTGTTTTGGCCGAGCAGGCGTGCCGTTAAGTGTGAGCCGATAAATCCAGCAGCTCCAGTAACTAGAATCGTCATTTTTTCTCCTCGCAGTTTTCATCTTCGCAGTCGCATTCCATGCCATTGGCCTTTTCAAAGGCTTCGCGACCTTCTTTATAAGAAAAATAGATTAAGCCAATCGCGCCGAAACTATCTATCAAGCCAAAGCCTGTTAATTTGTATATCAGGCTTGAAATCAACAAAATCACCGACATGTAAATACAAACCATTGTACAATTTGCATCTGCCAAAATGGGCAGAGAATTAAGTCCTTTGCCAATTCTTCGTTTCTCTGTTACCAACAACCACATTGTGGCAATTGAAATCAATGAGATGATCATGCCCGCCCAGGTAGATTCTGGTTTATGGTTTGTAAAAATATTATAAATTGAAGTTGCTGCTAGACCCGCGACTAAAAGATAAAAAGCTGACCCTGTGATACGTAATGCGGTCACTTCAAATCGTGAACGGGATGTGTTTGGGCTTTGGCGAATACGCAAAATCATTGCGAGAATGCCGAGGCCTGAAATCACCTCAATGAAAGAATCTACGCCGAATCCAAAGAGAGTCAGTGATTCGTCACTTGCGCCGAATGACATTGAGACGAGCCCTTCAATAACGTTATAAAAAATCGTAAATATGGCCAGCCAAAACGCATACCGCCAAAAAGTTTTTTGCGCCGAAGGTTCAATTAATGTAGCCATGTCGACTCCTGTTCTACCGTGAGTGTACCCACTTAATATCAAATAGGGAAGTCAAAAATATTTTCGGATACAATTCACACTATGGAAATGATTACCAGTCTCTCAAACCCTCTCGTAAAACAGGCGCGGGCGCTTCGCCAAAAAAAAGCGCGTTCTGAAAGTGGCACCTTCCTTGTAGAAGGGATTCATCATGTGGGTGAAGTGCTTGCCGCTGGGTGGGATGTAGATGTGATTCTGCATGCTCCAGAATTATTGACCAGCCCCTTTGCTCATGAGTTGTTGGATAAAGCAGAACGCCTCCAGCTTAAACTCCAGCCTGTTTCTCCACAAGTGATGGAATCTCTGGCTGATAAAGAAAACCCACAGGGCATCCTTGCGATTGTCCATGACCGCAAAACCAAACTGACCGATATTATCAGGCCGATGCGTGCTGTGGCTTTGGTTTCCCCTCAAGACCCAGGGAATGTTGGAACCATTCTGCGCACAATGGACGCAGTGGATGTGGATGTTCTCTTTTTGCTTGAAGGCGGTGTAGAGTTGTATCATCCTACCGTTGTTCGAGCAAGCATGGGGACTTTGTTTTGGAAATCCATTGTACAAACTTCTTTTAAAGAATTTACCCAATGGACCAAGCGAGAAGGCCTTCAATTAGTTGGTACCTCCGCGCGCGCAACCATGGATTATCGTGCCTTCGTTCCGCAGTCCCCATGGATTTTGATGTTGGGCAATGAGCAAAAGGGATTGTCACCTGAGCAAACAGCTGTTTGTGACATTACGCTTTCTCTGCCGATGCAGGGACGAGTCAGTTCTTTGAACTTGTCTGTGGCGGCTGGAGTATTGTTGTATCAATATCTTAAGTAGATAGTAATTTCATGAAAAAGATTGCGTTCTCTTGAACCTCTGCTTCTGTTCTTTCGTCTAGCGAAAGATCGAGGCCACAGAAATTAAATCCAGCCTTTTTATAAAATTGAATAGCGCCATAGTTTACATCTTGTGTTTCCAGCCAGATACAGCGCGCCTGATACTCTTTGGCACGTGCCAAGCTTGCCTCCATGAGTGCTTGACCAATTCCTAACCTACGATGCTTCGCATCCACATGGATGTGTTGCAACATCGCGCGATGGTTATCTGCATCGTAATTTAAGACAGCAATGCCAACAGGTCGCATTTGGTATTCAGCTATCAAGACATCATTAACATTAGGGAAGTTGTCCACCTCTGGGCTCAATTCAAATACTTTACGGAATGGAATGGAAATAGTTTTTTCTACAAGCGTAAACGAGTTATCGTTTACAACGACTTGGTAAATTTGCCCTGTAGAAAATGAAGTATCAATGGAAAGAATATGCTCTCGATCTTCAGGCCAACGCATGTTTCTCAATGTAATCATGGATGCTCTAGGGGCGTAGTTTGCCAAGAAACTTGAGAATTTCAGCATTGAATTGATCTGGCCGTTGAAGCGGTGCAAAGTGACTCACTCCTTGCAAGTTGACCAGCTCTGCATTCGGAATGCTCCGCGCCAGATATTCAGCATGTTCCTGCTTGATAAACTCATCATGCTCGCTTTGAACAATGGTCACAGGCACTTTAATTTGAACTAAATCCTCTGATGAATAGTTAGGTTGTGTTCTTTGCATCAGTCCCACCGCTTCAGAAAAGGCCTCAAACTGGTCTGGCGTAGCTGATAGTTGAGCATAATCTTTGACATGTCGGTTGAAGCAACGTTGAACAATGGGACCAAATTCAAATTCTTTTGTGCCACTTGGGTCCATGTTACAAGCGAAGAAGAAAACTCCTGATACTCTCTCAGGATGGTTTGACGCAAGGATTAAGGCTGTACATGCTCCATCACTCCAACCTACAAGCGAAGCCTGATTGATATTTAATCTTTCCATCACTGCCAAAACATCAGAAGCCATCAAGGTGTAACTGTATGGTTTTTCATCGCGTGTACTACGACCATGTCCGCGACTATCGATGACGATGGCACGATACCCACTTTGCGCCAAAACAGGGACTTGATAACCCCAATTTCCGCTGTTGCCTAGTCCACCGTGAAGGAGAATAACGGGTAATCCCTCTCCATAAGTGGCGTACCAAATTTGAGCGCCATCATGGTCGACGACTCCCTGATTTGTAGCCAAAGGCAATGGTTTTGCTCCATCTTTTTCAAACATGATGAGTTCATCATCGTGGTTTTTATTTTGCATAACTTAACATCTCCTGTAAGATTAAATTGTCAAAGTGATTCTGGCCGATCTCGCTCAATAAGAGATAAATATTGTTGAAGTGTGCCACCCGTAAGTGGCTTGACCATGACTCGAACTGTGTTGATTTGTTTTCCCATCTTGTAACCAGTTCGTGTGCGAGTTTCGAGAAAACCAAGGGTTTCCCAAAAACGTTCAGCTCGTGCATTTCCTTGAACTACTCCAATACGTACCCAATTGGCACTGTTGGATTTTGCCCAATGTTCAATGCTGTGATAAATTGTCTGCGCAGTTCCGCTGCCATGTAGAGAAGTGGCAACCATAAATAAACCAATATGCCATACACCCGAAACTAGAAAATCAGAAATGATATTGACGACGGCTACAAGCGAATCGTTTTCATTTAAGTATCCAATTACCCATTTTCTGGTGAATCCCCAACCTTCAGGTAGTTGGCCGTGGATTTCTTCGTAAGCTTCATTTGGGCCAGCTGGTTCGCCTTGAACCGTAAGAAAATATTCTGGGTTTTCTTCGAAGAATCGTTGAAGTAAATTTTCATTCCCTATGCCAAGCTCAAGCGTATGTAGGTTTTTAAGAGGTGATTGTGGAAGATGGATTGTGAACATAAGTTTTTAGAGATTCCACGGAATAGTCAACTCGTGCAATTGAGGTGTGACCTGGTCTGCCAACTCTCGAACATCATCTGATTCTTTCAATAAGCCATCGATAACCAATCCTAAGCATCTCAATAATTCTTCCCGTTCCAGAGAAGTGATAAATGATTTCGCAAAGAGCGCATGAACTTCATCTGGAAGATTATCAAAACCTCTGCCATTTGAGGCAGAAAGCCCATGATGCATACAAGCCAAACTCAAAGCGTAATCGCGAGCGCTACTAATCCAATATTCAGCCTGCCAATAGCGATTGCGTTCGATACAAAAGCGTGCCCGTAGAATATGATGTACTGCATACCCAAAGAGTTCATGGGCTGGTAGTGGTTGTGGAAATGATTTTTCTACAGAATTTCCGAATAGCAGTTTAAATCTTGGGCTGGTTGCTCCAAATTTGGAAGCAGGTGTAAAAGACAGATCAAACTGTAAACAATTTGGGAGCAAAAACACACGATAAATGGATGCGCCACTAGGGAGATCAAAAAGGTGAGCCGCATCAAACTCCTTGACGATGGTTTGTGTCCACTCTTCAAGCACATCTAGCATGGAAAAGTTTTCTGCGACTGCAAAAGTGAGATCAAGGTCTGACCAGCGATCTCCACTATCAAGAGCTAAGGAGCCGACAACAGCGCCAGCAACAACACGTGAGTCGGAGTATGCCATTTGAAGGATACGATCATGAATACGGGTACGGTCTTCGACGCTAAACATAAGCCTACCTTTTATGAATTCGTGTTTAAGCCACTGAGATAGAGATTATAGTAGGTATATATTAAAACAACCTCCTCGGTAGAGAAGGCTGTTTTTCTAGATTCAATTTTCAGGGGGAGAAGAAGCGTTATAAACGAAGGGTGTTAAATTTCATCTTCTTCATCTAGCCAATCATCGTCCTCTTCATCGCTTTCGTCTTCTTCCCACACTTCGGTCTCATCTTCATCGTCCCAGTCATCCTCCGCAGCAGTTTCTTCCGCAGGGGAATAGGTTTTGCAACCTTCATCAGGGTCTACTTCCACTGCAGCAGCGGAACAAATTCCTTCATCTATGAAGACGCAATCGATATAGTGACACTTAATACGGGGCATATTCGCTTCCTCCTAAGATTGGGTTTGTTTGATCAGGCGAATGATCGCCAGAATAAAGATAAGGGTCATTGAAATTTGTGAAGTAACACAGAACGGGCACAAGGCTCGAATCAGCACCAACTCCACATACACCAGCCAGACCGTAAATAGAAAACCCGTCAGCGACATGCCAAAGACAAACATGGTGCTGTTTTCTTTAAAAAATCGATTGCGAGTTTCCAAAAGTAAAGAACCGAGCAGGGCGGCATATCCAATAATGCCAATCACTGCCACTGGAATATTATTTACTTCAGAATATTTGCTGGCATTCACGGTATGGCAATCGCCAGAGCCAAGACACATATTATCGTTTGATGTGAGTTTATAAATGGTCATATAAATTGAAACCAACAAACCCAATGTCACGAGCGCAATAGATGCGCGGTATAACCATTTATCCATATATCCTCATAATAGAAAAGCCTCTACTTCCTGACCAGCAGGCACGCATTTTACACCAGCGGGGATAATAAGTAAAGCATCCGCCTGTACCAGTGAAAGTAAATTTCCCGAGCCTTGGTGTCCTGTCAAAGTAGCAGACAAGATTCCGTTTTCTTCGTTGATTTTGGCACGCAGATAACTCTCACGACCATCAGATTCGATTTCTTCAACGCATCGTACACGTACCTTCAACCTGCTTCCGTCCGAACGGCCGCTCAACTTCTGAAGCACATCGCGTACAAAGACCTCAAACCCAACAAAAGCCGAAACAGGGTTGCCTGGCAATCCAATAAAATTAATGCCGCGGTATTCTCCAAAGGCCAAGGGTTTTCCGGGCCTCATATTAACACGCCAAAAGTCCATTTTTCCTTGCGATTCAATGACTTCTTTGATGAAGTCAAATGCACCCACACTCACACCTGCTGAAGATAAAATCAAATCGACTTGTTGGCTCGCCGCTTTTTCAAATAACTTTGTTACGGAGGCGCGTGTGTCTTTCGCTACCCCTAAACGAATGACTTCTGCACCTGCACTCTCAATCAATGCGGCAATCGTGTGTGAATTTGAATCGCGGATTTTGCCTGTTTCGAGGGGAGCGCCTGCTTCAAGCAATTCATCACCTGAAGAAAGCAAAGCCACTCGTGGTTTCTTGAATACCTGTACCTCAGCCATGCCTAACATGGCTAACAAGCCGAGATCTTGAGGCTTGAGGGTGCGTCCTTTTTTTAAGACAAAGTCGCCAGCCTGTAAATCCATGCCGCGTTTGCGCACATTTTCGCCAGCTTTCACAATGCGTTGAAACGAAACTGACTCAGGAGCCGCTGTGCCTGCTTCTCGTGAATGGAAGTTTGTATCTTCCACTGGGACGACTGCATTGGCGCCTTGAGGCATTTGTGCGCCTGTCATGATGCGTGCCGCTTGGCCTGCCTGCAAATTCACTTGCGGCGTGGACCCTGCTGGAATGTCAGCTACCACGCTCAAGGTGGTGGAAGAGGCGCTACTGTCTTCTGCACGGATGGCAAACCCATCCATGGATGAATTGTCAAAAAGAGGGAGTTCGTTCGCTGCGGTAATATCCACACCCAGTACGCGGTTGGATGCGGCAAGCAGGGAAATAAGTTCTGTTGCTGTGGTTTGAAATTGGGAAAGAATGCGCTCACGCGCTTCCTGTACAGATAACATGGTTTGAAGCGGCGGGATTATAACCTAACCTTCCATGCTATACAAATAAAAAATCGGTAAGGTTAGGTTAAGAAATGGTTTTGCAAGAATATCTTTAGCCTGGGTTGACGCGTACCGCCTCAAGCACGTTTGGCAGATTTTCAATGCGAGTTAGGATACGACTTAGATGGGTCAGGTCTTTCACTTCCACAATAAGTCTCAACTCAGCTAGGCTTTTGTTGACGCCTACAGTGATATTGAGAATATTGACGCCTTCATTTGTGAGCAATGCAGTGATGTCACTGGTTAGGCCTTGACGGTCATAGGCCTTAATCTTGATTGGGATGGGATAGGTGCGTTCCATACGGCCCCAGCCGACTTGTAGCAAGCGCTCGCGATCTTTGGTACGTAAAATGTTTGGGCAATCTTGCCTGTGGATGGTAGCGCCACGTCCACGAGTGATGAAGCCGATGATTTGATCCCCAGGCATTGGGTTGCAACAACGTGCCATATTGGAAAGCATGCCTTTTAAGCCAACCACTTCAATTGCATCCGTGGAGGTTTGATCAGGTAATGGCCCTCCGATCCCTTCCAGAATATCTTTACTCTCGCTGGTTTCTGAAAATTCTCGAATAACTTTGCTTATCGAAATTTCACCGCGCCCAAGATCTGTGAAAAAGTCATCAGGGGTTTTGTACCCCAAATTGCGGGCCAACTTTTCGTAATTCAGTTCCTTGATTCCAAGGCGTTGAATTTCTCTTTCCACAACATTGCGACCTTGTGTAAGATTCTGTTCATCTTCCTGCTTCTTGAACCAGGCCTTGATTTTTGCCCGCGCGCGCGAAGTTTTCACCAACCCAAGATTGGAATTCAACCAGTCGCGACTGGGTCCACCACGCTTGGTGGTGAGAATTTCAATTTGGTCGCCTGTCTTTAATTCCTGATAAAGCGGAACCAGTTTTCCATTTACGCGTGCACCGCGGCAGCGATGACCAATGTCAGTATGAACGTGATACGCAAAGTCGATGGGGGTGCAGCCTGCAGGCAGGTCAATGATGTCGCCGCGTGGAGTGAAGATATACACACGATCTTGGAAGACATCCGTGCGCATGGACTCAACGAATTCAGCCGCATCATTAACATCTGAACGCCACTCCATCATGGAACGTAATGTGTTGATGCGTTGCTCGTAATTCTTGTCTGCGCCTTTTCCGCCTTCTTTATACCGCCAATGGGCGGCGATACCGTATTCGGCATTTAAGTGCATTTCGTGGGTACGAATTTGCACTTCCAACGGACGCTTGTCGTCATATACCACGGCTGTATGTAAGGATTGATAAAAATTATCTTTTGGTGCTGCAATGTAATCATCAAACTCGCCATGCAGTGGACGCCAGGTTGTATGAATCACACCCAAGGCTGCATAACAAGAAGGAACATCAGGGACAATCAGACGCACGGCGCGCACATCGCGCACCATGTCAAATGGCTTATCTTTCTTCATCATCTTTTTATAGATGGAGTAGAGGTGTTTGGGGCGGCCGCTGATTTCTGCTTTGATGTTATTTTTTTCCAACAACTTCAGAAGATTTTCTTTGATATCTTCCAGTTGCGCTTCGCGATCTGGTCGTTTTTCGCTAAGTTGTTCTGCGATTTCTTTATATTTTTCAGGGTTTACATAACGAAAGGCAATATCTTCCAATTCCCATTTCAATTGCCAAATACCCAAACGATTGGCAAGTGGCGCAAAAATATCCAAAGTTTGTTGGGCGATGCGCTTTCTTTTATGCTCGGGCATGTGACCGAGTGTACGCATGTTATGTAAACGGTCAGCCAGCTTAATTAAAACCACACGGACGTCATCGCCCATTGCAAGAAAAGTTTTGCGCAGAGTTTCAGAGACAATATCTTCTTTGCGTCCTAGTAAAGCGGGTTCGGTCGTGGGCTCTTCGGTCTCTTGTTCAGGTGAAGTTTCGGCATGTTGGTCATCCCGTGAAACGCGAGGTAGATGTGAAAGTTTGGTCACACCATCGACGAGAATTTTGATAGTGTCACCGAAATCGCGGCGAATATCTGCAAGCGTAACCGTCGTATCTTCAACCGTATCATGTAACAAGCCTGCCGCCACTACTTCTGGAGGTACCTTTAATTCTGTCAGAATGCTTGCAACAGCCACACAATGATTAATATAAGGTTCCCCTGAATGACGCTTTTGTTCACGATGCGCTTCTTCTGCTACATGATAGGCGCGCATGACCAATTCACGATCTTTGGTCGTGTAACTTTCAGGGAGTTGCTCCATTAATTTTTCGAGGGGAATAGTGGTAACTGAAGATTTCATGCGATTTATTTTACTACGCCAAAAGGAGACTTGCCGCTTCCTTCCACCCCTGAGGCTTGCTTCTGCTTTCTGAAAAATCAACTGGCGGAGACTTGCAAAGTCCCCGCCAGTTGGCACTTGCTTATATGGTTTTCAATAATGCCTGGTGACTGTTTCTCAGGCGGTCTGCGATTAATTCTGCTACACGTTGCATCACTTTAAAGCCTGAGGCGGGATTCTTTTCCATCAATTCCATAAATGGAGCCGCTGGAATGGAAAGGATTTCTGAATCTTCTTCGCATTCAGCGCTGGAAGTGTAATGATTGGGGGCTACCACTCCAGACCAGCCAAAACTTTGATACGGTGTGGCGATAAAGGAAACGGTCACTTTCTCTGGACGCGAGGTGAGTTTCACGCGCAAGGCAATGGTTCCGTGAATCAGGAAATGCAATTTGTCTGCTTTTTCGCCTTCACGAAAAACAAAATCGCCTTGTTTCATTTGTGTTTCTGAACTCATGGCCGCCAATTCTTTTAGAACGGCGTCAGGGAGTCCTTGGAACAAACCGAATTGTGAAAGTGTTTCTGTGCTTATCATGTGAGCCTCCTGGGTTTGAGAGTAGGGATGTGCTTTCGAAACGGGAGCAAAAAACGGATTAAGCGCGAAGCGTTCACTTTATGTTTATAATTGTACAGGATTAATGTCAAATGTCAGTCACGAATAATGTCACAAGATTTTTGGATTCCCGCAAGGTGAAGTATGTGGCGCACGAGTTGCCCACAGAAAAACTGGGTGCAGTGGAAGCGGCTCAATTCATGGGCGCTCCTGAGAAGCAGGTCTTTAAGACCATTGTAACTACTCGTGAAAAAGGGAAGCCTGTGCTGGCGGTTGTTCCTGGCCCGCGCGTGGTGGATTTGAAATTGTTAGCTGCGTTTTTAGGCGAGAAGAAAATGTCTTTGCCAAGTGAACGCGAAGCCGAAACTTTGACAGGTTTACAAGCTGGCGGGATTTCTCCGCTGGCTTTAATTAATAAAGGGTTTCAAGTGGTCCTTGATTCTGCAGCTCAGGAGTTTGAGCAGATTTACATTTCGGGTGGTCAACGTGGCTTGGATATTCAATTGCCAGTTGCTGATTTGGTTAAACTTGTAAACGCAAAAATCGGAACGGTAAGTAGGGAGGTTTAGTAGGTAACGAAATCACCAACCTGTCCGCCATTGACCCAAACGGTGTAACGCCCTGGAGAATATACGCCCAGTAAGACGCTGGCATCAAAGAGTTGAAAGACATTGTCACATTTTATTTTTGTGTTGACCAAGCTATAGATGGTCACAAAGATTTGATATTGTTCATTGGGTAATCCCACTTCAATTCTTAATTGGTTGCAAGTGCTGGGCATGGAACCTAGAAAATCCAATTCCACGCGTGAGGGATTCAAATCCGTTCTTTCAATCAAGTTGACAGAAGAGAGCACGACACCAGCTTGGCGCAAACTCGCATCAGTAGGTAAGGGACCATATGCATTATCTGCGGACACAAGAACCGACGGTGGAACAATCGTTGGGGTTGGTTCTGGCGCGGGCGTTGCTGTAACACAGGCACTGAGTAAAAGGAAAACAGGAAGGAAACGAAGAAATTTCATTTAACTTTCCAATGCTTTTTCAAATGCAGATACGGCATGAATTAAGGAAGTTGGGAAGAGTGGCACACTGCTGTCGCTTCGTTTTACCAGTAATTCAATTTCAGTACACCCCAGAATAATTCCCTGCGCACCATTTTGAATTAATGCCTGAATGATGCGTTTATATTCTTCCCTTGAGCTTTCGAGGATTTTCCCCAATACCAATTCTTCATAAATAATGCGATGGACAATTTCGCGATCTTCCTTTTCAGGGGTGAATACATCCAATCCAAAGTTGTGAATGAGGCGTCCTTTATAAAAATCGTGTTCCATTGTAAAGCGAGTTCCAAGCAAGCCGATGCGTTTTATCCCCGCTGCTTGCACTTTTTCAGCAGTGGCATCGGCGATGTGCAAGAAAGGGATATTTGTGTTTGCAATAATTTGGTCAGCGACTTTATGCATGGTGTTGGTGCATAGGACAATAAAGTCTGCGCCTCCATGTTCGAGGTCTTGGGCACATTTCACCAGAATTTGCGCTGCCTCGTCCCAACGGTCTTCGTGTTGAAGTTTTTCAATTTCTGCAAAATCCACAGTGACCATCAAACTTTTTGCAGAATGTAGGCCGCCTAGCTTCTCTTTGGCGGTTTCGTTGATAATTCGATAATATTCAATGGATGATTCCCAGCTCATCCCGCCGATTAGACCAATAGTTTTCATGCTGGATTTCCCTTCAGACAGTTGAGGTTCATGTTTTTATTTTAACGCTCTTTCAGAGGCTTCGCGCTTGAAAGAGCCTGTCTGGTTGGTTTCATGCTAGAATCTTGAAAAATTCAAATCACGGAGATTCCCATGAAATCCCTGCTCGAAAAACTGAACATTGCACCTGTCAATGCAGGTGCTTCTCCTGGTGTTGATATTTGGTTGATGGATAAAAATGGCAAGGATTTAATTTCATACAATCCAACGACTGGGGAGGCGTTGGCGAAAATTATTCAAGCGACGCCCCAGTCTTATGAAAAAGTTGCTTCAGCGGCGCAAACTGCCTTTTTGACCTGGCGTCATCTCCCAGCACCGAAGAGAGGCGAAGTTGTCCGCGATTTAGGGAATGCGCTTCGTGAGTTCAAGGAGCCGCTTGGCGATTTGGTCACTGTTGAAATGGGAAAGATTCGCGCAGAAGGTCATGGGGAAGTGCAGGAGATGATTGATATTTGTGATTTTGCTGTGGGGCAAAGTCGCATGTTATATGGGTTGACCATGCACAGTGAACGACCATCACATCGCATGTATGAGCAATGGCATCCGTTAGGGATTGTAGGATTGGTTACTGCGTTTAATTTCCCTGTGGCAGTTTGGTCATGGAACTCGGCATTGGCCGCCATTTGTGGCGACACGGTCATTTGGAAGCCTTCTTCCTACACTCCATTAACTGCAATTGCTGTGACGCATATTGCCAATAAAGTAATGGCAGATCATGGACTTTCAGGAATCTTCAACCTTACGATTGGCTCTGGACGTGACGTGGGTGAGTTGATGTTGAACGACAAACGCGTTCCGTTGATTTCATTTACAGGTTCGACGAGCGTTGGGGTGCATGTCTCCGAAACTGTGGCGCGTCGCTTCGGTAAGACCATTTTGGAATTGGGTGGCAACAATGCAATTATCGTCTCGAAAAACGCAGACCTTGATATGGCGACCCGTGCAATTTTGTTTGGCGCAGTTGGAACTGCGGGACAACGTTGTACTTCCACTCGCCGCATTATTGCGCATCAATCGATTTCCAACGAACTTTCTCAACGATTGGTCAATGCTTATAAGCAAGTTCGCATTGGTGACCCTTTGCAGCCTGATACTTTGATGGGACCGTTGGTCGTGAACACCTCTGTTGAAGAGATGATGGATGCAGTTAATAAGGCCAAGGCTGATGGTGGTGAAGTGTTAACTGGTGGCGAGATGCTTCCCAACATCGGGCCGAATTTTGTCCAGCCGACCATTATTAAGATGCCTGCACAGACGGAGATTGTCAAAACCGAAACCTTTGCCCCAATTTTATATGTGCTTGATTATGAAACTGTTGAAGATGCCATACGCATTCATAACGATGTGCCACAAGGGCTTTCCAGTGCCATCTTCACCGATTCAATGCGTGAAGCAGAAACCTTCCTTTCTGTTGGTGGCTCTGATTGTGGAATTGCCAATGTCAACATTGGGACATCAGGCGCAGAGATTGGTGGTGCTTTTGGTGGTGAAAAAGAAACAGGTGGTGGCCGCGAATCAGGTTCTGATGCGTGGAAGACCTATATGCGTCGTCAGACGAATACCATCAACTGGTCAAAAGATTTACCCCTTGCTCAGGGAATTAAGTTCGGCGAATAGTTTTATAGGGGCGGGATCATCCCGCCCCTATTCTTTTTAATGAGGATGTAATTTTGCCCATGACAAATCTCGACGAATCTCAGGTTCAAACCTTATGTAAAGCCTGTGGCATGTGCTGTAATGGAAGTTTGTTTGCTTGGGTGCGACTCAATGCCAATGAACTTGATCGTTCCGAAGCATTGGGTTTAAATGTCATTCGAAATGACCCGCGTCAACGTGGGTTTACTCAACCCTGTCCAATGTGGAATGGGACTTGTACGATCTACACTTCGTTGGATTATCCACGTAGTTGTGGGACGTATAAATGCAAGGTGCTTCGGCAACTTCTTGATGAAGATATTTCTTTACCTGATGCATTAACTGTTGTTCAAGACACCTTGGAAATGATTCGTAGCATTGACCTGCTTTTACCTGCTTCCCCTTCGATGAGTTTTCGTGAACGATTAATCACTTTCAAAGAAGAGTTGGAAAAACGAAGCGAACAAGACCGCAAGCCTCTTGAACAAGAGTTTTTGCTCAAAGCAGGGGATTTACTAACTCGTTATGAAGATCGGTTTGGGGTGGATGATTTTATTGATTATGATTCGTAAGGCGTTAGTGAAATAGCTTTTCCAAATCGTTGGTTGTGGCGATAAATTTACGGAAGGCGCTGATTTCGTTCAGAATTCCCCGCAGAGCAAGAAATAACTCAGACTGTAGATAGGGATTCTTTTCAGCTTTTGTTGTCGATAGAGTGATATCGTCATCGTTGACTTCTACTAATAATAGTCCACTTGCGGCCAGCCAATCCAAACCAATTTCAATTGCATTTTCACGAGAAGCCATGGCGGCTGTCAGCTCGTGAAGGGTTGCTTTTCCTTCTCGCTTGTTGAGTGCATATTTGCATAACCCAGCGAGACGATTGAGAAAGTCTTCTGGTTTCTCCTCAGCAGGTGGCATAGCCACTATATATATTTTTTGGGGTTTGACAATTTCCATTGCTGTGCGCAAGTCAATGTGGGATGGGGGAGTTGTGTAAATAACGAATTCATTTGATGGTTTCAAGTCAAAACGAGCAATGCCCTTGGATTTGTCATTGCCTTCTGCCCAAACCAAATGATTGGTACTTAAACTTTCAAACATTTTTGTTTTTAAGCGCAAGTCTACAATCTCAATGCCTGATTTTTGAATTTCAATAGGTTGTTCATCTTCAAGGATTCTGAATTCTTCCAGTTGAACTGAAAGTTGCTTTTGTCCGCGAAACGTGGCTGCACGGATAGAGTAGGCAACATCAAAAATGCCTTCGGGCATGGTTTCCCCTGCGCCACCCCACCAGAGAATCGATTGAACGATTCCGTTTTCATCTTCCACATTTAAGCGGATGTGCTCTTTTGTTTTTCCAATCGTTGAAACAGATTTCAACTTTAACTTGCGAGTTGCCAATGTCAACGATGGGTTGCCTGCTCCGAATGGAGCTAGCATCTCAAGTGCTTCAGCCATGTCTAAAGTTAAATCTTCCAAATCCAGCCAGGCATCAATTTGAAGCGTAGGTTCTTCAAGAATGGCTTCCCCTAATTGCTTTTCAATCGCTTTGCCAAGGCCTTTTCTGAAGTCGATTAGTTTATCGGCGTGCAGTGACATGCCTGCCGCCATGGGATGTCCACCAAAGCCATGCAAAAGATTTCTTTGCGTGGTAATTGCTTCGGTAATATGTAACCCTTCAATCGAGCGGGCTGAACCGCGCAGAATCCCATCTTCTGATTCGTTGAAGAGGATGGCAGGTTTGTGATATCGGTTGACCAATTTGTTGGCAACAATTCCCACCACACCGCCAGGCCAGTTGGGGTGCGATAACACGATGGCAGGTTCTTCCAAAAGTTCTGGAGAAGCATGTAACTGAGCTTCTGCCGCTTGATAGACCTGACTGGTTAACAAACGACGTTGTGAATTCAAGCCTTCAATTTGTGCCGCCAAGACACGAGCACGGCCAGAATCTTCTGTCAGCAATAATTCAACGGCGGGATTGGCGTCGCCTAATCTGCCAAGAGCATTCAATCGTGGCGCAAATGTGAACCCGATGGTTTCTTCGGTTAATGTTTCGAGATTGGTTCCCGAAAGTTCTGCCATCACTTTTAAACCGAGACGTTGGGTTTCCCTTAACTTGCGGATTCCTTTTTGAGTAAGGGTGCGTGTTTCACCTTTGAGTAAAGCTACGTCTGCGATTAAGCCAAGAGCCACAAGGTCAAGTAGATCCTCTGATGCCAAGCGATGAACAATCGATGATTCATGCTCCGTTGTTTGTGGCTCGTTACTTAATAAGGCTTCTGCTAATTTGTATGCTACCCCGACACCAGCGAGATTTGCCAGCGGATGATTTGCTGATAATAGTTTTGGATTGACAATGGCTTTTGCGTTGGGAAGTGTCTCACCCAAATCGTGATGGTCTGTCACTACAACATCCACGCCACGCGAGTTGGCATAGTCAATTGCTTCGTGAGCAGTGATGCCTGTGTCACAAGTGACCAGCAACGTGATGCCGTTCTCTAAAATAGGTTGCAGGCTTGCCACATGTACGCCGTGACTTTCTTTTCCACGCACAGGGATGTAATACATCACATCACCACCCAAGGCACGCAATGTTTGCACCAACAGGGTGGTGGATGTTTGTCCATCGACATCAAAATCACCCCAGACACAAATTTTTTCTCGACTGCGGATAGCCAATAGGATGCGATCTACGGCTGTCTGAATATTTGGGAAAGGTGTGGATGGAGTCTTCTCTGGATGAAGAAACGCTTCAGCTTCTTCGGGTGAGTTGATTCCGTATCGGAGCAGAGTCTGCTCGACGAGGGGATGCAAGCCAAGGGTCGAAAAAGAGGCGGGAACTTCAATGGGAGTTGGGTCAAGCCAGCGAGTCATGGGTCTATTGTAGCAGGACAGTTCTATTTATCTGGTGTGAATATCTCCTCAATTTTTTTGCCAAACAATTTGGCGATACTGAAAGCCAGTGGCAGACTGGGGTCATATTTTTCTGTTTCTATTGCATTGATGGTTTGTCGAGAGACATTAAGTTTCTCAGCCAGATCGGCTTGTGACCAATTTCTTTCGGCTCGTAAAACCTTGAGGTTGTTTTTCATTGGTATTTTTTCCAGAAATAGCCGAGGCTGAAGCCCCATAGCATGAACATCATGGGCAAAACCCAAATGGTGGGGAAGGGTGGAAAGCCAACGTTTTCCAGCAGGCCATAACTAAAAGTAATTAAACCTGTTGCTACTGCCGAAAACATAATTGCGCTGTATTGAACTTTTTGTTGAAGTTCATCGCTATCACGCAATGCGCGTGTGATTGCAATAATCACAAATACAATCGGTAGAACGGGAATAATTGCTATGATGATTTGTGCCGCTTTCGGTAAATCAAATGCTTTGAGTATGCTAATGCTACCAATTAAAACAATTGTGTATGCGCCAATAGCTGAGAAAAATTCTTTATAGTATCTTTTCATTACTTGGTTTTGATTCATTTTATTCTTCCTTGTTTTTTGAATTTCTAAATAGGGTAAATAATATGGCAATTGCAATACCAACGCCGAAGCCCACCGCCGTATTGTGTGATGAAACGCCGACCGCTGTACCAACCCCCGCCGCAATTGCTATCGTTGAACCAATCTTTTGGTCTTTCATTGTTTTCTCCTTGTGTAAAGTTTCCTTGACTTTTTGAATTGTAAAGCAAGCTTTACTTTAAGTCAAGGGTGATTTACCTGTCATTTTCAGCAGTTTTTTACTTTATAATTTCAATAGACTGGAGAATTCGCATGTCTTTAATTGGGTATTCTGGAACCCCGCTTGCCAAGAAACTAGGCTTTGATAAAGCCCCATTATCGGTCCTGACGATTAACGCACCTAAAGAATATAAAGCCTGGTTGGGTGAATTGCCTGTAGGAGTCAAGTTGACAGCCAAGGCAAAACAACAGATTGAGGCAGTTCATCTTTTTACAACCGAAGCTAGTTTTTTGAATGCAACTCTTTCAACTCTGCGACATGAATTAAAACAAGATGGCTTTGTGTGGGTCTCATGGCCGAAGAAATCATCGAAGGTGCCGACCGACATAACTGAAGATACGATTCGGGAAATTGCCTTGCCGCTTGGTTTTGTGGATATTAAAGTCTGTGCGGTTAGTGAGGTTTGGTCTGGGTTGAAGCTGGTGATTCGAAAATCAGAGAGAAAATAAAAGAGGTTGTGCATATCGCACAACCTCTTTTTCTACGCCATTCTTTTCACAGCCAACAGGGTGATATCGTCAAATTGCTCTGCTTCACCGATGAAGCGCATTAAATCTTCCCCAATTATTTTTACACAATCGCTCGCGTCTGCATGGTTTTGTTTGATGAGATTGATCATGCGTTCACGACCGTAGAAATCATTCTGTGCATTTAAACAATCAGGGATGCCATCTGTAAAAGCGACGAGCACGTCACCTGCATTCATTTGTGCTTCGCGGACTTTAAACGTCACATCTTCCATGGCGCCAATCGCGGGGCCAGTGGTTGTCAGTTCTTCCAGCGTTCCATCTGCATGGAGTAGATATGGCAAGTCATTGCCTGCGTTGATGTAAGAAACTTTGCCATTGGTTACATCCACCAGACAAATGAAGACAGTGGCAAACATGGTGGAAGCTTCATGAATCCGAGCTACGTAATTATTTGTAAATGATACGGCGTGATGTAGCCGCTCAGCAGGAGTTTGTGCGGTGGACTGATTGGCATCGTCTGAAAAATCATGCGAAGTGGCCGTCGCGCGAATCAAACTCCTGAATAAGGTCATAAATAACGCCGCGCCTACACCTTTTCCGCAGACATCTCCAATGACACAAACCAGATTCCCATCAGGCAAGGGAAAGGCATCATAGAAATCACCAGCGACATCTTTGGCGGCTTCGAAATAAGCTCCAACGTTCCAGCCCTGTGCATTTGGGAGTTCAAGCGGCAAAAATTCTTTTTGAATTTCACGGGCGATATTTAACTCGCGTTCCAAGCTTTGTAAATATAAATGTTCTTTGTCGCGTAATTGCTTGCGTTCCAAGCTGGAAGAAATGCGAGCGTGCAACAAGGTTGGCTCAAAGGGCTTAGGGAGATAATCTTCAGCTCCCTGCTTGATGCCTTTCACTACACTTCCCAAATCAGTCATGGCAGAGATGATGATGACTGGAATATTCCGCACGGCGGGATCGGCTTTCATTTTATCCAGTACAGAAAACCCATCCATGATGGGCATCATGATATCGAGCAAGACCAAATCGGGTGATTCGGCTTGCACTTTTTCCAGTGCTTCCTGTCCATTGACGGCGCTAATGGTATCGTAATTTAAATCTTCCAATTCCTGCTCAAGATAATCGACGTTGAAGGGTTCGTCATCTACGATAAGTATTTTAGGGCGGTGATTCATGCTGCAGTCCTTTGAGTGGAATTATTTTTTTACAACACTATTGATTTCTTCAATGAGCATGTCGCCGTCAAAGCCTTGTTTTTTCATGACGAAGGCCACGGATTCTTTGAGCATCTTTGATTCTTCTTCTGTCAACTCTTTGGCGCTGATGACAATGATTGGGATGTTGCGCAATTCAGGGTTCGCCCGCAGCGCTTGAATCACTCCAAAGCCATTTACTTTGGGCATCATCAAATCCAGCAGAATGACGTCAGGGCGTTGCGCTTCTATCGCCTGCAGGCCTGCTTCTCCATCTTCAGCAGAGTTCAATTGAAATGAGGACTCAGGCAGAATTTGATATAGCATATCAGCAATATGTGGATCATCATCTACGACAAGCACATGCTTTTGCGGACGAGGTGTATCTCCGATGATGCGATGCAATGTCTCCAATACGATAGAGGGGTTGAGTGGCTTTAGCAAATAAGCGGCCGCTCCAAGCCGAAAGCCGAGGGCTTTCTTATCCACAATCGTAAGGAGGATAACTGGAATATTAGTCGTCGAAGATTCGGATTTCAGGTCGTGCAGAATTTGCCAGCCATCTGTCTCAGGCATGAGGACATCCAGCAGGATGGCTTCAGGTTGTTGGTCCTGTGCAATATGGAGACCATCGTGTCCATTACGGGCACCGATTACTTCAAATTCAGTTTGGCCAAGACTCTCTTGTAATAAATAGACTGCATCAGGGTCATCGTCAATGACAAGGATGCGTTTTTTATTCGCATTGGTTGAAGAGTTGGCTTCTGCTTTTTGAGTAGAGTCAGTTTTCCCTTCGGAAGAAGCGCTGGGTCTACTTTCATATTGAAGTGGAACGGTGAGGGTGAAGGTCGAACCTACGCCAAGTTGACTGGTAGCACTTAAGTCACCGCCCAGCAGACGGGCCAGGTTGCGGCTGATGGAAAGCCCCAAACCTGTGCCGCCGTATTGACGGGTGGTGCTGGTATCGGCTTGTTGAAATTCTTCAAACACGCGGCCTAGAGCTTCTTCACTGATGCCAATGCCACTATCTGTAACAGAAATGTGCAGGGCCTCCTCTGTTCGTTCTGCATGGAGAGTGATCTTGCCAGCATGGGTGAATTTTGCGGCATTGCTCAGCAGGTTGAGAATAATCTGTTTAATTTTGTCTTGATCAGAATACATCAGGCCAAGATCGGCTTGAATTTGTTTTTCAAGGCGAACGGTTGGTTTGAGCAAAGGAGTAGCGAGGTTGGCACATTGATCGGCCAGCGCATTGATATTGAAGTTGGAGGCTTGTACATCCATGCGGCCTGCTTCAATCTTGGCAATGTCCAATACGGTGTTAATCAGGCCAAGTAAATGTTCACCACTGGAAAGCACTTTATCGAGATTTTCAGTTTGCTTTTCAGGCAAGACTCCTTCTGCTTTTCTGCGGACGATTCTGGTGAAACCGATAATCGCGTTGAGCGGAGTTCGCAGTTCATGACTCATATTTGCCATGAAGGTACTCTTAGCTGAGTTGGCATGTTCGGCGGCCAGACGTAGTTCCTGCGATTCGTTGAACAGACGCGAGTTTTCAATCGCGATGGCGGCCTGACGTCCCAACCCAACGAGGAAATCCAAATCCACTTGGGAGAAGGTGCCTTTGGTTCGATCTTTGTAAACAGAAATAACGCCGATGGTGCGGTTGCTGGCAATCAAAGGAGCCACCATCATAGTCTCGGGAGTTTCTTCTTGAGTGGGGGTTCCCATGACATGTACGCCACGCGGATCAAGGTCTACGTTATCAATCACTTCGGCAATGCCAGAGAGTGCGATACTGCCAGTGATGCCCTTACCAAGCATGAGGTCGTCAGCCATGTTCTCATCTGCATAGATGCCTAATGCGAGAGCCGATTTCAGGGTCTGATTATCTTCATCGACAAGGCGCAAGATGGTATCGCGTGCATCGAAGAGGTTGTGCACATTTTCGACCACACTTTGAACCACCTTGGGCAATTCCAATGTAGAGGAAAGCTCGCGGCCGACGTTGGCAATGGTGGCCATTTGGCTGGCATTGCGCTGGGTCTCGTTAAAGAGGCGCGCACTTTCGAGTGCCACGCTCATCGACGATGCCAGCGTGGTGAGCAGGCGCAGGTCTGAGTTGGTAAAGGCATGTTCTTTTTGCGTATTTTGTACCGAGATGACTCCTTTGGCTTCATTGCCGATTAGCAGAGGGACATAAATGGCGGATTTGGCCCAATTGCCATTGCCAATGATATAGGAGCCAACTTCTTCTGAACGTTCAATCAAATTTTCATTGATCATCACAGGTTGACGAGTACGCATCACCAGCGGACCAAAGCCATTCTCGTCATGCGGAATCGGTTCCTGCATCTGACGGCTGCCATCTTCCACAATAAAGGGATAATGCTCGGTGTTGAACTCTTTATCGTAAATCATGATGAAACAGGTTTGCAGGCTGAAGATTTCGCAGATTTTATTGCCGACCAAATCGTAAATGGATTGCATATCCAGCTTGGAGGCCAGCCCTTCCTGCACGCTGTTGATGATGGCGAGCTCGGCAGCGCGGTCTTCAGTCTCTTTGAGCAGACGTTCGGTCTCATCGAAGAGGCGGGCATTTTCGAGTGACACACTCATGGCATTGACCAATGTTTGCAGCAAGCGGATATCTGATTCGCTAAAGGCGTGTTCCTTTTCGTAATTGCTGATTGAAACCAAGCCGCGAACTTGATCGCTGGTTATCATCGGCACATAGATGGACGATTTTGCCGCCTGCGTGCCCGGTAAAATCACAGCTCCATATTTTTCTCTGGCTTCTGCGGCGTTCTCATGGACGACCAAAGTCTGACGGGTGCGGAGCACATGTGCGGCAAAGCCTTTGTCGGTCAGCGGATAAGAATCTGCATGGATTTTCTCGCCCTTCTCGTACAAATAAGGCAGATGAATCATTTTGTTTTTATGATCAAAGATGCGGACGCCCACATCAGCATTGAAAATTTCACGCATCTTGCTTCCAACCGCATCATAAATGCCCTCAATGTTGAGTTCTGCGGCGAGTGTAGATTGCACGCTGTTGATAACTGCCAGTTCTGCATTACGCTGTTCGGTTTCTTTGAGCAGGCGTTGGGTTTCGTCAAAGAGGCGGGCGTTTTCCAAGGCCACGCTCATGGAAGAGACTACAGTTTGTAGCAGGCGCACATCGGATTCGCCAAAGGCGTTTTCTTTTTCATAATCACTGATGCCCACCATCCCCACCACATTTCCGTTGCTCGTGATTGGCAAGCCAGCAAAACTTTTTTCCATTTGTGTGCCAGGTAGAATGTTGGAGCCTATTTTTGCCATGAAACCTGGTAGGTCTTCATTGACCACAAGGGTTTGTTTTGTGTCATACACATATTTGGACATCCCGCGAAATGCGGCTGGCTCAAGAGTAATCCGTTTGCCATTGTCTTTTACATAGGGGAAGTATGTCAAACCCGCAGGTACGTCAAATATGCGGATGTCAATATCATGGGTGTGCAGAACTTCGCCCAATTTATCGCCGATCAATTCGTAAATCGCTTGCATATCCAACTTAGAGGCAAGCCCTTCTTGCACCGAGTTGATGATGGCAAGTTCAGCGGCGCGATCTTCGGTGATCTTTAAGAGGCGCTGGGTCTCGTCGAAGAGACGGGCGTTCTCAAATGCCACGCTCAAACTGCTGGCGAGCGTGGTGAGTAGGCGGAAATCGGATTCTGTGAACGCGTTTTCTTTATCCATATTTTGGATGGAAATCACGCCGCGCGCTTCTTCACCAATGACGAGCGGTACCCAAATGCCGGATTTCGCCATTTCACCGCCACCCAATGTAAAAGTTTGCACTTCGGCGGCGCGTTCGCTCATGTTCTCACTGATCATGATTGGCTGACGGGTTCGCATTGCTTTTGAGGTAAACCCTTTTTCAGTGAGCGGAAATGGCGCTTCATTTTGGCGCTGACCTTTTTCGATCAGGTACGGTAAATGCAGTAAATTTGTTTTCCGATCATAGGTGTAAATGCTTACCGCTTGCGCTTCAAATGTATCGCGGATCTTATCCCCGACCAGATCGAAGATGGCTTGAATATCCAACTGCGAAGCCAAGCCCGATTGTACGCTGTTGATGATGGCAAGTTCTTCGGCGCGCTCTTCGGTGATTTTGAGCAGACGCTGGGTCTCGTCGAAGAGACGGGCGTTCTCGAGCGCCACACTCATGCTGTTGGCGAGTGTGGTCAATAAACGCACATCACTTTCACTGAAGGCGTGTTCGCGTTCGAAGTCGATCAGGTCGATCATTCCGCGCACTTGGTCGCCAGCGATGAGCGGTACCATGACCAGTGATTTTTCCGTTTGTGTGCCTGGGAGGGTGACGGCGCCATATTGCTCATATACCCGTGCCATATTTTCATTGATGACCAGAGTCTCGCGCGTGCGGAAGACATGGGCAGTCAGTCCTTTTTCAGGCAGGGGCACGGAAGCAATCGCGATGCGTTCCCCGCTTTCGTAAACGTACGGAAAGTGGAGCATATTCGTCTTCGGGTCAATCACGCGGATGCCGACATCTTTGTTCTGGAAAATCTCGCGGATTTTATCTCCCACCGCATCATAGATGCCCTGAATGTTGAGTTCTGCGGCGAGTGCAGCTTGTACGCTGTTGATGATGGCAAGCTCGGCATTGCGCTCTTCGGTAATTTTTAAGAGGCGCTGGGTTTCATCAAAGAGACGGGCGTTCTCAAATGCCACGCTCAAACTGCTGGCGAGGGTGGTCAACAAGCGGAAGTCGGATTCATCGAAGGCATGCTCGCGGTCAACGTTTTGAATGGAGAGTACGCCGCGTGCCTCATCGCCGATCACTAAAGGAACGTAAATGGCAGATTTGGACGATTCGCCCCCGCCAACGATATAAGATCCCACTTCCGCAGATCGCTTCTCAAAATCTTCATTGATCATTAAAGGCTGACGACTGCGCATGACCAAAGGCGTGAAGCCTTTTTCTCCGAGCAGAAATGGGTCTTCATGCTGACGTACGCCTTTTTCTATAATGTAAGGCAGGTGGAATAAATTGGTTTGGCGATCATGCGTACCAATTATGACCGTTTGTGCGTCAAATGTATCGCGGATTTTGTTGCCGACTAGATCAAAGATGGCTTGAATATCGAGTTGTGCCGCCAAACCTGATTGTACGCTGTTGATGATGGCGAGTTCTTCGGCGCGCTCTTCGGTGATCTTTAGCAGGCGCTGGGTCTCGTCGAAGAGACGCGCGTTTTCGAGCGCCACGCTCATCGAATTGGCGAGGGTTTGCAGGAGGCGTACGTCGCTTTCGCTGAAAGCATGTTCTTTTTGGTAATCGCTCAGGTTGATCAAGCCGCGCGCCTGATCGCCTGCGACTAACGGTACGAACAATTCGGATTTTGAGGCGGCGGTGTCACCAACTATGTAACTGCCGTATTTCTGAGATACCTCATCCATGTTTTCGTTGATAACCAGCGTTTCGCGTGTGCGGAAAACATATGACGAAAAACCAACTTCCGAATGAGGGATCGATTCGACGAAAACTCGTTCTCCGTTTTCATAGACGTACGGGAAATGAATCATATTGTTTTTGGGGTCAAAGACGCGGATACCGACATCTTTGTTCGAGAAGATCTCGCGGATCTTATCGCCGACCGCATCATAGATGCCCTGAATATTGAGTTCTGCGGCAAGGGCAGCTTGTACGCTGTTGATGATGGCAAGCTCCGCATTGCGCTCTTCGGTGATCTTGAGCAAGCGCTGGGTCTCATCAAAGAGACGCGCGTTTTCGAGCGCGGTTCCCAGCGATGCGGCGATGGTGGTTAGCAGGCGCAGTTCGGATTCACCGTAAGCGTTCTCGCGTTCGTAGTTTTCAAGAATGATGTTGCCAAGCACTCGGTCACTACTAATGACTGGAACACAAACCAACGATTTGCTTTGGTCAGTGCCATCAATGACCTCATAATTTAGCCTTGAATAATCTTGCAAACTGTTAAGAACAATCGGTTGGCGCGTTTTGATCATTGTCTCCCACATGCCGCCTGAAAGAGGCGGCAATGACTGGGGCGCCATTCTCTTTCCGTGTTCATATTCGTACAGGTAGTGAATCAAGTTGGACTTATCATCGTGCCAACGAATCCCAAGATTTTGTGTATTGAATACTTCCCGCAGTTTATCGCCAACCAGATCCACAATGGATTGGAAGTCCAACTCGGCGGCGAGTCCCTGCTGAATGGAGTTGATGATCTGCAACTCGGCCACGCGTTCCTGCTCGGCTTTGAAGAGGCGTTGGGTCTCGTCGAAGAGGCGGGCGTTTTCGAGCGCGGTTCCCAGCGAGGCGGCGATGGTGGTCAGCAGGCGCAGTTCGGATTCGCCGAAGGCATTCTCACGTTCGTAGTTTTCGATGTTGATAACACCGAGTACACGGTCGCTACTGATAATAGGAATTGCTGCTAATGACTTGCTTTGGTCAGTACCTGGAACTGTCCCGCCCACATACTCTGAAGCTGTGTTCCAAACGAGAGGTTGGCGAGTCTTAGCCAGAGTATCAAACTGTCCTCCTGGCTGTGGAGTTGTAGCAGGGATCGTGAGTCTCTTACCGTGTTCATAAATATAAAGCGGATGTATTTTGTTGGCTTTTTCGTCATACCATGCAATACCCAGATCGCCTGTATTCATTACTTCGCTTAACTTGTCGCCGACCAGATCCACAATGGATTGGAAGTCCAACTCGGCAGCGAGTCCCTGCTGAATGGAGTTGATGATCTGTAATTCGGCGACGCGCTCCTGCTCGGCTTTGAAGAGACGCGCATTTTCTAGAGCCACGCTCATTGAGGATGCTAAAGTTTGCAGCAAACGGGAATCGTTTTCGTTGTAAAAATTCTTTTCGTGACTTTGAACGCTGATCACACCTTTTACTTGGTCGCCAAGGAAGATTGGAAGATATAAGCCAGATTCATTTAAATCATCTTCACTACCTGGAGAAGGGATTTGGGTGCTGCCCAACTCATTCCCCTGTTCGCTGGTTCCCACGAGGATGGGTTGCTGTGTTTGGATGACGCGTGAATAAATGCCTTTGCCGAAAGGCGCTGAACGCGGCGGATACCGTGTATTGCTGTCCACGTAATAGTGTTCGTGGACAGATTTTTCCTCGGCGTTATAACTCATAATGTAGGTTGTGTTGGCATGAAATATTTCACGAATCTTATCGCCTACCAGAGTGTAAATAGCTTCCATATCGAGGTTGGCTGCCAATGCTCCCTGCACGCTGTTGATGATGGCGAGCTCCGCCACGCGTTCCTGCTCGGCTTTGAAGAGACGCTGGGTCTCATCAAAGAGACGCGCATTCTCTAGCGCCACACCCATCGAAGCCGCGATGGTTTGCATCAAGCGGATGTTTGATTCGTTGAAGGCGTTTTCGTCTTCGTAATTCTCAACAGCAATGCTGCCGATCACTTTGTTGCTGGAGATAATTGGAACATTCGCTAGTGACTTGGATAACTCAGTTCCAGGAAAGTTGATTAGTTTGAATTGTTTACGAATCTCCGCTGTCTTTCCAAAGATTGGTTGCTTATCCTTTTGGGTTTTATGGAACAATTTTGAAGGCTTGATTGGTTCAATGCTAAGACGCTGCCCATGTTCAAATTCATAAAGGTAATGCATGAGGTCGGTTTTCTCGTCATACAGGCGGATGCCGATTTCATCGGTGTGCAGCACTTCGCGCAGTTT
The DNA here is from genome assembly GCA_046328925.1 of Anaerolineales bacterium. Lineage (GTDB taxonomy): Bacteria > Chloroflexota > Anaerolineae > Anaerolineales > Villigracilaceae > Villigracilis. The sequence goes on from JAXLVT010000003.1 coordinate 183,337, forward strand.
ATCGCCTACTAGGTCAATGATGGCTTGCAGTTCCAGCTTGGAGGCGAGTCCCTGCTGGATGGAGTTGATGATCTGCAACTCTGCCACGCGCTCCTGCTCCGCTTCAAAGAGCCGCGCGTTCTGGATGGCAACCCCCATGTTCGCAGAGAGGGTTTGCAACAGACTCAAATCATTTTCGTTGAAGGCGTGCTGCTCATAATCGTTGACGCTTACAACGCCAAGCACCTGGTCGTTGACAATGATCGGCACCATCATCTGTGATTCGGCTATGACGCCTGTCCCTTTTTCTATCAATTCTGGTGGGAGATACGCTCCATGCATTTGTTGTTCTTTTACTGTTCCTGAAAGAGCAGGTTTACGCGAACGAATGACCTTGGTAGTTATTCCCTTGCCGAGAGGGAAAGGCTCCAGGTAATTTATGTACCCGCCTTCGCCCTCATCGTATTCGTACAGGGTGTGGATCAAATTGGTGCGTGCGTCCAAAAGCATGATCGAAACACCTGCGGAATGGAAAATATCGTGGACTTTATCGCCGACGATCTTCGTCACTGTCTTCACATCCAGTGTCTTCGCCATCGCTTCGCCCACGGAGTTGAGGATGGCGAGTTCGTTCATTAATGGGCGTTGAGTTGCTCGGTGCGTTCTTCACCTTGCGCTCGAGTCTCTGAGCAGACCTGCATTATCCAACGCGACAGCGCCCTGATCTGCCAACATGCCAAGCATGTCGCGGTTTGGTGTTGTCGAATTTTCCATACAATGTATCCATGTCCACATATAGATAGCCGAGGATCTGGTTTTGGGCGATGAGGGGGGCGACAATCCGCGCCAGACCATTGACCGTGGACGATTGACCATGTTTTATGGTCCGTCGTCTATCGTCCATCGTCAATTGGGTTGTCCGTGTGAGGCGGGCTTGATCCAGATATTTCCCGATGCGCTTGAGCACATCCTGCGGGTCTTCGGCTTGTTCGTAGCCTTTGCCCGATTGATAGGAGGGCAGGGGCAAAATGGATTCCGCTACTTGGCGCGCGCCGTCTTTTTCAAGGATCAACATCACGCGCTCGCCGCCGATCAGTTCGGTGGCTTCTTCGACGAGGAAGGTTTGGATGCGTTCGAGGGTGTGCAGGGCGTTGAGGCGCAGACCCGTATCCGCGAGGCGCTGGAAGGGTTCGCGCAGGTTGGACTCGATGTTGAGATGCGCGAATAAGCGTTCCTTCGGTAACTTTGCGCTGGTGCCCCATCCTTCACCCAATATTGCAACAGGTTGCGATTGTCTCTGACCTTGTTGAGCGCGTTGCGGCGCAAGCCCGCGTCGCGGATGTTGGTGATGCTTGAGCAAAAGGTCGTAGGCGCGGTCGAGGGTTTCGCGCGCTTCTTGAGTTTCATTATTGGCATTCAGCGCCTGCACATGCCGCCACCAGATATATTGCGAAGCAGTGCCTTCGGTCTGGCAAAGTTTTGGGCGCGATGCAGGGCTGTGGCTTTGCTTGTGGCTTTTAAGCGCGTGGCGGGGCCGCCTGCGGCGAGATAGTATGTTGCCAACGTGGTGAGGTTTGTAGGCGTCGCTGATGATCTGTAATTCTTTGATCGTTTTAACGCAGATTTTTGATGGCGGATGGCGGTCTGGATGTTGCCTGTAGCGAATGCCGTAGATTCGCCTGATTCGTCAAAAGACTTGATCTCCTGTGCTTGGGTCTCCGATGTCGGGAACGAGTGTTTCCAACTCCTGAAGGTGCAGATGTGCCGCCTCCAACTCGCCGAAAGTTGTTTCCGTTACGATCAGATTTTCCAGCCCGACGGTCAAACCTGCCTTTGCCCCCATATCGCGATCCGTCTAACGGTCTCCTTCGCAGGCGGACATGCGCGCAAACCCAATTCGCCATACGTATTTCCCAGGTTGCCGATGACAGCGCCTTGGCGTTCGACATAACCCGCGGTTTCAAAAGCGCTCTTTTGCCTGTTGATAGTGCTGGATTTGTTCGGCAATATCCACATCTGTATTTGCCAACTGAAGCGGTAGGGCATTGCCAATGCCATACGAGTCGCCTGCCTGCCTGCCTTGTTCCAGCGCGGTCTGCGCAGTACGGCGCGATTCTTCGGCGCGGTCTGAGCGATAGAAGACACCCGATAACACCCAATATGCGCGTCCCGTGCCTGATGCGTCGCCAAGTTCTTGATACGCATGAATGGTTCTTTGGGCTGTCTCAAGCGCGGCATCGAGTTGTCTTGCGCGCCATTGCGCTTCCGCGAGGCGGAAGAGGCTTTCGGCGCGTAACGCGGGTGAATTGTGTTTGGTCTTTACCGCCGCCGTTGCCGATTTGAGCGCGCCTTTCAAATCACCCGTCCGCATTTGGACGAGGGCGAGGCGGTTCAATGCCATGGCATGTAGGGGCACGACATGTCGCGCCCCTACGGTTTTCGCCAATTTCCCCATCGCCTTGGCATCTTTCATCGCAAGGTCGAGTTTGCCGATGGCGATGTAGGATTCGGCGCGCAGGTCTAATAAATCCATCGTCACCGTAGGGGCGGGTCGCGACCCGCCCCTACCCAGGGTGGTTAATGCCTCTGTCGCCAAATCAATCGCCGCCGCGTGTTGACCCGTCCACGCCAGTTCGCGCACCCGCGGAATCATCTGTCCGTTATTGGTTAAAAGCTGCTTGCTACGTTTTTGATTCGCCATATAAAAATCCTATCCTAAAAATTTCTTTAACACTTAATAAAAGTTCGTCGTTGACAGGCTTGGTCAAATACTCATTGCATCCCGCTGCTTTGGCTTTTTGTTCATGTCCATCCATGGCGTGGGCAGAGAGGCCAATGATGGGAACCGTAGGCATGGTTTTGCGGATGGTGCGGGTGGCTTCATATCCATCCAAAATCGGCAGGGAGATATCCATCAAAATTAAATCAGGATTATATTCAGTTGCCATGGGAAATCCCTTCAAGTCCATCTTTCGCTACCAGGAGATGATACTCATCTTCTAAGAGTTGAGTGAGTAAGTCAATATTCAATTCGGTATCTTCGACAATTAGAATGGTTTTCATGGTCATCTCCTACGCTTATATCCTAGTAACAAATTGATCTGAGAATTCACAGGTCACGCCAAATACTTCTGACAACATATCAAATAATAAATTTTCATCCACGGTTTGGTCAAATAGCCATTACAACCTGCTCTGATTGCTTTTTTCTCGTGACCATCCATTGCGTGGGCAGAGAGGCCGATAATGGGCAGACTGTAAAGTTCTCAGAATGCGTGGCTTCATATCCATCCATCGTTGGCAGAGAAATATCCATCAGAATCAAATCAGGTTTTTTTTCATTGGCCAATTGAATGCCTTGTTCTCCATCTCTGGCGATGACGAGTTGATAATCATCTTCCAACAGTTGAGTTAAGAGGTCAATATTTAATTCAGTATCTTCTACAATTAAGATGGTTTTCATAACTTGTCCTATGATTAAATATGGATTGGTTGTTCGGTTGGAGTTGGCTTTTCGTATTGCATGGGCAGGCTGAGGGTAAAGGTTGAGCCGCTTCCTAGTTGACTGGTAGCGGTCAAATCGCCACCGAGCAGGCGAGCCAAATTGCGGCTGATCGAAAGCCCAAGCCCGGTGCCACCATATTGACGGGTAGTGCTGGTATCCGCCTGTTGGAATTCTTCAAAGATGCGTCCCAGCGCTTCTTCACTAATCCCAATGCCACTATCTTTGACAGAAATCTGAATTCGAGATTCTATTTTTTGCACGCCAAGGAGGATGGTGCCATTGTGGGTAAATTTGGCGGCGTTGCTCAACAGGTTGAGCACAATTTGTTTAATTTTGTCCTGGTCAGAATACATACTTCCGATGTTTTCTTCCACTTGTTTATCGAGCAGCACTGTGGGCTTTAATAAAGGCAAGGCGAGGTTGGCACATTGGTCAATCAGGCCGCTCACTGCAAAGTTGACCGCCATCACATCCATGCGGCCTGCTTCAATTTTGGCAATATCCAAAACTGTATTAATCAAGCCCAGTAAATGTTCGGCACTGCTTAGTACTTTATCTAAATTTTCAGTTTGCTTTTCTGGCAGCGCACCTTCGGCTTTTCTTCTTACAATTCTTGTAAAGCCCATAATGGCATTGAGCGGTGTTCTTAACTCATGACTCATATTTGCCATGAATGCACTCTTGGCCGTGTTGGCTTGTTCTGCGGCAAGTTTTAATTCCTGGGCCTCTGTAAATAGCTGGGCGTTTTGAATTGCAATCACGGCTTGTCTCGATAGGCCATTGAGAAATTCCAATTCTGCTTCAAGGAATTCGGTCCCTTTGCCAGAACGCCATACGGCCATGAGGCCTTTTAAGTCATTGTTTGCTAATAAGGGCACTACCAATAAATGTTCATCTGGAGAAGTGTCTGTGCCTGCAATGGTCACACCGCGTGAATCATTGTTGACATCGTTGACGATTTCGCCAAATTTGGTTTGAGCAATACTTCCCAAAATTCCTTGGCCGATCTTGATTTCATCATTGCGCAAATATTCGGCTTCTGCTCCCACGGCTGCAATCGCACGGAAGATTTGACCATTTTCTTCGGGGATAAAGAGAGCGCTCAATTCTCCATTCAAGAGGTTCTTTGCATGCGTGGCAATGCCTTCCAGCACAGTGGCGACCTCAAGGGAGGAAGAAATGTCGCGGCTGATATCCAACAAAGCGGAGTTTTCCCGTTCTCGGCGTTGAGTCTCGGCATGGAGTTGAGCGGTATGAATCGCAGCTCCTGCATTCGCGGCGATTGTATTTAACAAGCGCAATGAGTTTTCATCGAAGAGACCTTCCTGCGTTGTGCTTTGCACGCTCAAGGCGCCGATGGTTTCACGGCCCGACTTAATCGGCACGCCCAAATAGGATTTGGCTTTTCTGCCCATGCGGTTGATTCCGAGCGAAGAACTTTGTTCATCTAAATTTCGGTTGAACAGCAGCGGCTGTCCGTTTTGAATGATGCGGCTGGTCATGCCTTCGCCCAAGGGAATACTTTTGAATTGATCGCCGTGTTGATAAGGGAATTCGATTAATTTTGTTTGTGGATTGTACAAAGCCAGGTAGGCAATATCTGCATTGAAGATGTCGCGAATCTGACTCCCGATAATCTGAAGCATGCTTTCGAGTTCAGTCTCTGCAACGAGCGCCTGTGTGACGGTGCCAATGGCACTCAATTCTGAAGCGCGGTTTTCAGTTTCTTTGAGCAGACGCTGAGTCTCATCGAAGAGACGCGCGTTCTCGAGCGCGGTTCCCAACGAGGCGGCGATGGTGGTCAGCAGGCGCAGTTCCGATTCACCGAAAGCATTTTCGCGCTCGTAGTTTTCGATGGTAATCATACCAAGTACACGGTCGCTACTGATAATCGGCACAGAAGCTATCGATTTGCCCTGATCGGTTCCAGGCATAAGCGGAATATTTACTTTTATAAAATCGTTAGTGTTGTTCAATACAAATGGCGTGCGCGTTTTTAGAATTGTTTCAAATATTCCACCTGGGATTGGCGGTGCAGATGGAAAGCTCAATCGTTTACCGTGTTCATATTCATAAAGATAATGAAGTAGATTTGTTTTTTCATCATACCAACGGATGCCAAGATCGCCTGTGCCCAATACTTCAGTCAACTTATCACCAACCAAATCCACAATGGCTTGAAGTCCAATTCGACGCGAGTCCCTGCTGAATGGAGTTGATGATTTGCAACTCCGCCACACGTTCTTGTTCGGCTTTGAAGAGGCGTTGGGTCTCATCGAAGAGACGGGCATTCTCAAGCGCGGTTCCCAACGAGGCGGCGATAGTGGTCAGCAGGCGCAGTTCCGATTCACCGTAGGCGTTCTCGCGCTCGAAGTTTTCAACTATGATGTATCCAAGCAAACGGTCACTGCTAATGATAGGGACAGTGATTATTGATTTGCTTTGATCCGTGCCATCAATGACCTCCATATTTAGTTTTTGGTAATCTTCAATGTTGTTAAGAATGACCGGCTTGCGGTTTTTGCTCATTGTCTCGAACAAGCCGCCGGAAAGAGGCGACATTGACGGAATGAGAATGCGTTCCCCATGTTCGTAGGAATAAAGATAGTGAATCAAATTGGTTTTTTCATCATACCAATTTATGCCAAGGTCAGGCGTATTGAACACCTCCCGCAATTTATCGCCCACCAGATCCACAATGGCTTGAAAGTCCAACTCGGCGGCGAGTCCCTGCTGGATGGAATTGATGATCTGCAACTCGGCGACGCGCTCCTGCTCGGCTTTGAAGAGGCGCTGAGTCTCATCGAAGAGACGCGCGTTTTCGAGCGCGGTTCCTAACGACGCGGCGATGGTGGTCAGCAGGCGCAGTTCGGATCTGCCGTAAGCGTTCTCGCGCTCAGTTTTCAACTATGATGTATCCAAGCAAACGGTCACTGCTAATGATAGGGACAGTGATTATTGATTTGCTTTGATCCGTGCCATCAATGACCTCCATATTTAGTTTTTGGTAATCTTCAACGTTGTTAAGAATAACCGGCTTGCGGTTTTTGCTCATTGTCTCGAACAAGCCGCCGGAAAGAGGCTGCATTGACGGAATGAGAATGCGTTCCCCATGTTCGTAGGAATAAAGATAGTGAATCAAAATTGGTTTTTTCATCATACCAATTTATGCCAAGGTCAGGTGTATTGAAGACCTCCCGCAATTTATCGCCAACCAGATCGACAATGGCTTGGAAGTCCAGCTCGGCGGCGAGTCCCTGCTGAATGGAATTGATGATCTGCAACTCGGCCACGCGCTCCTGCTCGGCTTCAAAGAGCCGCGCGTTCTGAATCGCAACACCCATGTTGGATGCAAGGGTTTGCAATAAACGCAAACTGTTTTCGTTATAAGCATGTTGTTTGTAACTTTGAATCGCCACTGTGCCTATCACTTTATTGTTTACCATAATGGGCACGCCCAAGTAGGATTGGGTAGTTTCTGTAGGGCTGGTAGTGCTTGGAGGAAGAGTAGCGTACCAGAAGCAGCTTCTATTTCTTTTGCGGTGCCGAACAATGAGGCTTGCCCGATTCAATGATCTGTGTGGTAAGTCCCTTGCCTATTGGGAAGGATGTGTCCGTTAAGTCTTCGTAGCCTTTGTCATAATCATAAGCGCGGTGGATGAGTTTGGTTGCGGGGTCGTACAAGCGAATGGTCACAGCTTCCGGATGCAAATATACTTTGCACTTTATCGCCAACGATCTGACCACCGTTTTCACATCTAATGTCTTTGCCATCGCTTCGCCCACCGAGTTGAGGATGGCGAGCTCATCCACGCGTTGATTCAACTGTTCGGTTCGCTCTTCGACCTTGCGCTCGAGTCCTTCAAGTAGACCTGCATTATCCAAAGCGACAGCACCTTGATTCGCCAACATGCCAAGCATATCGCGGTCGGTGTTGTCGAGCCATACAATGCATCCATGTCCACGTAGAGATAGCCGAGGATTTGATTTTGGGCGATGAGGGGCGACGATCCGCACCAGACCATTGACCGTGGACGATTGACCATGTTTTATGGTCCGTCGTCTATCGTCCATCGTCAATTGGGTTATCCGCGTTTGACGCGCTTGATCCAAATACTTCCCAACGCGCTTAAGCACATCCTGCGGATTCTCTGCTTTTTCGTAGCCTTTACCCGATTGATACGAAGGCAATGGCAAAATGGATTCTGCCACATTGCGTTTGCCATCCTTTTCAAGAATTAACAGCACGCGCTCACCGCCGATCAGTTCGGTGGCTTCTTCGACGAGGAAGGTTTGGATGCGTTCGAGGGTGTGCAGGGCGTTGAGGCGTAGACCCGTATCCGCGAGGCGTTGGAACGGTTCGCGGATGTTGGTTTCCACTGCAAGGTGCGCGTATATGCGCTCTTTGGGTAGTTTGCGTTTCGCCCCATCCTGCGCCCAGAATTGCAGGAGTTTGCGATTGTCTTCGACCTTGTTGAGGAAGTTGCGGCGATAGCCTTCATCGCGCACATTGGCGATGCGCTCGAGCAATAGGTCATACGCCTGTTCAATGGCTTGGCTGGCTTCCTTGTTTTTCTTATTGGCAGTCAGTGCCTGTGTATGGCGCCACCAGATAAAATAACCTTGCGTAGTAAAAACACCATTGCGAAACATCTCCACAGCTTTTTTTGTGGCTTTGAGCGCGGCGGCGGGGTCGTGGTTGGCGAGGTGCATTAATCCCAGTTGGGCAAGGTTGTCAATCTCTTTTTCTGTGCCGAATTTATGGTCAATTTTCAACGCGGCTTTGATATGGCGCACAGCCGCCTTGGGATCGCCTTTTGCCAAAGCGAGTTCTGCCAAGGTATTTGCAAGTGTTGAATTTGCGACTGGGTCGCCGAGTGCGGTGACAACCTGTGTGTATTCCGCCAAGCGGCTAAACGCTAATTCTTCCAGCCCGAGGGTAAGTTCTGTAAACATCAGGTTGCTCAACTGCACCGACGCACCTGCTTTTGCGCCGATGCGGCGTTGTATATCAAGCGCTTCGCTAGTTAAGCGGTGCGCATGAGGGAGTAAACCCAGTTCGCTATAAACGTTGGATAAGTTCCCAGTCACAGCCGATTGGCGCTCTACATAGCCTGCTGTTTCAAAGGCTTGCAGGGCTTGTTGCACGTGCTGCATGCCTTCAACAAGGTCGGTATCTGAAAACCAAAGAAAATTGAATGCATTGCCGATGCCGTATTGGTCACCCGCCTGCTGGCAGAGTTCGAGCGCGGTGAAAGCCGCCGAGCGCGAGTCCTTCGCGTTGCCGCTGTAGAAATATCCAAAAGATAACGCCCAATGCGCGCGCCCCGCACCCGAGAGGTCGCCCAGTTCTTGATAGAGGTCGATGGCTTTTTGCGCGGTTTCCACTCCCGCTTCGCTTTGCCCCGCGCGGATTTGCGCTTCGGAGAGGCGGTAGAGGCTTTTGGCGCGAAGTTGGGGCGAAGCATGCTTCGCCCTTACAGCAGTTGTTGCGGATTTGAGCGCGCCTTTCAAGTCACCCGTCCGCATTTGGACGAGGGCGAGGCGGTTGAGGGCTTGAACCCGCAACGTTGGGCGGGATGACCCCGCCCCTACGGATTTGGCGATCTTCCCCATCGCCTTGGCGTCTTTCATTGCCAGGTCGAGTTTGCCGATGGCGATGTAGGATTCCGCGCGCAGGTCCAATAAATCCATTATCGCAGGGGCGACCTGCGAGTCGCCCTTCTTACCCGGCGTGGATAATGCCTCTGTCGCCAAATCGATCGCCGCCGCGTGTTGACCCGTCCACGCGAGTTCACGGATATGAGGAATCGTTTGTTTATCAATAGAGTTAGAGATTTGTTGCTTGCTCTTGGTTCGGCCCTGCTTAATAGCATTACGTACGGGAGATGTCTTTGCCATACCCGTGCTCCTCAATCCTCTGGATGTTATTGATTGAATGATAAAGCCCGCATTGATGGAAGTCAATACGGGCATATATCTAAGTCATGGTGATTTGTGCTCTTTCGAGGGCTTAGCCCTCGAAAAGCATTTAACTCTTTCTCACAAACTAAAACTCAATCTTTCTTTTACGGCTTTGGGGAGTTCAGGCAAATGACTTCTTTCCACCAAAGAAGGTATGTCGCCACTTCTTTGAAGATGTAATGCTGACGTAATGCTCCATCTAAATAGCCCGCTCCGCTGGTGCCGCCTGTGCCCACACGCATACCGATCATGCGACGCGCCATCAACATATGTTTATAACGCCATTGAGAAAGCAATTCATCGATATCGATTAAGGTAGAGAGCAAATCAAACGGCAATTGAAAGACAGGCAGGTTGCGATATAACATAATGAACAACACAGCCCGCATCGCTTCCATTGAAAACTCGCCCAACCTTCTTGTAAAAAACTTTTTCCAACTCTTCGGTTTGTCTTTGCTCCACCCCTGCCAGGCTGTTTTGATAAATGTGTCTGTAATCACTCCAAAACTTTTGTGTATCTTCGTTGATGGGATGTGCACTTTGATATTCTTTCCAAAGTGACTCGTCAAAGAAGGGAGTTCGTTCTGCCCATTTGATAATCAACCCTTTGAGTGTCGCTTCTGCCTCAATCTGATTAATGGTCTCGTAATCCTGTTGGTTGAATCCACCTGGACGGGTGTTTTTGTAATAATTGGCTTTGTAGCGTTGCTCCATCTTCAAGCCGAGTTTGGCTTCGATGATGCGGAATTGCAGGCTTTGAAACCCAGAAGAGGGCAGGAGTAAATTTCTAAACTCAAGGAAATCCATCGGTGTCATCGTTTCCAAAATGCCGACCTGTTGATTCAGCACTTCCAAAATTCTGACCACGCGTTTTAGCTTATCCACCGCGATGCTCATTTCCCCTGCATTGTCGTTGACATGGTTTGTAGAGAAGATACCACGCACAATGTCCAACTCGTGGATGATTTGCTTAAACCATAATTCATAGGCTTGATGAATGATGATGAAGAGCATTTCATCGGTTTCCCCAGAGCTTTTGGGGTTCTGACTGCCGAGAATTTTTTCAAGTTCGAGATAGTCGTTATAGTAAAGATTGTTTGTTTCTGTCATGGTTCCTCATTTTGTATGATGATTGTATAAAAGCCTGACTATGGTTTACAACGGTTCAAACTTTGCAGTGAAGTGCCTGAGTAGCTCGGGTGCGTACGTGAATTGATACCCGCGGATGGTTTGAGCGCGTGCTTTGATTTGAATCAAAGACTCGGCCACATAATCCAAATGACTTTGGGTATAGGTTCTTCTTGGAATTGCCAAACGCAGTAATTCCAACCTTGGGTAATGCCATTGATTTGTATCAGGGTCGAGGCAGGCAAACATCACCGAACCAATTTCCACACCACGAATGCCGCCTTCTCGATATAACTCCACGGCCAAGGCTTGCGCAGGGAATTCATAATTGGGAATGTGCGGAAAGATTGCCCCTGCGTTGATGTACACGCCATGTCCGCCAGTGGGTTGGATAGTGGGAATGCCCGCTTCATTCAATTGCTTGGCAAGGTAAGCGGTTTGTCCCAAACGATACGCGAGATATTCTTCATTCAACCCTTCATATAAACCGACCGCCATTGCATCGAGGTCACGGCCTGCGAGTCCGCCATAGGTGGGAAAGCCTTCGCGCAGAATTAATTCATTTTGAATCTCTTGAAATAAGGCATCGTCGTTCAAACATAACAATCCACCGATGTTGACAATCGCATCTTTCTTGGCAGACATGGTCATGCCATCTGCCAGAGCAAACATTTCACGCGCAATCTCCTTGATGCTCTTTTGCCCATAGCCAGGTTCACGTTGTTGGATGAAGTAGCAATTCTCGGCGTAGCGTGCGGCGTCGATGAAGAATGGGATTCCGCTTTCGTGATAGACATCCGCAATCGCTTTGAGATTTTCCATCGAGACGGGTTGTCCGCCTCCTGCATTGTTTGTGACGGTCACCATCCCGAAGGGAATTTTTTCTCGCCCATACATTTTGATGAAGGCTTTGAGTTTGTTGATGTCCATATTGCCTTTGAAGGGATGGCAATTTTCTGGATCGTTGGCTTCTTCAATCACAAGGTTGGCGGGGCGCCCACCACGAGCGCGGATGTTGGCATCGGTGGTGTCGAAGTGCATATTGCTCGGCACCCATTGATTCGGCTTGACCAAACAAGCCGCGAGAATATTTTCAGCGGCACGCCCTTGGTGGGTAGGGACAAAATGTTTGAAACCGAAAATATCATCAATGGCATCTTTGAGTCGATAATACGAGCGCGCACCCGCATAGGATTCATCGCCGCGCATGAGGGCAGCCCATTGTTCTTGACTCATCGCGCCTGTGCCTGAGTCAGTCAACAAATCAATGAACATATCTTCGGCTTTCATCAGAAAGAGGTTGTAGCCTGCTTCTTTTAAAGCAGTTTCACGCGCTTCACGTGGAATGAGGCGAATGGGTTCGACTACTTTAATTCGAAACGGTTCGGGGGGATAGATTGAAGTCATTTGGTCTCCTTGAAATTTGAGTATGCGTCAAATTTTGGGTAGCGAGCCTGGCTTGTGTTCCCCTGTGTGCCATTCGGTCTCCAATGACTTTTTTATTTTACAACCAATCTATCGATTTTATTCTGTGCTAAATGTCATGAAAATTCTGCGCTTAAATTTTTGACAGGCACTCTTTGTTTCTTAAGGGCTTTCACTTCATACAATGCTTTATCGGCATTGCGGATAAGCTCTTCAATACTGTTATAAGTTGGGAAGGTGGCAATGCCTGCCGAGAAACTGATTTTTTAAATAATGCCCTTCATGCAGAATCTCAATTTCTTTGGCGTGGTCACTCCATTTTTGAATGCAAGCAATCGCATTTTTTCATCTGCATTATGGAGGATGAGTAAAAATTCATCGCCGCCAAAGCGACAGATAATATCTTCAGCCCGCGTTTGATCTTTTAGCAACTTGGCAAGGGATTTCAGAGCGGCATCCCCAATGGCGTGACCATTTAAGTCGTTCAATGCTTTGAGGTTATCCATATCTAACATCACGACGCTGAAGGTTTGTTCTTCACGGCTGGCGCGAGCGAGTTCCTGCTTGAGCGCTTCTTCCATAAAGCGGCGGTTGTATAACCCTGTCAGTGGATCTTGAATCGCCTGTTCGTGCAAGATGGTTTGAAGTTTTTTGATTTCGCTCAATTGCATCCGCAATTGCTCATTCATGCTTTGTAGTTGACTTGCAGTTTGTTTGCGGTCGGTGATATCGCGGGTGATGGCGATAAAGGCCGTGGGGATGCCGAACTCATTTTTAACCAGTGCCGCACTTAATTCAGCGGGGAAGGTGCTGTTGTCTTTGCGTAATAGGTTGAACTCCACATTCTTAATGACTCCATCGGCGCGGGTGATGTCCATATATTTTATGGCTTTGGCAACTTCATCCAGAGCGAAGAGGCTAAAGGCGCTTTTCCCGATAAACTCTTCGGTGGTGTCGTAGCCATGAATCATGGCGGTTTGTTTGTTGGCAAAAATATAGTTGCCAATCAAATCTGTGACCGCGACGGAATCGGGCGAGGTTTCCAGAATGGCGCGGTAAATCAAACTGCTGGTTTGCCGATCTCCCATGTTTTTATCAGCCGCGTAATACCAGGAGAAGAACAATGCGATGCTGACCCCGCCTGCAAACCAAAGGAAGAAATAGGTGAAGAAATCATTTTTTAGCCAGACATGCCCAATCAGATAGCTGATGATCATTGCGATCGTCCAACCGAGGATGAGTTGTATGGAGGCTGCTTGTCCAAAGGTTTTGTTGAGATTGGGTATCTTCATGAGGATTCCTTTGATTTTGGTGGAAGATTTCTTATTTTTTATTTTTCATTCAGGATTGCTTTCTCGATCTCTGCCAGCAATTCCTGTGCGGATTGTAATCTTGGTGAGCGCAGGCGCGTGTAAATCTCGATGGCGCGGCGGGATAACGATAACGCCTCTTGTAGGCGCACATCGCGTTGGGACGCGGGTAGGGGCGATTCGCTAATCGCCCTTACGATGGCTTTGGCGAGGTGGTGACAATCGATGGCAATCAACTCCTGCCGCCCGACTTTTTCTGCCAGCGCGAGGGCTTCGCGGGCGAGGGACTCGGCTTCTGACCACTGCGCGCGGTCGAGGGCGAGTTCTGCCAATCTGCCGATGATAATGGCAATAATCTCTTGATCATCAATTTTCTTTGCAATGTGCAGGGCTTCGCGGTAGTCACGTTCGGCGGTATCATAGTCTTTGGTTTTGTGTTCGACTATGGAAATTTCTTTTAGCGAGTCTGCGACTTCTCTGCTTACGGGGGAGATAGAGCGAAAGATTTCCAGCGCTTCGCGGTAGGCGGCGATGGCGGCGGGATAATCTTCCTTCAATTTGTGACCGTATCCGCGCAGTGCGATAGCAACCGCTTTGTTGCGCGGAGTGCTATCCTGCCAGTGTTCGGCGGCGCGGGCGGCGCAAGCCAGCACTTCGATGGGTTGGTTGCGGAGACCGTAAGGTATCCCGCCTGATATGCTTTTCCACCTGCGTTCTCTTTGTCGCCGTTGGCAAGGGCGCGTGCTTCGGCTTGTTCAAAGAGCCATAGCAGGTCATCCCATCGTCCTGTAAAGTCAAGAAATCGAAATAGTTGGTTGCACACCGATTGCAGGCGGTCGTTGTCGCCTGTCAGCAGACGCGGCAGGGAGGCGGAGATAAAGTCCATTCGGTGTCCAGTGTGCGGAAGCCTTCGTAGTTGGCACCTCCGCCATATTGTAAGGCGAGGGCGTAGGCGCGATCGGTGAGGGCGTCACCTGTTTGGGTCACGGCTTCGGGACGGCGCGTGCGGATAAATTTCGCTGTCAGCGGAGGTAAAAGAAAGTATGAGATCCGATATTCGATATTAGGATCGAACGATCGGTTAAATCTTCGAGGGCTGTTTCGGCTTGTCGTTCCTTTAAACCCGTCATGTCCGCAATCCACTTAAGTTTTGCAGGCTGAGTGAAATAGGTCAATGCTGCTAGGACTTTAGTCTCATCTGTGGAAGCGGTTTCTAGTAGGTCGCCGAAGATGTATTCCAGTGGGTCATTATTTTTTGGAGCATTATCAATGAAAGTGACTGCATCAGCAATTGTACGTAACTGTGACCTTTCTCGTCCCAACTGCCCCACAATCCAGCGGATGAAAAGTGGATTGCCCTGTGTGATCTCGTACAGTTCTTCATATTCTTTTGATGTGGCGCGTTGCAATCGTGGATATTTTTTAGCAAGCTCCTGAATCAATTGCATAGCTTCTTCATGTGAGAGGCGGTCAAGGCGTATGATGCGGGCATCTACATCGTCACGGCGGCGGGAGGTGACAATGGCTTTGTTGCCTTCGGGCAAGCGCGAGAGGAATTGGAATAAGCGCGTTCTTTCTTCTTCTGGCAGAGTTTCCAGATTGTCAAAGACAATCAACGCTTTCTTTCCTGCCAGTGCAAGGCGCAATTCGTTGGGTCGTTCATCAGGTGCGAGTTTTTCGAGTCCCTCCACACCCAACTCCTTGCCCAGTTCGTCCAGCATGGCGAGGTAGGTCGCGCGGGTAAAATCAGTGAGTGGTTTCTCACCATCAGCGGTCAGGTCACGTACTTTGGCGGTGATGAAAATCTTGCGTTCAAAACCTTCGGCTTTATGCGCGGCATGAATCGCAAGCGCAGATTTTCCAATTCCACCAGGTCCATCTATTAATGCGCCCCATGTGCGTGACTCTGGAGAAAGAGCGGAGAGAATGATTTCCCGTTCTTTATCGCGCCCTACGAAAAATCCTTGTTGAGGAAGTGTGTTGCCTGTTGGTTTGTGATGTTGAAAATTGCCAGTGAGATTATTGCTGTTATTATGATCACCAATCGTAAGGTTACCGCTGAAATTACCACCTACATTAACGTTGATTGCGGCTTGTCGCGCCTCTTCTTCAGCCGCTTTGAGTTCAGCGATCTTGCGTCCAATGGATGAGACTATTTTTTGTGCCAAATTATCTGGTGTAGTGAAAAAATCAACAGGATGTTTCTTGACTTTACTTAGGAACGCGTCAAGTTTGTCTTTCTGGTTATGCTCAATATGTTTTGGAGACCAGGCATGGTCTTCGTCAACGACAAACCCGAAGGTTGGTTTATCTAATTCTTGGGCATGGTCAAATTCTTGTTCCGTGATGGAAATATCAAGGCCAATAGGAATATACCCGTAGCGGTAAGCATAAATGCCGATGAAGAGGTCGCTTTCTTCAATTTCATTTAAACATGCCTCGGTTGATTCCTCGGGGCGTGCGCCGAAGGCTTCCATCCAAATCACATGCAAGCCAAGTTTTTCCAAGGCATCATGTGCGGCTTTGCGATGTTCAATCAAATCTTTGTAGGTGGAACTGATGAATACTTTCATAGTAACCTCTCCTGCGTCTTTCGATTTTACAACAATTAACTCAGGAAATAGTGACGAAAAAGGACTTGGATTTTCTGTTCCAAGTCCTTTTCTTTATTCCTGTTATTGTTCATCCACTATGGGGAGTTTTATCTTTTCATCACCTGAAAACTTGGTTTTAAAGCCAGCCAACACAGCTTCCAAAACAGGCAGCATGTTGGCCGCGCGTTTTGCGCGGATAATCCAATCCCACATGGGTTCAAATTTTTTCCAGCCGCCTGCATAGGCAATATGCCTGAGTTGATTCGCAATCCCTTCATGTGCCTGCGCCCCTTGGATAATATTTTCCCAGCGATAGAACTTGCGGTAGGCATTCCAGTAGCCTGCTTCAAGTGCCTCAGGCGTGAGTCGATTCGGCTTGAAAACAGTATGGCGTGTGTCATAAAGATTCCAGTTTGATGAGAGGAGGCGGTTCTCTGCTTCCATTCTTTTATACAACGCTGTGGATGGGTAGGGAGTCAAAATATGAAAGGTGGCAGTTTCAATGCCTTGTTCAATGGCCCAGTCCACGGTTCTATCAAAGACGCTCTCGTCATCATCGTCCATGCCAAATACAAAGCTGGCGTTCACCATCACTCCAAGATCGTGCAAACGTTTAATCGCATTCGAATAATCTCGGTTAAGGTTTTGATATTTATGTTGTTGTATCAGGTTGGTCGGGTTCAGCGTTTCAAAGCCTACAAACAAACTTCTCAGTCCGCTTGCCACAGCTTTTTCTAACAAGCCAGACTTGAGCACCGATTGAACGGTCCCCGCCGCCTGCCAAAGCCGTCCCATGCCTTGCATCCCGTCAAATAAATTGCCTGCAAAGTGTGGGTTTCCAAATAAGTGATCGTCGAGAAAATACAAATGTTTGCCGTGCAGCCCTTCAATTTCACTCAGGGCTCGGTCAACGGTTAAGGTGTAAAAAGATTTCCCGCCTTCAAAAAAAGCTTCCTTATAACAAAAGTCACAGACATGCGGACATCCACGCGAAACCACAATTGAGTTGGGGACGAGATATAAATTTCGCTTAATCAAGTCACGGCGTGGAAGGGGTAGATTTAGCAAAGTGCGGATTTTTGAATCGTAGCGTTTGCGAGGTCTCTTGGCTTGATAATCCTTGAGGAATTCAGGCCAGATGTCTTCACCTGGGCCTGTAAAGATTGTGTCTGCATGGGCGGCTGCTTCTTCAGGAAGCGATGTCACATGCAAACCACCGAGACAAATGTAAGCCCCTTTGGCACGATAGTGGTCAGCGATTTCATACGCTCGATAGGCTGATGTAATGTAAGTTTGAATCACAACAAGCTCTGGCTCATCCGTCAAATCCAGAGTTTCCACATGTTCATCTTGCAAGCTGACCTCATCGTTCGGGTCCAGGTACGCTGCAAGTGTGGCGAGTCCAAGCGGCGGAAATAACGAATATTTGATTGGCCTGAAGAATGGACTTCGGCTTCTGTAAGAGCAGGGAGGATCATTTTACTTTCACTAGATTTTCTCCCTTGACTTAAAAAATAAAACTTTCATCCGACGGATGAAAGTTTCTCATAGTACATAATCAAAATTCTTGCCAACTCCCGTCAAAGAATGTCAATTGCTCTCAATTTTTACTATGTTGATGCTTCTATTTAGAAAGCGGCCAGCGCCTTCTTGGCATCATCATATCTTCAATGTACATGTCGAAGCCTGTGTGACAAAAACGGTGCGGGTTTGTTCCGACATGTTGAGCAATTTAAGTAAGGAGATTTGTAGGAACCTCAGCCACGCCTTGCTTTACATCCTTCTCACTCATGGTGGATTCGGTGTGTGCGGCGTTCAAATCTTTGAACATCTGGTTTAACACACGGAACCCGGCTGCTCACATAAGGAACTGGTGAGGTCAACAAGAACGTATCTTTGCTCCACCTTTACGATTCGTCAGCCTTTTCCTGAAACTTGACATACGTTGACGAATCAAGATTGCCTTCAAGATGAATGACGGTTACTGGCACACGGGCATTTTCAGCAGATACTTTTAATTTCCATAATTGCATTCTCCTTCGAAGTCGAGCGAGCGGATCAAGATTGCAGTATTGATAATAATATAGTGATAATTATCAAATAAATCTCGGGCACCAAGAGAAAAATTATCACAGCCATTTGATTTCGCGTTCCGAAAGTCCCATAAAGCAGCAAATCCCATCCAGTCCCAATGTAAAAAATAGGGCTTGCTTAGCCGAAGCCTTCACAATCGGTTTCGCATGGAAGGCGATCTCAACCCAGCAATGCTCAACATGGGTAGGTCGTTGTTTTTATCTCCCACGGCAATGGTCTGCTCAAGGGAAAAGCCTTCATTTAATGCAATTCGCTCCAAGAGGGCGGCTTTTCTTGTGCCATCAACAATTTCACCAGTCACACGCTTCCGTCACCACGCCGTTTTCGATCTCAAGTTCATTTGCAAAAGACGATAGTCAATGCCGAGGCGCTTTTGTAGCATGCGGCCAAAGTAGGTGAAACCGCCAGAGAGAATCACCGTTTTGTATCCCAGCTTTTTGACGGTTGAAATTAATTTCTCCGCGCCATCGGTCAAGACCAAGGTCACGGCAACTTCTGCCAATACAGTTTCAGGCAAGCCCTTGAGCAAAGCCACTCTTTCTGTAAAACTTTGTTTGAAGTCTAATTCGCCGCGCATGGCACGCTCGGTGATTTCAGAAACTTGTTGGCCAACCCCTGCGCGCTTGGCCAACTCGTCAATTACCTCAGCTTGAATCAGAGTCGAGTCCATGTCAAAGGCCATCAAGCGGCGGTTACGTCGATATACGTTGTTTTCCTGATACGCAATATCCACGTCAATTTCGCTGGCGAGTTCCAGAAATTGGCGGCGTAAGGCGGGCAAGTCTGTGACGGGTCCGCTCAGGGAGAATTCAACACATGCTTGATTGTCATCATTCTTAATTGTGTCCAGTGAAACCCTGCCAGAGAGGCGAATGATTTTGTCGATGTTCAAGCCATTGTCGACAACGATGCGTGACAGACGGCTGATTTGATGCGCCGTGATGCGCTTCGCCAACAAGGTGACGATATGTCTGCCTTTGCTTTGTTGTTCCACCCAATGTTCATATTCTTGCTTGGGGATATTTACAAAGCGTACAGTCATTCCTAATTCGTCAATGGATTTTTGAATCGAATCTTTGATGATTTGCTCGTCGTTTGTGTCTTCGGGGATTTGAATCAACATTCCCAATGAAAGCGCATCATGAATGACCGATTGACCGATATCCAAAATAAAAATGTCAAACGCTGACAGTACTTCTGTGATGGCGGCGGTGATACCGGGCCTGTCCATGCCTGTGATGCTGATTAATATGGGTTCTTTCACTTTATCCTCTTGTTAGTAAATAAAATAAAAACTCCCCGATTTTACTTGATTTGAACTTTAATTCATTCTTAACCAGTTAACAATTACAAGTTAAGTGAGCGAGCTTAGAATTTCTATATCAATGAATCTGATGGAGAGAGGTATTCGGTGCGTATGTTGTACATTGTCCTGATCTTTGCTCAACTGGTCGTTGCCCTCCTGTTTCAGCAGCAGGAACAGGCCGAGTATCTAAAGTATCTGCTCTCCACCCTGAAAGCAGACAGGTAAATCTTTTTCATTGTTCTCCTCCTTGGCCCGTCGAAAGACGGGCAATTTGTATTAACAAAAGAGTTGCAATCCTGTTTCAGACGAGTATAATCAGCCCAATATTTTCTGCACCACCTCTGCACCTTTTGAGGAAATCTCATTTGAAGGATTTGCATGTGACTACAATCTTTTTTGCTACAGACATTCACGGGTCGGATATTTGTTGGAGCAAGTTTTTGAATGCAGGGAAGTTCTACGGCGCGGACCAACTGGTCCTCGGCGGAGATATGACGGGCAAGGCGGTTATCCCGTTCATCCATCAAGGGGGAGAAAATTACCGTGTCACTTTACTGGAACAGGTGTTTAACCTAACAAATGAAGAAGAGCTGACGGACCTGAAAAAACGCGTCCGCAGTCGTGGCTATTATCCATACATGACCAATCCTGATGAAATCGCGGAATTGGAAAAAGACCCCGAGCGCGTCAGTAAAATATTTTTGCAGGAAGTGCTCAAGGTGGTTCAGCAATGGATGGATTTAGCTGATAAGAAGCTTGAAGGCACAGGCATGAAAGTCTACTGTTCGCCGGGCAACGATGATATGGACGAAGTGGACGATATTATCCGTTCCAGCAAGCATGTTTTGCTCGTAGAAGGCAAGGTCTCTTCATTAGATGGGCATGAAATGATCGCCTCGGGCTGGAGCAATATCACCCCTTGGGCTACGCATCGTGAAGAGAACGAGGAGCAGCTTGCAGTGAGATATGAAGCGATGATTTCGCAGTTGAAAGATCCGCGCAATGCCATCTTCAATATTCATGTCCCTCCATATAAATCAGGCTTGGATGAAGCTCCCGAATTGGATAAGGATTTACGCCCTGTGTTGGCTGGTAACTCGATGATTCCCGTAGGTTCCAAGGCTTTGCGCACGGCAATCGAGAAAACCCAACCCTTGGTCAGTCTGCATGGACATATTCACGAGGGGCGCGGTTCCACCAGAATTGGCAAAACTCTTTGTATTAATCCGGGTTCCATGTATGAGCAGGGAACTCTGCTTGGCGCGATTGTGAGTTTAGGAAAGAATAAAATCGAGAATTACGTTCTGACAACAGGTTAACTGCAGGAAGCCAAACCTGCTTAAAACACAAACCAAAGAGGAGAGAGTTATGAGCAACTTGTTTGTCCGTAAGGCGACTGGCATGGTACGTTCGTGGTCAGTCTTCGACGCATTCGTTTATGCGTTCTTTTCCATCAATATTGTGACATTGGGTTTCTATAGTTTCAGCCAGATGTATTTCTTCAGTGGCGGTATGATCAACGCGCTTATTGTGAGTGCGGTCTTTTTGATCTTTGAAATTATCGTATATGCCTCCCTGATTTCCGTGATGCCCCGCTCCGGCGGCGATTACGTCTGGATGACCCGCATCTTTGGCGGAGGCGTTGGCTTCATCCTTGCCATTACAGGTTGGTGGTTCACGCTTTGGCTGTGGACTCCTGTGTACGGTGACATGTTCCGTCAAGTAGTAATGGTACCTATTCTCGGCGTATTTGGATTGAAGGATGCCGCCGTTTGGTTTGCAGGCGCTGGCACTCCGTTGTTCGTTAGTACCTTGATCGCGCTTGGCTTTGTCGCACTCGTGATCATGCTCGGTATGAAAACTTATGCTCGCATTCAGAAATTTTCTTTCTATGCTGGCATGCTCGGTTTGCTAATCGTGATCGTTCTGCTTTTCACTGGTTCTCATGATGCCTTCAAGGCTGGTTAC
Organism: Anaerolineales bacterium; assembly: GCA_046328925.1. Classification (GTDB taxonomy): domain Bacteria; phylum Chloroflexota; class Anaerolineae; order Anaerolineales; family Villigracilaceae; genus Villigracilis. Next base: position 204,610 of record JAXLVT010000003.1, read on the forward strand.
GAAAAGAATGCAACCGCTTTGTTCGGTGCCCAGCCCGGTGCGTATGATGCCACCGTTCAAGCTGGCACAGATGCAGGTGCTGTGACCCCATTAACTGGTGGAACCTTTAAGCTGGTTCTTCTCACACTTCCGTGGTTGGTATTCTTTAACTTGTGGCCGAACTGGGGCGCAACCCTGTATGGTGAAGTCCGCGGTGCAACGGATTACAAACGCAACTTCTCTGGTATGGCATGGGCTCTTGGCGCTGTTACTGCGCTTGGAATTCTATTTTTCCTCGGTGTATCCAAAACTATCGGCTGGGACTTTTATATGCAGTCCAATGGCGCTTGGTGGAACTCCGTCTGGTATGGAGCCGCGGTACCTTTGCCTGTTTGGCCTTACCCTGCCCTGCTTGCGCTCTTCCTCACCAGCAATCGTCTCATTCAAATCGTTGTTGTCGTTTTGATGAGCTTCTGGTGGTTTGGTTGGGCTGGTACCTTGTTCCTTTCCTCCACACGCGTGATCTTTGCCGCAGCGTTTGACCGTTTACTGCCTGAGAAGGTTGCCGAATTAAATGACAACGGTACTCCCGTCAATGCCATGTTGTTGATGGTGCTTCCTGCCCTCCTTGTTTCATACTTATATGCTTACAACGTGGGTGGCTTCTACTCCATCACTCTTGCGGCTACGCAGGGCATCGCCTTCATGTACTTTGGCACAGCTATCGCAGCCATCGTTCTTCCATATAAGAAGAAGGAACTCTTCGAAGCTTCCCCGATTGCTCAAATGAAAGTATTCGGCGTTCCACTCATCACAGTTGCAGGTGTGATCTTCGCCAGCTTCCTCGGCTTCTTGCTTGTGGAGTGGTTATTCGATCCCTGGTTGAACACCGGTGGGGAAGGCGCTGGTTTGTATGGTATCAGCTTCAAGAATACCAATTCCATCATCTTCCTTGTGACCTGTTACGCATTGTCTGCTGCTATCTACTACGGCTTCAAGTCCTACCGTAAAAAAGGCGGCATCGATATGGATAAAGTTCAAACCGAAATTCCTGTAGAGTAGAAATATACAATCGAGGTGACAGTCATCTTCCAAGGTGGCTGTCACCTTTTGTTTTGGGAGTGTTTATGTCTATCATTGAAGAAGTCGTTTCAAAGGTGGATGATTGGAAGGGGAAAGATGTTGTGATTCAACATCTTTCGGGTGGGTTAACCAATACAAACTATAAAATCATTGTAGATGGAAAGCCATTTTTTGTCCGCGTGCCAGGGGAAGGAACTGAGTTACTGGCAATTGACCGTAATAATGAATATCACAATAGCAAAGCTGCTGCCAATGCAGGCGTTGGCCCAAAAATCTTGCGTCATTTTCCAGAATATAGTGTGATGGTGTTGGAATTTCTGGATGGAAAGACCATGTCGAAGGATTCCCTTAACGAAGCAGGGATCCCGACCCGCATGGCGCAATCCATTAAGCGACTCCATGCTGGCGAACGCTTCTTAACCGACTTCAACATGTTCCGCCTCACCGAATATTATCTGCGCTTATGCAAAGAGCGCAACATTACCATTCCAGATGGGTATCTGGAAAGAATGTCAACAGTGAATGAAATTGAAAAAGCAATGTCAGCCAAGCCATTGGCAACGGTCCCATGTAATAACGACTTGCTGGCAGAAAATTACATTGATGATGGCACTCAACTTTGGTTGATTGATTATGAATACAGCGGAAACAACGACCCAACATTTGAATTGGGAAATACTTGTCAGGAAATGCAGTTTAACGATGAGCAGATTAAAGAAGTGTGCGCCGCTTATTTCGGTCAAGCCACACCTGCCATGATTGCACGCATGAAGTTAAACATGATTATGTCTGATGTTGGTTGGGGCTTGTGGGCCGCCATTCAGGCAAAGATTTCTACCATTGACTTTGACTTTTGGGGCTGGGCTATCGAACGTTGGGGCAGGGCCGTGGAAAAGATGGATTCGGCAGAGTTCGCGATTTGGATGAAGGATATACAGGCGTAAGGTATGGAAGAGATTCAGTTTGATATTGTGAAGGAAATGTATCGTCTGGTTGAAGCAGCAAACGCGAAAAACATTCAGATGCGTGCAATTGGTGGCTTGGCGGTGCAGGTACATAACAGAAAAAATCATCCACTCTTTGTCCGCGAGTTTGGTGATCTTGATTTTGTGGTGGCCAGCAAACAACGCAGAGATTTTGAAAGTTTTATGCCTACAGTTGGTTATTCTCCGCATAAACAATTCAACATCTTAAATGGAGACCAACGTCAAATTTATTATCATAACGGCAACGATATGAAGATTGATATCTTTGTCGGTGATTTTGAAATGTGCCACAAGATTCCCATGGAAAACCGTCTCACAGCAGACCCTGTCACAATTCCATTGGCTGAATTGCTTCTTTCAAAAGCTCAAATTGTGGAATTAAATAACAAAGATGCGATGGATATTGCTTCTCTGTTGCTTAATAATGAAGTAGGCAACAGTGACTTGGATACTATCAATCTGCAAATTCTTGCTCAATTATGCAGCCAAGATTGGGGACTCTATAAAACCACTTCCATTAATTTGGAGCGAGTTATAGACTTAATGAAGAAAGAAGATTTGGCGCTTACACAAGCTGAGCGTGATGTGGTCTTAAGCCGTGTCAATACGATTTTGAAAACTTTTGAAGAGATGCCCAAGCCTTTGCCTTGGCAAATCCGTGATCGTGTAGGCACCCGTGTGAAGTGGTATATTGAAGTAGAAGAGGTTCGTAGGTAAGTTGAATGAAAAAGAAACTCAGGCTTTTCTTTGCGGTTATTGTCTTGACGTTTTCCATTTCTTTATTGATATGGGGATATTGGCCGAATCAACATGAAATTAAAGTTCAGTCTATTTCTTCAAGTGAAATGCAGTTGCCTGTTCCGTAGGGTGGTATGAGCAAAACATCTTTTTCATACTCTAAAATTTCCATTTGGTCCGCAATTCTGATTTTAAGTATTGCGGTCATTGCTTGTTCGGGGGCAGGTGCCACACCGCCTTCACAACAGTCTGCAGCGACCAATGTTTCTCCTGCATTTACCAGTTCGCCTACACAGCAAGCTGTGGCTACCAGTCAACCACAGGAAATTTCTCCTGCTATTCCAGAATCTCGTAGGTTGACTCTAGAATATCCACCGAAAATGCGTGCTGGGGTTGAAAGTGAAATTATTACGCTCAAGTTAGAAGTCGATGATTTTGGAAATGTCACGCCAACTGCCAGCATAAACGGAAATGTTGTGACAGGCGATGTGATTCAAATTCCTAATTTATATGCAACGCATAATGTCACTGCTGAAGCGCAACTTGATCTGGCTGGTATGACTGTTTCTCCATCAGGTGCTACATTTGAACCCCTTTCCCCAGGTCAACCTGTAACTTTTTATTGGAGCATTCGCCCACAGGAGACAGGTACTTATCGCGGAACGGTTTGGTTGCATTTGAACTTTACAGATAAATCAACGGGAGAACAAAGCCGAATTGCTGTATCAGCTCAAATCATAGAGATTGAGGCGGTTGATTTCTTTGGGTTATCCGCTGGAGTGGTGCGCACATCTGGAGTAGTTGGGTCTATCGTTGGGGGATTGATTGGGTTTCCATTCTTGGAAGATATTGTCAAATACATATTCAAAAAACGAAAAAAAGAATAGTGCAAAATTTCACAAATAAACTATAAAAATATGACGAAAATCACCTGAAAATGGACGTGCTTTATTTGAAAGGATTTGTTCTATATATATGACTAAAGATTAACGATATTTCACATCGGTGCCTTTAAATGAACGAGTGCATCTATGTAGCATTGTTTATGGTTGTTGGTGCAATTATCCTCATTGCGTGATTGTTGCAGGTTTATTTTGGACCGCGTTTTGAACCCAATTAAATTGAAATCATGACGTGGTATTGAACCGCAGGTGAGGTGTCTTAATCAAGGCACAGCATTATTTTTGCTTTGGTATTCCTGGTGTTCGATGTGGAGGCCGTTTTCCTTTTTTCCGGGCTGTTCGGCTTGGTCAACTAGGCTTGCATGCAGTCGTTGACAGACGCTTCATTCTCATTGTCGGCTTGATTTACACATGGCGCAAGGGAATGTTGGAGTGGGCTTAATTTTATTGTAAATATGGAGAAGGCTGATTGGATTTGTTCCATTCAGCCTTTTCTTTGTGTACAGGAGCGATTTATGAATTTTTGGAACGACCCTCTCAAAGTCGCCGCAGATTGGTTGCAAGGAATTTTCATAGGCTGGGGCATGAACGAAGTCGCCGCCCATGTGCTTGTGGCTTTTCTCGGCGTGTTATTGCTCATCAGCATCTTGATGGTGCTGGATATTTTTCTGGTGTGGATCGAGCGCAAAGTGGTGGCGCGCTTTCAAGATCGCTTGGGCCCGAATCGCGTTGGCCCATTCGGTTTGATTCAGCCATTTGCCGATATTATCAAACTCATCATTAAAGAAGATACCACTCCAGGTGGTGCGGACAAGGTTGTGTATAACCTTGCTCCGATTCTTTCCATGATGTCTGTTTTGATTATATGGGCGGTGGTGCCACTTGCACCTGTGATTCTTGGTACAGACCTGAATGTGGGCGTGCTTTTCTTAATTGCCGCAGGTGCCATCGGAACCCTTTCCATTATTATGGCGGGCTGGTCATCGAACAATAAGTTTGCTTTGATTGGCGGTTTTCGTCAGGTGGCTATGATGGTGGCATTTGAAATTCCCATGCTTACCATGTTGATGATTCCCACCATCTTTGCGGGTTCCATGAATATGAATGCAATCACTCAAGGTCAGGGAAATGTTTGGTATGTTGTTCTTTCCCCGCTTGGCGCCTTAATCTTTTTGATTGCAGTCATCGCTGAGTTGGGTCGTGCACCTTTCGATTTGGCTGAAGGCGAATCTGAATTGGTGGCTGGCTTCAATACTGAATATTCAGGCATGAAGTTTGGTATGTTCTATGCAGGCGAGTTGTTGCACGCCATGACTTTCGGTGGCATTTGGGGCATCCTTTTCTTCGGTGGATATCGCTTCTTTGGTCTTGAGCAAGTGAGTCCATTCCTTGCAATTGCTATTTTCTTGTTTAAAGCATTGCTTGGATACTGGGTCATCATGTGGGTGAAGTACACCATGATGCGCATCCGCATTGACCAAATGTTGACCTTCAACTGGATTTTCCTAACCCCGTTAGGATTTGTTCTTTTGATGGTTACAGCCTTGATGAATGCGCTTCTTCGCGGAACCTCAACTTGGGTCTACGGAATTGGCATGTTCCTATCGAATGTAGTTGTTGCTTGGATTGCGTTGGAAATTGCGCGTTCTGTGAGTCGCAAGGAACGTGAGCGACTCGAAGGCGTGAAGCCTGTTGTCGCTGAAAACGCTCATCACTAGGAGAAAGACATGACAGCAGAACAAATCATTTTCTTGGTTGTTGGCGGCGTTACCCTTGGCTCAGCCTTTATGGTGGTGACGACTCGTAATCTTGTCCATGCAGCGTTATGGCTGGTAGCTACTTTGTTTGGCGTGGCGATTATTTACACTTTGCTCAATGCTGGTTTTATGGCAGTTGTACAAGTTGTGGTGTATATCGGCGCAATTGCCATTCTTTTCATCTTTGCAGTCATGGTCACTCGCAAAGATATGCGCGATAGCGGTCCACAGTTGAACAAGGGGTGGTGGGCTGGTGCTTTGATGGCCGTGTTGACTTTTGCGGGGCTCGCTTTTCTGCTTCAGGGTGTGAAAAGCTTTTCGAAATTCTCAGCAGCCATCCCGTCTGGTTTTGATGCGGTGAGTCAGCTGGGCAATCAATTGACTTCTCCCAATGCCTATGTCCTGCCGTTTGAAGTTGCCTCTGTCCTCTTGTTGGCAGCGATGGTGGGTGCGGTCTATCTCGCATTCAATAAGAAATAGGAGATAAAAGATGATTCCTCTTTCCTGGTATCTCTTACTCGCGGCGGGGTTGTTTAGCATCGGTTTGTTCGGTGTGCTTTCCCGCAGAAATGCAGTTGCGATTTTGCTTGGCATTGAATTGATGCTTAATGCAGTCAATATTAATCTTGTATCCTTCTGGCGGTATGGTGAAGTTTCTTTGATGGCAGGGCAGGTCTTTGCCATTATTGTGTTTGCTGTGGCTGCTGCAGAAGTGTCTGTGGGGTTGGCTCTTGTGATTTCGGTGTATCGACGTAGAAACACTGTCATCGCTGATGAGCTGGATTTGTTGAAATGGTAAAACGTTTGACGATTAGCGTTCAACGTTTGGAGGCTTCATGGCAATAGAAAATCTTATCTGGCTCATTCCTCTGCCACCCGTATTGGCCTTTGGCCTTATTGTGTTGTTTACCAATAAGAACAAGGCGCTTAGCCATACGGTGGCGATTGGTGCTGCCTTCCTTTCCTGGGTGGGTGGGATGATTGTTTTTTGGAATGCGATTCATACAGAGCATTTCGGCGAACATCCTTTTGCATCTTCCATCAATTGGCTGCCTACGGGTGATACTTGGTTGAAAATCGGTGTGTTAATTGACCCACTCTCTGCAACCGTTTTGTTCTTCGTTGTATGGTGCGTGTTGATGATCTTCTTGTACAGCGTTGGCTATCATAACTTCGGTCAACCTGCAGGTGATCATGATCATGCTGGTTTACCACCACATGGTGCAACCGTTCATGGTCACACGGTTTTGTCCATTGAACCGATGTACTCGCGCTTTTTTGCGTTCATCAGCTTGTTCGCCTTTGGGATGTTGACGTTGGTGGTTTCCGATAATTTGCTTACTTTATTTGTAGGCTGGGAAATCATGGGTCTGTGTTCTTATCTGTTGATTGGTTTTTGGTTTGGAAAAGAATCAGCTCGCAACGCCGCCATTAAAGCCTTCATGACCACACGCATTGGCGATGTGTTCATGTTGCTTGGTATTTCTTACCTGTATTCAAGCACAGGCACACTTTCCTTCCGCGCCATTTTTACTGAGACTGTTTTGCATACTCTTGCGACAGTTCCCAGTGGCGTGTTTGGACTTTCTGCCGCAGGCTTGATTGGTCTACTGCTCTTCATCGGTACAGTTGGTAAATCGGCTCAATTCCCATTGCATGTCTGGTTGCCAGACGCGATGGAAGGCCCAACCCCAGTCTCTGCCATGATCCATGCAGCCACCATGGTTTCTGCTGGTGTATATGCGGTGGTCCGCATGTACCCGCTCATCAGCCTCGATGAAAAGACCATGACCATTGTTGCATTGATTGGCGCTTTCACAGCTATCTTCGCTGCGACCATCGCTGTGGCGCAAAATGACATCAAACGCGTGTTGGCCTATTCCACAATTTCGCAACGTGGTTTCATGATTGCGGCACTGGGTATCCATGCTTATATCGCTGCCGTCTTCCATCTTGTGACTCACGCCTTCTTCAAGGCTTTGCTCTTCCTTGGCTCTGGCTCTGTCATTCACGGTATGGAACATGGCGTGCTTCATACAGGTAATCACAAAGTTGACCCGCAGGATATGTACAATATGGGCGGCTTGAAAAATAAAATGCCGATTACCTTCTGGACTTTCCTGATCGGTGGTTTTGCGCTTTCTGGTTTCCCAATTATTACCGCAGGCTTCTGGTCTAAAGATGAAATTCTTGCTGATGCATTTGTAAACGGACATCTGGTTGTGTTTGCTACGCTTGCAATTGCTGCGTTCATGACCGCTTTCTATACCATGCGCCAAATTACATTGACCTTCTTTGGTGAAGCTCGTACAGAAGAAGCCGAACACGCGCATGAGACTCCTTGGACAATGACCACGCCGCTCGTGGTGCTTTCGTTCTTTGCGATAACTGCAGGGTGGGCTGGCCTTCCAGAGTGGGCCTCCTTTGGTGTCATTCCCAATTGGTTCCATGAATTTGTTGGTGGTACTCTGGCTGAACATCCAGAGACTTTACGATTTGATCCTGTCCCGCTGATTACTTCACTTGTTGTTGCTTTGGGTGGTTTGACCTTGGGTTGGCTCTACTATCGCAACATCAAGTCTGTGACAGAAGATAAATTCCAGATTGCTTTGTTGAAGAATAAATATTACATTGATGAAGCCTATGATTTCCTCTTTATCAAACCTATTTACTGGTTTGCGGAGAACGTAGTCTACAAATTCATCGATATGACCGTTATCAACGGCATCCTTCATGTGTTTGGTCCCACCACAGGTGGAATTGGTTCCGCCATCCGCAATTACTTTGACGTGCCGTTCATCAACAAATTAATTGGAGATGGTTCGGCTGATGCCACATATTGGTTCGGCGGTAAGATGCGCGGCATTCAAACGGGTCGCATCCAACAATATCTCATTCTTTCCCTCGTCGCTCTTTTTGTCATTGGCGGCTTGGTTTACTTTTTACTCTTGGCATAGGAGCGCAGAATGGAATTCCTTAACTCTCACCTCCTCAGCCTGATCCTGTTCATCCCGACAATTGCAGCCCTCATCATGCTGTTGTTGCCAGGAGAAGAAGCCAAACTTCATCGCTGGTTTGCATTTGTCGCCAGCCTCGTTCCGTTTGTTTTGACGATCATTCTGTGGACTAGCTTTGACCCCAACAAAACTGGTTTCCAATTCCAGGAAAAATATGTTTGGTATGAAGCCATTAACTCCTCCTTCCACTTGGGCGTGGACGGGATTTCTTTGTCAATGGTTTTGCTCACTACCTTGTTGACGCCGCTTGCCATCCTTGCTTCCTTCACAGTGAGCGACAAGGTCAAAGCATATTTCATGCTTTTCCTTTTCTTGGAAACAGGCATGCTCGGTGTTTTCATGTCACTGGACTTGCTGATTTTCTTTGTCTTCTGGGAAATTGGTCTCGTGCCGATGTACTTCCTCATCAACCAATGGGGTAGTGCCAATCGGAATTATGCCTCGCTTAAGTTCATGATTTACACCATGGGTGGATCGCTCGGTTTGTTATTAGCGATTCAAATGCTCGGCGTTCTCTTCGGAACCTATGACCTGCTTGCCCTCTATCGACAGTGGAATTCGCTGGATGCGGGTGCACCTCTCATGGGCATGTCTGTCCACACGGTTAAGACAATTGCTTTCTGGGCATTTGTCATTGCATTTGCCATCAAGGTTCCAATTTGGCCTTTCCATACTTGGTTGCCCGATGCGCATACCGAAGCTCCCACTGCTGGTTCTATGATTTTGGCTGGCGTGCTTTTGAAACTCGGCGCCTACGGTTTTATCAGACTCGTGCTTCCGTTCTATCCACTTGAATCTAAATTGTTTGCAGGTCCGCTGGCTTTCTTGGCGGTTGCGGCCATTGTCTTTGGCGCATTTTCTTCCTACGCTCAAACAGACTTCAAGCGCCTCGTAGCGTATTCCTCAGTCAATCATATGGGCTTCGTCGTGCTTGGTATCGCCGCAGCAGGCTTGGCCGCAGGGACGAGCGATGCGCAAATCGCGATGAACGGTGCCGTCTTGCAAATGTTCAATCATGGACTTTCCGCCGCGGGCATGTTCTTCCTCGTGGGTGTGATTTATGAACGAACCCATACTCGCAACTTAAACGATTTCGGTGGATTGTTCCCACTGGTGCCTGTGTATGGTGGCATTTTGATTTTCACCAGCATGGCTTCTCTTGGGTTGCCTGGTCTCAACGGCTTCGTATCTGAATTTTTGGTGGTGCGAGGGGCATATCCAGTATTGACGATTTACACAGCCATCTCGATGATCGGTTTGCTTTTCACGGGTGCTTATATTCTCAAAGGGATCAAGAGCGTCTTGCATGGTCCTTTGAATGAACATTGGGCTCACGGCGAACACAAATTGACCGAGATTAACACCCGCGAAATTTTGGTCATGCTCCCGTTGATGGTATTGATTCTCGTCACGGGCTTATGGCCTGCGTGGATTCTTAACGTAATCAACAAAGCCGTTGTGGCTTTGTTCTAAGAGGTGGATGATGAATTTTCCCATCCTGAGTGTAATTACCTTCCTTCCGTTCGTTGCAGGCATTTTGATGCTTGCGATGCCCGCCACTCGGAAGAATGAAGTACGCGCCGTAGCCCTTGCTACTGCCGTGGTAGACCTAATCCTTTCGGCTTGGGTGTACCTGCAATATTGGCGTAGTGACATGCTTGGCTACAAGTTCATTGAACAATATCAATGGCTACCTGCTTTGGGCATCAACCTCAAGTTTGGTGTAGATGGTATGAGCGCGCCACTCGTTCTTTTGACAGGCATCGTCATGTTCACAGGTGTTTTGATTTCCTGGGGCAATGACGATCCGCATGTCATGGCTGGCATTCAAGATCGTCCACGTGAATTCTTTGCCTTCCTTTTCCTTCTGGCAGGTGGTGTCTTCGGTGTGTTCGTTTCACTGGACCTATTCATGTTGTTCTTCTTCTATGAAATTGCAGTGTTCCCGATGTACTTGCTCATCGCCATTTGGGGCTGGGCCAAGACGCGTGAATACGCCGCTATGAAGTTGACTTTATATCTGTTCATCGGCTCTGTGGTTGCCCTCGTTGGCGCCCTTGCCATGTACTGGGTTCAATATCAAAACACGGGTGTGCTTTCCTTCGACATGATTCAAATGGAAAGTGCTGGGTTCTCTACAGCATTTCAATATGCATGGTTCCTGCCAGTCTTCTTCGGTTTTGCAGTGTTAGGCGGTATCTGGCCTTTCCACAACTGGTCACCAGATGGACACGTCGCTGCCCCGACCGCAGTTTCCATGTTCCATGCGGGTGTGTTGATGAAGTTGGGTGCTTTTGCAGCGTTACGTGTGGGCATTATGCTTTTGCCTGAAGGTGCCAAGCAATGGTCTTGGCTTGTGATGGCATTTGCTGGTGTGGCTGTGGTGTATGGTGCTTTCATCGCCTTTGTCCAAACCGATATGAAATATATGATTGGTTTCTCTTCGGTATCGCATATGGGTCTGGTGGTTTTGGGTGTTTCAACCCTTAATCATAATGGTCTTGTCGGTGCAGGCGTACAGATGTTCTCTCACGGTGTGATGACGGCTCTCTTCTTTGCTGTGACAGGAATGATCTATGATCGAGCACACACTCGTATGATGCCTGAGCTTGGTGGCATTGCAAAGGTGATGCCTTTTGCTACTGTCGGCTTCATTATCGGTGGTCTTGTGTCCATGGGTATGCCAGGTTTCTCTGGCTTTGTCGCTGAATTCCCCATCTTTATGGGTGTGTGGGGTAGGCAATGGTTGTTGGCGGTGGTAGCGAGTATTTCCATTATCATCACAGCGGCCTATATCATGCTCGCCATTCGAAAAGTATTCTTCAGTGAAATGCCTGAAAACCTTGTTGGTCATATTTCTCCCATCACCATGCTGGATAAAATTGCCATCTCAACCCTTTGCTTCTTCATGATTATTATCGGTGTATTCCCCGCCTTCATGGTTCCCATGATAGAAAAAGGCGTTGAGAATGTTCTGCGCTTATTGGGAGGTGCATAATGTTTACTTCTACAGCCTTTGCTTCAGTCCTCCCTGAAATCCTTTTGCTCGTGCTCGGCATTATCTTATTGATTGCTGAACCGTTCTGGAAAGAAGACCAACGCCGTAATGTAGGTTGGTTGACTGCAGTCGGTATCTTCATTTCCATCATTATCAGTCTGTTGATTGGACGTCCTGCCGAACCAGTTTCTGTATTGGGCGGCATGATTCGTTTTGACTGGTTGGGTTTCTTCTTCAAGATGTTGTTCATGTTTGCAGGAGCGATTACCGCTCTGCTTTTGATGGACCATGAAAAAGCGGGTCGTCGCGGTGAAGCCTATTTGATGCTTCTCGCTTCCATCATCGGCATGAACCTGATGGCAGTTTCTGCAGACCTCGTGATGTTGTACCTGTCCATCGAAACTGCTTCCATTCCTTTATACATTCTCGCTGGCTTCCTTATCAGCGACGAGCGTTCTACAGAGGCTGGTTTCAAATACCTGCTTTTCGGTACATTGGCTTCCACGATCATGCTGTATGGATTTAGCTTGATCTTCGGATTTGCTGGCACGACAAACATGTATCAACTCTCTGATATGTTCGCTGCTGGACAAATGACGCCTCTCTTTGCCTTTGGCGTGATTGCGCTACTGGTGGTTGGCCTTGGCTTCAAGATTGCGATGGTACGCTTCAATTCTGGGCCCCTGACGTGTATCAAGGCTCTCCAACACCTGTTGCTGGTTTCTTATCTACCGCTTCCAAGGCCGTAGGCTTTGCTGTCATTCTGCGTTTGTTCTTTGTAGCGTTCGCTTTTAAAAATGCTCCTGAAATGTCTCATCTCTGGGCATGGACTTTTGCTGTCCTTGCCGCCATCACGATGACCGTAGGAAACTTGCTACTTTGACTCAAACCAATATCAAACGCTTGCTTGCCTATTCATCGGTTGGTCATGCAGGATATGCTTTGATTGGTGTCGTGGCGTTTAGTCAGTTGGGCGCGGCGAGCGTGGTCTTTTATCTCGCAGCTTATATCGCAACAAACTTACTGGCCTTCGGTGTGGTCATGGCGCTTAGCCGTGTGACAGGCTTGGAGGAGTTGGAAGATTATGCGGGTCTCAGCCGCCGCAATCCTTTGATGGGTTTGATGATGTTGGCTGCGTTCCTATCTCTAGCTGGCATGCCGCCATTCGGTGGGTTCGTAGCGAAGGTATTTGTCTTCGCGGCGGGCGTTCAAGCCAATTACACTTGGCTGGTAATTGTCGGTATTCTCAATTCCATTATCGGTGTGTATTACTATCTCAATGTTTTGAAGTTTGTATACCTCAAACGCATGCCGAATGAAGATGAAGAAAGCCATCCGATTCCCCTTACCAGACCTTATGCCATTGCATTGATTATTTTGGCGGTGGGTGTGATTTTAGTGGGAACGGTCTTTGCCCCGTGGTTTGGCTGGTCAAATACGGCGGCGTTGAACTTGTTTTAGCTGAAACAGGCCAAAGGTCCAGACAGAAGCGATTTTCGATTTCCGTTTGACATCCCTTTGACCTGTCAGTTATAATCGTGCGACATGACACAATCAAAGCAGACCGCTCGTCAAAATATGGTGTACACCCTGCTCGTGGTAATGATCGGGCAGGTGGGCTGTATCACAATTGCCATCATTTTGGCCTCGGTGTTCGGCGGGTTGTGGCTTGATAAAACGTTCGAAACAGGTCGGGTTTTTACTCTGGTCCTGTTGTTTGCTGGAATCCCTCTCTCGGTGTTCCTGATGATGTTCACGGCGCGAAAGACGCTGGCGAAGCTGAAGGAAAAATACGAAACCGAAGAGAAAGAAAATACTGCTTAGGAGGCGGGCTTGGATACCCAAAAACGTACCCCCTGGCGGCGCTGGATTGTTCTAGTGCTAATGATCGCAGGTTTCTATTTGGGCGGGGTTTATGTTCCCGTTCGACCTGAAATCACGGTTGCCGCCGAAAAATTGATTGAAGAGCCGATTGTCGAGAATTTTCTCGGCTTAGGCCCGTTGTATTTGGTGAACACACTTCCCACATTAGCTGTGACAATTGTCTTGCTTCTGGTGATTGGGTTTGCCGCGAATCGCTCTTTAAAGAAGAGCCAACAGACAGACCTCGTGCCAACTGGCATTGGAAATGCCATGGAAGCAATTTTGGAAATGTTGTATAACTTGACCGAAACTTCCGCAGGCACCAAATGGGCAAAGGCCATTTTCCCTTGGTTTGCAACCATCATGATTTATGTATTGTTTGCAAACTTACTCAAGTTGATTCCTGGTTTTGAGTCAATCGGTGTGTTGCATCCGCATGGCGGCGAGCATGCAGTTGAGCTTCATGGCTGGCAGATTTATAACGCAGAATTAAGTAAAGAGTTTGTTCTTGCCCCATTCTTCCGCGGTATTTCTGTGGATTTGAACTTCACTTTGTCCTTGGCTGTGATTTCATTCCTTGCCATTCAGGTCATCGGTGTTCGTTCTCAGGGACTCGGCTATTTCAGCAAATTCCTCAATACCAAGCGAATGTTCAAAGTTCCGTTCTTTGGTGCAATGGACTTCTTGGTTGGTTTGTTGGAAATCATCTCTGAACTCGCAAAAATTCTTTCGTTCACATTCCGTCTTTTCGGTAATATGTTCGCAGGTGTCGTGTTGGTCGCAGTGGTTGCCTCCTTGTTGGGGCAGATCAGCATTGTCTCTGCCATGATTATGATGTTCGAATTGTTCGTGGGTGTCATTCAAGCCTTCGTGTTCGGTATGTTGACCATGGTCTTCATGGCAATGGCCACGCAAGGTCACGGCGACGAAGAACACGCTGAACATTAATCAGCGTTTGGTGTAGTGAAATTTATATATAAATAATTAGGATTAACCTAAGGAGGCTTGTAACATGGAAGGAAATATTTTAGATGCAATGCGCTTTGTCGGCGCAGGTTTGGCAATGATTGGCGCCGCAGGCGCTGGTGTGGGTATCGGTTTGAGCGTGCAGGGCGCCCTCACAGGCATGGCCCGCAATCCCGATACATACGGTAACTTGTTGACCAACATGATTCTCGGTGTGGCGTTCTCTGAATCAATCGCTATTTATTGTTTGGTCATCGCGTTCCTCATGCTCTTCAAAGTCGTGTAGTTCAAAGGAGCATTGAAACATGGAAGCTCTTGGTATTAATCTCGGTCTACTCATTGTTCAACTGATTGCGTTCGCAATTGTGTTCCTCACATTGAACGCTTGGCTGTATAAGCCCATGTTGGACATGATGGAGACCCGTAAACAGAAAATCGCACAGGGCCTCGAAGATGCCCGTGTCGCTGCAGAAGCTCGCGCCAATGCAGAAAAAGAAGCCGCTAAGGTCCTCGCTGAAGCTCAGGCCGAAGCTGGCAAAGTGGTTCGTGAAGCCACTGAACGCGCTGCTTCCGCTGGTAAGGATGTCAAAGCCGCTGCAGAAGCTGAAGCCGCCAAGGCTCGCGAAGCCGCTATGGCTGAAGCTGAGCTCGAACGCAATCGCATCCTCGGTGACCTTCGTGGTCAGGTGGCTGCTCTCGCCATTGCCGCTGCCAACAAGCTTGTTGGTGAAACCCTGGACGAGAAGAAGCAACGCGCTTTGATTGACGAATTCTTCTCTGGTGTCAAAGGTGGCAAGGTTGTGATTTCAGAAGGCCTCACTGGCAATTCTGCCGAAGTCACCAGCGCATTACCCCTCACCAGTGATGAGCAAGCCACTGTCAAGAAGAGTGTCTCCGTCAAGGAAGTTTCTTTCAAAGTGGACCCCTCCATTCTTGGTGGTCTCGTCATCAAAGTTGATGACAAGGTTCTCGATGGTTCCGTCGCTGGCAAGCTCGAAGGCCTGCGCCAAACCTTGAAATAAATCAATCATTACGATGAAAAGGGTTTTGGTAAAATTACCAAAACCCTTTTTTGTTTTAATTTGGAATCAAAAATGCTACTAAAAAACTTGTTTGTTGATTTCCCATATTCTATTCCTGCCGATATTCCTGATGTTGAAATTACAGGGATTGCCATTGACAGTCGTGCTGTCAAACCTGGCTTTCTTTTTGTTGCCATGAGCGGAAAATTCGCAGATGGGCATGCTTATATTCAAAAAGCTATTGAGAATGGCGCTACTGCGGTGATTGGCGAAAAAGAGATGGGAACTCTGCCCATTCCTTATCTGCGACTGGAAAACCCGCGTCAAGCCCTGACCTGGCTAGCTGCTGCGTTTTACAACTGGCCTGCTCGCAAGCTGACGGTGATTGGTGTCACGGGGACAGATGGCAAAACAACCACCAGTAATTTGATTTACAAAATTCTTGTCGCCGCTGGAATCAAAGCGGGTATGATTTCAACAGTGAATGCGGTGATTGGAGATGAAGTTCTGGATACGGGCTTTCACGTGACTACGCCAGATGCCCATGATGTTCAATTCTATCTTTCAAAAATGGTGGATGCAGGCTTAACTCATGTGGTGCTGGAAACCACATCCCATGGTTGGGCTCAATTCCGTATCGATGCTTGTGAATTCGATATGGGCGTTGTCACAAACATTACTCATGAGCACATGGATGAACATGGAAGTTATGAAAATTATCGAGCCGCCAAAGCCAGATTATTTTCAAGCCTTGAGTTGACGAAGGTGAAGCCTCAGGGGAATCCGCGACTGGGCGTCATTAACCGCGATGACCGTTCATTTGAGTTCTTGAATCAATTTGTCAAGACCAATCAATTGAATTATGGCTTGCAGAACAATGCAGATGTCCATGCAGAAGATATTGAGTATAGTTCCGCTGGCATTAAATTTACGGCTGTTTCAAAAGACTTCCGAGAACCTGTCAGTAGCAATTTAGTTGGTGAATACAATGTGTCTAATTGTCTTGCCGCGTTGACTGCCGCTATATATGGGCTGGGAATTAATCCACAGGTTGTGGCGCGTGGAATTGGGTCACTTGCTGGCATCCCAGGCCGTATGGAACAAATTGATTTGGGTCAGAATTTCATTGCTGTGGTGGACTTTGCTCATACGCCCAATGCACTTAAAGTGGCTTTAGAGGCAGGTAGAAAAATGACAAAGGGCAGAGTCATTTCCGTGTTTGGCTCCGCAGGTTTGAGAGATAAAGAGAAGCGTCGCATGATGGCGGAAACATCCATTGAGTTGGCTGATCTTACCGTGTTAACTGCTGAAGATCCCCGCATCGAATCTTTAGATGGAATTCTGGAAGAAATGGCAGAGGGAGCAAGAGGCAAAGGCGGGCGCGAAGGTGAAACTTTTTGGCGAGTGCCAGACCGTGGAGAAGCCATAAAATTTGCCATTGGGTTGGCAAAAGATGGTGACATTGTTTTGTCCTGCGGAAAGGGACATGAGCAGTCGATGTGTTTTGGAAAAACAGAATATCTTTGGGATGATCGCATTGCCATGAAGGCTGCGCTTTCTGAATTGTTGAGGATAGATGGTCCCCATAGACAATATCTCCCTTCGCTCGATAAAAAAGAAGAAGAATGGTTAAAGGGATGACAATTCATTATCTGCATCGCGAGCAATTCATCCCTGCCTCACTTGAAATCGTTTGGGCATATTTCTGTTCTCCTAAAAATTTAAATGAAATGACTCCACCTGATATGAATTTTGAAATTATTGCAGGCGCTGATGCCCGGATGTATGAATGACAAATTATTGAGTATCGTGTTGAATTTATTCGTGGCCTTCGTTCTTTGTGGCTGACCGAAATTGCACATATACGTGACAATGAATACTTTGTAGATGAACAACGTGTGGGACCATATCGCTTTTGGTATCACGAGCATCGTTTCGAGCAGCAACTTGATGGAGTCAAAATGATTGACCATGTCACATATGCTTTGCCGTTTGGCTTTATTGGTGAAGTTGTTCACTCTCTTTGGGTGAAGAAACGACTAAATTCCATCTTTGATTATCGATTTCAGAAAGTTGAAGAATTGTTTGCGAGGTCAAAATGACAACGCCTTGGGCTTCCCCTGTGGTATTACAAGGAAAACATGTTCGTCTGGAACCAATGACAGAAGCCCACATCTCTGGGTTGACTGAAGTTGGAGTAGGACAGGATTTTTGGCATTTTATGTTGTATGGGGATATGAAGACCGCTGATGATATGCGGAATTGGGTTGCAGATATTCTCAAACGTGCCGAACGTGGAACTGATTTGCCATTTGTTGCCATTCATCTTGAATCAGGGCGGGTTGCAGGTGCGACACGCTACTTGAACATCATGCCTAACGATCGCGGACTTGAAATTGGTGGTACATGGTATGGATTAGATTTTCAACGAACCCCTGTCAATACTGAATGTAAATACTTATTAATGCGTCATGCATTTGAGACATTGCACACCATCCGTGTTCAATTGAAAACAGATTCTCGTAATGTGCGTTCCCAAAAAGCAATTGAGCGTATCGGAGCTAAAAAAGAAGGTACCCTTCGTAATCACATGATTTTGCCTGATGGCTACATTCGTCACTCGGTCTTTTACAGCATTCTTGATGCTGAATGGCCAGAGGTTAAGAAGAATTTAGAAGACATGATGAACCGTTAATTTTTAGGTTGCAGTAAATCCCATTTGTTTCCATATAAGTCAGAGAATACGGCTACGGTGCCGTATTCTTCATTTCTGGGTTCTTCCATAAATTGAATGCCGCATGATTTCATTTCTTGATAGTCTCGCCAAAAATCATCTGTTTGTAGAAATAAAAATACACGTCCACCGCTTTGATTTCCAATGGCTTGTGCTTGCTCTGGTGATGCAGCTTTGGCTAGTAATATCTTTGATCCATTGCCGCCCTTGGGAGCAATTAGCACCCAGCGCTTTTCTTCATCAAGTCTGGTGTCTTCTATTAAATCGAATTTCAATTTTTCTGTAAAATATTGAATTGCTTCATCATACTCTTTTACGATAAAAGCAAAGCTTGTGATGGATTGTTTCATATGGGCAGACTTTCCTGGAGTTGGAGTTATTAAAACTTGAGTTTTTCAAGAATATGCGGAATGCTGTTTGAATAGGACGCATTCTCGCTGGATACGTCCAGCCTGATAAGATGAGTTGAGGGAATGGACACAAGCCACTCTTCCATGAAACTATTTAGCAAATCCGCATCTTCGCTAGACGCAATGTTGATGCGGTCTCGTGAGGCTAATCTTTCACGGATGATTGTTTCAGATGCGTTTAGGGCGATGACCATGTCTGGAATGGGTAGCAAGCTTCGAGTTAGGTCATAGAAGCGTTGACATAGGTCAAACTCAAGAGAGGTTAGCCATCCTTTCTTATGGAAGAGTTGTGTAAAACCATGGAAATCCAAATCCAGACCTCCATCCATAAGGGCTGGTTTGGCTAGTTTCCGAAGGTCTCGCTCTTGGTCTGCACGAAACATTAAATAATCCAGTTGATTCGCTAGTGCGTATTTGGGGTCTTGTTTGAAAAGTGCCTGGAATGGTCTTTCTACATGTTGTTCCAAAGCAAGGTGTAAATCCATTTTTTTTATCAATTCATGGGCAAGGGTGGTTTTCCCAACACCACTTGGTCCGACAATTACAATCAATTTATTCATCAATTATGGCACCATTGGCTTTCGCTTTTGTTTCTTTGCAGGAATATTTTATAGGCGTATTTTTTATTATATATTATACTTAATTTGAAGAGGAGAAAAATGGAAGAGCCCATTGTCATAAAGTCAGACGACCCAATCATCAAAACGTTAAACTTTAAGCCGTTTCGTAATAAAGTGCAAAGAGGTGTGATTCCCTTTTCCCCTGCAGATACCGAACCGCAAACCAGGGATATTACAACACCATGGGGCGCTGTCTTGACTGCTAAAAAAGGGGATATGTTGGTGTACGAATTGGATCGACCCAATGATGTTTGGCCAGTCAATTCGAAAATCTTCGATGAAAGTTATATTATTATCAACCCAGGGATTTGTGTGAAACGGGCTGTGACTTTATTGGTTCCTCTACTTGATATAACAGGAGGAGACCCAGATCGAACTGTGGATGTACACACCATGGAAGGAGTGACCTCTGTTCGTGCAGGCGACTTCTACCTTGCGAAAGGTGTGGAGGGAGAAATTTGGCCGTATCCAATTGAAAAGGCCAATGAAATAATGAGCCCTGCTGAGTAATTCTCAGCAGGGCTTTTTTTTATTTTTTCTTCTCTGATTTTTTCGAAGTCCGTGGCCGTAAGATGGTGGGCGTAGGTTTGCTTAAATCTGGAAGGCCGTCGAAGGATCCTGGAATAAACCCGTGAATGTATTTGGCTGTATTGATGGTTTCAATAATGCCGCCTGTATCACGCATTAATTCCACCATATGACGCACCAAACGCGCATCACGGTCTTTGGGTCTTCCGCCAACTCCATTCCAAATGGCAATGAGGCGTACCTTGTCAATGCCACGAATCAAGGAGGAGTACAAAGCCCAACGATTGTTACGTTCATAGGGATCGTCATCTTCCTTGGGATTACCAACATTTTCAAGCTGATACATTTCATCCACTAATGGGTGGCTGCGGATTTTATAGAATCTATCCACCCAGGTTTCACCTCCTGGTGAAACAAATTCGCGGATGTAAGAGGCTTCTGGCAAGGGCAAGTGGACTTCTACATGAACACCCATGTTTGCACACTCTTCTGCGAAGATAATTTCACTCCCTGCGGACAGGCCTGCTGCAAAGGCAAGGTCATTTGACCCAGCGTGGAATTTCTCTAGCTTTTTGCGAATCTCTGTACGTATTTCATTCTCTTTGTCAGCTGGGAAAGTTTGTTTTTCTTTACTGGGATAATCTACCATGTACCCTGTAAAGAGAAATACTTGCCCTTCGGCGGGCTTGGTAGCTGTGGCTTTCTTATTTTTAGCGCTCTTAACAGATTTTGTATCCTTGCCAACATCAACTCGTCCAACTTCTTCTTCAAGGATGTTGATTGCGGCTTGTACATATTCAGTGCGCATATCAAGGGCACGGAGGATTTCAAGCTGAGAAAGCGATGCTTGTAAAAAGAATAAATTTCGACGAGAGGCAGTTAGTGCTTTACGGTAAGAGCGAATTACATTGGAAACATTATCAGCAGTTAATACTCTTAATTCGGCGATAGAAATTAAAGTCCAGTAATCTGCGTTGTCGTCATTTACCTTTTTTTCAAGGGCAAAAACCAAAGCACCTTTGAGCTCATTTAATTGTCCTCGAATGCGGGTGATGTCTGGATCAGGATCTTTTTTGTCGTCGAACTTGTCTGCAAGGTGGACGGCGATAGTGGATAAGGTGAGCGCGTTGACACCGGGATAATGGTTATTAAGATCGATTTGATATCCCTTTAGGTAAATATCAATGGCCTTAATCAGCCAGTGGTAAGAGTCAAAAGCCGCCTTTAGTCGTTTTGCCTTATCTGCGATATTTTTCCATGACCCCGTCCACATTTCTTTGTAAATGCGTCCCAGATAGGAAATTGCTTCACTGTCGTTGGGATAATCGTTGACCAGGCTTTCAATTTTTACAATCGCTTCATCGACTCTGCCAAGGCGGTTGAGGTGAAATGCTTCTTCACGTCGAAATGACAGGTTGCCCGAATTGACTTCCAAGCCTTTTCGATATTGAGCGAGCGCCAACTCATTTCTTCCCATATTGGCGAGAGCTTTTCCTGCCTCTCCAATGGCTTCTTCCTTGATAAGCGGGTTGCGAATTTCTTCCGTCAATAACAAAATGTCGCCAATTCTTTTTTGACGTTGAGCAACCGTAACTTTTTCTTTCCACTCGTTGTATTCACGCCAGAATCCTGTGGCGAGCGGAGTGCGTAGTGATTTGCGATCAGGCTCTTGCAAGCCAGATAATAAATTGAAAATGGGGCTATGAACTGCATCACGATCTGATGCCCAGGTATCGCGAGTCATGCGGGCGATGGCTTGGATATCGTTTCGTAAAAACGCAGGGTCGGGAACTCCATCTGGAGTGATGTGATACGGTAAGGTGCGGACGTTGAAAATATCAAACGGCATATAAGCACGGCCAGCTTGAATATGAACCACACCGCGTTTGCGAAACGCGTGGCGAATTCCCAATTCATAAAAGGCATTGGCATTATCGATGCTGAGATCGCATAGAACCAAATCGGCTAGCAAAAGCTCCTGGAACATATCTGTGAGGATATCCCCAGAGGAGGTCTCTTCATCTGCGCGAAAAGGTTCAAAGCCAGCCTCTTCCAATGCGGGCTTGATTAAGGTTTTGTAGATGGCATTGAAGTCATATGGTGATCCATCGCCGCCTTTCTTTTTTCCAAAAGGCATGACGACAAAGGCATGCGGGCGGATTTCAGGGCGAACGGGATCTGGCGCTTCATCTGTCTCCGCTTCAGCAGGTTTCGCCGCTACGATGGCTGTCTCTGCCGCTTTGGCTGGAGTTGCTTCAGCGGTAGCAGGTGCTGTTGTGGTAGCAGCAGGCGCAGGCGTAGCGGATGCGGTTTGATCTGCTGTAGGTTTTTGTTCGGTTGTGTTGTTTTGGTCAGTCATGGAATATTACCCTTTCGCATCCGATGATTTGGGGTACTTGGAGAGCAAGTTGTTCAGAACTGAGGGTGGAGTATCACGGCTAATTTCAACGCCTGCAAATTCTTCAGCAATTTCCTGAAGTTTGTCTTTTACGCTGGTAAAGCTTTCCTGAATCATTTGTTGCATGGCGGCGAGTTCGGCTTGTACTAATTCAGAAGAAGCTTCTTCAGCAAGGCTGTTGAGAGCTTTGTCAAAATTTTCTTCAAGTACTTTTTCTGACTCGGTTAATTTCTCATGGGTGAATTCAACAATCGAATCTTCCATGGATTTCTTGAGGCGCTTGTCAGAATCTCTTGCTTCTTGAATTGTGCGATTGATGAGGCTGGCTTCTTCGCTGAGGTCGTTTTCTTTGAGCGCTTCCTGCATCGCTTTGATGTATTCAACGTTTTGACTCCAAAGAATATCTTCAGTGCTCTTCACCATATTGAAGAATTCGCTTTGAGTTTTCTCTTCCGTTGTTAAATTACGCCAATGGTCGTGAATAATTCCTAACTCCATGCGGACCTTGCTGTAGTTCTTGATTACCGCATCTAAGTTGCGCAATTCCTGCCAGCCAATAAGAGCTGCTGTCAACGAGGCAGTTAGTGCTACCCATAAAGGTAGGATAACTGCCATGAAAGCCCCAAGGCCACCAGAGACTAAAATTAGTAATTGAAGTCTTTTGCGTTCGGCTTGTCGTTGTACTACTTTTTTACTGTGCCAAAGTAATTGATCTTTAACCCGATATATAAAATACTCATCCATCGCCAAATCATGAAAACCAGGGTCACTATCTGGTTTTTTGGGATCGTGATGTACTGGAAGTGGACCATTGTATTCTTCCATGGTTAATTCGCCACCCATACCGCGGAATACTGAACGTTGAATTTCCACCAGACGATTTTCCAACCAGACACGTTTGGTGGGGGAATCTCGTAAAATTGTTCTGTAGTTAAAAACTTCTTTTTTGATTTCTTCAGCCCCAGCACGTGCGATCAACCAATCGCCATTTGAAAAGAACGAACTGGTATACGCAGCTAATCCTGAAGCGAGAATAGGAAGCAAAATCAAAATGCCTCGGACAATCACACCTAGAAGTCCGCTGGTTTCAAATGGGAGGATTTGTGAAAGAACTGCAAATAAAGCAGCTAGTACACCTAAAATGGCAATCCAACGTCGTAATGACAGAAATTGCCTAGAGCGCTTTGATGCAATTGCGTCTAGTTGGGCATGACGTAACCATGCAATTTCCAAGATGGGTGTTGGTTTTTGAGGTTGTGTTTCCATAAATATGATTCCTCTTTCCGTCTTAAGGTAGGTTAGGGCAAAGAACATGATATTCTTCTTCATGGAAGAAGAATTGCCACTGACTTTTTGTTAAATTCGTTACCAGACGAGAACAAACTGTTTCTGCCAGTTTATCCTTTGTGATAGGTACAAACTGGTTTACATCCCAAATTTGTACGACTTTTCTGGTCACTGTCGATAGATAATTTCCATCTGCCGAGAAATTAATTCCTGATACTGAGTCCACATGATGAATGCGGACGATTTCTTCACCTGTTTCTAAATTCCATAAATAGACAAACCCATTCGAGCCTGCGGAGGCAAGCCATTGTTTTTTGGGATTAAAGTCCAAGGATGTAATTCTGCCACCTTGTAGAAATGTAAAAAGTGGTTCGACATAATTATTTTTAGCCATATCCCAAACGTAAATGCTTCCATCGCTGCTGGTTGTTGCCAACCAGTTTCCCTCCTTGTTAAAAGTAATGGATTTGATGCTTCCAACTTGTTGGAGTGTGGCAATTTGCTTGTTGGCAACTGTGTCCCATAAAACAGTTTTATCTGCCAGCCCAATGGCCAATATATGATCCTTGGGGCTAAAGGCAGAAGTAAAAGCCGCTTCGCTGAATTCGATGGCGTTTATTTGTTGACCAGATTCAATATCCCAAATGTAAACATGGGAATTGCCCTGATCCGTCACAGCCAGGAATTTGCTGTCTGCACTAATTGCCAATCCAATCACATCTGAACTTTGATTGAGGGAATATAAGGTTTTGGTCTCAAG
This sequence comes from Anaerolineales bacterium, assembly GCA_046328925.1. Taxonomy (GTDB): domain Bacteria; phylum Chloroflexota; class Anaerolineae; order Anaerolineales; family Villigracilaceae; genus Villigracilis. Next base: position 228,658 of record JAXLVT010000003.1, read on the forward strand.
GTTATACAAAAGCGCTTTGGAAGTGGCAGTTTCGGAATTTTCTGAGACCGCAATCCACTTTGAGTTCGGGCTGACTTTTAATTGAGAAGTGATATCGTCAAAGGTGAAGACCTTAGTGCCTAGGGTTCCATCATGAATGCTGGTCAATTGATCGGCTGGAATTTGCCAGAGGTTTTTATCGTCTGAATTCACAATCAGCCAATTGCCTGCAGGGTCATATTTTGCTTTGTTTACAAATTCAGGAAACTCAATATAGCCAACTCTGGCTTTTAGAGTAGAAATATCCCAAATTGTGATGTTTCCGTCTCGATCTCCAACAATGATTTGGTTTCCATCAGGGCTGAATATCAGTGAAGAACCGATACTATCAATGGAAGCTTCAAACATCAAAGCGCCCGTTTCAGCATCCCATACTCTTGCCGTGTGATCGTATCCTGTGCTTACAATCCATTGTCCATTGGTGCTAACTTCGACGCGTTGTACAAAACTTCCGTGTTGCATGCGAAGTTTTTCCTGTCCAGTTTGAGTTTCAATGATGCGGACTAGATTGTCATCGGATACAGTCGCATACCAGGAATTGTCGGAGCCAAATGCAACATCTTCCACCCAGTCACCATGTTCGACCACGCGATTCTGACCACCGCTTTCGGTTTTCACAACCCGTGCAGTGCTATCTGAACCTACTGAAACCAACCATTTTCCATCTGGACTGAAGGCGAGGTTGAATATTTCGCCTTTATGTTTAGGACCAATCAGAGAAAGACCCGTCATCACTCGCCAAATCCGAACATCTCCATGTTGAGTCCCAACCGCTAGCCATTGGCCATCGGGTTGGAAACTCAGCACGGTCACAGGGCCTGCAGCGAAATTAATCACAAAGATATCTTTATGTTTAATTAAATCAATGACTGAAACAAACCCGTCTTTTCGGCCAGCTGTTAACAGTTTGCCATCGGGGCTGATATCAATATCGAGAATTTCAGTGTCATACTTAAATTCTTGAATCGGTTTACCATCTTCTCCACTCCATAAGCGAATGGTGCCGTCCATGCTGGAGGTAACTAGTAAACTGTTGTCAGAAGTGAGAAGGGCGTCTGTCACGTCCAGGTCATGTTGAACGCAGAATTTTCTTTTCCCGTCTTTTGTCCAAATACAAGCTGTTTTGTCTGCACTGGCAGAAACAATGTACTGTCCATCTTTGCTGGTATGGAGATTCCATATTCTGCCATTGTGTTTTACCTGGGCAACAGGAATCGGCATTTCGGAAATATTATTACGAAGCACATCTTCGGCTTCATCAGATGGAATGCGTAGCCAGGAATCCAATGCGAGTAAAGAGCTGGTGTCTAATTCTCCTGGACGATCAACATAAATGCTGGCTTGGGCGGCACTTCTTTGTGCTTTCGCTTCATTTTCTTTTGCCAAAGCCTGTGCTGCATTATCTTCTGCAATTGCCTGCTGGGTAGCCGCAAAATGTCCACTGGCTACAGCGGTAGCGGCATTGTTTTGTGCCGTCTTTTTCTCA